>NZ_JBAZOS010000020.1:0-50826 GCF_041648615.1 Brevundimonas sp.
CGGCGCCGACGGTGCGGCCGCCTTCGCGGATGGCGAAGCGCAGGCCCTGGTCCATGGCGATCGGGGTGATCAGCTCGACGTTCAGCTCGGCGTTGTCGCCGGGCATGATCATCTCGACACCTTCCTTGAGGTGCACGATGCCGGTCACGTCCGTGGTGCGGAAGTAGAACTGCGGGCGGTAGTTGGTGAAGAACGGGGTGTGACGGCCGCCCTCTTCCTTGGTCAGGATATAGGCCTCCGCCAGGAATTTCGTGTGCGGGGTGATCGAACCCGGCTTGCACAGAACCTGACCGCGCTCGACGTCCTCACGCTTGGTGCCGCGCAGCAGCACACCGACGTTGTCGCCCGCCTGGCCCTGGTCCAGCAGCTTGCGGAACATTTCCACGCCCGTGCAGGTCGTCTTCTGGACGGGGCGGATGCCGACGATCTCGACTTCCTCGCCGACCTTGACGATGCCCTTTTCGATCCGGCCCGTGACCACGGTGCCGCGGCCCGAGATCGAGAACACGTCCTCGACCGGCATCAGGAACGGCAGGTCCAGCGGACGCGCCGGCTGCGGAATGTAGTCGTCGACCGTCTGCATCAGCTTCAGCACCGCCTGCTCGCCGATCTCCGGGTTCACGCCGTCGGTCGCGGCCTTGGCCGAACCCGCCGTGATCGGAATGTCGTCGCCCGGGAACTGGTACGACGAAAGCAGCTCGCGCACTTCCATCTCGACCAGCTCAAGCAGCTCGGCGTCGTCGACCAGGTCGACCTTGTTCAGGAACACCACCAGCGCCGGCACGCCGACCTGACGGGCCAGCAGGATGTGCTCGCGCGTCTGCGGCATCGGGCCGTCGGCGGCCGAAACCACCAGGATGGCGCCGTCCATCTGCGCCGCGCCCGTGATCATGTTCTTCACATAGTCGGCGTGGCCGGGGCAGTCGACGTGCGCATAGTGACGGGCCGCCGTCTCATACTCGACGTGCGCCGTGTTGATCGTGATGCCGCGCGCCTTCTCTTCCGGAGCCGCGTCGATGTCGGCGTAGTTCATCGCCTTGCCGCCGCTGGCCTTGGCCAGAACCATCGTGATCGCCGCCGTCAGCGTCGTCTTGCCGTGGTCAACGTGACCAATCGTGCCGATGTTGCAGTGCGGCTTGTTACGTTCGAACTTTTCCTTGGCCATGGCCAAAACTCCTGTGGCCCGGGAAGGGGCGATTGGTCAGCTTAAGAATTCTGGAGCGGGTAGACGGAATCGAACCGACATATTCAGCTTGGAAGGCTGCTGTACTACCATTGTACTATACCCGCACGGAGACGGCCTCGGGCCCGGAAGCCTTTGACCGCCGACCCGATATGGGGTCCGGACCTTCGTTTCGAAACCGCGTGGTGGGGGAAGCAGGACTCGAACCTGCGAAGCTTACGCAGGGGATTTACAGTCCCCCCCCTTTGCCACTCGGGACATTCCCCCAGCGCGTTTTCGAACCGTTGGACCGATGCCTCGCCGACCTTTCGGTCGTCGAAACAACAAAAGCTCTCGGTGTCCTGCGTCGCCTGGTTTAGGAGGGGCGCCAGACCCGAAAGCCCTCAGGGCTCCAAATCGGAGGGCGTCTTATAGTGTCGAGAAATCCAGAACGCAACGACCGGAAATCGGGCAAAAAACCGGTCTTCGGCGACAAGTCCGCGCCCCGCTCCGGCGGGCCCGGAGCGGGCGCCAAGGGACCCTCCGCGAGCGGCCCCGACCGCGGCGGCTGGAACCCCAACCCCAAGCCGAAGAGCTTCAATGATTCCGCGCCGCGCCCGTCACGGGCCAAGGCGGACGCCGACAATTTCGTCTGGGGCCGTCATCCGGTGCTCGCGGCCCTGGCCAATCCGGCCCGCAAGGGCATGGGTCGGCTGCTCGCGACCGCCGACCGCGCCGCCGAGCTTGAGCGCGATCAGGCGGCCCACGGCCACAAGATCGAGATCATCGAGGTCCAGGCCCTCGACCGCATGCTGCCGCCCGGCGCCGTGCACCAGGGCCTGGCCTTCAAGGTCCAGCCGCTGGAAGGCGTGACGCTGGAGGACATCGCCGGAGACGGCGGCGTCATCGTCATGCTGGACCAGTTGACCGACCCCCAGAACGTCGGCGCCATCTTCCGCTCGGCCCTCGCCTTCGGGGCGAAAGGCATCGTGGTCCAGGACCGCCACTCCCCCGCCCTCGCCGGCGCCCTGGCCAAGGCCTCGGCCGGCGCGACCGAACGCCTGCCCTGCGCCCGCGTCACCAACCTCAGCCGCGCGCTGGAGACGCTGGCCGATATGGGCTGGCGCGCCGTGGGACTGGACGGGTCGGCCGAGCTGACGCTGGAACAGGCGCTGGACAATCGTCCGACCGTGCTGGTCATGGGTTCGGAAGGCGACGGCATCCGCCGTCTGGTGGCCGAGCATTGCGACGTGCTGGCGAAGATCCCCATGCCGGGCGGCTTCGAAAGCCTGAACGTCTCCAACGCGGCGGCCGTGGCGCTTTACGAGGCCAACCGGAAGCAGACCGGCTGATCCGGCATTGATGCCCGGCTGATCCTGTCCTAGAGCCCCGCCCATGGAATTCCTCTCGTCTCCCGAACTCGCCAGCCAGGCCACCGCCCTCGGCCAGGTGCTGATGATCGACCTGGTGCTGGCCGGCGACAACGCCGTCGCGGTCGGCCTCGCCGCCGCCGCCCTCGCGCCCGAGCAGCGCAAGAAGGCGATCCTGATCGGTCTCGCCGCCGCCGTCGTGCTGCGCATCGGCTTCGCCCTGATCACCGTGCAACTGCTGGCCATCATCGGCCTGCTGCTGGCGGGCGGCATCCTGCTGCTGTGGGTCTGCTGGAAGATGTGGCGCGAACTGCAGGAGCAGCGCACCCACGACCAGGCCGAGGCCGAGGCCGAGCTGGAGACCGCCCTGTCCGCCCACCACGGCGGCGGCCCGCCCCCCGAGGCCCTGGGCCTCAAGCGCAAATCCTTCGGCGCCGCCCTGCTGCAGATCATGATCGCCGACGTCACCATGTCGCTGGACAACGTCCTGGCCGTCGCCGGCGCCGCGCATGAGCATCCGTGGATCATGGTCTTCGGCCTGATCCTGTCGATCGCCCTGATGGGCGTCGCCGCCACCTTCATCGCCAAGCTGCTGACGAAGCACCGCTGGATCGGCTACGTCGGCCTGGTCATCGTCCTCTATGTCGCCGTGCACATGGTCTGGGACGGCGCCCGGTCGGTGATCGTGCGGACCGAGCGGATGGATGCGTTCAACGCCTCCGCCCCGGCCTTCCTCGACATCAGCGAGGAAGAGAAGGCCAAATATCTGAAGGGCGTCAGCGGCGAAGAGACATCGGCGCCCCCGACGGGGCTGCCGGCCGGCCCGGCGGATGCGCCGCCGCCCGCCGCGGTGGTCCCGCCGGCGTCCTGATCCGAAAAAGGCCCCGGAGCGATCCGGGGCCTTTTGCTTCTCGTCGTCCGTTCGGCGCGCCGGCTCAGGCCCCGCCGAACCGCTCCGACCATTCGGCGACCTGGGCGTCCTCGATCTTGGTGAACAGCACCCCGGCCGCCGCCACCGTCTGGCCGCGCGGCAGGGCGTCCAGCAGCGGCTCGTCCGCCGTCGGCCAGCTCAAGTCCGTGGCGCCCACGGCCGCGCCGATCCTCACCGCCGAGTTCGGCATCACCGGCGCGGCCAGACGGGCGAACAGGGCCACCAGGTTCAGCCCCGTGCGCACGCCCACGGCGGCCCGATCCACATCGGTCTTGAAGGCGGTCCAGGGCGCCGCCTCCTGCAGATATTCATTGCCCAGCACCCAGACGGCGCGCAGGGCCACGGCCGCCTTGCGGAACTCCATGGCCTCGAACTGCGCCGTCGCCTCGGCGATGCCGGCGCGCAGGTCGGCCTCCAGCTTCGCCTCCAGCGGTCCGGGCTCCCCGGCCTCGGGCACGACGCCCTCGAACTTGCTCTCCGCGAATTTGACGATGCGGTTGACGAAATTGCCCAGCACGTCGGCCAGGTCCTTGTTGGTCGTCGACTGGAACTGCTCCCAGGTGAAGGCCGCGTCCGAATGCTCGGGGCCATAGGCCGTCAGGTGCCAGCGCCAGTAGTCGGCGGGCAGCAGCTCCAGCGCCTGGTCCATGAAGACGCCGCGCTTCTGGCTGGTGGAGAATTTGCCGCCGTACCAGTTCAGCCAGTTGAAGGCCTTCAGCGTGTCGACCGTCTTCCACGGCTCGCCCGATCCCAGAATGGTCGCCGGGAAGCTGACCGTGTGGAAGGCGACATTGTCCTTGCCCATGAACTGGACGTAGCGGACGTCGTCGGCGCCCTCGTCCGTCCGCCACCAGTCGCGCCAGGTCCCGCCCGTCGCATCGGCCCATTCCTCGGTCGCGCCGATGTATTCGATCGGGGCGTCGAACCAGACATAGAAGACCTTGCCCTCCATGCCGGGGCGCGGGCCGCCGTCGGGGCCGACCACCGGCACGCCCCACTTCAGATCGCGGGTGATGCCCCGGTCGATCAGCCCCTCGTCGAGGTGTTTCAGCGCGATGGATTTCGCCAGCGTCTGCCAGTCGGTCTTCGAGTTGATCCACGTCCGGATGCGGTCGGCCAGTTTCGTCTGCAGCAGATACAGGTGGCGGGTGTCGCGCACCTCGAGGTTCCGCGAACCCGACACCGCCGAATAGGGATCGATCAGGTCGGTCGGGTCCAGCAGCCGGCCGCAGTTGTCGCACTGGTCGCCGCGCGCCCCGACATGGCCGCAGTGCGGACAGGTGCCCTCGACATAGCGGTCGGGCAGGAAGCGGGCGTCGTCGACGGAATAGATCATCCGGTCGACCCGCTCCTCGATCAGCCCGTTCTTCTCCAGGGCCGCCGCGAAATGCTGGGTCAGGCGCTGGTTGGGCGCGTTCGAGGAGCGGCCGAACCAGTCGTAGCTGAGGCCGAAGGCCTGACCCGCCGCCCTCTGGACCTCGTGCTGCTCGTCGCAATAGGTCCGCACGTCCTGCCCCGCCGCGGCGGCGGCCAGCTCGGCCGGCGTCCCGTGCTCGTCGGTGGCGCAGATGTAGAGCACCTCATGGCCCTGGGCCCGCTTGAAGCGGGCGTAGACGTCCGCCGGCAGCATCGAGCCCGCCAGATTCCCCAGATGCTTGATGCCGTTGATGTACGGCAGGGCCGAGGTGATGAGGATGCGGGACATGGAAGCCGGGGGCCAGGGATTAGGGATTAGGGATTAGGGATTAGGGATCAGGAATAGATCACGGTTAGTGGCGAGTGCGGGCGGACATCGCAACCCCGGCGCCTCCCAATCCCTAATCCCTAATCCCTCATCCCTCATCCCTCGTCCCTACGGGCAGCCGCCGCGCCACCCTGACGAACCGCCCCGTCAGCAGCGCCGACGACACCAGGCTGGCGATGATCACGGCCCAGACGAGGCCGTTGACGCCGATCTCGTGCGCGAACCACCAGCCCAGCGGCATCATGATCAGGCTGTAGGCCGCGAAATGCATGATTGTCGGCCACCAGACGTCGCCCGCCGCGCGGTTGGCCGAGGCCGAGACCACCTGGATGCCGTCGGCGACGAAGAACAGGGTGGTCAGCACGAGCGCCGGGATCACCACCGCCAGCAGCGCCGGATCGCGGTTGTAGGCGCGGGCGATCAGCGGCGCGCCGGGCCAGACGACCAGGGCCACCGCCAGCGTCAGGGCGATGACCACGCCGATCCCCACCAGCCCGGCCCTCAGCACGCCGCGCCCGTCCCGCGCCCCGTAGGCGCGGCCGACCAGCACCGCCGTCGCCGACGACAGGCCCATCGGGACCATGAAGACGATGGCCGAGACGTTCAGCACGATGGCCCAGGCCGAGGTCTCGATCGCGCCCAGCTGGCCGGCGATGAAGGTCATGGCGGCGAAGGCGCCGACCTCGATGAAGTAGGAACTGCCCGCGCCGTAGCCGACCTTGCGCTGCTCGCGCTCGTCGGCCCGGTTGCGCGCCGGGCGGCGGAACACGCCCAGCGCCCGCGCCTCGGGCAGACGGACGATGTAGACGATCAGGAACACCGCCAGCGACGTCCGCGCGACAAAGGTCGCCCACGCCGACGCCACGGCGCCGTCGATCCCCAGACCGAGGATGTCAGGCACCAGCAGCAGGTTCAGGGCCAGGTTCAACCCGTTGGCGATCCACATGGCCCACATGCCCGCGCGCGGCCGGTGCAGGGCCTCGAGGAAGAACTGCGCCGCCACGCTGACCAGATAGCCGGGCATCGACAGGGCGAAGACCACCAGCACCGGCGAGGCGCCCTCGCCCAGGCCCGGAGCCAGACCCATGTGCTGAAGCGCCCAGGGGCCGATCAGGATCAGGCCGATCATCGAGATCACGCCCAGCTGCAACGAATAGGTCACGCCCCGCCGCAGCACGCCGCCGACCTCGCCGCGCCGGCCCTGACCGATCAGGCGGGCGGTCATCACCTGCACCCCCATCATCAGGCCGACGGCGGTGGTGACGATGATGGCGGTCGGAGCCAGCGCCAGCGAGCTCCAGGCCAGCTCCAGGCTTGAGTAATTGCCGACCACGATCACGTCGGTCAGCCCCATGGTCATGATGCCGATGCGCGCCAGCACCACCGGCCACGCCAGGTGCAGCAGCTCGCGCAGGGTCGTCCGGGTCTGGGTGTTGAAGCCGATCATGGGACGGGCGACAGGCCACGGCGGCGGTTGAAGGTCAACCAAGGAAAATCGATCAAGCCATAAGCGCGCCCGCCTCTCCCTCCCCTCGGGGGGAGGGACGGCGAGCCCCCGGGGCGAGCCCGGGTGGGGAAGTGCGAACCTGCCGCGGTCCGCGCCTGTCGCTGAACTTCCCCACCCGGACCGCTGCGCGGTCGTCCCTCCCCATGAAGGGGAGGGAGAACGCTTCTTCCCCACCGCCATGAACCACCCTAAACCAGCCCCATGCCCAAGCTGACGTCCGCCATCGATCCGCACAGCCCCGCCTTCAAGGCGCTGGACGCCCACAACCGGGCCCTCCGCGACGAGCTCCGCGCCAGGGTCGCCAAGGCGGCCCGCGGCGGATCCGACGCCTCCCGCGATCGCCACGTGTCGCGCGGCAAGCTGCTGCCCCGCGACCGCGTCGACCGGCTGCTGGACCCCGGCTCGCCCTTCCTCGAGATCGGCCAGCTGGCGGCGGACGGCATGTATGGCGACGGCGCGCCCGGCGCGGGCATGATCTGCGGCGTCGGCCGGGTCTCGGGCCGCGAGGTCATGATCGTCGCCAACGACCCGACGGTGAAGGGCGGCGCCTATTTCCCGATGACGGTGAAGAAGCACCTGCGGGCCCAGGAGATCGCCGAGCAGAACCGCCTGCCCTGCGTCTATCTGGTCGATTCCGGCGGGGCCAACCTGCCCCACCAGGCCGAGGTCTTCCCCGACCGCGACCATTTCGGCCGCATCTTCTTCAACCAGGCCCGGATGAGCGCGAAGTCGATCCCCCAGATCGCCTGCGTCATGGGCAGTTGCACCGCCGGCGGCGCCTATGTCCCCGCCATGTCGGACGAGAGCGTCATCGTCCGCAACCAGGGCACCATCTTCCTGGCCGGCCCGCCGCTGGTGAAGGCCGCCACGGGCGAGGTCATCTCGGCCGAGGAGCTGGGCGGGGCCGAGACCCACGGCCGCCGGTCCGGCGTCGTCGACTATGTGGCCGAGAACGACGAGCACGCGCTGGAGATGGTCCGCACCATCGTCGACAGCCTGAACACGGTGAAACGCGTCGACATGGACGTGCGCGAACCGCGCGCCCCCGCCTTCGACGCCGAGGAATTGTACGGTATCATCCCCGACGATGTCCGCGCCCCCTATGACGTGCGCGAGGTCATCGCCCGTCTGGTCGACGGCTCCGAGTTCGACGAGTTCAAGGCCCTGTACGGGACCACGCTGGTGTGCGGCTTCGCCCGCATCTGGGGCTATCCTGTCGCCATCCTCGCCAACAACGGCGTGCTGTTCTCGGAAAGCGCGCTCAAGGGCGCCCATTTCATCGAACTGGCCTGCAAGCGGAAGATCCCGCTGGTCTTCCTGCAGAATATCTCGGGCTTCATGGTCGGCGGCAAATACGAGGCCGAGGGCATCGCCAGGAACGGGGCCAAACTGGTCACCGCCGTGGCCTCGGCCGAGGTTCCCAAATTCACCGTCCTGATCGGCGGCAGCTTCGGCGCGGGCAACTACGGCATGTGCGGCCGCGCCTTCGGGCCCCGCTTCCTGTTCACCTGGCCCAACAGCCGGATCAGCGTCATGGGCGGCGAACAGGCCGCCGCCGTCCTGGCCACCGTCCACCGCGACGCCGACAGCTGGACCCCGGAACAGGCGGAAGCCTTCAAGGCGCCGGTGCGCCAGAAGTATGAGGACGAAGGCAATCCGTACCACGCCACCGCCCGCCTGTGGGACGACGGGATCATCGATCCGGTCCAGACCCGCGACGTGCTGGGCCTGGCCATCAGCGCCTCGCTGAACGCCCCGATCCCCGAGACGACCTTCGGCGTGTTCAGGATGTAGTGCCTTGTCATCCCGGCCGAAGCGAAGCGGAGAGCCGGGACGGCTTCGCATGGAACATGATCGGCCCGGAAGCTGCGCAGCGGCTATCCGGGCCACAGGTCGGTGCGATGGCCGCCTGTCTCCCGGATAATCGCAGGCGATTTCCGGGAGCCCGCCACAAAGCGGCGCACTCGGTCCCGGATAAGCGCTGCGCGCTTTCCGGGATGACAAGGACCCATCACTCCTTCCGCAACACCTTCTCCATCGCCTTCCCCTTGCTCACCTCGTCGACCAGTTTGTCGAGCTGGCGCAGCTCGCGCATGAACGGGTCCTCGATCTCCTCGACCCGATAGCCGCAGATCACGCCGGTGATCAGGAAACGGTTGGGGTTCATCGCCGGCGCCTCGGCGAAAAAGGTCTCGAAATCGGTCTTCGCCGCCAGCAGCGCCTCCAGCTGATCCTGCGAATAGCCGGTCAGCCAGCGGATCACCGCGTCCACCTCGGCCCGCGTGCGCCCTTTCCGCTCCGCCTTGGCGACATAGTGGACATGGACGCTCGCCACGCTCGTCCGGCGGATGCGGTCGGCCGCGCTGGTCGCCATCATCCTGACTCCCAACCTTCGGCGATCAGAATCGGGTCGATCCCGTCCGCTCGTCCACCGCCCAGCGATGCGAGTCCGGCCCGAACGGCAGGTCGAACAGATGCGGGGCGCCGCTGTCGGGATCGGGATGGACGTGCAGTTCGAAGGCCGACAGCAGGGCGCGGCGGGCCCGGTCGGCGGCGAGGCCGTTCAGCCCCTTGCGCTGCAGGATCCGGCCGATGACCACGTCGCGGTGGGCGGCTCCGCCCTGATCCACCAGCTGCTGCCGGATTTCGGCGGCCAGCTTCGCCTTCGCGGGCGTCAGGCGCGACGGTCTGCGGTTTCGCGGCGCCTGCGCCATCTCAATCCCCGCTGGCTTGCGTTTGGCTTTTCCACAATCAAGTCCCGTGCGATGGGGCTGTCAAGGAACGCGGCTTCGCTGCCAATCGGCGAGCGATGCGTTACAGTCGAATATCCCCAAGGACGCGACCCATGACCGACAAGCCCACCGAAGCCGACCTCAACGCCCTCGACATCACCGACGCCGAGGCGGCCGAGATCAACGCCATCGCCCATCCGCTGCTGGCCGATCCCGCCCCCGACGCCAATGACGATCTGGTCCAGATCGATTCCACCGCCGACGGCGTCGTCTTCGTCACCATCAACCGGCCGGACAAGCGCAACGCCTTCGACGCCCCGACCGTCGCCGCCCTGTACGAGGCCTTCGAGACCCTGCAGGGGGCCGACAATGTGCGTCTGGTCTTCGTGCGCGGCGCGGGCGGCACCTTCAGCGCCGGCGCCGACCTGGGCTGGATGCGCGATGCGGCGGGCTGGTCGGAGGGGGACAACCGCGACGACGCCATGGGTCTGGCGAAGATGCTGAAGGCCCTGCACGAAGTCCCGGCCCTGACCTGCGCCATCGTCGAGGGCGCGGCCATGGGCGGCGGGGCCGGAATCGTCGCCGCCTGCGACATGGCCGTGGCCGTCGAGGGAACCCGCTTCGGCTTCACCGAGGTCAAGCTGGGCCTGATCCCCGCGACCATCGCCCCCTATGTCGTCGAGGCCGTCGGCGCCCGCCGCGCGCGCCAGCTGTTCCTGTCGGCCAATATCTTCGACGCCGACTATGCGGCCCACGCCGGCCTGATCGACATGGTCCTGCCCGAGGGCTCGGTCGACGAGTTCGTCTCCATGCTGACCGACAGCATCAGCGAGAACGCCCCCGGCGCCATGGGCGAGGCCAAGCGGCTGGTCAACGACGTCGTCGGCCAGAAGATCGACCACGGCCTGATGGAAGAGACCGCCAAACGCATCGCCCGCGCCCGCGTCTCGGCCGAGGGTCAGGAGGGGGTGCGCGCCTTCCTCGAAAAACGTAAACCGGCCTGGGCTCAGTAGGAATCAGGCGGGGGATCGATGTCGGGCGAACTGGAAACGGCGGCGCTGGCGTCGGGCGGCGGCTGGCTGAAGTGGAAGCGTGAGCACGCCGACATCCCGCCGGGCACGCCCTGCGCCAACTGCGAGACGCCGCTTCAGGGGACGTATTGCCACGTCTGCGGCCAGCTGGCCGAGGACTTCCATAAGTCGGTCTGGAAGCTGACGGTCGAGGCGGTCGAGAGCCTGCTTCACCTCGACGGCCGTCTGTTCAAGACCCTGCCCGCCTTGTTCAAGCGGCCCGGCCGGCTGACCCGCGACTATCTGGACGGCAAGCGCGCCTACCAGGTTCAGCCGTTCCGGATGTTCCTCGTCATCCTGCTGGTGGTGATCTTCGCCGGGCACTGGGCGACCACCACCAACGCCCACCGCGCAGAAGCGCGCGGCGACACGACGAACACCCAGCTGAACATCGTGGGCCCCGGCGGGCGGGCCGACGACCCCGCCGCCCGCGCCGAGGCCAGGGCCCGGATCGCCGCCGACACGACCATGAGCGACGGCGAGAAGGCCATGGCCCTCGCCGCGCTCGACCGCGACTGGATCAAATTCAGCCGCTCCGTCAGCGACGCCGCCGCCGGAGACGTCGCCGCCCGGTCCGGAACGCTGGAGGAAGACCGGATCCGGGTGACATCCGCCGTCGCCAACGACACCCAGCTGTCGGCCATGCAGCACTGGGCCCAGACCCGCTACGACGCCGTCAAGGACGACCCCGAGCGGTTCGCGCTCCTGCTGGAGATCTGGGGCCACCGCATCGCCATCCTGGCCCTGCCCGTGTCAGCCCTGATGCTGACGCTGTTGTTCGCCTTCAATCGCCGCTTTTATGTCTTTGATCACCTTGTGTTTTCGATGCACTCCCTATCGTTCCAGATGCTGTTGCTGATCGTCATCTTCCTGCTGTCGATGCTCATCGGGGGTGCGGCGTGGTGGCTTTTGGTGGCCTCGCCCGTGCATTTGTTCCTGCACATGAAGGGCGCCTATCAGCGCAGCACGATCGGCACGCTGGCGCGGATGTTTGTGCTCTTCAACCTGACCACCATCACCTTCAGCCTGCTGGCGGTTCTCTGGCTCTACCTCGGCTTCAATGAGATGTCCGGCGGGCATTGAGTGGCCCCGTCGCGCGACAGCGGCTAGAGAGACCCCATGTTCAAATCCGTCCTGGTCGCCAATCGCGGCGAGATCGCCTGTCGCGTCTTCCGCACCGCCCGCCGCATGGGCATCCGGACCATCGCCGTCTATTCCGAAGCCGATGCGAAGGCCCTGCACGTCCGTGAGGCCGACGAGGCCGTCCTGATCGGCCCCGCCCCGGCGCGCGAATCCTATCTCGACGCCGCGAAGGTTCTCGCTGCCGCGAAAGCCACGGGGGCCGAGGCCATTCACCCCGGCTACGGCTTCCTGTCCGAGAACGCCGACTTCGCCGAGGCCGTGACCGCCGCCGGCCTGGTCTGGATCGGCCCGCCGCCCGCCGCCATCCGCGCCATGGGCCTGAAGGACGCGGCCAAGACCCTGATGATCGCCGCCGGCGTCCCCGTCACCCCCGGCTACCAGGGCGAGGACCAGTCAGAAGCGACCCTGACCGCCGAGGCCGCCCGCATCGGCTATCCCGTCCTGATCAAGGCCGTCGCCGGCGGCGGCGGCAAGGGCATGAAGCGCGTCGACCGGCCTGAGGACTTCGCCGCCGGCCTCGCCTCCGCCCAGCGCGAGGGCCAGTCGTCCTTCAGCGATCCGCGCGTGCTGATCGAGAGCTACATCACCCGCCCCCGCCACATCGAGGTGCAGGTCTTCGGCGACCGGCACGGAAACGCCGTCCACCTCTACGAACGCGACTGCTCCCTGCAGCGCCGCCACCAGAAGGTGATCGAGGAGGCGCCCGCCCCCGGCATGGACGCCGCGACCCGCAAGGCCGTCACCGACGCCGCCGTCCGCGCCGCCCGCGCCGTGAACTATGAGGGCGCCGGCACCATCGAATTCATCGCCGACGCCTCGGACGGGCTCAAGGCCGACCGCATCTGGTTCATGGAGATGAACACCCGGCTGCAGGTCGAACACCCGGTCACCGAGGCCGTCACCGGCGTCGACCTGGTCGAATGGCAGTTCCGCGTCGCCGCCGGCGAGCCGATCCCGCTGAAGCAGGCCGACATCCCCCTGAACGGCTGGGCCATGGAGGCGCGCCTCTACGCCGAGGACCCCGCGCACGGCTTCCTGCCGAGCATCGGCCGGCTCGACCATTTCGTCATGCCCGAGGGAATTCGCGTCGACACGGGCGTCGAGGAAGGCGGCGAGGTCAGCCAGTTCTACGACCCGATGATCGCCAAGCTGATCGTCCACGCCGACACCCGCGAGGAAGCCGCCGACGCTCTCGCCATCGCCGCCGGCGAGGTCGAGGTCTGGCCGGTGAAGACCAACGCCGCCTTCGTGATGAAATGCCTGGATCATCCGCGCTTCATCGCCGGCGACGTCGACACCGGCTTCATCGCGGCCGAGGAAGCCGATCTGGCCGCCTCGTCCCTCTCGGCCCTGGGCCTCGAGGACGCCGCCCGCTTCCTGCGCGCCGCCGACGCCCCCTCCGCCGGCGACGATCACGCCAGCCCCTGGGACGGCTGGAACGGCGTCGTCGGTTTCCGCGCCAACGCCCCCGCCACCACCACCCAGCGCGTCATCGTCAACGGCCGGCCGCACGACGTCCCCCTGCTGACCAACGAACAGCCCGTCACCAGCTATGTCGCGCTGTCGGCGGGCAAGGGCGTCGTCTTCGAGAACGGTTCGGCCTTTGAAATCCGCGCCTTCACCCCCGCCGGCGCCGGGGGCGGAGCCGCCTCCGACGGATCACTCCGCGCGCCCATGCCCGGCAAGATCGTCGCCACGCCCGCCAGGGCCGGTGATGCCGTGACCAAGGGCCAGCCCGTCGTCGTGCTTGAGGCCATGAAGATGGAGCACGCCCTCGTCGCCCCGTTCGACGGCGTCGTGGCCGAGGTCGCCGTCACGGTCGGCGATCAGGTCACGGACGGAACGGTGCTGGCGAGAGTGACGGCAAGCGACCCGACATAATTCCGCGGCTGGAGTTCAGCCCTGAACCAGCCCCACACCGCCCACCGGCGCGGTCACGACAGCGTCCTCGAACGTCGCGATCAGCGGCATCCCCCGGCGGATCGCCTCCTTCACCGTCGGGACCTGCAGCGAGGCCCGGTGCGCGGCCACGTCGGTCCAGACCTCGGTGACCCAGATGGCCGTCTCGTCCGCCGGATCATGGGCGACGATGTAGCTGAGACAGCCCGGCATCGTTCCCAGGCTCTCCAGCAGGATCGCGGTCAGGGCGTCGCGCTGGCCCGCCAGGGCCGTCATCTTGCCGATCAGTCCATACATCGAAGTCACTTTTCCCCTGGCCAGGACCGGAGGCGCGAGGCCGGGACAGGCCAGTCCGGCCGCCCCCGCCAAAACGATCCGTCGATCCCTTCGCATGGCGATAAATCTACGCCGGATTCGCGGCCAGGTCTCCCGCGTCGCCCGGATGATGCTAAAGCCCCCGCATGCCTCTCCACATGATCAAACTGTGTGTCGGCGTCGCCAAGGTCGAGACGCTGGAGCGCCGCGCCGCCAAGGGCCAGTGGCTGACGGTCAACACCCGGATGACGCCCAAGCGCGCGGCCGAACTGGAGGACGGCGGCTCGCTGTTCTGGGTCATGAAGGGCTCGGTCACCTGCCGCATGCCGATCCTGGACATCACCACGAAGGGCGAGGGCAAGGACTCCCGTTGCCTGATCAAACTGTCGCCCGACGTCATCCGCACCGCGCCCCAGGCCCGCAGGCCCTTCCAGGGCTGGCGATACCTCGAGCCGAAGGACGCGCCGATGGACCTGTCGACCCTCGACGCCGGCGAAGTGCCGCCGGAGCTGGCGAAGCAGTTGCGCGAGATGGGGGCGTGGTAGGTTGTAGGGGCTAGGTTCTAGGGATTAGGGGCGGATACTGCGACCATGGCCTTTGTCGATTCCCTACCCCCTGGAACCTAGCCCCTAGAACCTGCATGCCCGCTCCGCGCTCCGACCGGCTGGAAGACGCCCTGCACCGCATCTTCGAGGGCGGCAAGACCACGCGCGCCAGTTGGTTCGCCCTGACCGGCGGCGAGATCCTGTTCGCCGAGGGCGACGCGGCGGACACCCTGTATCTGCTGCGCAGCGGCCGCCTCGGCGTCTTCCGGCGCGATCACGACGAGGATCGTCCGCCCCAGTTCGTCGGCGTCATCCGCCCCGGCGAGCCCGCGGGCGAGATGGCCATGCTGGCCGGCACGGCCCACACCGCCGACGTCGTCGCCCTGCGCGACTGCGAGGTCCTGGCCCTGCCCCGCGACGCCTTCTTCGAGGCCGCCCGCACCGAGCCCGACCTGATGGTCGAGCTGTCGCGGCTGATGATCCAGCGGGCGCGGGACCGCCGCTCCGGTGGCGGCGAGCCCAGCGTGTTCGGCTTCGTCTCCGCCCGCCCCCGCCCGATCCGCGCCTTCGTCGAACGCATCGCCGCGGCCATCGAGGCCGACGGCTTCACCTGCCAGGTCATCGACCATTCCGCCCTCGCCTCGGCCGCCGAATGGTTCAGCCGCGTCGAGGACGCCCATGACTTCGTCCTCTATGTCGCCGAGCAGGACGAGCCCGCCTGGGCCGCCCTGTGCGCCCGTCAGGTCGACCGGGTGTTCGTGGTCGGCAACGGCCTGCTGGCCCCGCCCAACCGGCCCATGCCCCACGCCGGCGTGCTGGACGCCCAGCGCCGCACCGACCTGATCCTGCTGCGCGACCCGCGCATGCCCCGGCCCGCCAACACCGCCGTCTGGCTGGACGCCGTCCAGCCGGGACGCTGGTTCCAGTGCGTCGAGGGCGACCAGGCCGACGCCGACCGCATGGCCCGCGTCGTCACCGGCTCGGCGGTCGGGGTGGTCATGTCGGGCGGCGGCGCCCGGGCCTATTCCCACATCGGCGCGCTCAGGGCGCTGAAAGAGGCGCGCGTGCCGATCGACTTCGTCGGCGGATCCTCGATGGGCGCGGTGATCGCCGCGGGTCCCGCCATGGGGTGGACGCAGGAAGAGCTGGAGGCGCGCATCCACAAGGCCTTCGTCGAGAGCGACCCCCTGTCGGACCTCGCCTTCCCCATGCTGGCCATGACCCGGGCGCACAAGGTCGACCGGCTGCTGCTCGAAGCCTATGGCGACGTCGACCTCGCCGACCTCGTCCGGCCGTTCTTCGCCGTCTCGACCAATCTGACCAGCGGCAAGATCGAGGTGCACCGGCGCGGGCTGATGCGCCGGGCCATCCGGGCCTCGATCGCCATTCCGGGCCTGCTGCCGCCGATCGTCATGGACGGCCAGGTGCTGGTTGACGGCGCGGTGCTCAAGAACCTGCCGACCGAGGTCATGCGCCAGATGCACAGCGGCCCGATCATCGGCATCGACATGTCGGAAGCGCGCGGCGTCGATCCGGCCCTGATCGAGCATCCGCCGTCGATCTGGCGGCTGATCGCCACCGGCGCCTGGCGTCGCGGCCCGCCCATCGTCTCCATCCTGATGCGCTCGGCGACCCTGACCACGGACGCGGATATCGAGAGCTCGCGCGCGGCGACCGACATCCTGATCCAGCCCACCCCGGACGGGCTGGATATCCGCGACTGGAAGGGGTTCGACGCCGGGGTCTCCGCCGGCTACGACGCCACCCACGAGGTCCTGGCCCTGCTGGACCGGCCGGTCACCGCCCTGCGCCGCCGCCGCTCGATCAGCGACGTCGCGCCACCAGAAACAGCCGTGGAAACGGCAACAGCGTCGCCCCGTCCGGACCTGCTGGAAAGGCTTCGGCGAGGCGCGCGCCGAGGGCGGAAAGAAAAGCCTCGCGCCTGACCGCGTCCTCCGCCAGGACCGACAGATACGGCCGCAGGGCCGTGCCCTTCATCCATTCCAGCACCGCGTCCGGCCCGCCCAAGACGTGCAGATACGTCGTCGACCAGATGTCGATTCCGGCGCAGTCCGCGGCCAGCAGGGCATGGTAGGCCTCCGCCGACAGCAGGGGCGCGATCGTCCCGACACCCGCCAGACGGTCGGTCCACGGCCCCTGCCCCGCCACCTCCCGCATCAGGGTGTGATGGCGCGTCCCGTGCGCCATCGGCATCTGCACGGCGAGGACCCCGCCCGGGGCGAGGGCCTGCGCCAGACGCGGAAACAGCGCCGCGTGGTCCGGAAGCCATTGCAGCGAGGCGTTGGCGAAGATCAGGTCCGGCGCGACCTCGGGGGTCCACACCGAAAGATCGCCCGGCCGCCAGTCGATGTCCGGGTCCTTCGCCCGGGCCTGCTCCAGCATGGCCGCGCTGGAATCCAGTCCGTGGACGGCGGCCTCCGGATGGCGGCGCTTCAGCTGGATGGCGTGCTGACCGGCGCCGCAGCCCAGGTCCCATATCTCGCGCGGCGCAAGGTCGGGCGGAAGACGCGCCAGCAGGTCCCGGGCGGCGCGGTCGCGCTCGGCCTCGAACCGTTGGTACTGCAGGGGATCCCAGCCGGGGCCGGGGGGCTGGCGGGACGGGCCGGTCATGCCGCGAACGCCTCCACCAGGTGAGGATGGTACCGCCTCTCAGGCTTGAACTGAGGACCTCCGGTTCCACAAACCGGCGCTCTAACCAACTGAGCTAAGGCGGCGCAATCAGCGCGAGGGGCGTATCTACCGGGACAGCCCCGCCCGATCAAGCGACCGGACGGGATTATTCACGCGCGGCCGCCTCGCAAAGGCGCGCGCAACGAAAAACGCCCCGGAGGCTGACCTCCGGGGCGTTCTCTTGTCGTGTCTTCGAGCGTCACTCCGCTGCGCGGTAACGCTGCACCCATTCGACCCGGGCGCCGACCGCCGCACCATCGACCGTACGCGGTGAAACGCGCGATCTGCGGGCTGCGGCCAGAGCGGCCTGGCCGAAGCCTGCGCCGGCCGGGTCTTCCGACTTCACCTGACAATCGGTCAGGCTGCCGTTCGGTTGAACCACACAGCTCACACGAACCGTTCCGCTCTCGATGCCGCGCGACATAGCGCGTTCCGGGAACTCGCCGGTGACCTGACGGGCCCAGCTCGGGTTGGTGATCACCGACGGCCGCGGCGGAGCCGGCGGAGCCGGAGGCGGCGGCGGTCCGGGGACGATCACGGGCGGACCCGTATATTCGACCCGGTCCTCCTTCTTCGTCGGCTCGACCGGCAGCGTCACCGGAGGCGGCGGCGCGTTCGGAACGATGACCGGGGGACGCACCTGCAGCTTGGGCGGCGGGGGCGTGTCCGGCGGAGGCGGCGGAGGCGGCGGCGGCGGCGGCGGGATCGGCTCGATGATCTCAACGTCGACGGCGTCGTCGGAGTAGTTGATTTCCTTCAGCTTGAACCGCGCATTGATGAAGTAGAAGGCCAGCACGGCGAACAGCAGGGCGACGATCAGCAGGCTGATCAGCAGGACCCCTGGCGGCACCCCGAACAAACCCTTCGGCTTCGGCGCGTCGTACCTTGAGCGGTGATATTCAATGTCTGTCATGGTTCACCAGCCTCACTGCGGCGCATTGTCTTCACCCACCAGGGCAACGCTGTAGAAGCCGTTGTCCTGCAGCGAGTTCATGACCTGCATGAAATCGCCGTAGCGGGTGCCGCGGTCGGCGCGGATGAAGATCCGCTCGTCCGCAGGATTGCGTCGACCGATCTGCCCCGTCAGTTCGGGACCGATCTGTTCCAATTCGACCGGGAAGTCGCCGAGATAGGCCCGACCGTTGCTCGTGATCGAGATGTAGATCGGGACCGGCGGGTTCGTCTGAGGCGGAGCGACTGCCGTTGGCAACTTCACTTCCACGGAGGGGGTCGCCAGGGGCGCCGCCACCATGAAGATGATGAGCAGAACAAGCATGATGTCCACGAACGGCGTGACGTTGATCTCGCTGTTCTGCTCGACGTTGTACTTGCCGCCGCCGCCGCCGGAGAGTTTGGCGGCCATCTGGCTTACGCTCCCTTGTCGAGGTTACGCGAGATGGCGTTGGTCAGCTCGGCCGAGAAGCCGTCCGAGCGGGTGCCGTACGCCGAGATGCGGGTGTTGAAGTAGTTGTAGAAGATAACGGCCGGGATGGCGGCGAACAGGCCGATACCCGTGGCCAGCAGCGCCTCGGCGATGCCGGGGGCGACGACGGCCAGGTTGGTCGTGTTGGTGTTCGCGATGCCGATGAACGAGTTCATGATGCCGTAAACGGTGCCGAACAGACCGATGAACGGACCGGTCGAACCCACCGAGGCGAGGAACTGCTGGCCGCCCGAAAGGCGCTTGGCCAGGCCGGCCTGAACGGCGGCGACGGCTTGTTGCGAGCGCATCAGGGCCGAGTCGGCGTGATCGCCGGTGACCGAAAGGCCCGCCTGACGCGACAGCTCGATTTCGTCGGTCGCCGCGGCGGCCATGTCGGCCAGCGGGTTGCCGTCGAACTCGTCAGCCGTGGCCACGCGACGCATGTCGGCGATGGTGCGGGTCTGGCGGAAGGATTCCAGGAACTGGTCGGTCTTGCGGTTCAGCGAGCCGAACTCGAAGATCTTGATGAGCAGCAGGACCCAGGTGAAGACCGAGGCGAGCAGAAGGCCCACCATCACGGTCTTAACGACCGGGTCGGCGTCCATGAACATGCTGGCCGGCGTCATCTTGCCGTGGTTTTCACCACCGACGACGGCGGGTTCGGCGTCAGCCGCCGGAGCGGCGGCGGGAGCGGCCGGGACGGCGGCGGCGTCAGCGGCCGAAGCAGCTGCGGCGGCGGCGGGGTCGGCTGCGGGGGCATCCTGCGCGAGAACCGGCGTACCAGCCATAAGGACGGCGGCGCCGGCCATGGCCAGGAGGATGTTGGTTTTCTTGATATCGAACATAGTTCGCCAGTTCCTGCTGTGTTGGTCTGACTGTGGAACCCAAAAGAAACGGCCGCAGACGACGACCGCTCTCGATGAAATTCTCGCTCGCAGCGACAGGGTTAAGGAACCCCGGACTGCGGAACGCCTGCTGACGCTTCCGGTTGCCAAATGGCTTCCGGCGCGGCGTCGACGGACCGGGAAACTGTTTTCCCCTCCCCGCCGACCGCCCGCAAAGGAAAGCGGTCAAGCTCCTTTGGCGAACGCATACCAGAGCGTCAAGTGCGGGACGGCGCTTTTCCCCTCGCGGGGGAGCCAACGCCCCGATCACTGAAGATCAGGGCCGAAAGCGACAATTTCATGATGGCGGCGGGCGCCGCCCCGGCGTCGACAAGGGGGCGATGGTGCCTGGGGGCGGATTCGAACCACCGACACGTGGATTTTCAATCCACTGCTCTACCAACTGAGCTACCCAGGCGCACACGACCGCGGCGCGGAGGCGGCGTCTATAGGCGAGCGGTTCCGGGGTGTCCAGCCGTCAGATCAGTCTTCTTCCGGGTCATCCATCGGCACGTCGCCGCCGCTGTCCGGCAGGACGTATCCGCCGGTGAACCAGCGCTGCAGATCGACGTCGGCGCAACGCTTCGAGCAGAACGGCGTGTATTTGGCGTCCGCCGGGTGGCGGCGGCAGATGGGACAGGTCGCCATGGTCAGAACTCCTCCAGCACGAACGCGCCCGGCGCGAGCGTCGCGTCCGGGGCCAGATCGGCGCGCGGACCCAGTTTCGCCACCCCCGGCGCGGCCAGCGCGGCCTCTTCCGGGGCGCAACGCGCCCGCACCCGGGGCGCGGCCGTATCGGACAGCAGCCTGGCCCTGAGGGCCCGGACGACATCCTGCGCCCGCTGTTCGGGGCGCCGGCGGCCGTCCGGACCGTTCAGCACCTCGTCCAGCGGCGTCAGCCGCCAGGGCAGGGACAGTTGCAGCACCCCGAACCGGCTGACCGGCCCGAACACCACATCCGGATCGGCCCCGAACGCCTGTCGCGCCGCCCCCGACGCCGCATCCCCGTCGTGCCCCACGCCGATCAGATCGATGGCCACCAGCCCGGCCCAGCGTTTCAGCCCTATGAGCCGCGCCGCTTCCATCAGTCCCTGCCGGTTCGCCCTCGCCCGCGCCGGCGGGCCGAACGAGACGCCCGGGCCGGGCGCGAGGTCCAGATCCACCGCGATCAGCGCCCGTGTCCGCTCGACCCGGACGTCCAGCCCCGTGTCGGCGAAGACCTGCCCGGGCGACATCGCCTCCTCCTCCGCCTCGACGCCGGCCCGGATGGCGGCCAGACCGGTCGTCGGCTCGACGCCCGGCGCCAGGGCCGCCAGCATCTCCGCCACCGTCGGCCCGGCCGACAGCAGGCGTGGCTCGCCCTCGCCCGGCCCGGTCAGGCGCAACGTCGGACCCTTGCGCTCACGCGGCTCGGCTGTGACCTCGACCTCGACCTTCTGGCCGACCGTCAGCGGCTTCGGCCCCCGGAACGGCAGGAAGCCCGGCGTCGCCCCCCCGCCCAGTTCGACGAAGGCGCCCTTCAGTCCGGGCTGCACGTCGATGATCCGGCCGACGGAGCGCGCGCCCAGCCGATGGGCGCTGACGCCGTCGTCGCGCTGGATGAAAAGATGATGATACCGGCCGTCCCGCGTGATCACCCCCCGGACTTCGCCCGGCGTGTCGTCGAGGAAGACCTCGACGCTCACGCCCGCCAGCCCGCGCCGCTCAGCAGATTGACCGTCTCGAACAGCGGCAGGCCCATGACGGCGGGGTAGCTGCCGACCAGACGGGTGACGAAGGCCCCTGCCCGGCCCTGGATGCCGTAGCCGCCCGCCTTGCCGCGCCATTCGCCCGAGGCGACATAGGCGGCGATCTCGGGATCGGACAGGACCTTGAAGCTGACCCGGGTGTCCACCACCCGGTGCGTGGTCCGCACCCCCGCCGTCACCGCCACCCCGGTGAAGACCCGGTGGTTGCGGCCCGACAGCAGTTTCAGGAAGCGGACGGCCTCGGCCTCGTCGGCCGGTTTCTCCAGCAGCCGGCGGCCCACGGCCACCACGGTGTCGGCGGCCAGCACCACGGCGTCCGGCGCCCCGGCCGCCACGGCTTCGGCCTTGGTCACGGCCAGGCGCGCGGCGAGGCGCGTCGGCGTCTCGTCCCTCAGCGGGGTTTCGTCGATGTCGGCGGGTTCGATCCGGTCGGGCGTGATCCCGACCAGCGCCAGCAGTTCGATGCGGCGCGGGCTGGCCGAGGCCAGCACGAGTTCGGGACGGCTCACGCGAGCCCGCCCTTACTTGAAGCGATAGGTGATGCGGCCCTTGGTCAGGTCATAGGGCGTCATCTCGACCAGGACCTTGTCCCCGGCCAGCACGCGGATGCGGTTCTTGCGCATCTTGCCGGCGGTGTGGGCGATGATCTCGTGGTCGTTCCCCTCGAGCAGCACGCGGAACGTCGCGTTCGGCAGCAGTTCGCTGACGACGCCGGGAAACTCGAGCAGTTCTTCCTTAGCCATGCGGCCTCTCGCGCCCTGTGAACAGGAGTCCGAACACGCGCCGGGCGAAAGCGCGCGTCGTTAAGGAGCGGGCGTATGCCTGAAAACGGCGGGATAGTCGAGGCAGGTAGGGATTAGGGATTAGGGATTGGTAAGGCCGCTCTGCGAACGACGGCGTCGACGGGGGGTAGCCCCCAGCACCTAATCCCTAATCCCTAACCCCTAACCTCGCCGGTACAGCGCCGTCACCAGGGTGAACAGTCGCCGCGCCGTCTCGTGGTCGATGGCGATCTTGCCGTCCAGCCGCGCCTTGAGCAGCTCGGCGCCTTCGTTGTGCAGGCCGCGCCGGCCCATGTCGACGGCCTCGATCTGCGCCGGCGAGGTCCCGCGCAGGGCCTCGTAATAGCTGTCGCAGATCAGGATATAGTCGCGGATCACGCCCTTCAGCGGCGTCAGCGACAGGCCGTGGGCGCGGTTGAAGCCCGGCCCGGTGATGTCGAACACCAGCTTGGTGTCCAGCAGCGACAGCTTCAGCGCATAGGGGCCGCCCGCGGCGCCCGACGGCTCGAAACTGTTCTTCTCGACCAGGTCGAAGATGGCGACCCGCCGCTCGTGCTCGATCTCGGCCGTCGCGGCGGGAAGGGTCGCGGCGTCCAGATCGACCGAGACCAGCCGGTGCTCGCTCACGCGGGGTCCGCCTCTGGCGAGAGATGCGTCGGCGCGACCCGGGCCGGCCAGCGTTCCGACAGATCCGCCAGCACGGCGTCGAGACATTCGACGTCGATCCGCAGGTCGCCGCCGCCCGCGAACATCAGGATGACGCGCCCGCCCGGCGCCTCGTCCGGCGCGAACTCCATGGCCAGCAGCTCCAGGGCGCTCTCCGGCAGGCGCGGCAGGCGCCGGCTCTTGACCGCGACCACATCGCCGAACTGCATCGCCGCCATCACCCGCGTGCCGCCGCACTCCCAGCAGAACCGGCTCAGCTTCAGCGTCACCCGCCGCGCCGCCGGCTCCCACACGATGTCGACCGGGCGCAGGATGGCGTCCTGCAGCGCCGCCGAGATGATGTGCAGGTCGTCGGCGTCCTCGGCCAGCAGGCGCAGCGGCTCGACCTGCGTCGCCGCCGCTTCGGCCTCGTACTCCTGCGCCTCAGTGGTCATTCCCGTCGCCCTTGATGCGCCGTATCTCCGCCCCGCAGGCGCTCAGCTTCTCTTCCAGCCGTTCGAAGCCGCGGTCCAGATGATAGACGCGGCCGACCGTGGTTTCACCCTCGGCCGCCAGGCCCGCGATCACAAGGCTCACCGAGGCGCGCAGGTCGGTGGCCATGACCGGCGCCCCGTGCAGCACGGGCACGCCCCGCACCACCGCCTCGCCGGCGTGGACGTGAATGTCCGCCCCCAGCCGCGCCAGCTCGGGCGCGTGCATGAAGCGGTTCTCGAAGATGTTCTCGTGGATGACGCTGTCGCCCTCGGCCGTGGTCATCAGGGCCATGAACTGGGCCTGCAGATCGGTGGCGAAGCCCGGATAGACCTCGGTCGCCACATCGACGGCCTTCAGCCGCACGGCCGGATCGCGTTTGACGATCACCCCGTCGGCGGTCGGCGTGATCTCGACCCCGGCCTCGATCATCTTCTCGCTGAGCGCCGTCATCAGTTCGGGTCGCGCCTTCGTCAGCCGCACCTCGCCGCCCGCCATGGCCGCGGCCACGGCGTAGGAGCCCATCTCGATCCGGTCGGGGATCACCGACCAGGTCGCCCCGCCCAGCGACGAGACGCCGGTGATGACCAGCTCGTCGGTGTCGATTCCCTCCACCCGGGCGCCCATCGCCGTCAGACAGCGCGCCAGATCGCCGATCTCCGGCTCGCGCGCGGCGCGCTTCAGCACCGTCACCCCGTCGGCCAGCACGGCGGCCAGCAGGGCGTGCTCGGTCGCGCCGACCGAGACGATCGGAAATTCGATCTCGGCGCCCTTCAGACCGTTCGGGGCCCGGGCCGTGACGTAGCCTTCGTCCAGCTCGATCTCGGCCCCCAGCGCCGTCAGCGCCTGCAGGTGCAGATCGACGGGCCGGGCGCCGATGGTGCAGCCGCCGGGCAGCGACACCTTGGCCTCGCCCGTGCGCGCCAGCAGCGGCCCCAGCACATTGAACGAGGCCCGCATCTGCCGGACCAGATCATAGGGGGCGAAGGTCGAGCTGATGCGTCCGGCGTGGAACAGCGTCTCCTGGCCGTCGGCGCCGTCGCGCTCGGTCACCTCGACGCCCAGCTCGCGCAACAGTCGCCCGAGGAATTTCGTGTCCGCCAGACGCGGCATGTTGGTCAGCAGCAGCGGCTGATCGGTCAGGATCGAGGCAGCCATCAGCTTGAGGGCGGAGTTCTTGGCGCCGCTGATCGGAATGCTTCCGTTCAGCCGGGCGCCGCCGGTGATGGCGATGCTGTCCATGTCGTCTCTTGCGGCCCCGTGCAGGGCGCAAGGGGGGATCGGCTATCTAGCGCGGACCGTTGCGATTGCGAAAGGCCGGCGGCGGCGCCGGCGATGACATTCAGTTGCGTGAGGGCGCGGGCTTCGTCGATCGTCCGGCCGCCTTGCGGCGTCTCAGATTGTCCCGAAGGGCGGTGGCCAGCCTTTGCGCCCGCGCCGTGGCGGGCGTTTTCGCCGGCGCCAGCGGGTCAGGCAGGCTCGTCGGCAGCTCAGGCTGGAGGCTCGCGTTCTTCGACTCATCCATGGGTCGAAGAGAGCCCGCGCCGAACTTTTCCGCAAGCGGGCGCATTCGGGGCTTCCCCCTTTGTCCCCGGTTGGCTATAGGGCCGCTTCCTCAGAACAGGCCGCCGTAGCTCAGTGGTAGAGCGCATCCTTGGTAAGGCTGAGGTCGTGGGTTCGATTCCCCCCGGCGGCACCACTCTGAAACCCTGACGGGGCCTGACTTTCACAGTCAGGCCCCGTTTGGCGTTTCAGGCCCGGGCGCGCTGGACAAGGCGCAAAAAAGCCCCGCCGACGAAGCCGACGGGGCTTTCACTGGTCTTGAAACGACGCTTAGTCGCTTTCGGAATCGTCGTCCGAAATCGTGACGACCGCGGCGATGATCACGGCGGCGCCGACGATGAGAACAGCCAGCGGAACGCCGGCGAACTCGCTCGACTCACCGGCCGGGGCGCCGACGCGGTCGCCGACGCGAACGGTCGAGACATTGTTGGCGGCGGCCGCCTGGCCGGCGACGAGCAGCAGACCCGCCGTAACGGCGGCGATGGTTTTCTTCATGGGAGGACTCCGGTAGCCGTGGTTATGAGGCAGGCGACACACCATGGGGTGCATCAGCGCGTGTCATGCCACACAACCGGCGGGATTGCGACCCGTTTACCAAATTAAGCTTTACCGTGGCGATCCGGGCTCACCGGATTCCGGTCAGGGTTCGACCCGGGCCGGCTGGACCGGCGGTCTCCGGTTCGGCGGACCGTCGGGCCGCATGACCCGGCTCTCGAACTGGGCCGCCGCACCGGGGCGATAGCCCGGAAAGACATAGCCGCCGTCGTCGAACGCCGCCCCGCCATAGCCATAGCCGTCCCCGTAGCCATACCCATATCCGCCATAGGGATAGCCGTTCTCGGTCTGGCGGTAGCTCAGGCTCAGCCGACCGTTCTCCCCGATGGGCATGGACACCGTGGCTCCATAGTCCCGATACCCGCCCGTGCCGACGCTGACGCTGACCTCGCCGTGCGGCAGGCCGTCGTCCCGCGGCTCGCCCGGGTCCCGGGCATAGGGCCGATCATCCACGGACCGCGTCGCGATCCAGCGGTCGATCTGTTCGTCCGTGGTCAGATTGTGGGGCACGCTGGCCTGGGCCGCGCCCTCGACCGACGGCGCGACGGGCCGGGTCGTCGCCCCCAGATCGACGGAGGTGGCGGGCGCGGTCGCCACCACGCCGTCCGGATCTCCGGTCGTCAGGGCTCCGGCCATCAGCAGTGCGGTGATCAGCATAGGCCAGACTCCAGTACCGGCAGCAGACTAGCCCCAATTGCGGCCAAGGTCAGGCGGCGCCGTCGCCGCGGCCCAGAGGGTCCGGCAGCGGGGCCCCCTCGGGCACGAAGGTCAGGGCGACCGAATTGATGCAGTAGCGCAGGCCGGTCGGCCCCGGACCGTCCGGGAAGACGTGGCCCTGATGGCTGTCGCACCGGGCGCAGCGGGTTTCGACCCGCGTCATGCCGTACGATCGGTCGGTGATGGCGGTCACATGCGTCGGGTCCGCCGGCTCGGTGAAGCTGGGCCAGCCCGTGCCGCTTTCGAACTTGGTCGCCGTGCGGAACAGCGGCAGGCCGCATTCGCGACAGCAGAACACCCCGGCCCGCTTCTCCCCCAGCAGCGTGCCGCAGAAGGGCGCCTCGGTGCCGTGGGTCAGCAGGACCCGCCTTTCCTCCGGGGACAGGTCGGCCTCCAGCGCGGCCCGCTGTCCCTCGTCGGGCGGCGTCAGGTCGTAGCCGGACGGGGAACGGGTCGGGTGCATGTCTGGGTCGGTCATCCTGCCCACGTAGGAGGCGTCCGCGCGGTTCGCAAACCCGCCCCCGGAACCGGGCGGGGCGCCGGACCGTTCTTCGGCCATGACCAGGAAACTCCCGCCCGACCTGATCGTCGATCCGCTGACGCCGACGGCGAAACACGGCGTGGTCGAGATCAAGGATCCGCCCGAGGCGGCCATGAACCTGACCGCCCACGCGGCCGAGGTGTCCGGGCTACGCCTTCTGGACGCCGCCGACCGGGCGCGAAAGCGGGACTAGGCGACCGGCCGGGCGCAAAAAAAGGCCGGCCAGGGGCGTCCCTGACCGGCCTTGTGTTCGTGTGGGTCGAACCGGATCAGCCGCCGAACAGGCCGCCCACCCAGGTCCGCACCGCCGTCTCGTCGGCGGGGTTGCCCGTGTAAACCAGACCCTGCGCGGGCGCGTAAGGCTGGTTGTTGGCCCGCGGACGCGAGGTCCAGGCCTTGTGGCCGTAGCTGAGGTCCGAATAGTTCGACGGCAGGCGCATGACCGTCGGCTCGACGAAGATCGAATCGGTGGCCGTGGTCGAACCGGCGATGCGCACGTTCGGCAGCTTGGACAGCAGGTCCAGGGTGTCGAGGCAGCCGCCCGAGCAGCCGGCGTCGACCAGAACGATCACCGGACCCTGCACGGGGTTGGCGGCGCCGGTGTCGGCCACGGCGGCGCGGCCCGCCAGGGTGAAGGTCGGCTGGCCGGCGGCGATGGCGGCGTCGAAGGCGGCCACGATCTCGCGCGTCTGCTCGATCACAGGACCCGCTTCCTGAACGAACTGCGGGTCAGCCTCCATCCGTCCGAGGGCGGCGGCGTACCAGTCGCGGTTGCCCTGGGTCGCGCGGTAGGTCAGCTCGCCCGCCGCCGGCTGGCGGCTGACGGTGAACTCGGGCGTCCAGATGCGGTTGGCCAGGCCGTAGCCGCGGGCGGTCGAGGAGTTCAGGCCCGTGCCCGAGGCGGCGCGCAGGTCCAGCACGAAGCCTTGCGGTCCGCGCAGGGTGGCGGCCTGGCCCTCGACGGCGGCGTTGAACGCCTGCCAGCCCGAGCCGTCGGCGAAGGAGTGGACATGCACCCACGGCCGGCCATTGACGGTTTCGACGGCCAGCGGCGTCGCGGGCGGCATATAGACCGTGGCGCGGTAGGCGGCCTCAAGATCGCCGGCGATCAGCGGGACGGGGCGAATCTGGATTTCGCGCGGCCGGCCGCGGCCCGACTGGAAGCTGCACATCGACGGCACGCCCGAGGCGAACGGATTGTTGCGGTTCCACAGCAGATAGGGCGCCGAGGTCACGCGACCCGCCTCGGTTTCAAGATTGCCCTCCCACAGGTCCAGCTTCTTGCGGGCGAATTCCTCGATCGGGGTCAGGTTGCACTCGGTGACCGTGTCGCCGATCCGGGGCGCGCCGCGCGTGCCCGGCTTCACATAGGTGACGACATATTTGCCGCCGCGCCAGCCGGTGGTGAAGCCCGGCCAGCTGGTGCCGAAATACGGACCCATGCCCTCGAAGGTCGGGGTGATGGCGATGTTGGAATCGCGGAAGCCCGCCGCGTAATAGCGCATCAGATAGGCGTGGGCGTCGCCGCTGTTGGCCTGGTCCGCGCGGCCGAGCGCGTCCTGCAAGCCCGCGTCGAGCCACCCGCGGAAGGTCTGGCTGGCCGCGCCGCCGACGGCCGGGGCGGGATGGTTGGCGGCCAGTTCGTCATGCGCCTTCTGGAGATCCTGACGCGCCAGCGCCCGGAAATCCTGGGCCGTGGCGGGTGCGCCCGCCGCCAGTGTCAGGGCTGCGGCGGCGACAAGGGTAAGCATGCGGGACATCAGGTCAGGCTCCGGGCCAAATAAGCGGGACGGGGGAGTGGACGAAAATGAACGGGCGTCGATGAACGGGACTGGAACGGGTTTAACCCCATTGGCACAGGCTTTGCCAAGCCCGAACGCCGACCGGTTGAGCGTCACCTTGGTTTACTCCCGCCGGATCGCGGCCTAATCGGGGCGGCCGCCTCACGCTGCGATCACGTTCGCTTCAGATTCAAAGACACATGTTCTCCAAAATCCTGATCGCCAACCGCGGCGAAATCGCCGTCCGCATCATCAAGACCTGCCGCCGAATGGGCATCAGGACGGTGCAGGTCTATTCCGAGGCCGACGCCGGTTCGCTTGCGGTCGAAATGGCCGACGAGGCGGTGCTGATCGGCCCGGCTCCGGCGGCCCAATCCTATCTGCTGGCCGACAAAATCGTTGAAGCGGTGCGCCAGACCGGGGCCGAGGCCGTCCACCCGGGCTTCGGCTTCCTCTCCGAGAACGCCGGCTTCGCCCGCCGCCTCCGCGACGAGGGCATCGCCTTCATCGGTCCCAATCCCGAGGCCATCGAGGCCATGGGCGACAAGATCAGCTCCAAGAAACTGGCCGCCGCCGCCGGCGTCTCCACCGTACCCGGCCATATGGGTCTGATCGAAACGACCGGGGAGGCGGTGAAGATCGCCAATGAGATCGGCTATCCGATCATGATCAAGGCCTCGGCCGGCGGCGGCGGCAAGGGCATCCGCGTGGCCCATTCCGACGCCGACATGGCCGAGGGCTTCGCCGCCGTGAAGGCCGAGGCGCTGAACGCCTTCGGCGACGACCGCGTCTTCCTCGAGAAATTCATCATCGACCCGCGCCACATCGAGATCCAGGTGCTGGGCGACAAGCACGGCCATGTCGTCCACCTGTTCGAGCGCGAGTGCTCGATCCAGCGCCGCAACCAGAAGGTCATCGAGGAAGCCCCCTCCCCCCTCCTCGACCCCGAGACCCGCGCCGCCATGGGGGCCCAGGCCGTGGCTCTGGCGAAGGCGGTGAACTACGACAGCGCCGGCACGGTCGAGTTCGTGGCCGGGCAGGACAAGTCGTTCTTCTTCCTCGAGATGAACACCAGACTTCAGGTCGAGCATCCGGTGACGGAGCTGATCACCGGCGTCGATCTGGTCGAGCAGATGATCCGCTCGGCCTGGGGCGAGACGCTGGCCTTCGGGCAGGACGATCTGAAGATCAACGGTTGGGCCATCGAGAGCCGCATCTACGCCGAAGACCCCTATCGCGGCTTCCTCCCCTCGATCGGCCGGCTGGTCCGCTACGAGCAGCCGCAAGAGGGCGAGCATGAGGACGGCTATGTGGTGCGCAACGACTCCGGCGTCCGCGAGGGGGACGAGATCAGCATGTTCTACGACCCCATGATCGCCAAGCTGTGCGCCTGGGGCCCGACCCGCGACGCCGCCCTGACCGGCATGGCCCGCGCGCTGGAAGACACCCACATCGCCGGGGTGGGCCACAACATCCCCTTCCTGTCCGCCGTCATGGACCAGCCGCGCTTCCGGAGCGGCAACATCTCGACCAGCTACATCAAGGACGAATTCCCCGACGGCTTCCACGGCCTCCAGCCCGACGCGCGCCAGATCCACATCATGATCGCCGCCGCCGTGGCCATGAACGAGATCGCCGCCGAACAGGCCGGCGACCCGTCCGACCGCACCGACTGGATCGTGCTGATCGACAAGACGCCCCACGGCGTCGACCTGTCCTATGACGCGGACGAAGCCATGCTGCTGGCCTTCACCGGCGGCGGCCACGCCCGCCTGACCGAGATCGACTGGCGTCCCGGCCTGGCCCAGTTCCGCGCCGAGCTGGACGGCGAGCCCTTCACCGCCGAGGTCGCCCGCGTCGCCGACGGCTTCGTCATCCGCCACCGCGCCGCCCGCGCCCGCGTCCGCGTCCTGACCCCGCACACGGCCGAGCTCTACGCCCGCCTGCCGGAAAAGATCGCCGCCGACACCTCGAAACTGATCACCTCGCCCATGCCCGGCCTGGTCGTCGCCATCCCGGTGACCGTGGGTCAGGAGGTCAAGACCGGCGAGACCGTCGCCATCATCGAGGCCATGAAGATGCAGAACATCCTCAAGGCCGAACGCGACGGCGTGGTGAAGGCCGTCAGCGCGGCGGCGGGCGATCCGGTCGCGGCCGATGACGTGCTGGTGGAGTTCGTCTAGGGCCGCCCGACGCAGGCCTCCCGGCCGTCCCCCGTGGAACCCGCCGGAAAGCGGGATTTCAGCCCCGAATCAAGTGCGGCACGAACCGCGACGTGTTGCGGGTGATGCGGCCGGGGTCCTCGCGCAGGGCGATCCCGGCCGGCTCGTCGCCGACCAGCCAGGAGCCGACGATCACATGCTGGCCGTCGAACAGCGGCGGCGCGTGCAGGGCCTGACGGATGTGGCTGCCTTCGCCATAGCCGGCGTCCAGCCCCTCTTCGCGCGACGCCCCCTCGACGATCGAGATATTGGCCCCCTCGCGTGAGAACAGCGGCTTGCGCACATAGGCGTCGCCCAAGGTCGCATGCGCCGGGTCGCTCTCGAAGTAGGAGGCCAGCAGATTGGGATGGCCCTGATGCCGCTCCCAGAGCAGCGGCAGCAGCCCCTTGTTCGACAGCAGGGCCTTCCACGCCGGCTCCAGCACCGTCACCTCGGCCTTCGGCAGCGGCTCGGCGTAGTCGTCGCGCAGCATCTGCTCCCACGGATACAGCTTGAACATGGCCTGGATCAGCCAGTTCTCGTCGTCGACGAAGCGGCCGTCGGCGTTGAGGCCGATCTGGTCGATGGCGACGAATTTCGGGTCCAGCCCCGCCTGCCGGGCCAGGTCCTCGAGGAATCGCACGGTCTGGCGGTCCTCGACGAACTCGGGGTCCGACGAGAAATGCACGAAGCCGCCCTCGGGGAAGATCGCCCGAAACCGGTCGACCAGCTTTTCGTACAGGCTGTTGAACTGGTCGGCGTCGGGCGGCAGCATGCCGCTGGCGATGCCGTCCTCCAGCCACAGCCACTGGAAGACCGCCGTCTCGAACACGCTGGTCGGCGTGTCGGCGTTGTATTCATACAGCTTGGCCGGCCCCGTCCCGTCATAGGCGAAGTCGAACCGGCCGTAGAGCGACGGCTCGCGCCGGGCCCAGCTGTCGGCGACATAGTCGCGCGACGCCTCGGGGATCTCGAGCAGCGCCATCAACCGCTCCGACCCCGAAGCCTCGTCGACCAGATCGAGACACATCTGGTGCAGCTCGGCCGTCGGCGCCTCCAGACCCTCCTCGACCTCGGTCAGGGACAGGGCGTAGGCGGCGCTTTCATCCCAGTACCGTTCGCCCGAATCGTGGTGCCAGGTGAAGCCGACGGCCTCGGCGCGGGCCTGCCAGTCGGGCCGCGGAACCAGCGACAGACGTTCCATCTCGCCTCAGGCCGGGTCTTTGGAGGCGGGAACCGAGGTTCCGATCTGAGGCGTCACCACCTTGATCTCCTGCGCCGTCAGCCGGGCCAGGACATCGTCGGCCGAGGCGTGGCCGGGCAGGATGCCGGCGTCGCGCAGCTTGGCGTCGAGATCGGCGCCGGTGCGCTTGTCCTCCAGCTCCTGACCGGCCCGCAGGCGTTCTTCCTGAACGGCCTGGCGCTGCTTGATGCGCTGCAGGCTGTCGGCGGCCGAGCCGATGCGCGAATGCGCCCCCTGCGACTGCAGGGCGACCGAGGTCTGGGCCTTCTGCACCGAGTCATTGACCTTCACGATGTCGATCTCGCGCCGCAGCGTCTCGATCTTCTGGTCGGTGGTCGAGATGGCGGTGCGCAGCCGGGCCTCGGCCTCCTTCATGCCCTCGATCATCGGCCCGCGCGTGCCGATCTCGGTCTCCAGCTCGGCGATCCGGCCGGCGACCTCGCGGGCCAGGTCCTCCTTGCCCTGCGACAGGGCGGCGCGGACCGAGCTTTCGTATTTGGCGATCTGGTCGCCGAAGCTCTTGAGTTCATTCTCGGCCATCCGGCGGCGCGCCACCAGGCCGGCCAGGTCGTCGCGGGCCTTGCCCTGGGCGGTGTCGGCGTCGCGGATTTCCTGGTCGAGGATCTTCAGGGCGTTGGCGTCGACCACGGCCTGGCCGGCCTCGCGGGCGGTGCCGCGGAACAGGGCGGAGAGTTTGGCGAGCATGGACATGATTTCTCTCCCGGATCAGGCGGCGTCGGCGCCGAAGGTTTCGCGCAGGTCGGTCGCGTCGATGGCGTTCTCGGCGAGGGTGCGCAGTTCGATCAATATGGTCTGAAGCGTCGTCTTGCACGACAGTTCGCCCATCAGCTCATAGACGTCCTCGTTGTTCACCGAGGTGATGGCGAAATTCGACAGCGGCACGATGCGCTGGGCCTTGAGCAGGAATTCGTTGAAGGCGTGACGGTCGGCCTGTTCGGCCACCGGCCACAGCAGCACCGAACAGACGATCTGGGCTCCGCCGACGCTGAGGTAGATCGGCAGGTCGCCGTACTCGTGCATGGTCGCCAGCAGCACCGGCTCGGCGCCTTCCAGCACCCGGGTGGTCAGCTCGCCCTCGCGGACCAGTTCGGACGCGTCCAGCGCGGCCTTGATGGACGGGACGGTCCAGGCGGTTTCGATCACGGCGTCCATGGCGGGGCTTGCTCCAGTTGGATCGGTTGAAAGGCTTCGACGCGGGCGTCTGAGGATATCAGGACCGCGGGTGGACTCGGTGACGATGGCGTGAACCGCCGCCCTCACATCGTCGCGGGCGGCGTTTGGAACCCAGAACTCCAGCTTGACCATGCCCGCCTCGCGACGGGCCTTGCGCCACGCACGTATGCGCTCGTTGGCCGGCGACAAGGAGGGCGAGGCAGGATTACGCATGTTTCATGTAACGCGTAACAGGTACGCTTGACTTTGGCGACCCCAGGCCCGAATTTCCAGCCTGACGATCTCTTTACCACCAGACGCTCGCGGGCGACCTCGCGGACGCGTAAGGGAGGCGAATGTTCAAGCGGCTCTTCGGACAGCGCGACGCCGAACCGGTCAGCCAGCTGGCCGTGGTGCGCAATATCACGGTCGGCCGCACCGTGGCCCTGGACCCGCTGGCCTGGCGCCGGCTGGGCGACGAGACGCATTTCAGCCTCGACCGCGACGCGCTGGAGATCACCGCCCAGGGCGTGGTCCAGCTGGACGACGGCCCGTTCGTCCACCGCTTCTACACTGACGACCACGTCATGCTGCAGGCCATGAGCGACGACGCCGCGGGCGCGGCGGCCTATGATTTCACCCTGTTCACCCCCTGGTCCTCGGCCTACCCGCCCAACGACGGCGCGCGCAGGGCGTGGCAGGATCGCCTGTCCGAACCGGTGTTCAGGGGCGCGCCGGAGGGCCTGCCGGACTATCCCCGCTTCTGGTTCTCCGAGACCGACGCCCGCCAGCCGCCGGTCAAGCTGTGGGAGACCATCTACGACGACCGCGCCGCGACCGAGCCCTATGCGAAAATCTACCAGACCTGCATGCTGTACGCGCGGGAGCTGGCGGGCGGTCGCGAACTGATGATCGCCCTCGAGCAGGAGCCCGAGGGCGGCGAAGCCACACATGAGATCATGATCGGCATCCCGCTGGACATGGCCGAGTTCCGCGCCTGACGGCGCCCGAGGGGGAGAAGACGATGTTCGACTGGTTCGCATTTCAGACGGGGGCGACGGCCTTCCTCATCGCCTTCGTGGCGGCGATCGTCTTCTTCTCGGCGTTCAAATTCATCTACCAGATGATCACGCCCTATCATGAGCGCGACCTGATCCGTCAGGGCAATACGGCCGCGGCCATCGCCCTCGGCGGGGCCCTGATCGGCTATGTCCTGCCGCTCGCCTCGGCCCTGTCGCACACCGTCAGCCTGCCGGAGTTCGCGGCCTGGGCCCTGCTGGCCGGCGTCATCCAGATCCTCGCCTTCATCGTCGTCAGCCGGGTGCTGTACAAGGCGCTGGCCTCCCGCATCGAGGCCGGCGAGACGGCGGCGGGCGTCTATCTGGCCTCGATTTCCATCGGCGTGGGCCTGCTCAACGCCGCCTGCATGACGGCCTGATCCGATGAGCGAACACACCCTTCCCGAAACCACCACCCTGCGCCGGATGAAGCGCTCGCGGACGCTGCAGGTCACCAGCCTGATGGCCACCGTCAGCTTCTCCATGGCCGCCTGCGGCTCGCCGCAACGCTCCATACCGGTAGCGGAGCCCGACCCGGCCCTGGCCTACACCTCGACGGCCGAGTGCAAGGCGGCCAACGACGTCACCGACGCGGAATGCGACACCGCCTACGCAGAGGCCCAGCGCCAGGCCGCCGAGGGCGCGCCGCGCTATGCGACGCGGGAAGAGTGCGAGGGCCAATGGGGTCCGGAACAATGCCGGCCGCTCAACAACAGCGGCGGCGGGTCCTTCTTCGGCCCGCTGGCGACCGGCTTCATCATCGGCCAGCTGATGAACGGCGGCGGCTATCGCGGCGGCGGCGCCCTGTATCGCGACCGCGACGGCCAGTACTCCAACGGCTACGGCGGCGGCTATCTGTCGCGCGACTACCGGACGGGCCGCACCGTCGCCAACCGCAACGACGTCGACGTCGCGCGCAAGGCCCCGGTCCGGGCCCAGAGCCGCACCGCCGTGGTCTCGCGCGGCGGCTTTGGCGGCGGCGGACGCGGCTACGGCGGATAGAGCGGCCAGGGTCCGGCGGATCCGGCGTCAGGCGGCGTCAACCTTGGCAGGTCCGTGGTCGGCGTCGTCGGCTCCGACCGTCAAAATCCTCCGTGCATCCCCGCCAAGGCGGGGATCCCGGTCTGGGCTGCAACCAGACGGGCTGAGGCGACCGGCGCTCGGTCCGACACCGGTGGTGAGGTTAAAGCCTGGGTCCCCGCCTTCGCGGGGATGCACGGATGTGGGGGAGCCGAGGTTCGGCCCTAACTCGCCGCCGCCAGCATGACCCCGAGCGGAAGCGTCATCTCCATGGCCTGCATCAGGGCCCCGGGCGTGATCGGCTTGGCCAGATGGCTGTCGGCGCCGGCGTCGGCCGCGTCCTGGACATGGTGGGCCATGGCGTTGGCGCTGAGCATGATCAGGGGTGTGCGCGGGCGGTCCTGGGCCTGTTCCATGGCGCGGATGGCGCGGGTCGCGGTCAGGCCGTCCATGACCGGCATCTGCATGTCCATCAGGATCAGGTCGAACGGGCCGGCGGCGAAGGCCGCGACCGCCTGGGCGCCGTCGCCGACAGTGATCACCTCCATGCCGTCGCCGGCCAGGATGGCCTGAACGACGCGCTGGTTGACCGGGTGATCCTCGGCCAGCAACACCCGCAGGGGCGCGTCGCCGATCCACGGCGCCGACCCGACAGCCAGGGCGCCGCGACCTTCGTCACGGGCTGTCGCCGCGGCCCGGGCGGCGTCATTGGCCGCGTCATGGGCGGCGACCGAGCGCGTGCGCGACAGGGGGATGGCGACGGTGAAACAGCTGCCCTCGCCGGGCGTGGATTCGGCCTCGATCTCGCCGCTCATGATCTCGACCAGCGAGCGGCAGATCGACAGGCCCAGGCCGGTGCCGCCGAAGCGGCGGGTGATGGTGCTGTCGGCCTGGCTGAAGCGCTGGAACAGGGCCTCGCCGGCGGCGGCGTCAAAGCCCACGCCGGTGTCGCGCACCGTCAGGGTCAGCAGGGCGACGCCGGGCTCGGGCGTGTCGTCGGCCACCTCGATCGAGACCGAGACATGACCTTCGGGCGTGAATTTGACGGCGTTGGACAGCAGGTTGGACAGCACCTGGCGGATGCGGGTGGCGTCGCCGAGGAAGTCGCCGCGGGCGCCGGGGCCGCGCGTGACGTGGAAGGCCAGCCCCTTCAGTTCGGCCTTGACCCGGGCCGTGTCGATGACCCCGTCCAGTTCGCGCTCCAGGTCCATGTCGCCGATGGCGAAGTCCAGATGGCCGGCCTCGATCTTGGCCACGTCCAGGATGTCGGACACCAGCCGCTCCAGGGTCACGCCCGACTGGTCGATCAGCGCCACCAGCTCGCGCTGGGCCGGAGTCAGCTCGCTCTGGGCCAGCACGCCGACCAGGCCGATGACGCCGTTCAGCGGCGTGCGGATCTCATGGCTCATATTGGCGAGGAAGTCGGTCTTGGCCTGGTTGGCGACCTCGGCGGCGGCCTTGGCCTCCATCAGCTCGCGATCGGCCAGGACCCGGTCGGTGACGTCGCGGGCCACGCCATAGATGCGGTCGCCGACGCGCCGGGCCCGCCACTCCAGGGTGCGGTAGCCGCCGTCCTTGTGGCGATAGCGGTTGATCATGCCGGTGACCGGATCGTCCGGAGCGCGGTTCTCGACCTCGACCACGCTCTCCAGGGTCGCGGTCATGTCGTCGGGATGGGCCAGCCGAAGCAGCGGGCGTCCCTCCACCTCGTCGGGCCGCCAGCCCAGGGTGGTCTCCCACGAGGGACTGACCCGAACCACGCGTCCGTCCAGCTCACGAATGACCAGCAGGTCCAGCGACACGTCGAAGAAGGTGCTGATCGCCAGGGCGTCGACATCCTGTTCCGGGCGGGACAGCGGGACTGGCATCAAGCGGGGATCCTGTTCGGTCTGCGAGCGCGCGCCGACGTTGCACCTGCCAAGGTTAAGACGACCCTTGCAACCGTCAAAACGCGACAAAAAAGCCGGGGCGCGCCCTGATCGCGGCTGTATCCGGGGCAGGGCTTCCGTCGTAGGAAGGCGGGGTTCGTCCCGAGGCGCGGCTGTGGCCGCCGGTGCGATCGCCGGTCATTGGGGGGCGGCGGAGATCAAGACGCCGCCCTGCGGGCGCGCGGGGGAACGAAACCATGGGCTCGCTTATCCGCGCCAACGCCGCACGCGGCGCATCGAAGACTGCGGCCAGGGTCTCGACCACCAAGGGTCACGCCGGGGCGGTCACGACGGGGGAACGGCTGCGCTACGCCTTCGACAAGAGCATGGCGGCGGGACCGGTGGCGCTGGCCGGCTGGCTGGCGCTGGTGTCGCTGGTGACCATCGCCCTGGCCGCAACGCTTCTGGCCCTGACCCGCATCGGGCCGGACGGAGGCTTTGACTTCGGCGAGGCGGCCTGGCAGTCGCTGATGCGGACCATGGACGCCGGGACCATGGGCGGGGATTCGGGCTGGGTGTTCCGCTTCGTCACCCTGTTCGTGACCCTGATGGGCATCCTGGTGTTCTCGGCCCTGATCTCGATCATCTCGGCCGGGCTCGATTCGGCGCTGGAGGGGCTGCGCAAGGGCCGGTCGCGGGTGCTGGAGAGCGACCACACCATCATCCTGAACTGGTCGCCGTCGATCTTCGACATCCTGTCCGAACTGGTCATCGCCAACGCCAGCCGGAAGAATCCGCGCATCGTCATCATGGCCGACCGGGACAAGGTCGAGATGGAGGACGAGATCGCCGACAAGGTCCCAGACCTCGGCAACACCCGCATCATCTGCCGCAGCGGCGACCCCACCGACCTGTTCGACCTCAGCCTGGTCAACGCCCAGACCTGCCGCTCGATCATCGTCGTCTCGCCCGGCGGCGCGGCGGATCCCGACAGCCAGGTGATCAAGACCGTCCTGGCCCTGACCAACGATCCCAAGCGCCGCGACGAACGCTATCGCATCGCCGCCGAACTGCGCGACGCCCGCAACGCCGAGGTGGCCCGCATCGTCGGCGGCGACGAGGTCCAGCTGGTTCTGGCCGACGACCTGATCTCGCGCATCGTGGTCCAGTCCAGCCGCCAGGCCGGGCTGTCGGCCGTCTATTCCGAACTGCTCGATTTCGACGGCTGCGAAATCTACACCACCGAACTGGAGGAGCTGGTCGGCGTCACCTATGGCGACGCGGTCATGGGCTATGAGGACTCGGCCCTGATCGGCCTCAGCTATCCCGACGGCCGGGTGCGGATGAATCCGCCGATGGACGAGGTCATCACCGCCGGCAGCCGCGCTGTCATCATCGCCGAGGACGACGCCGCCATCCGGCTCAGTCCCATGCCCGACGACGCCGTCGACGCCGCCGCCGTCCGCAAGCCGGCGGCGGTCCGCCGCTCGGCCGAACGGGTGCTGGTCATCGGCTGGAACCGGCGCGGCCCCATGATCGCCCATGAGCTGTCGCGCTACGTCAAGCCGGGCTCGGTCCTGACCGTGGCCGGCGACGTCCCCGGCCTGGCCGACGAGATCCGCGCCATGCCGCTCGGCTCGAAGAACATGAAGGTCGGGGTCCGGATCATCGACACCAGCCACGCCGCCTCCCTGGAGGCGCTGGAGCCCCTGACCTACGACAGCATCATGGTGCTGGGCTATTCCGACCACATGGAGGCCCAGTCCGCCGACACCCGGACGCTGATCACCCTGCTGCACCTGCGAAAACTGTCCGAGCGGCTGGGCGAGCACATCAGCGTGGTCTCGGAGATGATCGACATCCGCAACCGCGAACTGGCCGAGGTCACCCGCGCCGACGACTTCGTGGTGTCCAACCGGCTGGTCAGCCTGATGCTGGCCCAGGCGTCCGAGAACGAATACCTGTCCGCCATCTTCGACGACCTGCTGGATGAGGACGGCTCGGAAATCTACATGCGCCCCGTCGGCGACTACGTCGATCTGGACCTGCCGGTCAGCTTCTACACCATCGTCGAGGCCGCCCGCCGCCGCGGCGAGACCGCCATCGGCTACCGCCGCCGCCGCCCGGACGACGCCGACGACAGCCGCAACATGGGCGGGGTGGTGGTCAATCCGCCCAAGTCGGAACGCCTGTCCTACGAGCCCGAGGACCGGGTCATCGTGCTGGCCGAGGACTAGCCGCCGCCCTGAACCGGCGCAACGCCCGCCGTCGTCGCGCCGAACACCCGTCCGAAACTGGTCTTCAGCGCCGCGTCGGCCTCGTCCATGGTCGCCGGCACGCCCAGGTCGACGAGGCTGGTCACCCCATGCTCCGCGATTCCGCACGGCACGATGCCGGCGAAATGGCCCAGGTCGGGCTCCACGTTCAGGCTGACGCCGTGGAAGCTGACCCATTTGCGCACCTTGACGCCGATGGCGGCGATCTTGTCCTCGCGCGACCAGCCCAGGCCTTCACTTGTCAGCCCCTTGCGCTCGACCCAGACCCCGACGCGGCCCTCGCGCACGTCGGCGGGCACGCCGAACGCGCCCAGGGCGCCGATGATCCACTGCTCCAGCCCGCGCACCAGGGCCCGCACGTCCCTGCCGCGCGCGGTCAGGTCCAGCATCACATAGGCCACCCGCTGGCCGGGCCCGTGATAGGTGAACTGCCCGCCCCGCCCCGTCCGGTGCACCGGAAACCGCGTCGCATCCAGCAGGTCGCCATCCCTGGACGACACCCCGGCCGTGTACAGCGGCGGATGCTCCAGCAGCCAGACCAGTTCGGCCGCCTCGCCCGCGGCTATGGCCGCCGCCCGGGCCTCCATGGCCGCCACCGCGGCCTCATAGCCGACCCGCCCGTCCGACACCGCCCATTCGACCGCCCGGCCGTCGGCGCGGACCAGTTTCGGGACGGCTGAGCTTAAGGCTTGGGAAAGCATGATGCTCCCAATGTGGGGCCCGGGAGCGCCATGCAAGTCCAGATCGCCCAGTCAGAGTCAGTAGCCGAGTCCCCCATGAGCCAGATCGAAGCCGTCGAAGTCGAGATCTCGGTCGTTCTGGGGCGCTCCGTGCTGCCCATGAGCCAGTTGCTCCGCATGGGCCGCGGCGCCGTCATCCCGCTCGACGCCTCGGAATCGGACGAGGTCTGGATCCTGGCGAACAACCACCCGGTCGCGCGCGGCGAGATCGAGATCCGCGAGGACCGCATCGCCATCACCGTGACCCGCGCGGCCGACGTCTACGATTTCATGGCCGGCGCGGCCTAGGGATCAGGCAGTAGGCAGTAGGCATTAGGGGGTGTGAACGGAGGGACGAGTGTCCGAAGTGCGCAGCTATCGTGACTTGCTCGTCTGGCAACGGGCGATGGACCTCGCAGTGGGTGCCTATGCGCTTAGCCGAAACTACCCTCGTGATGAGCTGTTCGGCCTGACATCGCAAACCCGCAGGGCGGCTTCCTCCATCGCGGCCAATATCGCCGAAGGATACGGCCGTTCCACGAAACCGGCCTACCTGAACTTCCTGCGGATCGCCCAAGGCTCCCTGAAGGAACTCGAAACCCACCTGATCCTCGCGGAAAGGATCGGCGTGACGCCCTCCGCTTCGACCGATGCACTGCTTGGCGCGGCTGACGAACTCGGTCGCATGCTCAACCGCCTGATCTCTAAACTGCAGAACCATCCGGGACGCTGAAGAGCGCTGCTTTCCTACTGCCTGTCGCCTACTGCCTAATCCCTCATCAGCCCCCTTCCCTTCCCCGCATCTCTCCGCTATCAGCCCCCCTCCGATGCGAGCGGTCGTGGCGGAATTGGTAGACGCGCAGCGTTGAGGTCGCTGTTCCCTAACCGGAGTGGAAGTTCGAGTCTTCTCGACCGCACCATCGTTTTTTGTAAGGCAAATCAACGACTTATCGCTGATACATGGCAGGGAGGCCAAGCGTGACTACCACCGCAAAAGCCCCCCTGCCGCCTGCCTCCCACGCCGACATCGATCACGACGCCCTGGATGACGACTACGTCCTGACGGCGTCCTTCGTCGAAAAGGTCGTCGACGCCTCCGACGCCGGCGACGGCCTCAAGCTCCGCTCCCTGCTGGAAGACCTGCACCCGGCCGACGTGGCCGATCTGATGGGCTTCCTGACCGCCGAGCACCGCGCCGTCGTCGTGCTGTGGCTGCCGGCGGACCTGCTGGCGGAAACCCTGCCCGAGCTGGACGACAACATCCGCGAGGAGGTGCTGGAACGCGTCCCGCACCTGATCCTGGCCGAGGCGCTGCAGGAGCTGGATTCCGACGACGCCGCCGCCGTGGTCGAGGATCTCGAGGACGACCAGCGCGAACGCGTGCTGGCGGCCATGCCCGAGGTCGACCGCGCCGCGATCGAGAGCTCGCTGCGCTACGCCGAGGATTCCGCCGGCCGCCTGATGCAGCGCGAGGTCATGGCCGCGCCCTCGTTCTGGAACGTCGGCGACACCATCGACCACATCCGCAAGCAGGGCGAGGATCTGCCCGAGCTGTTCTTCGACATCTATATCGTCGATCCGTCCAACAGGCCGGTCGGCGGCCTGCCGGTCAGCGGCCTGCTGCGCGCGTCGCGGTCGATCGCCCTGACCGACATCATGGAGCCGATCAACGAGATCGCGGTCGACCAGGACCAGGAAGAGGTCGCCTACATCTTCGAGAAATACCACCTGATCTCGGCCCCCGTCATCGACGCCGAGGGCCGGCTGGTGGGTCAGATCACCGTCGATGACATCGTCAACATCATCCAGGAGGAGAACCGCGAGGACATCCTCCGCCTGGCCGGCGTGTCCGACGAGGACCGGGGCTCGTCAGTGTCCGAGATCGTGCGCGGCCGCGTGCCGTGGCTGGCCATCAACCTGGCCACCGCCATGCTCGGGGCCAGCGTCATCGCCTTCTTCGGCGCGACTATCGAGCAGATCGTGGCCCTGGCGGTGCTGATGCCCATCGTCTCCGCCATCGGCGGCAACGCCGGCACCCAGGCCCTGACCGTGACCGTGCGCGCCCTGGCGACGCGCGAGCTGAACAGCTCCAACGCCCCGCGAACCTTCCGCCGCGAGCTGGCGGTCGGCCTGGCCAACGGCCTGGTTCTGGCGCCGCTGATCGGCAGCGCCGCCGCCCTGTGGTCGGGTGACTGGCGCATCGGGGCGGTGATCGCCGTGTCGATGGTGCTGAATCTCGTGGTCGCGGCCACGGTGGGGGTTCTGACGCCCCTGACCCTGTCGAAACTGAAGTTCGACCCGGCCGTGTCCTCGGCCGTGTTCGTGACGGCGACGACGGACTTCTTCGGATTCCTGATCTTCCTTGGTCTCGCCACGCTTGTGTTGATCTGATCACGGCCCGGCCCTTGCTCGTTCCCTCAACGGGCGAGCAAGCCCGTCTCGATTTGGGTCAATCCGTGTCCAGTCCGACCACGCCACGTCTGAAGGTCTCCCGCGAGGGGGTCGTCCTCATCAAGAGCTTCGAGGGCTTCCGTCCGCACGCCGTGCGCGGCGAGGACGGGCGCTGGGTCATCGGCTATGGCCACACCGCCTCGGCCCGCGAGGGTCTGGGCGTGGGCGAGCAGGACGCCGAACTGCTGCTGCAATACGACCTCCTGCCAGTGGTGCGGGCCCTGAACGAACGGGCCCCGGCCACGCTGAACCAGCACCAGTTCGACGCCCTGGCCAGTTTCGCCATCTCCGTGGGAGTCGAGCGCTTCCTGGCCTCCGACGTCCTGCAGCGTCTCAACGAGGGGCAGGCGGACCGCGCCGCCGAGGCCCTGATCGGCTGGCCGGAGGCCGCGTCGCCCGAGTCCCGCCTGCGCCGCCGCGCCGCCGAACGCGCCCTGTTCGTCGCCGATCCGGCGTCCGCCGTCACCCTGGCCGACCTGTTGGCCGCCCCCCTGCCGTCCCCGTCGACTGAGCCGGCGCAGGCGCAGGCCGAGGCGACCGACGCCCACGCCGTCGCCGCCCTGCCGGATGAAGCGCCCGGGCCCGAGGCCACGCCCCTCCTCGCCGCCGGGCCGGACCTGTCGCCTGAGGCGGCGCCGGCTCCGGCCGCTCCCGCGCCACCGGCGCCGGCCGTCCACGCCGCCCATCTCAACCGCTATTCGCCCTACGCCGCCGCCATCATCGGTCCCCTGCCCGGTTTCGAGCCTGCGGCGCCCGCACCCGCGGTGGAGCCGGAACCCGCGGCTGTCGAGCCCGCTCAACCGGAGACGGTTCCGGTCGAGGCGGAGCCGGAGGCTCCGGTCCCGAGCCCGACGGGGGCGCCTGACCTGACGCCCGTCATTCCGCTGGTTTCGCCGGCGCCCGCGATCTCGCCCTTCCCGCCGATGGACCAGCCGCTGGTTCTCACGCCCCTGACCGAGGCCGACATGGTTCAGGCCGACATGGTTCGGGCCGACCGTCCGGCCTGGCCCGAGGAAGCCCGCGCCGCGCCGGCCGCCGTCGAGGAGACCGTGCTTTTCGAGGACGAGCCGACGCTGTCGGTCCTGCGCCACGAGGTCGAGCCGACCCCGCCGCGGCGGTTCGACTGGAGCGAAACCGGCGCCTTCCTGATCATGGGCGGCGTCGGTCTGGCCGCCTGCGGGGCCTCGGCGGCGGCCTTCCGCCTGGCGGTCGAACAGCCCTCGCCCATGGGCGAGACCAGCGTCATCGCCTGGGCCCTGGCCCTGATCGGCGTGATCTGCGTCGGCGTGTCCTCGTGGAACCTCTACGTCCGCTGGGGCAAGCCGGACTGACGCTTCTTCTCCCCCGGGAGAGGGTTTGAGCGACTTTGCGGCGGCGGCGCGCGGTGCTACCCCCGCCGACATGAGCATTCCCAACGCCCCCCAATCGATGGATTTCGGCCTCGGCGACAACGCCGACATGATCCGTGAGACCACCGCCCGCTGGGCGACCGACCGCCTCGCCCCGCTGGCGGCCGAGATCGACGAGACCAACGCCTTCAAACGCGAGCTGTGGCCCGAGATGGGCGAACTGGGCCTGCATGGAATCACCGTCGAGGAAGAGTACGGCGGCCTCGGCCTCGGCTACCTCGAACACGTCGTGGCCATGGAGGAGGTGTCGCGCGCCTCGGCCTCCATCGGCCTGGCCTACGGGGCCCACTCCAACCTCTGCGTCAACCAGATCCGCCGCTGGGGCACCGACGAGCAGAAGCGGAAATATCTGCCGAAGCTGATCTCGGGCGAACACGTCGGCTCCCTGGCCATGTCCGAGGCCGGCTCGGGCTCGGACGTCATGTCGATGCGCACCCAGGCCCGCAAGGACGGCGACCGCTACGTCCTGAACGGCACGAAATTCTGGATCACCAACGCCCCGCACGCCGAGACCCTGGTGGTCTACGCCCGCACCGGCGAAGGCAGCGGCGGCGTCACCGCCTTCCTGATCGAAAAGGGCATGAAGGGCTTCAGCGTCTCGAAGAAGCTGGACAAGATGGGCATGCGCGGCTCGGACACCGCCGAACTGGTGTTCGAGGACTGCGAGGTCCCGGAAGAGAATGTCATGGGCCCGGTCGGCGGCGGCGCCGGGGTGCTGATGAGCGGCCTCGACTATGAGCGGGCGGTGCTGTCAGGCGGTCCGCTGGGCATCATGCAGGCGGCGATGGACGTGGTCCTGCCCTACGTCCGCGAGCGCAAACAGTTCGGCAAGGCCATCGGCAGCTTCCAGCTGATGCAGGCCAAGGTCGCCGACATGTACGTCGCCCTGAACTCGGCCCGGACCTATGTCTACGCCGTGGCCCGCGCCTGCGACGCCGGCAAGACCACGCGCTACGACGCCGCCGGGGCCATCCTGCTGGCCAGCGAGAACGCGGTGAAGGTCAGCCTCGAGGCCGTCCAGGCCCTGGGCGGCGCCGGCTATACGAAGGAATGGCCCGTCGAACGGCTGGTCCGTGACGCCAAGCTGTACGACATCGGCGCGGGGACGAACGAGATCCGGCGCTTCCTGATCGGGCGGGAGTTGCTGGGAAGCTGAGGAACCCGTCGGACGCTTCGGGATTGCTCCTCCACGAAAGGAGCCGCCCCATGCCCGCCAGATCCGCCGCCCAGCAGAAAGCCGCCGGAGCCGCCCTGTCGGCCAAACGCGGCGACACGCCCGAATCCGAACTGAAGGGCGCCTCGAAGCAGATGGTCGAGTCGATGACCGAAAAGCAGCTCGAGGAATTCGCCCACACCACCCGCAAGGGCAAGCCCGGGCACGTGAAGCCCTGAGCCCCCGGCCCCGGATTGACGTTTGTTAAGTGGCGTCCGCGTACAGTCGCGCCTAGATCGGACTCTCTCCCCCCGGACGCCGCCCGATGCCCGACTATGATTATCAGAGCGACACCCGGCCCTTCTCGCAGGTGATCCACGACATCGGCCTCAAGGACGATCCCAAGCTCTACCTCGGCGAACTGGTCAACGCCTTCGGCGAGCGCGGCTTCGGCGCCCTGATGCTGTTCTTCGGTCTGTTGAGCGTGGCCATCGGAATCATCCCGGGCACGACGACCGTGCTGGGCGCGCCGCTGCTGTTGATGGGCCTGCAACTGGCCATCCGCCAGGACCAGCTGTGGCTGCCGCGCTGGGCCCTGCGCCGCGCGATCGAGCGCCAGGCCTATCGGCAGGGTGTGGCGCGGGTGCTTCCGCGGCTGAGAATGATGGAGCGGCTGTCGCGGCCCCGCCTGTCGATCATGACCAGCGAGCTGTCCGAGGTTCTGATCGGCGTCGCCACCTTCCTTCTGGCCTGCATCCTGATCCTGCCGCTGTGGGGCGGCAACCTGATCCCGGCCCTGATCATCTCCGCCTTCGGCTTCGGCCTGCTGCAGCGCGACGGTCTGGCCATCCTCCTCGCCTGGACCGCCGTCGGTCTGATCTGCACGGCCGGCCTGGTCGTCTGGCTGGCCTGGACCTGGGTCTCGCCCTATCTCCTGCCGGTCTGGGAATGGGCCAACAGCCTGCTGCCGCAGTTCTGGACCTGGCTCACCGGCCTGTTCTGAACGACGAAACGCCGGAGAGGTCTCCCCCTCCGGCGTTTGTTCGAACCTGAAGCTGTCAGTTCTGGAACAGCGACAGCACCAGTTGCGGCGTCTGATTGGCGATGCCCAGGGCCTGAACCCCCAGCTGCTGCTTCGTCTGCAGGGCCTGGAGCTTGGCGCTTTCCTTCGCCAGATCGGCGTCGACCAGATTGCCCACTCCCGCCTCCAGCGCGTCCGACAACTTGGCGACGAACGTCAGGTGGGTCGAGAGCGCCTTCGACTTGGTGCCCAGCCGCGCGAGCGAGGCCGAGACCTTGTCGATGGAGGTGGTGACGGCCGTAAGCGAAGCCGTCGCCTTGGTCAGGGTGTCGATCGACTGCGTGGTCGCGATCGTCACATTCGCGCCGCCCAGAGCCAGGACTTCCGCGCCAACCGTCAGGCTGGACGTGCCCGTCACGTTCGCCAGGGCCTGGAACCCCGTCGCTCCCGTCTTCAGCAGGTTGACCCCGTTGAATTCGGCATTGCCGGTGACCGTGGCGATCTGGTCGCGAAGGGCCTTGAAATCCTCGTTCAGAGCCGCGCGCGCCGACGTCTTGAGTGACGCATCCGTCGCAGCGAGTGCCTTCTCCTTCAGTTGGAGCAAGAGGTCGGAGACCGTCTCGCCCGCCGCCAGGGCCACATCGACCGCGGCGATGCCACGATCGAGCGACTGTTTGACCGCGCTCAGCGCCCCGATGTCGGCGCGTTGCCCCTGGGCGATGGCCCAGATGGCTCCGTTGTCCTTGGCGCTGGAGACAGACTTGCCGGTGTTGATCCGGTTCTGCACCGTCGCCAGCGAGGCGTTGGTCGCGTTCAGGTTCTGGAGCGCGACTTGCGCGCCCGTGTTCGTGTTGACCGACATAACCATCGGCTGTCCTTCCATTCTGGAGGTGAAGAACGGCCTTCTGGCCGTCGAACCAATTCTGGTTCGCGCACGCCCACGCAAGCATCGGGCCGGTTTCCGGGCCGATGCTTGCGTCAATCTTTTCAATGTTTTAGGAGCGCGCCGCGCCGCGACCCGGCAGGTCTGACCGGTCCGGCGCGGCGCGTCTTGCCTACCCGGGCCGGCTCAGGCGGCCTGGGCCGCTCCGGGACCGGCGAGCCCCTGCATGACCATCTTGTTGATGTCGATCAGGGCGTCGAAATCGTCCTCGCCGCGCATGATCGCCGAGGAATGGCGGCTGACGAAAAGGCTGATCGAGATGATCTGGGCCCGCAGGCTCTTGTCCATCGCATTGTCCGGATTGGCGCAGTCGGTCGCCAGCGCCGACCACAGCCGGCGGTTCCAGTCCAGGGCGTCGATCCGGGTGGCGACATCGGTCGCGTCCACCGTCGAGGCCTGCATCAGCGCCCGGGTCACCTGCCCGAACAGCCGATATTCCGTTTCACGCGGGTTTTCAGCCCGCGTGGCCGCGGTCTTGTACGCCTGCAGCGACATTCGCCAGCCCTTCCTCGTAATCCACCAGTTTTCGCGCCGCCATCAGGGCCTTGTAGTATTCGCGCGCCATCACATGCCGTGACGCCGCCACGCAGTCCGCCAGCACCTGCGGATTGCGCGTCGCACTCATGAACTCCGTCAGACGCAAGGCGAACTCGTCATAGACCTTCGGCGCCTGGGCCTCGTCCAGGTACATCATCATGACCGGGAAATAGACGCGGGTCGCCGGGCTGTTGACGTCCTCGAGCTGGAGAATGTCCTTCTCGCGCAGCACCGAAGCCTTGTTCTGAAGGATCAGCACGCCGCGACGGTCGCCGTTCTGGACCACCGCGCCGTTGAGCACGAATTTCTCGCCGGGTTTGAGCGACAGCTTGAGCGGCATTTGCGGGAGCATCTCCTGACAGGCTCGCGGCGACGTTAGGAAGCCGGGAACAAACGCACGCTAAACAGTCGTGGTTAACCATGTCTTGTGACCCCGGCGGCGATCCTTCCGGGACACTTCAGGATCGATCCATGTCCGCAGCCGATCTGGCTCCAGAGCTCGTCCACGCGCCCCAGCTGGCCGCCCAGGGAATGGTCGGAGACTCCGCCTCGCCCGAAGCCATCCGCAAATTGTCGCGGCAGCTGGCCAATCCGAAGCTGGCGGTCAAGGCCCAGCGCAAGGGCCTCGAGAAGCTGAAGGCCGCCCTGATGGCGATTCGCGCCGGCGACTTCGCCCTCGGCGCCAGACGGGCGCTCGACGCGCTGCAGATCGACGAGACCAGCGGCCTGGCCTGGCACGTCCTGGCCATCTGCCGCGAGAAGTCGGGCGATTTCGGCCAGGCCCTGCTGGCCTATGAGGCCGCCCTGAAACTGCTGCCCAACGAGACCGACGTGGCCCACGACCTGGGCCGGCTGGCGCAGCAGATGGGTTATCTCGACATCGCCGAAAAGCTGCTGGTCAAATATCTGGCGGCCGAACCCGGGCATGTCGAGGCGACCAACAACCTGGCCTGCGTGCAGCGCGACCAGAAACGCTACGGCGACGCGGTCGAGACGCTGCGCGCCCTTCTGGGGGTCGAGCCCGAATCGCCGGTGCTGTGGAACACCCTCGGCACGGTGCTGAGCGATCAGGGCGACATGGCCACCGCCCTGACCTTCTTCGAGGAGGCGCTGCGGCACGACCCGGCCTTCGCCAAGGCGCGCTACAACCGGGCCAATGCGCGCCAGCCGCTGGGCGATGCGGCCGGCGCGCTGGAGGATCTGGACGCCGCCCTGCCCGGCGCCGAAAGCCCCTATGAACGGGCCATGATGACCATGGCGCGGGCCATGCTGCTGATGACCCTGGGCCGCATTCCCGAGGGGTTCGAGGCCTATGAGGTGCGGCTGGACCCGCATCTTCCCGAGGCCATGCGGGTGGCTGTCGAGGCCCCGCGCTGGGACCCCAAGACCGAAGACATCCGCGGCAAGCGGCTCCTGATCGTGGGCGAACAGGGCATCGCCGACGAAATGGTGTTCGGAACCTGCATCGGCGACGCCATCGAGGCGGTCGGTCCGGACGGCAAGGTCCTGGTGGCGGTCGAGCCGCGCCTCATCGGCCTGTTCCAGAGGGCGTATCCGCAAGCCGTCTTCGGCGCCCACCGGGCGGTCAAGCTGGAAGGCCGCATCACCCGCTATGTCCCCTTCGTGGAGGAGATGGAGGACGGCGTCGACGCCTGGATTCCGATGGCTTCCCTGCTGGCCGCCTACCGCCCGTCCGTCGACCGGTTCCCGGACCGCCGCGGCTATCTGAAGGCGGACGCGGACAAGGTGGCCCATTGGCGCGCCGAGCTGGAAAAGCTGGGCCCGGGGCTGAAGGTCGGCCTGCACTGGAAGAGCCTGGTCCTGACCGGTTCGCGGGCCCGCTACTTCTCCAGCTTCGAACGCTGGCGGCCCGTGCTGGAGACGCCGGGCGCCGTGATGGTCAACCTGCAATGCGGCGACGTCGCCGACGACCTGGCCGCGGCCGAGGCGGCGGGCGTGTCGATCTGGACCCCGCCGATCAATCTCAAGGACGATCTCGAGGACGTGGCGGCCCTGTCCGTCGCCCTGGATCTGGTGATCGGGCCGGGCATCGCCGGGACCAATCTGGCGGCGGCCGTCGGCGGCGCGGCCTGGATGATCACGGCGCCCGACGACTGGCACTATCTGGCGACCCAGAAGTATCCCTTCTATCCGCACCTGCGCTTTTTCCGGCGCGACGGATTCGACGCCTGGGAAGGCGTGATCGACCGCGTCCGTGCCGCGCTCGACGAGGCGGTCAAGGTCGGGAACGCCGGATAGCGGCGGGGCGTTGATCTCCCGAACAGGGAGCGACCTCATGCCCGAACTCGACGACTATTCGGACGATCAGGAACAGTCGGAAGTCTTTGACGAAACCCATATCGACGACGAGGGCGACGGCGACATCCTGCTGGACGAGGCCGATCCCGTGCTGGACGTCACCCAGGTCGACGGCGACGCCGACGAGGAAGAGTTCGACGAGGACGTCGAGGACGATCTGGACGAGATCCAGGGCGCCTCGGGCATCGAGGCCGAGGCCGACGCCTTGCTGGGCGTGGACGGCGAACGCCTGACCGAGATCGACGCCGAGAGCGCCGGAGAACGGGGCCCGGACGAGGTCGAACTGGTCTACACCGGCCTGATGCGCAACGTCCGCGGCGCCCAGGCCAGCGCCGCCCACTGGGAGGCGAAGAGCCTCTCCGACGACGATATCGCCGACCTGGGCTACGGCCCCGACGGCGACGAAGATCACCCCGCGAAACAAGGAGGGCGGCCATGACCACTCAGACGCACAAACCCGATCATCAGCAGTCCCCTGCCGACGACGCGCCCCATGCGCGCAAGGCGGAACGGGAGCACGGCAAGCCGGACCAGCTCTGCGAAGAGGAACGCGACGCCGAAGACCGCCAGGAAGCCCTGCTGGACGAAGGCCTGGAAGAGACCTTCCCCGCCAGCGACCCGGTGTCGGCCAAGCGGATCACATAACACCAGCGCCCGCCGTCTCCTCCCCACCTCGTGGGGAGGGGGACCGCCCGCGCTCTTCGCGCGGGTGGTGGAGGGGGCGACTCGCTGGCGGATTTTGAGCGATCCACCGGCCCCGCCGGCGTCGCCCCCTCCGTCTCGTCGGCTTCGCCGCCGATCCACCTCCCCATCTGCGATGGGGAGGAGACGACTACGGACGCTACTCCGCGAATCTATAGTCGGGTTGGCGAGACAATATCCCGCCGCATCAACGGCTTCCGCTTTTCCCAAACTATATTCCTGGCGCCGTTCCCCACGGCCTTATCATTCCCTCATCCCGTCGCGGGGGGAGGGCGTCTGGCGCCAGGGCCAATCACGTGCGGCGGGTGTGATCGTTGCGGGACGTCGCGCCTCGCCCTCGGGCGGCGCGCGGCGGAACCGGACCGCGCTTGAGGACGGGTTGCTCCCCCCTTCGGCGTGCGAAGGGACTGTCCTCCGGGTTGAAACGGAGGAGCCCAGGAGCCTGGCCGCTCCTGCCCGCCCGGGCTTAGTTTCGAAAGGGCCTAAATGGCGA
>NZ_JBAZOS010000021.1:0-50097 GCF_041648615.1 Brevundimonas sp.
ATGAAGGCGCGTTCGTAATAGGTGTCGGCGGGCCCGGCCGACGCGGCCTGCGGCGCGCACAGAACGGCGGCGGCCAGCAAGGCGGCTTTGGTCTTCGGGGCGGTCTGGCCTATCGTCATGGGCCGCACCCTACGCGCCACGCGTTCCGGTCCGGTTTCCGAGCAGGGTTATCAAAGTGCTTCTGTCCAGCGACCTGTGGGTGTCCGCCCTGATCCGCCGCGCCGAGCTGTCGGGAGCCTTCGCCACGGTCGCGCGCAAGGGCGACGCGCGCGCCGGCACGGTCATCGTCAAGGCCTTCAACACCTCAACCCGCCGCGCCCGACTCTATAGTGAGGCCTTCGGTCCCGACGGCGAACGTCTGTGGATGCAGCCGGTCGAAAGCGAGTTCGAAAGCGAACTGGACGCCTACATCCAGCGCCAGGCCGGCTACGATCCCGACATCTGGGTGGTCGAGATCGAGGACCGCGAGGGGCGGCACTTCATCACGGAGAAGGTGGCGGGCGACTTGAGCGGCTAGTGGCTAGTGGCGAGTGGCGAGTGGCGAGTGGCGAGTGACGAGTGGCGAGTGGCGAGTGGCGAGTGGCGAGTGGCGATTTTTCGACGGCCGGAAAGATGCAAGCCGCAGCCAGCCTTGGCCTTCCCACTAATCACTCGTCACTCGTCACTCGTCACTCTTCGTCCCTAACCACCTGTGACCACCCCGCCCCGCCGGTGCGAAATGCTTAACCGCGTTCGGGAACGGAACCGCAAGCGCCCTGGCCTAGGGTCATCTTCAACGGGTCGAGAAACGAGCCCGGCGGTGGTGGGTGTGTCGATGCTCTTTCTTCTGAACGACGTTGTGTTCGACCTGGACGAGGCCTCCCCGGTCACGCCCGGCGACGCGCGCCGGTTCGAGAACCTGGACCTGGACTATGTCCTGGAGCTGGGCTGCGAGCTGTTCGCCGAAGACCCGCTGATGCACCAGAACGATCCCCAGCGCGCCCGTCGTCTGGCCTGGCTGATCCACGACCGGTCGCCCGAGGTCAACGCCGCCCTGTTCGCCGCCCCCGCCGCCGGCTGCGACCCCGCGCTGGTCGAGCCGCAGTTCTGCGCCCTGCCCACCGCCATCATGCGCCAGCTCAAGACCCGCGCCTCGAAGGGCAAGCTGGACGCCGTCGCCGCCGACAGGGCCGTGTGGATGCGCATGGCGGCCTGACACCCGGCCTTGCACGTACTCCATCCCGCTGTTTAAGGTTGTGGCCTGGGGCTGACGAAGCGGGGGCCATGCGTATGACGGGATATCTGAGGGCGGCCGTCATGGCGGTCACGGCGCTGATTGTGTTCGCAGCAGCGCCGGCCCGGGCGGAATGGCGGAGGGCGGAAACCGACCATTTCATCATCTACGGCGACGTATCCGAGCGCACCCTGCGCACCTACGCCACCAAGATCGAACGTTTCGACGCCCTCCTGCGGACCTATTATCCGATCCAGAGCGACGTCCAGATTCCGAAGCTGGAAATCTATCTGGCGGACGGGGCGCGGGACATGCGCCGCATCCTTCCCGACGGCTCGGAGAGCATCGCCGGCTTCTACTCCGCCGACGCGGGTCGCATCTACACGGTGACCAACATCTCAAACTCGGGGGCGCTGAGCACCCTGTTCCACGAATACGCGCACCATTTCATGTTCCAGATGTCGGCCGAGGCCTATCCGTCGTGGTTCGTGGAGGGCTTCGCCGAATACTATTCCACCGTCGTCATGGAACCGGAGAAGATCGAGGTCGGGCGCGAAGACCGCGGGCGGATGTTGATGTTCACGCAACTGGGGAGCAACGAATGGGCGCCCCTGGCCGACGTGCTGAAATGGCGGATCAGTCGATCCGGTCGGGCTCGCGTCTTCGACTACTACGCCCAAGCCTGGGCGCTGACCCACTATCTGATGAGCGCGCCCGAACGACAGCGGATGTTGAGCCAGTATCTGAACGCCGTGATCCGGGGCGGCGACCCGATCGCGGCGATGCAGACGGCGACCGGCCGCACCTCGATCGAACTTCAGAACGACTTGCGCCGCTACTTTCTCGGACGCATCACCTACTATACCCCCCAGATCGAAATCCCGATGCCCGAGGTCGCGATCTCGACCCTGGACGCGGATGTCGGCGCCCTGGTCTGGTATGATCTCCGACTGGACGACACGCCCCTGGTGGTCCCGCCCGACAACGACCCCGATGATCCGCGCTCCGCGGAGCGAAGAGCCGAGATGGCCCGCGATGCAGCCCGGCATCGCGCTGAACTGGTCACCGACGCCCTCGCGGCGGCGGCGCGGCGCCCGGGCCAGCGCATGGCCATGATGGTCGCCGCCCGAGCGCATCGGTTGAAGGGCGACCCGGCGGCAGGTCTGGCGACGCTGCAACCGCTCCTGTCGGCCACATCCACGGACGCAGACGCGCTACGCATCGCCGCCGCGCTCCTGATGGACCAGATCAAGGCGGAGCCGAACTCCGGGAACGAACCGTCCCAGCGACGCCTCGCCATGTCCTATTTGGGTCAGGCCATGGAATACAAGCCGCTGGACTTCCGCATCTATCTCGGCCTGAACGACACGCGGCGCGGGCAGCCCGGCTATCCCAACGCCAACGACATATCGACCCTGGAGGTGGCCACCGCGCTTGCCCCTCAAGCCGACGAGAACCGGCTGAGGCTGGCCGAGGCCTATATGGCCAGGTTCCTGTGGAGTGAGGCGAAGACGGTGCTCGATCCGGTCGCCAACGCGCCCCACCCCGGCGCCGACCGCGTCCGCGCCCGAACCATGCTCGGCGCCATCGCAACCGCGACCGGGGAGGTTGTGGACGTCGACCAGGAGCCAGAGGCCGCGCTCTAGCGCTTGTGGAAGGTCATCGTCGACAGCCCCGTCCACGTCTTTGATCCATGGCGAACCCTAGAACACGGCGTTGAACAGCACGTGCACCACCGTCGCGCCCAGCACGATGACGCCGAAGCCGGCGATGAGGCTGACGGCGGGATGCGGGCCGGTGTGAGGCGGGGGCGGGTCTGCGTGGTTCGGGGCCATGGCCGTTCCTTCGTTTCCAAAGGCGGCGCCCGGCTGCGTGACCGGGTCGTCTCGCCGGAACCGACGATGACTCCAAAAGCCCTGTCTGGCGAGGGGTTATTCTCCGACGGGTGACTTTCGGCCCCGTCCGCGCTACCTCGCGCGGCCCAACGGATAGAACATGTCGAAGCTCACTCTCGAACAGGAGGCCCTGCGCCGCAGGACCTTCGCCATCATCGCGCACCCCGACGCCGGCAAGACCACGCTGACCGAGCACATCCTGCTGGCCGGTGGCGCCATCCGCGCGGCCGGGGCCGTGCGCGCGCGCGGCGAGAACCGGCGCACCCAGTCCGACTGGATGAAGATCGAGAAGGAACGCGGCATCTCCGTCTCGGCCTCGGTCATGACGTTCGAGCACGACGGCAAGATGTTCAACCTGCTCGACACCCCGGGCCACGAGGACTTCTCGGAAGACACCTACCGCACCCTGACCGCCGCCGACTGCGCCATCATGGTGCTGGACGCCGCCAAGGGCATCGAGCCGCAGACGCTGAAGCTGTTCGAGGTCTGCCGCCTGCGCGACATTCCGATCATCACCTTCATCAACAAGCTGGACCGCGAGGCCCAGGATCCGATGGCCCTGCTGGACGAGATCGCCAGCCGGCTGCAGCTGGACCCCGCCCCGATCTGGTGGCCGGCCGAGAGCGGCGCCCGTCTGCGCGGCATGGTCGAGATGGGCACGGGCCGGTTCCAGCCCTACGCCCGCAAGCCCGCCGGCTCGGCCGAGGACGTGCCCCATCCCGAGGCCCTGCCCCTGGCCGAGGCCGCGCGCTATTTCGAGCCCGGCGAACACGAGGCCCTGATGGAGGCGCAGGAACTGGTCGAGGGCGGCTATCCGGCCTTTGACCGCCAGTCCTTCCTCGAGGGGCATATGACCCCGGTGCTGTGGGGTTCGGCCCTGCGCCATTTCGGCATTGAGGAATTGCTGGCCGCGATCGGCGAATGGGCCCCGCCGCCCAAGGTCATGAAGGCGCACAAGGCGGCTCCCGCCGGAACCCGCAACGCCCCCGATCCGGTCCCCCTGACCGTCCAGCCGGGCGAGCCCGAGGTCACCGGCTTCGTCTTCAAGGTCCAGGCCAATATGGACCCCAACCACCGCGACCGCATCGCCATGTTCCGCATGGCCTCGGGCAAGTTCCAGCGCGGCATGAAGCTGAAGGTCCAGAACACCGGCAAGCAGCTGTCGGTCAACGCCCCGATCATGTTCTTCGCCTCGGACCGCGAACTGGCCGAGGACGCCTACGCCGGAGACGTCATCGGCATCCCCAACCACGGCGTCCTGCGCGTCGGCGACAGCCTGTCCGAAAGCGGCCTGATCCGCTTCGCCGGCCTGCCCAATTTCGCGCCCGAAATCCTCCAGCGTGTCCGGGTCAAGGATCCGCTCAAGGCGAAGCACCTGAAGAAGGCGCTGGACGGCCTGGCCGAGGAGGGCGTCACCCAGCTGTTCCGCCCCGAGATGGGCTCGGACTTCATCGTCGGCGCCGTCGGCCAGCTGCAGTTCGAGGTCATGGCCGACCGCCTGGGCGAGGAATACGGCCTGGAAGTCATCTTCGAGCCCTCGCCCTGGGCCGAGGCCCGATGGATCGGCGGGACAAAGGCCGACCTCGAGGACTTCATGGGCAAATACCGCGGCCAGATGGCCCGCGATATCGACGACGATCCCGTCTTCCTCGCCAAGTCGAGCTGGGAGACCGGCTATGTCATGGAGCGGTTCACCAGCGTCGCCTTCACCAAGACGAAGGAGCGGGGCTAGGCCCTCTGGACAACCTGTCATGGACACCGCCTATGTGCGTCCGGTTGCATGAGGGACTCCATGACCGCTCCGAGCCGTTTCGCCGCCGCCCTTCGGGTCATCCTGATCAGCGCGGCGATCACCGCCATTCCCGGACTGGCGCACGCCGACTGGCGCAAGGCGGAAACCCGGCATTTCGTCGTCTACAGCAACGGTTTCGAGCGCGACCTGCGCGACTATGCGATCGAGCTGGAGCGCATCGATCAACTGATGCGCACGTATTTCGCCCTGCCGGAGCAACAGGACGACCGCAAACTGCCCGTCTATATCGTGCGCAACCGCACCGACCTCGGAATCGTCGCGCCTGAATTGCCAGAGCGTGTCGCGGGCTTCTATTCGGCCAACTTTCGCGACATCCGCGCCGTGGCGATCAGAGCCGCCGGCGACGAGACCCTGCGGCACGAGTACGGCCACCACTTCATGTTCCGGAACTTTCCGGGGGCCTATCCCGCCTGGTTTCGCGAGGGCTTCGCCGAGTTCTTCAGCACCGCGACCGTCAGTCCGGCGGGACGCGCCGCCGTGGGCAAGACCCCGTTCAGCAGCGCACGCGTGTTGAACAATCTTCGTTGGCTGCCGATGGAGGCGGTGCTGGGCGGGCCCCCCAATCTGCAGGACGGTCGCGAGACCGCGGCCTTCTACGCCCAGTCCTGGCTGCTGACGCACTGGACGCTGACCGATCCGGATCGACGCGGCCGCATGGAAAAATACCTGGCCGACACGGCGCGCGGCGTGGCGATCGATGCGGCCTTGAGAACGCATTTCGACATGGACGCCGAACAATTAGGCCGAACCTTGAGGGCGTACCTCGACGCGGGTCCCCGGTACGCCGAGCTGGACCTGGGCGCGGCCAGTCCCGCGTTGACGACTTCGGCCCTGCCCGACAGTGCGGACGAGGTCCTGCTGCTCGACATCAACGCCCGCGACGGCGGTCCCGCCAGCCAGGGGCCGGCCGTACTGGACCGGGCGCGACAGGCGGCGGAACGTCATCCCGGCGATCTGCTGGCCCAGTCGATGGTGGCGAGGGCCGAGCTTCGCTGGGGCGATCCCGCGAAGGCGGAGCAGGCCGTCCAGCCCCTGCTCGACGCCGACCCGACCAACGTCGATCTGTTGTTGCTGATGGCCGACGCCCGGATAACGGCCGGCGACAAGCTCACCGATCCGGAGGCGCGGGAGCGGCTGTACCGCCAGGCGAGGGGGTTCCTGGCCCGGGCGTATGAGGTCGATCCCGCCGAGCACCGGGTCTATCAGTCCATCGCCTACAGCCGGCGGTTCGCCCCGGACTATCCCACCGAGAACGACGTGGAGCTGTGGCGGCGCGCCGTCGCCATCGCCCCCGAGGTCGCCAGCAACCGCCCGGTGACCGCCGAGGCCATGCTCCGCCACGGGCTCGTCGACGAGGCGGAACAGGTCATACTGCCCATCGCCAACGATCCGCACGGCCGCGAAACGCCCGCCCGGATCCAGCGCATCCTGACCCGGATCGCCGAGGCCCGCGCCGGCGCCCCGGCCCCGGCCGGATCGACGGACTGATCCCCGCAAGCTGTGGGCTTCAACAACCTGAGGCTGGACCGCGCTCCGCAAACCGGGCTTAGAATGACGGACGCCTCGGGAGTTCCATTTTGCCGTCAGCCGTTCAACGTCTTCTTCTCGCCCTCGCCCTGCTCGCCCTGACGCCGGCGTCCGCCCTCGCCGAATGGCGCCGCGCCGAGAGTGCGAACTTCATCGTCTACAGTGACGGCTCCGAGCGGACGCTGCGAGAATACACCGCCAAGCTGGAGCGGTTTGATGCGCTGATGAGGCTGACCCTCGGCGGCGGCCCGGCGGACGACATTCGCAAGCTGCCTGTCTATCTGGTCGGCGACGATCGGGCGCTGCGGATCGCCCAGCCCCGGCTCCCGGACGGCATCGCCGGCTATTATTCGTCGAGCGAGAACGACATCTTCGCCATCCTGGTGCGGGGCAAGAGCGACGACATTCTGCTGCACGAATACGGCCACCACTTCATGGCCCGGAGCGGGGACGGCCGGTATCCCGGCTGGCTGAGCGAGGGTTTCGCGGAATATTTCGCCACGGCCACGGTGACCGAGCGCGGAAAGGCGACCATCGGCCTGCCCGACCCCGGCCGCCAGTATGCCCTGCAGCAGAACCGCTGGCTGCCGATGGACCAGGTGCTGAGGGCGAAGGGTTCGTTCGACATCGAGGACCGGACGGGCCGCAGCATGTACTACGCCCAGTCATGGGCGCTGACCCACTGGGCGCTTGGCGATGCGGACCGCGTGCGGCGTCTGGGAGCTTATCAGACCGCTGTCAGCGGGGGTCAGGACCCTGTCGACGCGTGGCAGGCGGCGTTCGGAATGACGCCCGAGCAGTTGACGAGCCAGCTGCGCGCCTATCTTCGCAGCGGCCTCAGGTACGCCCCGATGGACGTCCCTCCCATCACGCCGGTCATCACGGTGTCGAGCCTGTCGCCGGCCGCGGATGCGGTCCTCCTCCCCCTGATCAATGCGCGGACGCCCAATCCCGCCGAGGTCGACGGGCCCGCGCTCCTGGCGTCGCTGCGCGCCGCAGCCGCCCGTTTCCCGGCCGATCCGTTGGCCCTGGTCGCTCTGGGCCGTGCGGAAAGGCAGTGGGGCGAAGACGCGGCCGCAGAGGCGGCCCTGACCGCGGCCCTCGAACGGCAGGCTGACAACATCGAGGCCCTGCTGCTCATGGCGGACATCGTCGATGAGCGCGGCGATCTGGCGGCCGACGAGGTGGAAGGCGTGCGGCAGCGCCGTCTCGCGCAAGGGTTTCTTCGCCGCGCCCTGGACGCCGATCCGACCGACTATCGGGTCTACGCCGCCCTGGCGCGCATCCGGCGCGGCGCATCGGACTATCCCAGCGACAACGATCTCATGACCTGGGTTCTGGCGGTCCAGTACGCGCCGCAGGTCATGTCGATCCGGGGCGACGCCGCAATGGCCATGCTGGAAAGCGGCCGCTACGACGAAGCGGTCATCCTGCTCACCCCCATCGTCAACAATCCCCATGGCGGCTCCAGCGTTGAACGGGGCCGTCAACTGCTCGAACAGATCGCGCAAAGGCGCGCCTCGGCCGGGGACTGACTTTCAGAACACGGTCGAACTCCCGGCGCGGCGCTGCGTTTGCACCTTGCACCCCCGGGACGCCTGTTTGGTCCCGAAGCGGGACGACCGGAGCGCCTGAAGCCATGTTCGAATTCGGCCGGGATCTGAGAAAGCTGTTCGAAAAGGCGCGCGAGAGCGACGACCTCGGCTGGCTGGAGCTGATCGGCGCCGACCTGGTCGAGGCCGAGGCCCGCCGCGAGTCGATCGACGCCGGCCGCGTGTCCTGCACCGACCCCTTCGCCGGCTGGATGCGCGCCTCGGCCCTGTGGCGCGAGCATGCGCGCCGCACCGGCCGCCGGACCAGCCTGGAGCGCGCCGCCGCGGCCGCGTCCGACGCCGCCCGGCACACGGCGACGCCGGACCAGACGGCCGCCACGGCCATCGAATCCGGCGAAATTCACCTGCTGCGCTTCGACCTGTTCGGCGGCCCCGAAAAGCTGACGGCGGCGCTGATGGATGTTCAGTCCCTGACCATGGAACGCCCCGCGACCCGCGCGGCCGCGGCGGCGCTGCACGCCCGGCTGACGGCGCGCCGGGCGCGGCTGTCGGGAGAACCCTCGGCCATGCTCGACGCCGCGGCCCTGCTGGACGCCGCCGTCCACGGCGCCCAGGGCATGCCCCGGACCGTGGGCGACGACCTGAGGCTGGATCGCGCGGCGCTTTCGCTCGACGCCGGCGTGGCGCGGCGGGACGGCCGCCTGCTGGATCAGGCCGGGCGCGACCTGCAGGTGCTGGTCGAGGCCGCGTCGCCCGACTACCGCCCCCTCACCCGCGCCCGCGCCCTGGCCCTCGCCGGCGCCGGCCTGATGGCGCTGGCCCGGCTGGCGCGGAACGAGGCCGCGACCGAGCAGGGCCAGGCCCTTTTCGACGCGGCGGCCGAACAGTTCACGCCGGACCACAGCCCCCTGGACTGGGTCGCGGTGCAGCTTGTTCAGGCCCAGGCCGACACCCCCCTTCTGCCCCTCACCCAGGCCGAGGCCCTGACCCGCGAGCCGGGTCTGGTGCTGGGCGCCCTGGCGCGCGAGCGGCGTCTGGCGGCGGCGACCAACCTCGCCGAGGACGCAGGCGATGTCGCCGCCCTCTTCGGGCTGGAGGCGATCGTCCGTCAGCGACTGCTCAACCGGACCGCGCCGCCGCTGGACTGGGCCGCCGACCAGATCGGCATGGCGCGTCTGGTCATGGCCAGGGGCCGGCTGATGGGCGTCGAGCCGCGCGCCGTCGGCCTGATGCTGACCGAGGCCATGGAGACCGCGCGTGAATGGGGCGCGCCGGCGCTGGTCGAGCGGGCCATGCTGGCCGCGCCCGAGACCATCGGTCTCTGACGGCTAGCCGCCCAGCGCCACGAACCCGCCGTTGCCGAAACAGGATTTGCCATAGCGCAGCGGCTGGCCGTCCTCGGCCATGACCCGTCCGCCGGCCGCTTCCAGCACCGCCTGCCCCGCGGCCGTGTCCCATTCCGACGTCGGGCCCGTGCGCGGATAGGCGTCGAACCGCCCCTCGGCGATCAGGCAGAATTTCAGCGACGAGTCCGTGCCCTGCCACTGGACGCAGCCATGGCGCGAGGCGAGGCGTTCGGCCTCCGCGTCCGTCATGCTGTGGCTCATCACCGCCATCGGCGAGGCCGGCCGGTCACGCACCTTGATGGCCTGCCAGCCTTCGCCGAAGCGGCGACGGAAGGCGCCACCGCCCGGCGCGGCGCTGCGCCAGGTCGTGGCCGTCGCCGGGGCCGTCACCACGCCCGCGACCACGACGCCCTCATGGACCAGGGCGATGTTGACGGTGAAACTCTCGCGGCCCTCGACGAAGCCGCGCGTGCCGTCCAGCGGATCGATCAGCCAGAACCAGTCGGCGGCATGGGCCGGCGCGCCGTCGGCGGCCACGGCCTCCTCCGCCACCGTCTGCACCCCGGGATACAAGGCCTCCAGCCGGGCCAGGATCAGGGCCTCGGCCTCCTTGTCGGCCTGGGTCACGGGGCTGTCGTCGGCCTTGGCCTCAGCGACCACGCCGTTGCGCCAGTACGGCAGGATGACCCGGGCAGCGTCCTCGGCGATGTCGGCCAGGGCCTCGGTCAGGGCGCCGGACGCAAGGTCGGCGGTCAGTCGTTTGATCATGGCGCGGGGATTAGAGCATCGGACCGGTTTCGCGAACCGGCAAATCAGGTCAGCGTCCGGCCTGTTATCGACTGTTGCCCCGGGGCCCTATGACCGACACCTCCACCGCTCTTCCTGATGGTCCGGCCCTTCCGGATGGCCAGGCGCTCGCCGCCCTGATCGCGGGCAAGCTGTGCCACGACTTCATCAGCCCGGCCGGCGCGATCAGCTCGGGCCTGGACCTGTTGAAGGATCCGTCGGCCCAGGACATGCGCGACGACGCCATGAGCCTGATCGAGGCCAGCGCGAGGAAGATGGTGGCCCTGGTCTCGTTCGCCCGGGTCGCCTTCGGAGCCGCGACCTCGGCCGAGCGATTCTCGGGGGCCGAACTGGGCGAGCTGGTGGCCGGCCTGACCGAGGGCGGCCGGGCGACCCTGGACTGGAAGGCCGAGGACGCCAGCTATTCCAAGGCCCAGTCCCGCGCTCTGGTGAACCTGGCCTATCTGACCATGGCGGCCCTGCCTTCCGGCGGGACCGCCGTCGTCTCGACCCGCCGCGACGGCGCCGATCTGGTCATCGAGGGGCTGGCCCAGGGAAACCGGGCCCGCCTGAAGGCCGAGGCCGTTTCGGGCCTGGCGGGAGAGGCCTTGAGCGAAGGTCTCCCCGGTCAGTGGATCCAGCCCTACTGGCTCTGGCTGACGGCGCATGACGCGGGCGGGACGCTGGATGTGCAGTGCGAGGAGGGGCGCGTTGTCCTCACCGCCCGCATGCCTAACTGAGCCTTAAGCCGGTTTCCCAAGGACTCATTAACCGGCTCGGGGCGACTATAGAACTTGCCGCACACGCGGGCGTTGTGCGACGCAATATTGGAACCCGGACCTTGACCCCCAGAACCTGTCTGATCGTCGACGACAGCCGGATCATCCGCAAGGTCGCGCGGCGCATCGTCGAGGGGCTGGGTTTCGAGGTCGATGAGGCCGCCGACGGATCCGAGGCCCTCGTCTTCTGCGCCGGAGTGATTCCCGAGGTCATCCTGCTGGACTGGTCGATGCCCGTGATGGACGGCATGACCTTCCTGCGCCGGCTGCGCGCCCTGCCCGGCGGCCTGGCCCCCAAGGTCCTGTTCTGCACCATCGAGACCCGCGCCGAGCGCATCGCCGAGGCCCTTCTGGCCGGCGCCGACGACTATGTGATGAAGCCGTTCGACGGCGAGATCCTGACCTCGAAATTCGCCGAAGTGGGGGCCGTCTGAACCCATGACGCCAGACGATTTCGATCGCCTGCAGACGTTGATGGCCTCGCGCGCGGGCTTCCGGCTGACGCGCGACCGGATGAAGCTGGCCGAGCATCGCCTGGGTCCGGTGGCCCGGCGCGAGGGCTTCGAAACGGTCGACGCCATGCTGGCCTCGCTCTGGGCCAAACCCGTGGCCTCCCTCGGCTGGGCGGTGATCGAGGCCCTGCTCAACCCCGAAACCTGGTTCCGGCGCGACCGCGACAGCTTCGACACCCTCGCCCGCGAACTGCTCCCCGCCCTGGGCAAGGCCCGCGGCGACCGGCCGGTGCGGATCTGGTCCGCCGGCTGCTCGACCGGCCAGGAGGCCTGGTCCCTCGCCATCGCGGCCCAGGAGGCGCACGTCGCCGTCGAGATCGTCGCCACCGACCTGTCGCAACGGGCGCTCGAAAAGGGCCGCTCGGGCGCCTACACCGGCTTCGAGATCCAGCGCGGGCTGAAGGCCGAAACTATGTTGCGCTGGTTCGATCAGGCCGAGGACGCCTGGATCGCCAAGGCCGAGCTTCGCGCGGTCGTGCATTTCGCCCGCGCCAACCTGGCCGACGCCCCGACCGACGACCACCGCTTCGACGTGATCTTCTGCCGGCATCTGCTCGGCGACGCCGATCCCGCCCGCCGTCGCGACATGTTCGACAATCTGGAACGCCGTCTGGTCGACGACGGCTGCCTGTTCCTCGGTCCGGACGAAACCCCCGACGGCGACAGCATCGCCTTCCGCGCGGTCGCCGGCCGCAAGGGCCTGTTCGTGAAATCGGCCGCGGCGCTGAGGCGGGCGGCGTAAGGCTCCGGACTTTCGTCATTCCGCGGCTTGCGGCTTATGTCGCGCATGTACCGGGTATCGCGCTTGGCCCCGCCATGATGTCGCGCATGTATCGTACGAATTGTCTCGGGTGGCCCGCGTTGGGTTTCGGGTCCTGACGGCGGATCGGACGGTCCGCGTCCGGAGGTCGGTCGCGTCACAGGGAGAGCCCCGGAGCGGGCGCCCCGAAGGTCTCCCAAGGGTGGACAGCGGACGTTGCCCTGCTCCGTTCGCGGTGCAACGTTGCGCGCGCCGGAAGCGAAATGGGCGGCCATAGGGCCGCCCACCGACGTCGCTAGAGGGGACCGCCTGCCGTCAGCTCCCAAGCCGTTCCGGTGTAGGTTGCTTCACACCACTGGCCGGAAGAGAGGCTCTTCAGCGGTCCGGAGCCGACGTTCAGATTGAAGGCTCCGCCTCCGGTTCTGACGAGCCGGAAGCAATCTCCCTTCACCGCGCCGACGGTTGACAGGGACACGGTCCTGTTCGCCGTCAGCGCCGTTTTGAAGAGATTAAGTCGCGGATCGGACCGGGGCGCGAGGGTGACCGGCGCATCCCCGCGATCAGCCGGACCCGGTACGGTCTCGTATTCCACCCGCGACAGGGGACCCGAGAGCGACGCGCTGACGCCGTTCCGCAGTCCGAAGAAGATGTTGTCATCACCTCCGGCTCCCTCTTCAACCTCGTGATGGAAGCCACTGGTATTGTTGCCTTCGCAATCGATCCAGAATCGGTTGCCGACTGACGTACCGAGAATCTGGACGCCCTGGGCCCTGAAGCCGGACACCTTGCCTCGGATCAAAAGCCCGCTGGATTCATAGACGAGAAGGCCATAGCCGTTTTCGGTCGACCCTTTGGTCAGCTGAACGTTCAGGTCGCCGGAAGCCAGATCGCGCAACTGAAGTCCGGAGCCAACGAGTTCTGAGCGCTGCCTGATCGCACCATCTATTCGGCCGCCGTTGTCCCAGATGCGGCCCAATGCAAAAGCGTCGTCGACATCAACGTCCAGATAGACGCTGGACGGATTGCCGGCCCCCTCCGCGCCACAGGCGAACGCTGTCATTCCGCTTGCGCTGATGGACCCGCTCAGGCGGGCGTTCACGGCTTGTCGCCAGAAAACAGCCGTTCCGTTCCCGCCGCTGATCTGGAAGCTTAGGGTCACGTCTTCCGCCGGCTGGCCCGCGACGCCGTAGACCGCCACGCCTCCCGAGGAATCGACACCCGCCGTTCCGCAGTCCCGGGCGTAGACGTCGACAACGATGTTTCGGAGCACATGGCCAACCATGTCGTTTTCGATGTCGAAGGCGAACAGCCTGGCCCGGAAGGACTGAACCTGGAGACGGATGTTCTCACCGGCGATCACGGCGACGCCTTGCCGATAGCAATCTTCGGAAACCACGCGACCGAAGATGTTCGAGCAATAGGCCAGATCGCCGCCACCCGCATCGGGGTCATAGCCATGCGCCAGGACGGCGCCGTCGCCGCGGCAGTTGATGGCCCGCACATCGATATGGGCCGTGTCGACGGCGTAGAGCTGCAGGCCGTGACCCCATTCGCCTTGGCTCGAATTGTGCGCCTTGTCGCCGTCGATTGTGAACCCGAAGACTCTCAGATTGCGGTCCCGATTTGCGTTGGAGCCGGGCCGGCGGGTGACGTTTCCGACCACAGGTTCATGGGCGTTGCGATTGGCTGTTCCCTTAAGCACCGTCCCCGGGTGCGCCGGGTCGCCAACCGCGCCGATATCGTCACCCCAGAGCGTCTCGTTAGAGGCCAGGTAGACGTTCCCGAGATAGCAGAGCCCCGGCTCATGCCGGTCGAGGAACACCTTTCCGTATCTCCGCAGGGCGGTTGTCAGCGTCGTGGAATTCACCGTCACGCCGTCGGCGACGGCGCCGACCTGAAGCGCCCTGACGCCCCCTTCGTGTTCAGCGACCAGCTCCCACCAGCCGCCGTCGGCGGATTGAAATTTGCCTCCATGGTTGGGTTGACTGCCAACCCGTACGTACAGACCGTCGCCCCCGTCGCCCGCGACCGCCAGGCCGGCGATGCGGGCCGACTTTTCGGAAGCCGCAATAGTGGCGGCGGCTGCCTCTGCGCGGGTATCAAACGTAATAGCCATCGTCTTTATCCTCGGGGCGGGATCGCCCGGGGAAGGGCTTATTTCGACCGGACGTCAATATTGGTCGCATGAAGGAATTAATTCCTACTTTTACGCTGAAGAAGCGCGGCCTGTCATACCGCCCGGCGGTGAACCCGGCCTCGCGGGGGAACGTCCCCAACGGGTCGAGTGTTGAACGTCGCCTCCGGGTCGGGAGCGGACCGTTGTCTGATAGTCGATAGCGGTCGTCAGGAGCCCTCGGGCACACGTCGCCCGAGCTTCCAATCAGTGACGTCGTCCACCTCGAAGACATCGCCAGTCGCTTTCTGGACAGCGAACCACCCCATGTTGGTGCTTCCACAGACGTCCTCAAAGCAATGGGCGCGAAGGGCCAGAACGTAGTAGCCGCGAGGGCCGTCCGCTTCCGGGATGTCGTCGCAAAGAGCGACATGGCTGGTCGGCAGGCCTCGCTGTGCCGTGACCCGGGCCGTGGCCGTCGCACAGGCGGCCTCGGCCGTAGAAGCGGGCGGCGTCTGCGCGCAACCCGGCGAGGAAAGCGCGACAATCGCCAGCGGTATTGTGAGGCCTCTCGTCATTGCGGACGTCCCCGTTTCCTGGGCCACTCTACCGCACTATCCAACAGCCGCTACGGGTCGCGACCCGTCCTCGCTTCACCCGTCGAAGGATGACGAAGCCGACTTAGCCCGCTAGCGTAGCCTTTCATCGGGGAGGATGACTCATGCGGCTGCTCTGGCTGGTCGGATCGTTGGCGCTGGCGTTGCTGATCGCGGTGCTGACCTTGCAGAGCCCGCGCCCCGCGCCGGCGAGCGCGCCCGCGACGGCCTTCTCCACCGAACGGGCGATGCTCGACGTCCGCGAAATCGCGCGCCGCCCCCATCCCGTCGGCTCGGCCGACCATGCGCGGGTCCAGGCCCTGCTGCTGCAGCGGATGGCCGCCCTCGGGCTGCAGACCTCGACCCAGACGGGGCCGCTTTCGCCCGAGGCCGTGCGTCGGATCGAGCGCGACGACCGGTCGGCCGCGGGGCTCCAGGCGACCAATCTGATCGGCGTCCTGCCGGGCCGCGACCCGCGCCTGCCCGCCGTCGCCCTGATGGCCCACTACGACACCGTGCCGGACTCCGCCGGCGCGGCGGACGATACGGCGGGCGTCGCCGCCATTCTCGAGGCCGTTCGCGCCATCGGCGCCCGCGGCGGCGCCGACCGCACGCTCGTGGTCCTGCTGACCGACGGCGAGGAACTGAACCTGGACGGCGCCCGCGTCTTCTGGGGCGGCCACCCCTTGCGCGATCGCATCGGCGCGGTGGTCAATCTGGAAGCGCGCGGCGGCGGCGGCCGGGCCATGATGTTCGAGACCGGTCGCGGCAACGCCGAAACCATCGCCCTGTTCGCCCGCTCGGGCGTCAGGGCGACCGGCGGCGTCTCATCCAACTCGCTGGCGGTGTTCGTCTATGAGCTGATGCCCAACGGCACCGACTTCACCATCCCCAGGGATCGCGGCGTCCAGGGGATCAACCTCGCCTTCATCGGCCGCCCGGCCCAGTATCACGCCGACGTCTCGACGCCCGACGCCCTGGATCAGGGCAGCGTCCAGCACATCGGCGCCCAGGCGCTGGAGGTCGCGGACGCCCTGCTGCGGGCCCCCGCCCTGCCCGCGGCGACGCAGAACCTTGTCTACGCCGACCTGTTCGGCCGGGTCATCGTCGGCCATCCGCCGGTCATGGGTTGGGCCTTGCTGGGACTGGGCTTCCTGGGCCTCGGCGCGGCCCTCTGGCGGGCCCGGTCCCGCGCGGGCCTGACCTTCGCGGACGCCGGACGCGGGATGGTCGACGGCCTGTGGTTCCTGTCGACGGGTCTGGTCCTGACCCAGGCCGTCCGCCTGCTGGCCGGACCGCTGTCCGCCCGCGCCGACAGCGCCGACGCCTACTACACCCTGCTGGCCCGGCTGCCGTGGATGGAGGCCGGGACCGCGCTGGCGGTCCTCGCCCTCGCGCTCGCCCTGCTGGGCGGGCGCACCCGGCCCGACCGCCGCGTGGTCGCCGGAGGGATCGCCGCCGCGGCCCTTCTGGCCCTCCTGCTCGGCGGATGGAATGTGGTCGTCATCGGCGCGGCGGTCGTGGCCGTCGGCCTGTCGCTGGCGCCGGGCCTCGCCGCCCGTTCGGCCTGGGGCGGATGGACGGGACTGATCGGCCTGATCCTGATCGTCGCGACAGCGGCGCAAGGCTTCGCGCCCGAGGCGGCCTTCCTGTTCGTCTGGACCGGCCTGCTGGCCGCCCTGGCCGCCGCCGTCGCCGCCTTCGCCGATCCCGGCCTGACCCGCCCCCGGTCCCTGGCCCCGATCGCGGTCGCCGCCGTCCTCGCGGCCGGCTGGATCGCGGGACTGGCCCATACCGTCTTCCTCGGCATCGGCATGGACCTGCCCGGCGTGATGGTCCTGCTCGGCCTGCTGGTGCTGATGTTCATCCGGCCGTTCAGCCCCGAGCGGGCCGCCGCGCGGCCCCTGCTGATGGCGGCGATGGCGGTGCTTTTGCTGGGCGCCGCCCTGTCGGGCGCGGCCCGCTTCGCCGAGCCGGACAGGGCGCCCGCGACGGTCGCCTCGGTATGATCGCGCCGCTCTATCTGGAAGACCTCCACGTCGGCCAGGCCTTCGTCACCCCCTCGGTCGCCGTCACCACCGAAGAGATCAAGGCCTTCGCCCGCCAGTTCGACCCCCAGCCCTTCCACCTCGACGAGGCGGCCGCGCAGGACAGCCTGTTCGCGGGCCTCGCCGCCAGCGGCTGGCACACGGCGGCGCTGAGCATGCGGCTGCTGGTCGACGGCCTGCCGATCGCGGGCGGCCTGATCGGCGTCGGCGGCGAGACCACCTGGCCCCGCCCGACCCGCCCCGGCGACACGCTCACGGTTCACGTCGAGGTGCTGGAGATCACCCCCTCGAAGTCGCGCCCCGACCGCGGCATGGTCCGCACCCGCAACGAGACCCGCAACCAGCACGGCGAGCCGGTGCAGATCTCCACCCTCGGCATCGTCGCCTGGCGCCGCCCGGGCTAGGGGCGCGCGGCCGGCAGGTTCATCACAAAGAACACGAAGGGGTCACGAAGGGCACGAAGGGAGCGGCGATGCGTCGAGCGGGCGGTTTTCTTCCGACTGTCATGAGATTGCGGCTTCGCCGCATTCAGTTTTCGAAGGCGGCTCCTGCCCTGTCCACGGCACAGGACCCTTTGTGTCCTTCGTGACCCCTTCGTGTCCTTCGTGATGAACCAGCCCTGCCCACGTCAGGGCACGGTAACCCTCAGCCCCCGTCCGTCCACACCGTCTTGTACAGGTCGAACCGGCGGTCCCGCAGATTGCGCACCGTGCCCTGCGACTTGGCCCAGGCCAGGTCCGACAGGTCGAGGTCGGCCACGGTCACCGTCTCCACATTCTCCGACGCCTCGGCCGCCACCCCGTCCCGCGCGAACGGGAAGTCGCACGGCGTCAGGATGCACGACTGCGCATACTGGATGTCCATGTTCTCGACGTTCGGCAGATTGCCGACATTGCCCGACAGGATGACGTAGCACTGGTTCTCGATGGCCCGCGCCTGCGAGCAGTAGCGCACCCGCAGATAGCCCTGCCGGTTGTCGGTGCAGAACGGCACGAACAGCAGCCGCGCGCCCTCGTCGACCAGCCGCCGCGCCAGTTCCGGGAACTCGGAATCATAGCAGATCAGCACCCCGATCGGCCCGCAATCGGTCGGGATGGCGTGCACCCGGTCGCCGCCCTTGATGTTCCACCAGTGCCGCTCGTTCGGCGTCGGGTGGATCTTCTCCTGCTCGTGCACCGAGCCGTCGCGCAGGAAGACATAGGCGACGTTCTGGATGTCGCCGTCGTCCGTCTGCGTCGGGTGAGAGCCGCCGATGATGTTGATATTGTACTCGACCGCCATCTTGCGCATCGCCTCGACGAAGCGCGGCGTATAGCGGGTCAGGGCCTCGATCGACTCCACCGGGCTGAGCTTCTTCTTCTCCAGCGACAGCAGCTGCAGGGTGAACAGCTCGGGGAAGACCACGAAGTCCGAGCGGTAGTCCGAGGTCACGTCGACGAAATATTCGATGTTGGAGATGAACTCCTCGAAGCTGGCGACCTTGCGGGCCTGCAGTTGCACCGTCGCCACCCGCACCGTCTCCTTGACCGCGAAGGCCGCGCCCCGCCCGTGCGTCTCGGTATAGTAGGGGTTGCGCCAGACCATGTGCGCCGCATGGCCCATCGAGGCCGTGTCCGAGGTCAGATAGTTCTCCAGCACCCCGATCGGCTCGAAGCCGCCGCGCATGTGGAAGCCGATCACCGGGTCGTTCAGCTTGCGCGCCGTCACCGCGTCCAGATATTCGCGGGCGTCGGGATAGGCCGCCTTGCGCCGCGCCAGCCCCGGCATCCGCCCGCCGAAGACGATGCCGCGCAAGTTCTCGGCCTCGCACAGGTCGCGCCGGGCGTCGTACAGCCGCTGGCCGATGCGCAGGCGGCGCCGGTCCGGATCGACGCACACTTCCATGCCGTAGAACCAGTCCCCGACCGGATCGTGCCGCGCCGCATAGCCGCCGCCGGTGATCTGGGTCCAGGTGTGCGGTGCCATGGCCGTCTTCTCGTCGATGCGGAATCCGGCGGCGTAGCCGACGATCTCGTCGGCGTATTCGACCACGAACTGCCCGTCGGGAAAGGCCGCGATCTGGCCCCGCAGCATGCCCGGCGTATAGGCGGGCATGTCCTTGTAGACCTTGGCCACGAGGGCCGAGATGGCGTTCACATCGGCCAGTCTGGCGTTGCGGATGGAGAGGACGGCGGGCTTGGAAGGTTTTGTCATGCGGTGTGAACGCACGGCGGAGCTTGGGGATCAAGTCCTCGGCCGGCCAATGCGCCGGTCATCTTTGTCAGACTGGCGCAGCGCGGCCAGGTCGGCTTCCGGTGGGAGACAGTCGCGGCCGGGACCATGGCCCCCGATCACAGACAGATCGTCATAGGTGCCGCCATTTCCGCCAATCCTGACGATCGCGTTTCGGCCCTTGCGTTCAAGACCACGGCGCATGGCGCTCCTAGATGAAGAAGTGCAGATGGAGGGAGACAGATGGAATACGCAATCGGCGTGGGTTTGGCGCTTCTGGCGGGCCTGTTCCTGGCGTGGGTGGGCCTGGACAGAGATCGGGCTGCGTACCCCGTGATCCTGATCCTGATCGCCGTACTCTACGAACTGTTCGCTGTGTTGGGCGGCTCAACCGCTGCATTGTTGTCAGAGCTCCTGCCGACGGCCGTCTTCGTCGGGGTTTCCGTCCTGGGCTTCCGCACAAGCCTCTGGTGGGTGGTCGCCGGCCTCATCGGGCACGGCGTCTACGACATCTTTCACCCCGCTATCTTCACGAACCCGGGCGTGCCCGTGTGGTGGCCGATGTTCTGCATGGCCTATGACGTAGCGGCCGGCGTCTTCCTGGCCTGGCGGCTCATGCGCAGTCACGGCGTGCACGCCGGACTTGCCTGATCGACCGGAGTCGCGGGGCGTGAACCATCCCGCGGCCCCTGCGTCTCGTCGACCTTCCAGACAAGCTTCACAGCAGCTAAGTCTTCCGTATGGAGGTCTTGGCGCAAACGCGTGTTGTGCTGTGGGAAGGCGGCAGCCTTTGGCTCGTCGACGCCGCCCGCTTCGAGGGGGAAACCCGAAGCACCGATTTCCACGCCCACCACGCCATTCAGGTAACCTTCAGCCTTGGAGGAACCTTCCGGCTGGTCGCGGAGGATGAAGCGAGTACGACCACCGATACGGTGGTGGCGGCGGACGGCCTTCATCGCTTTGAAGCGGAGGGGCGCATCGCCCTTCTGTTTGTGGAGCCCGAAAGCCGGCTTGGCCGGGGACTCGCCTCCCGCCATATCTCCGGAACCCTGACCGAGCTTGCGCCATCGCCTCTTCTTGCGGCCGAGTTGGCGGCCTTGACGACGTCTGACTGGCGCGCCGCTGACAGCGAGATAGTCGCGTGGGGACGGAGACTCGTCGGCGCGCTGGCGGCCGACGAGCGAGCCGAGATTCCTGACTACAGAATCCGGAAGGTCATCGTGTGGGCGAGTGAACGCCTTGATCGGACGCTGAGCCTGGCTGACGCCGTCCCGGTTGCGGGCCTTTCGTCGAGCCGATTGCGGCACCTGTTCGTCGAGCAGACCGGCTTGCCGTTCAAGACCTACCTTCTGTGGCTGAGGCTCAGCAAGGCTGTCGCGATCGTGGCAAGGGGGTCGCCGCTTACTGCCGCGGCGCATGAGGCCGGGTTCTCGGATTCAGCGCACCTCAGCCGCACCTTCAGGCGGATGTTCGGGGTCGCCCCCACGGCGCTGCAGATGCTGACCTGACCCTGGATCGAGTGAAACGGCAGGCGCCCGAGGGCGGCGCCCATGCAGGACAGGTGAAGACGGACCGACCCCGGGTCGGCCCGTCATCCGGCGCGCACTAGTTCGAGGCGCAGTTCGTCTCGGTCGTGCAACGGCAGTCGTCGCCGCACTGGCAGTCGGGACCGCAGGCGCAGGCGCCGTCGGCGGCGCATGGGCCCTTGGCCGGCGCCAGATCGGCCTGGGAGGTGTTGGTTTCGGTGGGGAACATGAAAGTCTCCTTGGTTGTCATTGTCGATGACCGTCTTCTATCGCCGCCGATCCATCTGCTCTTGAACGCAAGGGCTGTTATCGAACGCCGGTCTTCAGGGCCGACGCGACCCGGCAGGGCCCACCTACGTCAATATCGGTCGCATGCTCGTCGCCATCCGCCGGTCAGCGCGAAAGAACATATTGGCAACCGGAACAAACCGTGTACTAACTGCGCCTCAACAGGGAGTGGGTCACGGTCATCGGACCGAAGGCGGGCCTCTCCTCCAGGTACCGAACGGGAATCATGGCAAGGGAGAGTGGCAAGGTGGCGGCACAGGCGAATCTGAAATTGGTGACCCGGGACGACGGCGACAAACAGCGGGCTCTGGAGGCGGCGATCGCCCAGATCGACCGCGCCTTCGGCAAGGGCTCGGTGATGAAGCTCGGCAGGGGCGGCGCGGCGCTGGAGGCGATTCCGTCCGTCTCGACCGGCTCGCTGGGCCTCGACATGGCGCTCGGCATCGGCGGCCTGCCGCGCGGCCGCGTCATCGAGGTGTTCGGGCCGGAAAGCTCGGGCAAGACGACCCTGGCCCTGCACACCGTGGCCGAGATCCAGAAGGCCGGCGGCACCGCCGCCTTCGTCGACGCCGAACATGCGCTGGATCCGGGCTACGCCCAGAAGCTGGGCGTCAATCTCGACGACCTGCTGGTGTCCCAGCCCGACACGGGCGAACAGGCGCTTGAGATCGTCGACACCCTGGTGCGCTCGGGCGCCGTGGACATCGTGGTGGTCGACTCCGTCGCCGCCCTGACGCCGCGCGCCGAGATCGAGGGCGAGATGGGCGACAGCCTGCCCGGCCTGCAGGCCCGCCTGATGAGCCAGGCGCTGCGCAAGCTGACCGCCTCGATCAACAAGTCGCAGTGCATCGTCCTGTTCATCAACCAGATCCGTCACAAGATCGGCGTCATGTACGGCTCGCCGGAAACGACGACGGGCGGCAACGCGCTGAAATTCTACGCCTCGGTCCGCCTCGACATCCGCCGCACCGGCGCGATCAAGGACCGCGACGAGGTCGTCGGCAACACCACCCGGGTCAAGGTGGTCAAGAACAAGGTCGCCCCGCCGTTCCGCGAGGTCATCTTCGACATCATGTACGGCGAAGGCATCTCCAAACTGGGCGAGATCATCGACCTGGGGGTCAAGGCCGGCATCGTCGAGAAGTCGGGCAGCTGGTTCTCCTACGACAGCCAGCGCATCGGCCAGGGCCGCGAGAATGTGCGCGCCTTCCTCAAGGCCAATCCCGACGTCGCCGACTCGATCGAAAAGGCCGTGCGCGCCTCGACCACCAAGATCGCCGAGGAACTGCTGGGAACCCCCGAACCCGACGAGGGCCAGGACCTCGAGGGCTGACCCGGACGTAGCGGTCGTTCCATCCGCTTCGGCCGATGGTTTCGCGGCCCATGTTTGGACTGGGTAGACTCTTTAGACGGTGTTTTTCGGCCGAAGAGTCTACCTCCCCCCACCTTCTCCGGCCGGGTCCCGCGACCCGCCACCGACCCCGTGTGGGCCGGGCCGGACGGAGCGGCCGTCCGGTCTCCACCCGGACCGGGCGGCCATTTTTCTCAGCCAAGCGCCCGAACCAGCGTCGGGCGTATCCGCAGGAAGGCGATGTAGAGGCGCTCCAGCAGGCCCAGCACCGTCCGGTTCCGCGCCGCCAGCCCCAGCGGCCGCAGGACCGGAATGGCCCGCCACATGGCGGCGAAGGCGGCGGCGCCCGACAGCATCACCCCCGCCTCCCGCGCATGAAACCGGGCCAGCAGCTCGGTCCGGGCGATGGGACAGGACGCCTCGCCGTCCGCCACATCGGTGAAGGCGATGGCGCCGCGCCGGTCCAGCCGGCGCATCAGGGCGATCTCGCGCCGGCACAGGGGACAGCCGCCGTCGAACCAGACTTCAAGCTTGGACATGGGCCCCTCTATACCCGCTCAAGGCGCCCCGGCGGCCACGTGCGGCGATCTGTCCGGTCCGGGCCGGTCGGCCCGCCCGTGTTCACGGCCGGGTGATGCATTGGCGCCCAAACCCCTATATGACGCCCGTTCCCCGTTTCTCCCCGACCGAACGCGCACCGTCATGTCCAGCCTGAACCAGATCCGCTCGACCTTCCTCGACTATTTCGCGGCCGACGGGCACGAGACGGTCGCCTCCGCGCCCCTGGTGCCGCAGAACGACCCGACCCTGCTGTTCGTCAATGCGGGCATGGTGCCGTTCAAGGACTATTTCACCGGCGCGGCCACGCCCCCGTACAAGCGCGCCGCCAGCTCGCAGAAATGCGTCCGCGCCGGCGGCAAGCACAACGATCTCGACAACGTCGGCTACACTGCCCGCCACCACACCTTCTTCGAAATGCTGGGGAATTTCTCCTTCGGCGACTATTTCAAGGAACACGCCATCGAGATGGCGTGGAACCTGTGCACGAAAGAGTTCGGCCTCGACGCCAAACGGCTGATGGTCACCGTCTATATCGACGACGACGAGGCCTTCGACCTGTGGAAGAAGATCGCCGGCCTGCCGGACTCCAGGATCGTCCGCATCGCCGGCTCCGACAATTTCTGGTCCATGGGCGACACCGGCCCCTGCGGCCCCTGCACCGAAATCTTCTGGGACCACGGCGACCACATCCCCGGCGGCCCTCCCGGTTCGCCGGATGAGGACGGCGATCGCTTCGTGGAGATCTGGAACAACGTCTTCATGCAGTTCGAACAGGCCGCCGACGGCAGCCGCACCCTGCTGCCGAAGCCGTCGATCGACACCGGCATGGGCCTCGAGCGCATCGCGGCCGTGCTGCAGGGCGTCCATTCCAACTATGAGACCGACCTGTTCCGCACCCTGATCGCGGCCTCGGAAGACGCCACCCGTACGAAGGCCGAAGGCGACCGCACGCCCAGCCACCGCGTCATCGCCGACCACCTGCGCAGCTCGTCCTTCCTGATCGCCGACGGCGTCACGCCCTCGAACGAGGGCCGCGGCTACGTCCTGCGCCGCATCATGCGCCGCGCCATGCGCCACGCCCACCTGCTGGGCGCCGCCGATCCCCTGATGCACCGCCTGGTGCCGACCCTCGTCGCCGAGATGGGCGAGGCCTACCCCGAGCTGCGCCGCGCCGAGGCCTTCATCACCGACACCCTGAAGCAGGAAGAGATCCGCTTCCGCACCACCCTCGGCCGCGGCATGGGCCTGCTGGAGGACGCGTCGCGCGACCTCGGCGAGGGCGGCGTCCTGTCGGGCCAGACGGCCTTCACCCTCTATGACACCTACGGCTTCCCACTCGACCTGACCCAGGACGAGGCCCGCCGCCGCGGCTTCACCGTCGACACCGACGCCTTCGACGCCGCCATGAACGAACAGCGCAGCCGCAGCCGCGAACACTGGACCGGCTCGGGCCAGACCGCCTCGACCGGCGAATGGCTGGCCCTGCGCGACCGCCTCGGCCCCACCGCCTTCACCGGCTATGACGCCATTGAGGGATCGGGCGAAGTCCTCGCCATCGTCCGCGACGGCGCCTCGGTCGACGAACTGTCATCCGGCGAGACCGCCGAAGTCCTGTTCGACCAGACCCCCTTCTACGGCGAAGGCGGCGGCCAGGCCGGCGACCGCGGCGAGATCGAATGGACCGACACGCACGGCCAGCAGGGCTCGGCCACAGTGCTGGACGTCCAGAAACACGCCGGCGACCTGTTCGCCCACCGCATCGAGGTCACATCCGGAACCCTGGCCGTCGGCGCCCGGGCCCAGCTGCGCGCCGGCGCCGACGCCCGCCTGACCACCCGCGCCAACCACTCCGCCGCCCACCTGCTGCACAAGGCCTTGGCCAATGTGCTGGGCGGCCACGTGGCCCAGAAGGGCCAGATGGTCGACGCCGAACGCCTGCGTTTCGACTTCAGCCACAACGCCCCCGTCACCGAGGACGAACTGGCCCGGATGGAGGACGAGGTGAACGCCGTCATCCGCCAGAACCTGCCCGCCGAGACGAAGATGATGGCCCCTCAGGAGGCCATCGCCGCCGGCGCCGTCGCCCTGTTCGGCGAGAAATACGGCGACGAGGTCCGCGTCCTCACGCTGGGCCGCGCCCTGACCGGCGAGGGGCCCTATTCGGTCGAGCTGTGCGGCGGCACCCATGTGGCCCGCACTGGCGACATCGCCCTGTTCAAGATCACCTCCGAGACCGGCATCGCCGCCGGCGTGCGCCGCATCGAGGCCCTGACCGGCGAGGCCGCGCGCCAGTATCTGCTGGCCCAGGCCGGGGTGGCGAAGTCGCTGGCCCAGTCGTTCAAGGTCCAGGTCGCCGACGTGCCGGCGCGGGTCGAGGCCCTGACCGCCGACCGCCGCGCGCTGGAGAAGCAGGTCGCCGACCTGAAGAAGCAACTGGCCCTCGGCGGCGGCGGAGCGTCCGCCAACGCCGCGCCCGAAGAGATCGCCGGCGTCAAGCTGATCGCCCGCGTGCTGGACGGCGTCGACGGCAAGGGCCTGCGCGGCGTGGCCGAGGACTTCCGCAAACAGGTCGGCTCGGGCGTCGTCGCCCTGGTCGGAGTCACTGACGGCAAGGCCGCGATCACCGTCGCCGTGACCTCGGACATCACCGACAAGGTCAACGCCGCCGACCTGGCGCGCGCGGCGGTCATCGCCATGGGCGGACAGGGCGCGGGCGGCAAGGCCGACTTCGCCCAGGGCGGCGCGCCCGACGGATCGAAGGCCGAGGCCGGTCTGGCGGCGGTGCGGGCGACCCTGGGGGCCCAGGCCGCCTAGGCTGGCGCGCTCTGCAGGTCCACCGCGGCCAGCTTCCAGTCGAACAGGCCCCGCCGCTCCAGGATCAGGGCCAGATGGTCGTCAGGCCGGTCGCGGTCAGTCAGGGTGACGGCGAATTCGTTCAGGCTGCGATAGCCCCAGGACTGGTGGATGTCGTTTCCGTCCCGCTTGTCAGCGGGATCGGGGTCGCCGGGCCGCGTCGGATCCGGGGCTTCAGCCGTGGTGACCATGTTCGCCACCACTTCCGGCGTGACCAAGGTGTCCACCGCGCCGGACAGCAGCATGGGCGCCAGCATCATGCCCAGACCGCCCAGCCCGCTTTCGACCACGCGCGGATCGCGCCGCATGCGGGCGACCAGCTCATCGTTCAGTTCGTCCTTGAGGCTGGCGCGCAGGGACGGAAAGTCCACCAGCTGCTCGATCCTGCGCTCGTCACCGGCCTTCGCCGCCTTGATCAGGGCCTTGGCCGCGAGGATGGGCGACGCGGCCCATGCGAGCATGAAGACGGCCACGGCCGCCACGGCGACGCCGATGAGGATCTTTCTGGTCATGCTTCCCTCTGGCGTCGAAACGCCTTCCCGCCGTCACGGTAACCGGGAATCGGCCGGCAACGCCAGTCCGCGATCAGCCGGCCTTGCCGCCGCTGTCGCCGACCGTCGGCACGGCGCGGGCAGGCGCCGGCGCCACGCCGTCGGGCAGGCCGATATGGACCAGCTTCCATTCGAACGGCCCCTTGCGCTCGAAGGTGAAGATGGTCTCGGAGCCGCCCTCGTCGGTCACGCTCATTCGGGCGCGGTTCATGCCCCAATACACCGGCTTCGGCATCGGCCCGCCCGTGGTCGTGGCGTCCGGCGACGGCAAGGGACCGCCCGTGCGTTGCGCGGCGTAACGGCCCTCTCCCCGGGTCAGGGCTGCGAGAGCGGGCGGAGTCAGATAGCCCTCGACATCCGGAGCCTGGGGCGCCGCCGCCTGTTCGATCTGGCGACGTACGGCGCCGATCGGGTCTTCCATGAAGGACGGGGCCGGGGCCATGGCGGCGGGATTGCCGTCCAGCTGGGGCCGCAGCGACTGGCGCACGGCCGCATAGTCGACCAGCCGCGCCAGGCCGGCGGCGTCATTGGCGTCGGCCGCTGATCTCACGGCGAAGAAGGCGACGCCGGGGGCGGCGAAGAAGCTGATCACCGCAACGGCGATGAAAGCGACGATGAGCCTGCCGACAAACTTCATGGTGGATCCCCGACGTCCTGGCGCCACAATGCACGAACCCCGTTCGGGCTCAAACGAAAGGCTCGCCGGACGCGAGTCCGGCGAGCCTCTTTTCGTTGGGCCGCGGTCGTCGGCCCTACGGGACCTCCCGACCCGACGCGGCCTGGCGCTTCGTGCGGGCGCTCAAACAGCGAGCGACCGCGCCGCGAGCGTTAGCGCCCTTCTAGGACGCCTTCATCGCCGCGGTGAGGTTCTCGGCCACCTTGTCGAGGAAGCCCTCGGTGGTCAGCCAGCTCTGTTGATCACCGACCAGCAGCGCCAGATCCTTGGTCATGAAGCCGGCCTCGACGGTTTCGACGACGACGCGCTCCAGCGTGTCGGCGAAGGTCGCCAGTTCGGCGTTGTCGTCCAGCTTGGCCCGGTGAGAGAAGCCGCGCGTCCAAGCGTAGATCGAGGCGATGGAATTGGTCGAGGTCGCCTCGCCCTTCTGGTGCTGGCGGTAGTGGCGGGTGACGGTGCCGTGGGCGGCTTCCGACTCCAGTATCCTGCCGTCCGGCGTCATCAGCACCGAGGTCATCAGCCCGAGCGAGCCGAAGCCCTGGGCCACCACGTCGGACTGCACGTCGCCGTCGTAGTTCTTGCACGCCCAGACGAAACCGCCCGACCATTTGATGGCCGCGGCCACCATGTCGTCGATCAGGCGGTGCTCATAGGTCAGGCCCTTGGCCTTGAAGTCGGCGGCGAACTCCTCCTCGAACACCTTCTGGAAGATGTCCTTGAAGCGGCCGTCATAGGCTTTCAGGATCGTGTTCTTGGTCGACAGATAGACCGGGAAGTTCCGGCCCAGGCCGAAGGCGAAGCTGGCGCGGGCGAACTCGGTGATCGAGTCGTCGAGGTTGTACATGCCCATGGCGATGCCGGCCGAGGGGAAGTCGAACACTTCGTAGTTCTGCTCCTGGCCGTCATTGCCGACCCACTTCATGGTCAGCTTGCCCGGACCCGGAACGAGGAAGTCCGTGGCCTTGTACTGGTCGCCGAAGGCGTGGCGGCCGACGACGATCGGCTGGGTCCAGCCGGGAACCAGACGGGGCACGTTCGAGCAGATGATCGGCTCGCGGAAGACCACGCCGCCCAGGATGTTGCGGATGGTGCCGTTCGGCGACTTCCACATCTTCTTGAGGCCGAACTCCTTCACCCGCGCTTCGTCGGGGGTGATGGTGGCGCATTTGACGCCCACGCCGTGCTTCTGGATCGCATGGGCCGCGTCGATCGTCACCTGGTCGTCGGTGGCGTCGCGGTTCTCCATCGACAGGTCGTAGTAGTCGAGGTCGACGTCCAGGAAGGGGAAGACCAGCTTGTCCTTGATCATCTGCCAGATGATCCGGGTCATCTCGTCGCCGTCGATGTCCACGATGGGATTGGCGACCTTGATCTTGGCCATGCGGGTGTTCGCCTCTGACTGGGAATGGGGAGTAAGGGGCGCGGTATAGCGGCGCGAGCCGGCGGGCGCAAAGGGGCGAAGGCTGGCGTGTTGAGCCCCGATCCGGAAAAAAGTCTGTGCGGCCAAGCTGAACCACATCGCAACAGCGTGGTTCTGTCGCCGGGAAGGGCGGCTTCCTGTTCGTGCAGGGACATCTGTTGGATATCGAAACCAAAGTACTGGTTCAGCGGTGGATCATCGCCTTCTCTGAGACTCCGATCCTGATCGACGCCGAGTTGATGCGGCGTGTCCTCAGTGACCACGAAGCCCGCCTTGCGGATGCCGCCCGCGTATCGGGTGCGGGCTGTCGCTCCGCGGGCTGACAGGATGGGACGTCCCTCGCAGATTTCGGGTATCGTCCGGAAAGGCGCTGGGCCTGGGCGAGATCGGGGATCGACGATGCGACGTTTTGGAGGGGTTTGCCTGGCGGCCATGGTGTTGGCGGCGTGCGGCCAGGCGGGTGAAAAAGCGGCGGCCCAGGCTCCGGGTGGCGCAGTTGAGGAAGAATCCACCACGCCCGCCTCGGGGGCCCGCAGCGAAACCCGCAAATTCCGCGACTGGCTGGCCATCTGCGACAACACCAACGACTGCGTCGCCTTCGGGCCGACCAGCGAGGGCACGGGCTGGGTGCGGGTCGGCTCGGCGCCGGGGCCGGACGGCGCGCGGACCGTTTCGGTCGGCTTCTGGCCTTCCGGCGGCGACGGCCTGACCGGCCCCATCACCCTGACCCTGGACGGCCGACGCCATGTCGCGGCGGCCGTCGCCGGGGACCACGATCCGGTCGGCGCGGCGGAGGTCGCTGCGGCTGACGTCCCGGCGGTCGTGTCCGGACTGGCGGCAGGGCGGAGTCTGACCCTGACGGGGGGCGGCGAGACGGTCGAGATGTCGCTGTCGGGCGCATCTGCGGCGATGCTGTGGATCGACGAGCGTCAGGGCCGACTGGACACCCCCACCGCCCTCGTCCGCAAGGGAACGCGCCCCGCATCGTCCGTGCCCGGCCCCGCGCCGGCGCCCCGGGTGGTCGCCGCGCCCCCGATCGCCCAGACCGGTTTTGGCGACAGCGGCCAGACCCTTCCCCCCGCGCTGGAGGCGGTGGCCGCGGTCAAGGCCTGCCGGGCCGAGACCGGCGACAGCGCGGTCAGCGACGAGGTCATGTCGGCGCGGCTGGACGTTTCGACCGAACTCTGGGCCGTGCCCTGTTTCGTCGGGGCCTACAACGTCGGTCACGACTGGTATCTGACCGGGCCGGGCGGGCGGAACCCGCGCGCCGTGAGCCTGCTTTCAGCGAACGGCGAAAGCAGCGCCGGCACTATCAACGGCGGCTATGACGCGGAAACCCGCACCATAAGCGCCTTCTCCAAGGGGCGAGGTATCGGGGACTGCGGCACGGCATCGACCTGGACATGGACAGGCCGCGGCTTTGTCCTGAGCTCGGAGACGGCCATGACGGAGTGCTGGGGGATCCCGGCCGATTTCTGGCCGACGACCTGGCGGACGCGATGAACGAAGCCGAAGTCCTGATCGTCGGCGCCGGGCCCGCGGGCCTGACCGCGGCGACCTATCTGGCGCGCTTCCGGCGGCGGGTCCTTGTCGCCGACGGTGGCGCATCACGCGCCCGCTGGATACCGCTGAGCCACAATATGCCGGGCTTTCCCAGCGGCATCCCCGGCGACGCGATCCTGAGCCGGATGACCGAACAGGCGACGGAATATGGCGCAGTCATCGAGGGCGGACGGGTCGAAAGCCTGACCCGCGACGGCGACGGCTTCATCGCCCGGCTGAACGGTCGCGACCTCCACGTCCGCTCGGTGCTGCTGGCCACCGGGGTGATCGACCACCATCCTGATCTGCCCGGCGTCGAGCGCGCCATCGAGCGGGCTTTGGTCCGCATCTGCCCGATCTGTGACGGCTACGAGGTCAGCGACAAGGCCGTCGCGGTGATCGGCGACGACGACAAGGGCGTGCGCGAGGCGGCCTTCCTGCGCACCTATTCCGACCGGGTGACCCTGATCCACATCGGCCCGCCCGAGGCCCTGACCGCGCGGGACGAGATGACGCGTATGGGCATCGAACTGATCTGCGCGCCCATCGACAACGTCCGGCTTGAAGGCGACCGGGTCACGGCGCTGAGTTGGGGCGGGACGTTCCGCAGCTTCGACTCGGTCTATTCGGCCCTGGGCGCCTCGCCGAATGCGGATCTGGCCGAGGGGCTGGATGCGAGGGTCGGCGAGGACGGACGTCTGTTCGTCGATGCGCACCAGCAGACCAGCGTGAAGGGCCTGTACGCAGCCGGCGACGTCGTGCGCGGCCTGAACCAGATCGCGGTCGCCGGCGCCGAGGCGGCCGTCGCCGCCACAGCGATCCACAACCGCCTGCGTGAGGCCGACGGCTGGACGGTGCGCGATTGACCGCTCGTGATCAGCGCCTGCGTCCAGAACCGACGCAGGTGCATGTTTGACTGACCGAACCCGTCGAGGTCCGGTCTTTGACAATCGAATGAATTCGCTCACGCCGTCGCAAGTTGATCATCCGGACGAGCCGGACGGTCCGGACGGTGTTTTTCGACCGTCCGGACCGTCCGTCGGTCAGGCTCCGCCCAGCCGCGCCGCCACCCACTGATCGACCACCCGGCCCAGCACCTCCAGCGGCATCGCACCGCCGTCCAGCACCGCCGAGTGGAAGCTCTTGATGTCGAAGCGGTCGCCGGTGCGCTCGCGAGCGACCGTCCTGAGACGGTCGATCTCGGTGTGGCCGATCTTGTAGCCGCAGGCCTGCCCCGGCCAGACGCAGTAGCGCTCGATCTCGCTCTCGGCCGCCGCGGGCGCCAGGCCCACCGTCTCGATCATGTATCGAATGGCCTGTTCGCGGCTCCAGCCCAGGGCGTGGACGCCGGTGTCGATGACGATGCGGGCGGCGCGATACAGGAACGACTGGTGATAACCCAGCTTCCCTTCCGGGAAGTCGTCATACATGCCCAGTTCGTCGGCCAGTTGCTCGGCGTAGAGGCCCCAGCCCTCGCCATAGGCGTTGAAGCCGAGCGACTTGAGCAGCAGCGGCGTGTCAGTCGCCTCCAGCGCCAGCGCGCCCTGAAGGTGATGGCCCGGCAGGCTCTCGTGATAGGTCAGGGTCGGCAGGGCCCAGCGCGGCCAGATCGCCGTATCGACCAGGTTGATGTAGTAGGCGCCCGGCCGCGACCCATCCAGCGACGGGCTCTGGGCATAGCCGCGCGGCGCGCCCAATTCGATGGACGGCGGCACCCGGCGCACCTCGACCCGCGCCTTCGGCAGGCGTTCGAACATCTGCGGCAACCGCGCCTCGACCGCGGCGACCTGCCGGTTGAGGTCGGCCAGCAGGGCCGCGCGCCCATCGTCCGTGTTCGGATAGAGATAGCGAGGCTCCTTGCCGAAGGCGGTCAGCCGCGCCCCGACCGAGCCCTGCGTATAGCCGCGCTGGCGCAGCAGGGGGTCCGCCAGGGCCTCGATCCGCCCCACCTGCTCCAGGCCCACCTGATGCGCCTCCGCCGGGGTCAGCCCGGTCGATGTCTGGAACCGGAGACAGAGGTTGTAATAGGCCTCGCCGTTCGGACGCGCGCCGATCCCGGCGTCATGGGCGGCGTTGGGAAGATGCCGCTCCATCTGGGCGATCTGCCTGTCCAGCGCGGCGGCGACCGGCCCGTCCACGAGCGCCCTCGCCCGACCGGCCCAGTCTCCGGCGATCCCGGCCGCGGCGGTCTTGCGGACCAGCGACTGAACCAGGCCGGCGCTTTCTCCGGTCTCGCGGCGCAGGGCGCGAAGCTGGGTCAGCGCCTTGTTGATCACGAAGTCGGGCGGGATGACGCCATGATCGGCCGCATCCATGGCGGATCGTCCGGTCTCATGGTCGAGGCCTTCGGCGAAGCTTTCCAGCCGCGCCAGATAGGCGTCGGCGTCGGCCGCCGTGGCGACCGTATGCTGGCTGTCGAGAAAGTCGGGGACCGCCTGATACAGACCGGTCAGCTGGCTGACGACATAGGGGCAGGGATAGCCGTAGCTGTCGACGCCGCCGAACGGGAAGGCGGCGATCTCGGCCGAGCGGTCCGCCATCCAGACCACGCTGTCGTAGTCGGAGCGGTCGCGGCCGGTCAGGGCCGAGGCGTCAAGCGCCGCCAGCGCCGGGCGCGCCTCGACCATGGGCTTGAAGATGTTCAGGCGGTCGGCGTAGCTCCGGCTGTCGAGGCGGGATTTCAGGCCCGCCCGCGGACCGACGTCCAGGCCCAGACCGGTGGCGCCGATGGGCGACGCCTCAAGCACGCCTTCGAAGATGACGTCATAGAGGGCGCGGGCCCGGGACGGTCCGTCGCCTTGCCACGAGGGAACCCCCGCACGGGCGAGAGCGGGAAGGGCGAGAAGCCCCAGCCCGCCGGCGGCGGACGTCAACAGGCGGCGGCGGCTGAGCATAGGTTTCCCCCAACGGACAGCCCGCACCCTCGCGCGGGAGACTCCGCCTGACAAGCCGTCGCCTGCGCGGTCCGGGGGCGGGGGATCCAACGCTCAGGGCCGGACGCGGCTCGACCCGGACCCCGGGAGCAGGAGACTCCAGGATCCGGGCCCCGACCCCCTGGAAGGGCCGACGATCATGCACGGGAGAAGGAAATTTCGCCTGCGGCGGACCGGATTGGCGAAAGGGTCTCAGCGGCTCCAGGGCGTGATGATGCGGTCCGGCGAGCGCAGGCGCCGGCGGGTCCGGCTGCGGCGCCAGTCCTGCAGGACCGAGAGCCAACCCCATGCAGGCTCCTTATGGGTGTGATGCATCTCTTCCATCTCGGCCTCCTCTGGCCTTGCCTTGCTGATATGATCAGGATGAGCTTGACAGGGGCGCTGGACAAACCAGATTGTAGGTTGCTCACATAAGGTTCACTTATGGCCGATCCTCTCGCTGGCATTCCCCTCGCCTCGATCCGCGTGTTCGAGGCCGCCGCCCGTCTCAGGAGCTTCACGCGCGCGGCCGAGGAACTGGGCATGACCCAGGCCGCGGTCAGCTGGCAGATCAAGGCGCTGGAGGGCCGGCTGGGCCAGAGCCTGTTCCGGCGGTTGCCGCGCGAGGTTCAGCCGACCGATGGCGGGGAACGGCTGTCGCGGGCCGCCACCGAAGCGATGACCCTCCTGCGCCGTGCCGTCAGCGACCTGACCGAGGCGGACGAGCACATCCTGTCGATCACCACCCTGGCCTCGCTGGCGGCGCAGTGGCTGGCCCCGCGACTGGGGACGTTCCAGGTGGCCAACCCCGGGCTGGCGGTGCGGCTGGACACCAGTCCGATGCTGCTGGACCTGGCGCGTGAGGGGTTCGACGTCGGCATCCGCTCCGGCCATGGAGACTGGCCGGGGATGGAGAGCCAGCTTTTGATGCCCAGTGTCTTCACCCCCGTGTGCAGCCCGGCCATGGCCGAACGGCTGAACCTGACCCGGCCCGCCGACCTGCTGGACGCGCCGCGCATCGGCATGGAGAAGGAATGGGCCGCCTGGTTCGCCGCGGCCGGGGTCAGCGGCGGAACCCAGCCCATGAGCCGTCTGACCGCCGACTATCAGGTGCTTGAGGTCGCGGCCGCCCTGGGCGACCAGGGCGTCGCCCTGGCCTCGCCTATCCTGTTTGCACGCGAGCTGCGCAACGGCCTGCTGGTTCGCCCCTTCGCCCAGTCGGTGTCATTCCACACCGGCTACTATCTGGTCTGGCCCGAGGGCCGCAGGCGATCGCCCAAGATCGCCCGCTTCCGCGAGTGGCTGGCGGCCCAGGCCGACGCCGATCCGACGATCGTCGAGGCGCGCGCGAGCCTCTAGCTCCGCATCAGCCCTTCCAGCACCGCCAGCGGCACAGAGCCGTTCAGCAGCACGCGGTCGTGGAAGGCCTTGAGATCAAAGCCGGGACGGGCCTCAGCCTCGGCGCGCAGGCGGGCGATCACGGTCTGGCCCAGTTTGTACGAGCAGGCCTGACCGATGGAGACGCAGTAGCGGTCGATCTCCTTTTCGGCCGACTCCGGCGGCTCGCCGCATTCGTCGATCATGTAGCGGATGGCCTGGTCGCGGCTCCAGCGCTTGTGATGCAGGCCGGTGTCGACCACCAGCCGGACGGCGCGGAACAGGTAGGACTGAAGATAGCCCACCCGGCCCAGCGGGTTTCCGGCGTAGACGTCCAGGTCGTCGGCGGCGACGCGCTCGGCGTAGAGCGCCCAGCCTTCATTGTAGGCGGAGTTGCCGGCGACGCGGCGATAGATGGGCAGGCTGCCCGCCTCCCGCGCCACGGTGATCTGGAAATGGTGGCCGGGCGACGCCTCGTGATAGGTCAGGGTCGGCAGACCCCATTTGGGCCAGTTCGCGGTGTTGGACAGGTTGATGTAGTAGGCGCCCGGTCGCGAGCCATCCAGCGACGCGGCCTGGTAGTATCCGCCCGGCGCGCCAAGCTCGATGGCCGGCGGCACGCGCCGGATCTCCACCGCCGCTGTGGGCAGGGTGTTGAATACGCGCGGCAGCAGCGGCTTCAGCGCCGCCATCTGTTCGTTCAGGGAGCCGATCAGCGCGACCTTGGCCTCGTCCGTATTGGGCCAGAGATATTGCGGGTCCTCGCTGAGCGCCTTGATCCGCTCGCCGACCGAACCGTCGGCCATGCCCATGCCCTTCAGGATCGTGTCGATCTCGGCCTGGATCGAGGCGACCTGTTGCAGGCCGATGTCGTGGATGTCCTGGGCGTTGTAGTCGGTGGTGGTGTAGGCGCGAAGGGCCAGGGCATAGGCCTTGTCGCCCTGCGGCAGCTTCCACGCCCCCGCATCCTCCGTGGCGTTAGGACGCTGGGCCTCAAAGGCCGCGATCTGGCGAGCGAGGGCCGGCTTGATCTCGGCATCGACCACCTGGGCGGCCTGGGCGCCCCAGTCGCCGATCATGTCACGCTCGTCCGTCTTGCGGATCAGCGCCTGGATCATGGCCATGTCGTAGGCCGGGGTGTCGCGCAGGGTCCGCAGCTGGGTCAGGGTCTTGTCCATCAGGAAGGACGGCAGCATGACGCCCAGGGCCGCATCGGCGGTGATCCGCTCGCTCTCCTGATCCAGCACCCGGGCGAAGGCGGACAGGCGCGAGATGAAGGCTTCCGCGTCGGCCTCGGTCTCCAGCCGGTGCTGGTTGGCCATGAAGTCCGGCACCGAGAAATAGGCCCCCGACCGCTGGGTCACGACATAGGGACCGATGCCGCCGCCGTACGGGATGTCCGCCGCCCGGGCCGCGCCCTCCGCCGTGAAGCGATAGACGGCCAGCGAGACCTTGGCCTGATCCGACAGGCCCTCTTCCGACACCGTCTGGATCTCGGCCCAGCGGGCGCGGGCGCGAACGCGGTCGGCCTCGGCGTCAGCCAGCCCGACCTGCCGCAACTGGCCCGACAGGGCGGCGCGGGCGTCGCGGTCGAGGCCCAGGTTGGTCGCGTATTCCGGCGACAGGTCCACGTTCTCGTTGAACCAGCGGGTCAGCATGGCGTCGAGCCGGGCGTCCGCCCCGGACATCGCCGGGGTCTGGGCGGCGGCGGGCAGGGCCGCCAGCAGGCCCAGGCCGGCGGCGGAAAGCATCAGGCGGCGGCGGTCGATCATGGGGAATTCCTGCTTGGCGTGGCTGCCCATCCGGCCCGCGCGCGAGCCGGATGGGCAGCTTTCGGGTTCAGGCGCGCTGGGCCGCGATCCAGTCGGACATGATCTTGTCCAGCACGGTCAGCGGCACCCCGCCGGCGTTCATGCCGGCGTCGTGGAAGGCGCGAATGTCGAAGCGGTCGCCGAGCGCGGCCTGGGCCCTGGCGCGCAGCTCCACCCACTTGTTATGGCCGACCTTGTAGCTGGAGGCCTGGCCCGGCCAGACGCAATAGCGTTCGACCTCGGTGGTGACCGCCGTCTCGGAATCGCCGAGGGTTTCGACCATGTAGCGGATGGTCTGTTCCCGGCTCCAGCGCTTGTGGTGCAGCCCGGAGTCGGCGACCAGCCGGGTGGCGCGGAACAGCAGCGACTGGAGATAGCCGATCTGGCCGATCGGGTTGTCGGCATAGACGCCCATCTCGTCGGCCAGCTGTTCGGAATAGAGCGCCCAGCCCTCGGAATAGGCCGAGAAGCCCAGCACCTTCATCAGCAAGGGGCGGTCAGCCTGTTCCTGCTGCAGGGCGATCTGGTGGTGATGGCCCGGCGACGCCTCGTGATAGGTCAGGGTCGGCAGCTGCATGCGCGGCCATTCCGACGTGTCGCGCAGGTTGATGTAGTAGGCGCCGGGCCGCGAGCCGTCGAGCGCGGGCGAGTTGTAGTAGCCGCCGGGCGCGCCCGCCTCGATGAAGGTCGGCACGCGGCGGATCTCGACCGGGGCGGCGGGGATGCGGCCGAAATACTGCGGCAGGCGTTTGGCCATGTCGGCCATCTGGGCGTTGAGGTCGGCCAGCAGCTGGGCCTTGCCCGCGTCGGTGTTGGGATAGAGCTGCGCCGGATCCTTGCCGAGGGCGGAGATGCGCTCGCCCACGGATCCCCGGGTCAGGCCCTGGGCCTTCAGCAGCACGTCGGCGCGCGCCGAAAGCTCGGCCACCTGTTGCAGGCCGAGGGCGTGGATCTCGGCGCCCGACAGGGTCGAGGTGGTGTAGCTGCGGATGCCCCAGTCGTAATAGGCCTCGCCGTCGGGCAGGCGCCAGACGCCGGCGTCATGGGTCGCGTCGGCGCGGCGGGCGCGCATGGCGTCGGCCTGACGGCGCAGGGCCGGATAGACTTCGGTCTCGACGATCCGTCGCGCGCGCGCGCCCCAGTCGCCGGCGAGGTTCTTCTCGCCGGCCCGGCGCACGATGGAGGTGGTCAGGACCGACTGGTCGGGCGGGGTGTCATAGAGGTTGGCGAGCTGGAGCAGGGTCTTGTCGATGACGAAGTCCGGCGGCACCGCGCCGGCCGCGAAATCGGCCTGCATCCGCGCGGTTTCCTGATCCAGCGCTGTCGGGAAGGCGGCCACGCGCGACAGATAGGCCTCGGCGTCCTCGGCCGTCTCGATCGCGTGCTGGGTGTCGAGGAAGTCGGGCAGGCCCTGATACGACCCGGTCAGCTGGGAGATGGTGTAGGGCGCCGGGCCGAACCCGCCGCCGCCATAGGGGAAGCGCTCGCCCATCATCTGGGTGTCGCCGAAGAAGGTCAGGGTGTCGTGGTAGACGCCTTCGGTCTCGGGCAGGGCGCTCCGGTCGATGGCCGCAAGCTCGCCCATCTGGCCCCGGAACACGACCCGGTCGGCGTCGATCTTGGCCTGGGAGCGGTCGTCGAGCCGGGACTTCATCGCCGCCATCGGTCCCTTGTCCATGCCCAGGGAGGTCAGGGTCTCGGGAGACTCCAGCAGGAAGGTCTGCACGACCTTGTCCATCAGGGCGGTGAGCGCGGCCGAGGCCGAGCCCGCGGCGGCGGGCGTTTGCGCCAGGGCCTGGCCGCAGGCGGCGAGGCCCGCTCCGGCGGCGGCGGTGAACAGCAGGCGGCGACGATTGATCATGACGGCAGGCTCCGTGGCGCGAGGCGCCAGAGGATGGCGCCGGGCGGCGATTGGCAAGTTACCGATGGTTCAGCCGGCGTGCAGTTCCTGTTTGACCCGCTCGGCCAGGGTCTTGATGTCCAGCGGCTTGGGCAGGAAGGACACTCCGACCTCATCCTGCAGCAGGTCCGAGAAGTCGCTTTCCGCATAGCCCGAGATGAACAGGACGGGCGCATCGCCGAGGAAGGGCCGCGCCTTCTTCAGCAGGGCCGGCCCGTCGAGGCCGGGCATGATGACGTCCGAGATCATCATGTCGATGGTCCCGGCGTGCTGTTCGGCGAGCTCCAGCGCCTCCTCGCCGTCCGCGGCCTCGATGACCTCATAGCCGCGCTGGCGCAGCAGGCGGGCGGCGATGCCGCGCACGGCGGCCTCGTCCTCGACGAACAGGATGCGGCCGGCGCCCGACAGGTCGCGCGGGGCCTTCACCTTGATCTCGACCGGCGCGATTTCGGCCAGTTCGGCTTCCGCCGCCTCGGGCAGGAAGATGCGGAACACGGCCCCGCCCGCCGGCCCATTGGACACGTTGATGTGGCCGCCGGCCTGTTCGACGATGCCGTAGACGGTGGCCAGACCCATGCCCGTGCCCTCGTTCACCGCCTTGGTGGTGAAGAAGGGCTCGAAGATCTTGTCGAGAAGTTCCGGCGGCACGCCCGGGCCGCTGTCGGTCACCTCGATCAGGGCGACCACGTCGGTGGCCGGACTGGTCCAGCCCAGGGCGCGGGCCTCGTCGGCGGTCAGGCGGGCGGTGCGGATGGTGACCACGCCGGCGCCCGGCTCGACCACGCCGCGCATGGCGTCGCGGGCGTTGACGGCCAGGTTCATCACCGCCGTCTCCAGCTGGCTCTTGTCGGCCAGGACCACCGGCAGGTCGCGGCCGTAGTCGGTCTCGAGCCGCACGTCCTCGCGCAGCAGGCGGCGCAGCAGGACGGCGAACTCGCCCACCAGCTCGCCGAGGTCGAGGCGCTCGCGGCGGACCGTCGACTTGCGCGAGAAGGCCAGCAGCTTGCGCACCAGGTCGGCGGCGCGGATGGCGGTCTGGCGGATTTCGTTGAGGCCCTCGTACGAGGGATCGCCGACCGGATGGCGCTCCAGCAAGCCCGAGAGCTGCAGCTGGATGGCGGTCAGCAGGTTGTTGAAGTCGTGGGCCACGCCGCCGGCCAGCTGGCCCACGGCCTGCATCTTCTGGGCCTGCGAGAGCTGCAGCTCCATCGACTTCTGGGCCGAGACGTCGAACAGCCAGATGCGCCGCTTGTCGCCCTCGGGGGCCACATAGAGGTGCAGCATCTTGTCCGGGAAGGCGCGGGCGACCAGCTCGATCGGGCCTGAGGAGCCGTCCTCCAGCTTGACGCGGGCCTCGTTGACGCCCGCCGGATCGAACAGATGGCCGAAGGCGGCGTCGCGCGCGGCGGCGGGGCCGGTCAGCACCGACAGGGCGGCGTTGGCCTCCTCGACCTTGCCGGCGAACAGGTCTTCGGCGGCGATGACCGCCGAGCCGAACGGCGCCCCGGCGGCCATGGCGCGGCTTTCCACGGCGTTCGAGATCGTGGCGGGCCGGTGGCTGGCCATGGCGCCGACGGGCAGGACAGCCTCCGGCGCGGCGCGAACGAGGAACCGGCCCTCCCCCGCTGCGCCGATCAGCACCTCCTGCTCGCGGTCGCCGATGACGACGATGGCGCGGCCCTGCTGGCCGGCGCGGGCCTGGGCGAAGGCCATGTAGAGGGCCGAGGCCGACTTGCCCTTCGGCAGGGCGGTGGTGGCGCCGTTGGCCTCGGCCCAGGCGCCGTTGAAGGCCAGCACCTGGCCGGTGGCCCAGACCAGGGCGGCCGGCTCGGCCATGGCGTCCAGCAGGTCGACGGCGGCGTCGGCCATCGGCTTGCGGGACTCGCCGCGCGAGAACGAGAACAGGCCGATCAGGGCCACGGCCCCGACGGTGAAGATCAGCACCAGCCCCGGCGCGCTCATGGGATCCGAGCGGAAGGCGGGCCAGGCCAGCGCCGCGACGGCCACGATGAAGCCCACCGCCATGAGGATCAGCAGCGGGTCGAAGGCTCGGGCCGGGGGTGGGGTCCTGGAGGTTGCGGTCATGGCGCCTCGGCCCGAATCAGAAGGGCGGTTCAGGCGATAGTGGTCCGTATGCCCCCGAGGCGCGAATCCGGCCCTCGCGGTCGAAAAATACCGTTCACACCGTTCACATCGTTCACATCGTGCGCTTCGTCCGCGGCGCGAAGGGCGTTGCGGAATCGGGCAGGACGCAGACTGGACGGCCGGCACGTCAGATTTGGACGCAGGGAGCCCCGGGAGTCTGACTTATCACCGTGCACCCCGGCGTTCGCCGGGGTGCACGGCGGGTGGAACGGACGACTAAGCCGCCTTGCGCTGCTCGGCCTTCCGGTCGCGGGCGGCGTTGATGCGGGCCTCGGCGATGGCGTCGGCGATCTCGTGCGTCGGGCGCTTCTCGGCGGCCGAGCGATCCATGATCTCTTCCAGGGTGTCCATCAGGCGCGACAGCCTGGCCTCAACCCAGGCCGGGTCGTAGGCGCCGCCGGTCTGGCGCGCCTTCAGTTCCGAAGCCACGTTGATGATGCCGCCGCCGTTGACGACATAGTCGGGGGCGTAGAGCACGCCGCGTTCGAACAGGATCTGGCCGATATCCGGCGTGGCCAGCTGGTTGTTGGCGGCGCCGACCACCGCCTTGACCGTCAGACGGTCCAGGGTCTGCGGGTTCAGCGTCGCCCCGAGGGCGCAGGGGGCGTAGATGTCGGCCTTGACGTCATAGATGGCGTCGGGGGTCACGATCTCGGCATGGGTGCGGGCGGCGACCTCGGCCAGCAGGGCCGTGTTGACGTCCGTCATGATCAGCCTGGCGCCGGCGGCGTACAGCTTGTCGGCCAGATAGCCGCCGACGTGGCCGATGCCCTGGACCGAGACGGTCAGGCCCGTCAGGTCGTCCTGGTTCCACAGGCGTTTCGCCGCCAGCAGCGTCGAGCGATAGACGCCCTCGGCGGTGACGGGGCTCGGATCGCCCGAGGCCTCGGGACCGTCGTTCAGGCCCAGCACATAGGGGGTGACCTTGCGGGCCTCGGCGATGTCGGCGACAGACACGCCGACGTCTTCCGCCGCATAGTAGAGGCCGCCCAGCGTATCGACGGCGCGGCCGAAGGCGCGGAACAGCTCGGGGGATTTCTGGGTCTTGGAATCGCCGATGATGACCGACTTGCCGCCGCCCATTTCCAGGTCCGCGACCGCGTTCTTGTAGCTCATGCCGCGTGACAGGCGCAGCACATCCTCAAGGGCTTCGGCGCTGGAGGCGTAGTTCCACATCCGGGTGCCGCCGACGGCCGGGCCGCGCGCGCTCGAGTGAACAGCGATAATCGCACGCAGGCCGGTCTTTTCGTCAAAGACAGCATGGACGCCTTCGTGGTTCGCGAAGGACGGGGAATCAAACAGCGTCATGCTCACTTGAGCGTCTCCCGGGGTGTTTTTTTGTTGGCGCGCGTTTACGCCGCGACGGATAACACCGCAAGCATGGCGGTTTGACGTCAGCGTGGGCGGGAAGGGCGAGGGTAGGCGCGAGGACCAGGGATGAGGGATGAGGGATGGGGGACAGGTTTGGGCGGAGGGTCAGGCGGACGGCGCAGACCGGAACGTCATCCCTCATCCCTCATCCCTGAGGGCGGGCAGCACTGGTCCCGCACCCGACGGCAACGGCGCGGCCGCATCGCGCAGCCAGGCCTCGACGTCGCGGTAGACGGTCTCCGCTTCGAGGTCGCGGTTCAGGATGTGCCAGCCGTCGGGATAGAAGCCGGTGCGCAAGCCGGGCCGTTCGCCCGCCTGCTCCAGCGCCCGGCGCATCGGATCCCTCTGGATGACATTGTCGTGGCCGCCGTAGAGCAGCAGGGTCGGCGCGCGGATCTCGCCCAGCCGGACCGAGGCGCGCTCCATCAGGTTCACCAGGCCGTACAGGGCGTCGAACCGGGTCGACAGGATGCTGGCGGGATCGCGGCCGTTGCGGATCAGCTCCAGCCGGTTGCTGGACGCCGGCAGGTCCCGCACGGCCCATTCCGGCGCGGCCACGGCGCGGTCGCCCATGGCGCGGGCGGCGATCCACAGACCGACCGAATTGACCGGCCCCTGCGCCGACCAGCCCCAGACGGCCGGCGCCAGCAGGATGACCCGATCCGCCGCGGGCGGGCGGTCCGAGCCGAAGGCGGCGACGGCGACCGCGCCGCCCATGCTCTCTCCGGCGACGGCGATGACGGCGCGGGGATGACGCGCCCGGGCCAGAGCGACGGCGGTGCGCAGGTCCTCGGCCATCCGCGCCTCGCCGGCCCAGACGCCGCGACCGGGCGCGCCGCCGAAGCCGCGCTGGTCGAAGGCCCAGGTCTCGATTCCGCGCCCGGCCCACCAGGGACCGGCGAGGCGGAAGGCGGCGCGGCTGTCGTTCATGCCGTGCAGGCCGATGATGACGGCCCAGGGCTCGCCGGTTTCGGGCGTCCAGCGAACCAGGGGCAGGCGCGCGCCGTCGTCCATGACCAGGGCCTGCGCTTCGACCGAGGGGCCGGCGAAGCCAGGCGGCGGGGTCAGGGGCGGCTGGACGGCCGGGGTGGCGCAGGCGGCGAGGGTCAGGGTGAGGATGAGGGTCAGGGCGAGACTGCGCCCTTCTCCCCTCGGGGGAGAAGGTGGGCGGCGAAGCCGCTCGGATGAGGGGGCGCGGTCCGCTCGCAACCTGACCACCGGCGAGCGTGAGGCCGACGGCCCCCCCCTCCCGCCCCCCCGGCCCCCCTCTCCCCCGAGGGGAGAAGGGAAGAGGCGATCGTCGGGACTGCGCGCATCAGACGAGGATGCCACGCACCCGCTCCCTGAGGTAGGGCAGCACCTCGTCCTCAAACCACGGATTCCCCCGCAGCCAGGCCGTGTTGCGCCACGACGGGTGCGGCAGGGGCAGGATGTCCGGCGCATGGTCGCGCCACGCCCGCACCGTCTCGGTCATGTTGATCTTCGCCCGGTCGCCCAGCGCCCAGACCTGGGCGTAGCCGCCGACCAGCAGGGTCAGCTCGACGCCCGGCAGCTCGGTCAGCAACCGCGGCCGCCACAGTTCGGCGCAACGCCGGGGCGGCGGATAGTCTCCGCCTTTCGGGGCCGTCCCCGGATAGCAGAAGGCCTGGGCCGCGACGCCCAGCCGCTGGTCGGCGTAGAAGTTCTCGTAGTCGACCCCCATCCACTGGCGCAGCCGGTCGCCCGACGGGTCGGTGAACGGCAGGCCGCTCTCATGCACCCGCCGGCCCGGAGCCTGGCCGCAGATCAGCAGCCGCGTCCCGGGAAAGACGCGGACCACCGGGCGCGGCGTATGGGGAAGATGGCCGAGGCAGGCCCGGCAGGCGCGGATGTCGTCCAGGACGGCCTGAAGGCCATCGGTCGGATCAGGCGAAGTCGTCATCGTCCTCGACGACGGCCGGCAGGGCGGCCAGCGCCGCGGCCGTCTCGGCCTCGGTCGGCAGGCGCAGGCGGATGACGCCCTTGAAGGCGTTCGGATCGACCGGCTTGCCCTTCTTGGTGATGGTCAGCTTGCCCTGACGCATCAGGCCCAGGGCGCAGTGCCGCACCTTGGGCAACATCCGCTGCCACTGCTCGGGCTGCAGCTCCTTGGCCACGTCGGCCGGTTCGATGCTCTTGCCGCCGACGCCCTTGGGGTCGGCCTTCGCCAATTTTTCGAAGATGGCGGTTTCGATGGGGTCGCTCATCGGGCCTGTATGGTGCATTGCGAGAGCAAGAAGAAGGCGGAGTTTTCGATGGTCGAGAAAGTCACGGTCTCAGAGGGCGAGTTCGCCGGCTGGCAGATGTATGACCTGCACGGCACCTTCGACCAGGTCGTGGGCCCCTTCTATTTCAAGCCGGACCCCGACGGGCGCATGCGCTGCGCCTTCCGCGCCGAGCAAAAGCATATGAACGCCGGCCACCGGATGCACGGCGGCTGCCTGATGACCTTCGCCGACATCGCCCTGTTCCAGACGGCCTATCAGGAGATGGAGGGCGCCTCGGGCGTGACCGTGTCGCTGGATTCCACCTTCATCGACGGCGCCTATGTCGGCGAACTGGTCGAGGCGACGGGCGAGGTCATCCGCGCCGGCAAGAGCCTGATCTTCGTGCGCGGCCAGATCAACGCGGCCGGGCGGGTGCTGATGACCTTCTCGGGCGTGATCCGGAAATTCACGCCGCGCGGCTGACGCCGTCAGTTGTCGATGATGTCCTGCAGGATGCGGCCCATCCGCTCGGCCAGCTTTTCGCATTCCGGCGGGGTCAGGCCGAAGCCGGCGGTGACCTCGCGGCTGACGGCCATGCCCATGATGGTCGCCGCGGCGAGGCGCGCCCGAACCGCCGCGTCCTCTCCGCCGATCCAGGCGGCGAAGGGATCAAAGAAGCTCTCGCTGCCCGTGCGCTGAACCAGTTCCATGGCCTTGGCGGAGCCGACCGAGCGCAACATGATCAGCAGCTTCTTGAGTTTCCGCTCGTCCTTGCTCTCGAAAATGACGTCGCGGGCGACCCGGCGGCCGAAGTCCTCCCGTCCGCCGTCCATCAGCTCCCGACCGTTGGCACAGCTGTCCAGGACGGTCAGGAACAGTTCTTCCTTGGAGCCGAAGTAGCGGGACACGAGAGCGGCGTCGACGCCGACGTCGCCCGCGATGTCACGCATGCCGACATCGTCGTAGCTTTCGCGCGAGAAGCGTTCGAGCGCCGCCGCCAGAATAGCGGCGCGCGTCGCCTCGGCGTTCCGGGGCCGAGGCGCGATGTGGCAAAACAATTCGTGATCTCCGCAATAGCCCCAAAATGCATATGGCTTTGTCATCGGACGTTGACAAGCGAAACCGCGATCACCATTAAGTCACCGGGCGTTGACTACCGGCCTCCTCCCCGTTCGCCGCGTCGACAAAAGACAGGGATCTACCTTTCATGCGAACCGCGAAGATGGTGGCCGCGGCCGTCCTTATGACGACCGTGCTCTATGGCTGCTCCCAGCGAAGTGAAGCCCAGGCGCCGCCGGCGCCGGCCGTGACCGTCGCCGTGCCCCTGGTGCGCGCTGTGCAGGACTGGGACGAATTCACCGGCCGCTTCGAAGCGACCCAGTCGGTCGAGGTGCGCGCCCGCGTCGGCGGCTACATCTCGGGCGTCCACTTCCGCGACGGCGACTATGTGCGGCGCGGCCAGCTGCTGTTCACCCTCGACCCGCGTCCGGCCCAGGCGGCGCTCGCCTCGGCCCGCGCGCAACTGTCGCAGGCCCAGGCCCAGCTGGCGCTGGCCCGCAGCGAGCTGACGCGGTCCGAAACCCTGCTGGAGTCCCAGGCGGTGTCCCAGGCCGAGGTCGACACCCGGCGCGGCGCCCTGCAGACGGCCCAGGCGGCCATCGCCGCCGCCAACGCCAATGTCCGCGCCCGCCAGCTGGACCTGGAGTTCACCCGCGTCACCGCCCCGATCTCGGGCCGCGTGTCCGACCGCCGGGTCGACGCCGGCAACCTCGTCGCGGGCGGATCCTCGGCGGCGGACGTGCTGACCACGGTCGTCTCAAGCGCCCCGATCCACTTCGTCTTCGACGGCTCCGAAGCCATTCTGCTGAAGTACCAGCGTCAGGCCCGCACCGGCGCCGCCCCGATCCAGGTGCGGCTGCAGGACGAGGCGGACTTCAACCGCGCCGGCACCCTCGACTTCACCGACAATGCGGTCGACACGGCCTCGGGCGTGATCCGGCTGCGGGCCCTGATCCCCAACGCGGACGGCTTCCTGAAGCCCGGCATGTTCGGCCAGGCCCGTCTGGCCGGCGCCGGAACCTATAACGCCATGCTGGTGCCCGACGCCGCCGTCGCCACCGATCAGGCCCGGCGCATCGTCTATGTCGTGGCCGCCGACGGTTCGGTCGCGCCCAAACCGGTGCAGCTGGGGCCGCTGGTCGACGGCCTGAGGGTGGTCCGTTCGGGCCTCGCCGCGACCGACCGCGTCATCATCAACGGGGTCCAGCGCATCCAGCAGCCGGGCATGAAGGTGAAGGCCACCAACGGCCGGATCCAGCCGGTCGCGACTCCCGAAGCCGCCCCGGTGACCACCATCGCCCCGGCGTCGAGCGCCACCTTCGCCAACAGCCTGTCGTCGGGCGACTGAGCCTTACATGAACATCTCACGCTTCTTCATCGACCGGCCGATCTTCGCGGCCGTGATCGCGGTGTTCATCACCCTTGTCGGCGTCTTCGCCTATCCGCTGCTGCCGCTGTCGCAGTATCCGGAGATCGCGCCGCCGACGATCACCATCAACGCCTCCTACCCCGGCGCCTCGGCCGAAACCCTGGCCGAGACCGTCGCCGCCCCCATCGAGCAGGAGGTCAACGGCGTCGAGGGCATGCTGTACCTGTCCTCCTCGTCCACCTCGGACGGGGTGGCGGCGATCACCGTGACCTTCCAGCCGGGCACCGACCTGGACGCCGCCCAGGTGCTGGTCCAGAACCGGGTCGCGCTGGCCGAGCCGCGCCTGCCTGAACAGGTCCGCCAGACCGGCGTGGTCGTGAACAAGCAGGAGAGCGGTTTCCTGATGATCCTGGGGCTGACGTCCCCGGACAAGTCGCTGGATAACGACTACGTCGGCAACTACGCCAACTCGACCCTGCGGGACCGGCTGTTGCGCCTTGAAGGCGTGGGCAGCGTGCAGATTTTCGGCGGCGGCAACTATTCGATGCGGGTCTGGATCGACCCGGCCAAGGCCGCCCAGCGCGGCCTGACCGGATCGGACATCGTCGCCGCCCTGCGCGCCCAGAATGTGCAGGCCGCCGCCGGCGCCATCGGCCAGCCGCCCTTCGCCACCAACGCCGCGGCCTTCCAGCTGCCGGTGCAGGTGCAGGGCCGTCTGTCCGACCCGGCCCAGTTCAGCGACATCGTCATCAAGACGGACGCCGAGGGCCGCGTCACCCGGGTCCGCGACGTCGCCCGGGTCGAACTGGGCGCCCAGGACTACGGCATCCGCGGCTTCTTCGACGGCGAGCGCGGCGTCGGCGTCGCCATCGTCCAGCAGCCGGGCGCCAACGCCCTCGGGACCGCCGAGCGCGTCAAGGCCGAGATGGAGGCCGTGAAGGCCGAACTGCCCCAGGGCATGGCCCTGTCGGTGGCCTACAATCCGACCGAGTTCGTCGCCGCCTCGGTGGAGTCGGTGCAGCACACCCTGATCGAGGCCATCCTGCTGGTGGTCCTGGTCGTGGTCGTCTTCCTGCAGACCTGGCGGGCGGCGATCATCCCCATCGTGGCCATTCCGGTGGCGCTGGTGGCGACCTTCGCGGTCCAGCTGATGCTGGGCTATTCAATCAACTCGCTGAGCCTGTTCGCCCTCGTCCTCGCCGTCGGCATCGTCGTCGACGACGCCATCGTCGTGGTCGAGAACGTCGAGCGCTATATCCGCGAAGGACTGACGCCCAAGGAGGCCGCCTACCGCTCCATGCAGGAGGTGTCGGGCGCCCTGATCTCGATCGGCCTGGTGCTGGTCTCGGTGTTCATCCCGACCATGTTCGTGCCGGGCATCCCGGGCATCTTCTACCGCGAGTTCGCCATCGTCATCACCACGGCCTCGGTGGTGTCGCTGCTGGTGTCGCTGACGCTGTCGCCGGCCATGGCCGCCCTGCTGCTGAAGCCGCACAGGGAACATGACACCGACCGCAAGCCGGGCGCTTGGGGGACGGTCACCTACTATGGCGGCTACGCGGGACGGAAGTTCAACGAGGGCTTCGACTGGCTGTCCGACAAATACGGCCGCCTGACCGCGCGGCTGGTGCGCACCGTCGGCATCGTGCTGATCGTCTACGTCGGCCTGCTGGGCCTGACCGGCTGGCGGCTGATGGACACCCCGTCCGGCTTCATCCCCGAGCAGGACCAGGGCTTCCTGATCGGCGTCATCCAGCTGCCCCCGGGCGCCTCGCTGGAGCGCACCGAGGCGGTCATGCGCCGGGCCTCGGACACGATCAGGAAGACCGAGGGCGTGGAAGGCCTCGTCGCCTTCGCCGGCCTGGACGGCTCCAGCTTCTCGTTCGGCTCCAACGCGGCGACGATCTTCGTCCGCCTCGACGCCTTCGAGGACCGCAAGAGCGCCGAACAGAGCGCGGCCGCCCTGGCCGGCGCCATCACCGGCGCGACCATGGGCATCGAGGACGCCAACATCTTCGTCATCGCCCCGCCCGCGGTTCAGGGTCTGGGCAACGGCAACGGCTTCCAGATGATGGTGCAGGACCGCACCGGCGCCGGCTACCGTCCGCTGGAAGGCGCGACCTTCGCCATGATGGGCGCCGCCGCCCAGGCGCCGGAGCAGGTGCAGCAGGTCTTCTCCACCTACAACACCGGCTCGCCCCGCATCGCCGCCGACGTCGACCGCGACAAGGCCTTGATGATGGGGGTCCAGCCGTCCGACGTGTTCAACACCCTGGGGGTCTATCTGGGCTCGTCCTACGTCAACGACTTCAACTATCTGGGCCGCACCTTCCGGGTGACGGCGCAGGCGGAGCCGACGTCGCGGGACGACATCGCGGACATCGCCAATCTGAAGACGCGCTCCGCCAGCGGCGCCATGGTGCCCATCGGATCGGTCGCCAATCTGCGCGAGGACTCCGGCCCGTCGCGGGTCGTGCGCTACAACCTGTTCCCGGCGTCCGAGCTTCAGGGACAGGCGGCGGCGGGCGTGTCGTCCGGACAGGCGATCGAGCGGATGGAGGCGCTGGCCGAGGCCACCCTGCCCCCGGGCTTCTCGTACGAATGGACCGGTCTGGCGCTGCAGGAGAAGCAGTCCGCGGGCGGAGCCACCCTGGTCTTCGTCATGGCGGTGGTGTTCGTCTTCCTGGTGTTGGCCGCGCAATATGAGGCTTTCACCCTGCCGCTGGCGGTCGTGCTGATCGTGCCGATGTGCATCCTGGCGGCGATGATCGGGATCAACATCCGCGGCCTCGACAACAACATCCTGGTCCAGGTCGGACTGGTGGTGCTGATCGCCCTGGCGGCCAAGAACGCCATCCTGATCGTGGAGTTCGCCAAACAGGCCGAGGAGGAGGGACTGAACCGCTGGGACGCGGCCGTTCGCGCCGCCCGGACCCGTCTGCGTCCGATCCTGATGACCTCGTTCGCCTTCATCTTCGGCGTCGTGCCGCTCATGCTGGCGACCGGAGCGGGCGCCGAGATGCGCCAGTCGCTGGGCACCGCGGTCTTCTCCGGCATGCTGGGGGTGACCTTCTTCGGCCTGATCTTCACGCCGGTCTTCTACGTTGTGATGCGCGGACTGGCGGCCAGACTGCCGGGCGCGCCGAAGAAGGAGCCCGGGATTCCGACCACCGGCGGCCTGCCGCCCCATGACCGGATCGAGGGCGCGCCGGCTCCGGCCAGCCCGCGCCTGGGAGACGCCTGATGACCTTCGCCCCCAACCCCCGGATCCTGACCGCAACCGCCTTCGCCAGCCTCGCGCTCGCGTCGTGCGCGGTCGGGCCGAGGGCGCCCGACGCCACCCTTCCCCCCTCGGCGTCGGGCGCCTTCGTAAGCGCCGCCAACCCCGCCGTGACCGCCTCGGCGGCCCGCGACGACTGGTGGCGTCTGTATGACGACCCGACGCTGGACGCCCTGATCGGTCAGGCCCTGACCGAGAACAACGAGCTGGAGGCCGCGGCCGCCAACCTGCGCCGCGTCCGCGCGGCCCTGGGCGAGGCCCGCGTCGGCCGCTTCCCGACCACGACGACCTCGGCCGCCTTCAGCAACGGCCGGCCCTCGGCGGCGACCCAGCCGGCCGGGACCCTGCCCCCGGGCGAGAACGCGCCGGACAGCGACACCTGGGACGCCGGTCTGGACGTCGCCTACGAGATCGACCTGTTCGGCCGCGTCGGCTCGACCATCCGCGCCGCCCGCGCCGATGCGGACGCGGCCGCCGCCGCCCTCGACGTGGTGCGGGTGACCGTCGCCGCCGAGACGGCCCGCGCCTATGCCGACGCCTGCTCGGCCAACGCCCAGATCGCGGTCGCCGAACGGACCATCGAGCTGCAGTCGAACAGCGTCGACCTCACCCGGCGTCTGCTGGACGCCGGCTCGGGCAACGGGCTGGACACCGCCCGCGCCCGCTCGGCGCTGGAAAGCAGCCGCGCCGGCCTGCCGCCCCTGCGGGCCCAGCGCGACGGGGCCCTG
>NZ_JBAZOS010000022.1:0-49924 GCF_041648615.1 Brevundimonas sp.
TGGCGCTCGAGAAATACGGCGCCCCCGTCTATGTGCGGCACGAGATCGTCCACAACCGGCATGTGGTCGAACGGCTCAAGGCCATGGGCGCCGTCTTCGTCAAGGAACTGGACGACTGCCCCGATGACCGGCCCGTGGTGTTCTCGGCCCACGGCGTGCCCAAGTCGGTGCCGGCCACCGCCCGGGCGCGCGAGATGCTGTATCTCGACGCGACCTGCCCGCTGGTCTCCAAGGTTCATGTCGAGGCCGAGCGTCACCACGCGGCCGGCCGCCACATCATCCTGATCGGTCACGCCGGCCATCCCGAAGTCGTCGGCACCATGGGCCAACTGCCGGCCGACGCCATCAGCCTGGTGGAGACGGCGGCCGACGCCGAGGCGTTCCAGCGTCCCGGCGACGCCCTGCTGGCCTACGCCACCCAGACCACCCTGTCCGTCGATGACACCAGCGAGATTCTGTCGGTGCTGAAGCGCCGCTTCCCCGAACTGCCCGACCCGCACAAGGAGGACATCTGCTACGCCACCACCAACCGCCAGGAGGCGGTCAAGCGGCTGGGCGCGGGTTGCGATCTGGTTCTCGTGGTGGGCTCGGCCAACTCATCCAACTCCGTGCGGCTGGTCGAGGTGGCCCTGCGCGCCGGGGCCCGCGACGCACGCCTGGTCGATGACGCGGCCCAGGTCGACTGGTCCTGGCTGGACGGTGTCTCCACCCTCGGGATCACCGCCGGCGCCTCGGCGCCCGAGCGGCTGATCGAGGAGCTGATCGACGCCGTTCGCGCCCGATTCGACGCCACCGTCGTCGAGGACGATGGCGAGCGGGAGACTGTCGCCTTCAAACTGCCCCGCCTGCTGACGGCATAGGCCGTCAGCAGGCGGCCTTGTCCGGGCGGAGCCTTTGGTCTTGGCTGACGTTACCCGCAGACCCAACCGTGGAGCTTCCATGCGCCGCCTTCGCAACGCCTGCACCATCGTCTCGTCCCTGGCCCTGATCGCCGCCGCCGGCTGTACGCAGGAGGCGGCGGCGCCGCCGACGGCTCCGGTCGAGCCGATTCCGGCCCCCGCCGGGCCCCTGGGAGCGCCGATCAGCTACGCTTGCGAAAGCGGCCAGTCCGTCGCGGTCGTCTGGCCCGACACCGCCACGGCGCAGCTGACCTGGAAGGGTCAGACCTACGCCCTGCGCGCCGTTCAGGCCGCCTCTGGCGCGCGCTTCACGGGCTCGGGCCTGGAATGGCAGACCGCGACCGCGGCGGGTCAGGAGAGCGCGACCCTTAGCCGCCTCGGCCCCAATCAGGATGTCGCCGTCGCCGTGCTGGAGCGCTGCAGCCGGCCGGCGGCCGGTCCCGTCGCGCCGGGCCCGGCTCCCGCCCCCGACGCCCTGACCGGCGAGCCCCTGCCCCCCGCGGCCGCGCCCTGCAAGGGGCCGCAACTGAAGCTGTCGGCGGACGGCGGCGACGCCGGCATGGGCCATCGCGTCACCATCGTCGGCGTCCAGAATGTCGGCGCCCAGGTCTGCAGCCTGACCGGCTATCCGACCGTGACGCTGCAGGACGCCCGGGGCCGCGACCTGACGACCGTCCGCTCGGAGCAGAATCCCGGCAGCTATCTGCGCACGGGCCAGTCGCCCGAGCCGGTCTCCCTCCAGCCGCAGGCGAAGGCCTTCTTTGATGTGGCGTGGACGGTGGTCCCCAACGAGGCGAAGGGCGAGACGGCCTGCCCCAGCGCCGCCCGCATTCGCGCCCTCGCGCCGGGCGACACCTCGCCCGCGACGCTGTCCCAGACCTTCACGCCATGCGGCGGCCGCATCCAGATCAGCCCGTTCCGGGCCGTGGCTGAACCGGCCCCGGCTCCCGGAGGTTGAGCCGCCCGTTCGGCGGGGGTTCAAACCGCACGAAAAATGGCCTAGCGGAGCGCCCATGACAGCGACCTTCCATGACCGCGTGCGCGCGGAACTCGCCGACATCGACGCCCAGGGGCTGACCAAGCCCGAGCGGATCATCGCCTCCCGGCAGGGGCCGGTGATCAAGGTCGGCGGGCGCGACGTCCTCAATTTCTGCGCCAACAACTATCTCGGCCTCGCCGGCGACGAGCGGGTGACCCAGGCCGGAATCAGGGCGCAGGAAAAATGGGGCGCCGGCACGGCCTCGGTCCGCTTCATCTGCGGCACGCTGGAGATCCACAAGGAATTGGAACGGTCCGTCGCCGACTACCTCGGCTTTGAGGACACGATCCTGTTCGCCGCCGCCTTTGACGCCAACGGCGGCCTGTTCGAACCCCTGTTCGGGGCTGAGGACGCCATCGTCTCGGACAGTCTGAACCATGCCTCGATCATCGACGGCGTGCGGCTGTGCAAGGCCAAACGCTACCGCTTCGCCAACTCCGACATGAACGACCTCGAGACCCAGCTGAAACAGGCCCGGGCCGACGGCGCGCGCGAGATCGTCATCGCCACCGACGGCGCCTTCTCGATGGATGGCTATATCGCAAAGCTGAAGGACATCCGGGCGCTGGCCGACAAGTACGACGCCCTGATCATGGTCGACGACTGCCACGCCACTGGCTTCCTCGGCCCGCAGGGGCGCGGCTCCTACGCCCACCACGGGGTCGAGATCGACTTCCTGACCGGCACCTTCGGCAAGGCGCTGGGCGGAGCCATGGGCGGCTTCATCTGCGCGACCTCCGAGGTCGTGGCCCTGCTGAAGCAGCGGGCCCGGCCCTATCTGTTCTCCAACGCCCTGGCCCCGGCCGTCTGCGGCTCCAGCCTCGAGGCCATCCGCATCGCCGGGGGCGACGAGGGCGACGCCCTGCGCAAACAGCTGTTCGCCAACGCCGTCCGCTATCGCGCCGCCATGACCGAGGCCGGCTTCACCCTGCTGCCCGGCGAGCATCCGATCATCCCGGTCATGCTGAACGACGCGAAGCTGGCCCAGGACTTCGCCGCCCGGGCCCTGGAGCTCGGCGTCTACGTCATCGGCTTCAGCTTCCCGGTGGTGCCGCGCGGCCAGGCCCGCATCCGCACCCAGATGTCGGCGGCGCACACCTTCGAACAGATTGATCAAACGGTCGCGGCGTTCACGACGGCCGGCAAGGAATTGGGAGTTATCGCATGACCGACACCATGAAGGCCCTGGCCAAGACGAAGCCGGGCGTCGGCCTCGAGCTGATCGACGCTCCGATCCCGGTCGCCGGCGCCGAGGATGTGCTGATCCGCGTCAAGCGCACCGCCGTGTGCGGCACCGACATCCACATCTGGAACTGGGACGAGTGGTCCCGGAAGAACGTCCCGGTTCCCATGATCACCGGCCATGAGTTCTCGGGCGAGATCGTCGCCATCGGCAAGGACGTCGACCGGCCCCTGAAGATTGGCGCCCGCGTCTCGGCCGAGGGGCATGTCATCGACCTGAACTCCGAGGCGGCCCGGGCGGGCCATTTCCACCTCGATCCGCACACCCGCGGCATCGGCGTCAACCGCCAGGGCGCCTTCGCCGAGTTCGTCGTCGCCCCGGCCTTCAATGTCATCGAACTGCCCGACGACGTGCCCTGGGAGATCGGCTCCATCCTCGATCCGTTCGGCAACGCCGTGCACACGGCGCAGCAGTTCGACCTGCTGGGCGAGGATGTGCTGGTCACCGGGGCCGGACCCATCGGCATGATGGCCGCCGCCGTGGCCCGCCACGCCGGCGCCCGCACCGTGGTCCTGACCGACATCAACGACTTCCGTCTGGAGCTGGCGCAGAAGGTGGCGCCGGGCGTGCGGACCGTGAACACGACCCGCGAGGATCTGAAGGACGTCATGCACGAGCTCGGCCTCAAGGTCGGCTTCGACGTGGCGCTGGAGATGTCCGGCTCGCCGATCGCCTTCAGACAGTGCGTCGACACCCTGATCATGGGCGGCGGCATGGCCATGCTGGGTATTCCGTCGAAGCCGATGGAGACCGACTGGGGCGCGATCATCCTCAAGGCCCTGACCATCAAGGGCGTCTACGGGCGCGAGATGTTCACCACCTGGCGCAAGATGCTGGGCCTGCTCAAGGCCGGCCTCGACCTGACCCCGCTGATCACCCATCAGATGAGCTACGAGCGTTTCGAGGAGGGTTTCGAGGCCATGCGGTCGGGCCAGTCCGGCAAGGTGGTGCTGAACTGGGACAAGGCGGCCTGAGGCCGGACCCATGGCCGCGCCCGGCGCCATAACGGCCTTTCTCGAAGGCGAAGGGCCGGACGCCCGGGGCCGCACGCTGTTCGATGTGCTGGCCATGGATAACGTCGCGCTGGAGCAGACCCACGACTACATCCAGTGGCTGTTCCCCTTGCGGGAGCCGTCGGGCGCCATGCCGGATGCGCCGGTGCTGACGGATGCCGAGGTCGAGGCGATCCGGGACTCCGGCATGGCCCAGATCGCGCTCGCTGCGGCGACGGACCGGATGGACGTCTTCTATCGCGCCACTCACGACTGGCTGATGCCGAACGACCACAACCACCTGCGGATCACCCGGATCATCCGGTCGTTGCGGCTGCTGGTCGGAGACGCCGAAGCGGACGCCTTCAAGGCTGCGATCCTGTCGCGGGTCGAGACGACGCGGGCGCCGGTCAGCGCCCGCAGCCGCGGCTACTGGGCGACGGCCTGAAGGGTCAGGCGGCGGTCGGTTCGCCGTTCTTGAGCGTCGCCATGAAGACGATGACGACGAACATAAGCATCGATGAGACCAGCATGATCTCCGAGGCGATCATCGCCGGCATGAAAACCGGCCTGCCGAGCAGCATCAAGGTCAGACACGGCATCAGGATCAGGAAGCCCAGCACCGAGAGGACGAAGTGCGCCCTGGGCAGCCAGCCTTGCGCCGACGCAGGGAATGATCGGTAGAACAGGCCGAACAGCATCATGGAGGCGAAGCCGATCAGGTTGATGTGGGCGTGCACCGGCCTGAGCACAAAGTCCTGGTTCGCGCCCATCCAGACGCCGAGCGACATGCCGACCAGGGCCGACAGCACGCCGAGGCGCAAAAAGTTGTTCGAGACTGACATTCGCTTGGATCCCTCCGACAAACGGCGCCTTCGTAAACCGACGTTCTGTCCGAATCCTAGTTACATCGTCTTCAGGTCAATGTCCTGATCAGGGCCTTTTCGAACCCGGCGGCGTCAGCTCCGGGCAGGGCGCCGGCGAGTTCACCGCGCTCGAACAGCTCGAACACTTTTGGATGTACGTACGACGACCGGCACACCGTCGGCGTATTGCCCAGCAGGCCGGCGACTGATTTCACGCAGACGGTGATCTTGCTCTTCGCCTCCGTCGGAGAGGCGGGCGGGTCCATCTCTCGCAGCGCCCGGGCCGCCGACACTGTGCCCGCCCAGGTGCGGAAATCCTTGGCCGAAAACTGCTCGCCCATGGCCTCGCGAATATAGGCGTTCACATCGTCGGAACTGATGGCGCACAGCTGACCCCCGGCGTCGCGATACTTGAACAGTTGCTGGCCCGGCAGCTCGCGCAGGGAGCGCACCACGGTGGCGAGGCGGCGGTCCCGCACCTTCACCTCATGCTCGACCCCGCTCTTGCCCTTGAAGGCGAAGGTCAGGGCCGCGCCATCGAGGTCGAGATGGCGCTTGTTCAGCGTGGTCAGGCCATAGGAGCGATTCTGCTTCGCATACTGGGCGTTGCCGACCCGGATCAGGGTGATCTCCAGCAGCCGGACCGCAGTGGCCAGCACCTTGTCGCGCGACACGCCACGCCTGTTGAGGTCGGTCTCGACCCGCTTGCGCAGCCTGGGCAGGGCGCGGGCGAAGGCCGGGAGGCGTTCGAACTTGGCCTCTGAAGCATGGCTGCTCCAGCCGCCGTGATAGCGGTATTGCTTGCGGCCCTTCACATCGCGGCCCGTGGCCTGGATGTGGCCGGACGCGCGGGGGCAGATCCAGACATCGGTCCAGGCCGGAGGGATGGCCAGCGCCCGGATGCGATCCAGAACGGAGGCGTCGCGGATCACCGCGCCGTCCCGACCGCGATAGCTGAAGCCCTTGCCCGAGGCGGTGCGCCGGATGCCCGGCTGCTCGTCGTTGCAATAGGTCAGGCCTGGCGGAATCTCGCGCGCCGTTTCGACGGCGGTCACGCTTCCACCTCGCACGGAAGGAGCGGGCGGTCAGAAGAACAGATGGCGGCTCACTTTGCACTCCGGGTCGCGTCGCCGAACGATGGGCGGAGGCGTCGGTTCCCGTCCCGCCCTTGACCGCGACGGCGGGGGGGACGACGGAAGCGCGCATGAACTATCGACACAGCTTTCACGCCGGAAATTTCGCCGACCTGGTCAAGCACGCCCTGCTGCTCTGGCTGCTCGAACGACGGGGCGCGGACGGTCCTCTCACGGTCATCGACACCCATGCCGGGGCCGGACTCTACGACCTGACCGGCGACGCCGCGCGGTCCCGGGAGGCCGAGGCCGGGGTGGCCCGGCTGATGGCGGCCGAAGGCCGCCCGCCGTTGATCGAAGCCCTGGCCGCCGCCGTGGCGCGGCTGAACCCGAACGGCGGAGCGAACCTCTATCCCGGCTCGCCCCTGCTGGTCGCCGGGGCGCTGCGCGAGGATGACCGCTACGTCGGCTTCGAGCTGAACCCGCCGGTGCTGGCGCTGCTCAACGAAGCGCTGGCTCCGTATCCCGAAGCCGCGGCCGTAGGCGGGGACGGCTATGACCAGGCCGGCGCCTGGGCGGCGGAAGCGACGGGACCGCTGGTGTTGATCGACCCCCCGTTCGAGAAGCCTGACGACTATGTCCGCGCGGCCGATACCGGCGCCGCCATTGTCCGCGCCGACGCCCGGGCCACGGTGGCGATCTGGACGCCGCTGAAGGACCTCGAAACCTTCGACGGTTTCCTGCGGCGTCTGGATCAGGCGGGCGCCCGGCGGGTTCTGGTCGCCGAGGCGCGTCTGCGTCCGCTGACCGATCCCATGCGGATGAACGGCTGCGCGGTGGTGATCCTCAATCCACCCGCCGGGGCCGAGGCGGCGGCGCGCGAGATCTGTGGCTGGGTCGCCGGGACCCTGGGCGAGGCGGGAGCCAGGGCCGACGTCTGGTTCACCTAGGCCGGGTCGAAGACTTCGCCCGCCTCGTACAGGTGGGGTTCGAACGTTGCGACGGCCATGATCGGCTCCATGGCGGCGTTGACCGCGGGCAGCCGGGTCATGGCCTTCCAGTCCTCGCGGCTGCGCCAGACGGCGTGAACGGCGGCCACCTTGCCGCTCAGGCCGCGGTGCAGGGTGGCGGACAGGAAGCCGTCGGCCCCGCGCTGGGCGCGGACCATGACGGTCAGCTGCTCCATCAGCGCGTCCATCTTCGCCGGATCGCAGCGATAGACGTTGATCAGGACCACGGGATCTTTGTCGGTCATGGCGGGCGTCTAGCGGATCGTGAGCTGCGAGTCTCCCGGTTCCCCATTCGCGCCGGGTCGCCGCCGCGATTCGACCGCGGCGGCGTCTCACGGGATAGGCGTCGTTCGCTAAAGCTTGCTCAATACATGCCGTGCGACGAAGGGCGACACAGTCGGAATTCCAATGTTGCTTATCCGTGTCGTCGTCGCGCTTCTGGCCGCCGCTGCCGTTGTCGGCTCCGCGCCGGCCGTGATGGCCCAGCCAGCGGCGGTGACCCGGGACGCGCCCGATGACGCCCTGCGGCTGGCGCGATTCGTGGAGGCGCGGGCCGGATCCACCGATTTCGCGGCGCTGGACCGGTTCGGCGAGGCCGCCCTGCTCCGGAGGGATCGTGAAGGCCTCAACCGGCTCTATCACGTCACCTGGACGATCCTGAACCAGGGGGATTTTGACAAGGCCGGGCTGTGGAACCGCCGGCTGGCCGAGGCGGCGGAGCGACAGGGCGACGAGCGGTACCAGGATATCGCCAGGCTGAACGTCCTCGCCATCCGCTATGATCGGGGCGACACCGGCGTCACGGCCGAGCTGCGCTGGACAGCGGAAATGGGCGAGGACTGGTTTGTCAGCACTCACGCCGCCCGCCTGACGGCCTTGGCCCTGATCGACGAGGGCAAGGTCGGGGAGGGGCTGGAACTGCTGGCCCAGGCGCAGGCCAGTATTCCCGAGAACGATCCCTTCGCCGCCACCGCCCAGGCGGGGATCTGGGAAATGACCGGCATGGGGCTGAAGCAGCTGAACGACGTCGCGGGGGCGGCGGACGCCTTCCGCAAATTCGAGATCGACTATTCCAACCCGGCCTACCCACGGCCGGATTTCGACAGCCTGTACAACCTCGCCATGATGGCCGTGAAGGTCGGCGACGGGGAGCGCGCGGCCCGATTCTACGCCGCCCACCACCGACTTGCCGAGCGGGCGGGACTGACGACGCTGTCGGTCTATGACGCCAGCCTGTGCGCCACCGTCGCCAACGCCCGCAACGAGCCCCGCGCGGTTCTGGCCTGTCTGGAGCCATACGGAGAATCTCTCGGCGAGGCGGCGTTCGTCGCCACCGAAGCCCTGCCCCTGCGGGCCATCGCCCGGGCCCGGACCGGACAGATCGCGGGGGCCCGCCGCGATGTGGACGCGCTGCGCCGGCTGGAGATCGGGACGGGCATCCAGTCCGAGGTCGATCACGTCGAGGCCGAGGTGCTGTTCGCCGAGGGTCGCCCCGAAGAGGCGTTCCGCACCCTCAGGGCGCATATGATGGAGAGCGAAATCGCCGCGGCGCGCAGCTACAGCGCGGGCATTCACCAGGTGACCGGCGACATGCAGCTGCAGCTGGCCGAGCGCCGGCTGCAGCTGGAGACGGCGCGGTCCTATACCGGGCTGCAGCGGGCGGTCATCGCCATCGGCGTGATCTTTCTGCTCTTCGCCGTCGCGACCCTTGCGTGGCAATCGCGGCAGGGCCGGATCCTGCGCCTCGCCCAGCGGCGGGCCGAGGAGGCGAACCGGGCCAAGAGCGAATTCCTCGCCAATATGAGCCACGAGATCCGCACGCCCCTGAACGGGGTCGTGTCGATGGCCGACACCCTGGCGCGCCGCGACCTGCAGCCGGAGGAGCACGAGATGGTCGAGCTGATCCGGTCGTCCGGCGCGACGCTGGAACGGCTGCTGTCCGACATCCTCGACAGCGCCAAGATCGAGTCCGGCCAGCTGACGTTCGAGCCCGCGCCCTTCGATCTGGAGCAGTCGGTCAACGACGTCGCCGCCCTGTGGCGGGTCAAGGCCGAGGACCAGGGCGTGGCCATGGTGGTCGAGTTCGACGAGGCGCTGAGCGGACCCGTCCTGGGCGACATGGTTCGCGTCCGGCAGGTGCTGACCAATCTGGTCAGCAATGCGCTGAAGTTCACCTCTTCCGGCTCGGTGCGCCTGTCGGTGATGTCGACGCTGGACGACCGCGTCGTCTTCAGGGTCACCGACACGGGGGTGGGCTTCGATCCCGATCAGAAGAGCCGCATCTTCCGGCGCTTCCAGCAGGCCGACGGCTCGATCACCCGCCGCTACGGCGGCACCGGCCTGGGGCTGACGATCTCGAACGCCCTGGTCGGGCTGATGGGCGGGACCGCGCTCGAGTGCGACAGCGCGCCGGGCAAGGGCTCGACCTTCTGGTTCGACATTCCGATGCCGCGCGCTGCACAGGCCGGAACCGAGGCGGAACCGGCGGGGGCGGATATCGCCGCGACGCCGCTGCGCATCCTGCTGGCCGACGATCACCCGGCCAATCGCAAGGTGATCGAAATCATGCTGGCCGCGACGGCGATGGAGCTGAAGACGGTCGAGGACGGGCAGCAGGCGGTCGACGCCTTCGCGGCCGACAGGTTCGACCTGGTGCTGATGGATATGCAGATGCCGGTCATGGACGGCCTGACCGCGACGCGGGAGATCCGCGCGATCGAGGCGGCGCGGGGCCTGACGCGGACGCCGGTCGTGATGCTGACCGCCAACGCCATGGCCGAGCATGTGGCCGCCGGCCGGGCCGCGGGCGCCGATGGCCATCTGACCAAGCCGGTGACCCTGGTCAGCCTGTTCGAGGCGATCGCATCGGCGCTGGGCGCCGAGACGCGGCGCGAGGCGGCCTGAGCCCTAGGGCCATTTCACCACGGGCGGCATGGAGCTGAGAATCGACTCGACGTTGCCGCCGGTCTTCAGGCCGAACATCGTGCCCCGGTCGTACAGCAGGTTGAACTCGACGTAGCGGCCGCGCCGCACCAGCTGTTCCTCTCGCTCTTCGGTCGTCCAGGGCTCGGCCATGCGGCCGGCGACGATGCCGGAATAGGCCTCGAGGAAGCGGGTCCCGACATCGCGGGTGAAGGCGAAGTCCTTCGCATAGTCGCCGCTGTCGTGATGGTCGTAGAAGATGCCCCCCGTGCCGCGCGGCTCATTGCGGTGGGGCAGCCAGAAATATTCGTCGCACCATTGTTTGAAACGCGCGTGCCAGTCTGGGTGATGGGCGTCGCAGGCGGCCTTCATGGCGGCGTGGAAGGCGAGGGTGTCGGGCGCCTCGGGCCGACGGTCCACGTCCAGCACCGGCGTCAGGTCGCCGCCGCCGCCGAACCAGGCCTTTGTCGTGGCGATGAAGCGGGTGTTCATATGCACAGCCGGCACGCGCGGACTGACCGGATGGGCGATCAGGCTGATGCCCGTGGCGAAGAAGCGGGGGTCCTCGGCCGCGCCGGGCACCGTTTTCGCATAGTCGGCGGGGAAGGTTCCATGGACGGTCGAGACGTGGACCCCGACCTTCTCGAACAGCCGCCCGTGCATCATGCCCATGACGCCGCCGCCGCCTTCGGGCCGCGTCCAGGGGGTGCGGACGAAACGGCCGGGCTCGCCGGGGAAGAGGTCGGCGGGAGCCGCGTCCTCCAGCGCCTCGAAGCCCGCGTGGATTCGGTCGCGCAGGGTTTCGAACCAGGCGCGGGCCTCGGCCTTGCGTTGATCCAGCGGTGAGTTTGCGGCGTCGGTCATGCCGGGTCCTGTACCGGGTCTGGCTCGAGGGGAGAAGCGGGCCTCCTCTCTCCCCCCGGGAGAGGACTATGCAGGGCGCTTGCCAAGCCCGTCGCGTCTGCCAATGTCCGGCGTCGCTGTTCCGGAGAACCCCGTCATGATCCGCACCGTCCTTTTGACCACGGTCGCCGTCGTTCTGATGGCGGGGCCGGTTCTGGCCCAGGACGCGGCAGGCGAGGCGAGGGCGCGGCGGATACTGGAGCGCACGCCGCTGGTCGACGGCCACAACGACCTGCCCTGGGCCCTGCGCGAGAAACACGGGAACGACCCCTACGCCGTGGATCTGGGCGCCAATCTGGACGCCTCGACCGACCTGCACACCGACATCCCGCGTCTGCGGGCCGGCGGCGTCGGCGGCCAGTTCTGGTCGGTCTATGTGCCGGCGACCCTGACGCCGACCGAGGCGGCGCGAGAGACCTTCGAACAGATCGACACGGTCAAGCGGATCGTCGCCGCCCATCCGGACGTGTTCGAGCTGGCGACCACCGCCGACGATGTCCAGCGCATCCACCGCCGCGGCAGGATCGCCAGCCTGATCGGCATGGAGGGCGGCTATTCGATCGATGATTCCCTGGGCCTGCTGCGCGAGTTCTTCGACGCCGGCGCGCGCTACATCACCCTGACCCACAGCAAGACGACCTCATGGGCCGACAGCGCCACCGACGCGCCGAAATGGGGCGGCCTGTCTCCGTTCGGCGAGCAGGTGGTGCGCGAGATGAACCGGCTGGGGATGATGGTCGACCTGAGCCACGTCTCGGAGGAGACCATGCTGGACGCCATGCGCGTGTCCGAGGCCCCGGTGATCTTCTCCCACTCCTCGGCGCGGGCGGTGACGGCCCATCCGCGCAATGTGCCCGACAGCGTGTTGCGGTTGATGCCGGAGGACGGCGGGGTGGTGATGGTCACCTTCGTGCCGGGCTTCGTCTCGGAGACGGTGCGGGCGTGGAACGCGGGTCGGGCGGCGGAAGATGCGCGGCTGAAGTCGCTGAACCCCGGCGACCCCAAGGCGGTCACCGACGGGCTGGCGGCGTGGACGGCGGCGCATCCGATCCCGACGGCGACGATCGCCGACGTGGTCGCCCACATCCAGCATGTGCGCGAGGTCGCCGGGATCGATCACGTCGGCCTGGGCGGCGATTTCGACGGGGTGGACGCCCTGCCGGTCGGGCTGGAAGGGGTGGACGGCTATCCGCGCCTGCTGGCGGCCCTGATGGCCGCGGGCTGGACCGAGGCGGATATCCGCAAGCTGGCGGGGGAGAATGTGCTGCGGGTCATGCGGGCGGTGGAGGCGGTGGCGGAGCGCCGGAAGGGCGAGCGGCCGGGTCTGGCCGTCATCGCGGTCGAGGGCGCGCCGGGGTAGTCGATCCTCTTCCGTCCCGCGAGGGATCAGGGGCGCGTCTGCCGTAGCCCTTCCCACAGGGCGATCCCGGCCGAGACCGACAGGTTCAGCGAGCGGGCCTCCGGCCGGATGGGAATCACGACGCGGGCGTCGGCGGCGTCGTGAACAAGATCCGGCGCGCCAGAGGGTTCGCTGCCGAACAGCAGGACATCGTCGGGGCGGAAGACGAATTCGTTCAGGGGCGTCGCGCCCCTCGTCGTGAACAGGACCAGCCGTCCCGGGCCGCGATCGCGCTGGAAGGCCTCCCAGTCGGCGTGCCGCGTCATATGGCCGAGAGGGCCGTAGTCCAGCGCCGCGCGCTTCATCGCCCGGTCGTCGAAACGGAAGCCGGTCGGCTCGATGACGTGCAATTCCACCCTGAAACAGGCGCCCAGGCGGATGCAGGCGCCCACGTTCTGCGGAATGGCTGGTTGAAAAAGGGCGAGACGCATTCTAAGGCCCTCATACGCGCGGCCTGGGGGTCTGTCGCGGCTCGAATTGCGACTGTTTCTCAACGAAGCGACGCAGTTTGCGGCGATGAGCCGCAACGCCGGGCCGGGTCAGACCGAAGGGAAGGCGCTAAAGCATCCATGCCGATCCCGCCGCGTCCCTGTTCGGGCGCGGAACACGGCGTACGAGGAGTAAGACGTGGCCGAATCGGTCGTGACTGAGAACGGTGAAGGCGGCGACGCCTCCCGCCGGGACTTCATCCACATCGCGGCCGGCGCGGCCGCCGTCGGCGCCGGGGCCATGCTGGTCTGGCCGCTGATCAATTCGATGAACCCCGCCGCCGACACCCTGGCGCTGGCGTCGATCGAATTCGACATGAGCAAGGTCCAGGAGGGCCAGCAGGTCGTCATCAAGTGGCAGGGCAAGCCGGTGTTCGTGCGTTACCGCACGCCCAGGGAAATCCAGGAAGCCGTGGCGACGCCGCTGTCGGCCCTGAAGGACCCCCAGACCGACGCCGACCGCATCAAGGCCGGTCACCAGCAGTATCTGGTGCTGCTGGGCAACTGCACCCACCTGGGCTGCATCCCGACGTTCGGCGCGGGCGATTTCGGCGGCTGGTTCTGCCCCTGCCACGGCTCGCACTACGACACCTCGGGCCGCATCCGTAAGGGCCCCGCGCCCAAGAACCTCGTCGTGCCGGAGTATGACTACCTCTCCGACACCCGCATCAAGATCGGCTGAGGGCGAGACCGATGAGCGATCACGAATCCACCTACGTCCCCAAGACCGGCGTCGAGAAATGGCTCGACACCCGGCTGCCGATCATCCGCTTCGGAGCCGACTACATGTCGCTGCCGACCCCGAGGAACCTCAACTACTGGTGGACCTTCGGCGGCATTCTGGCCCTCTGCCTCGTCGTGCAGATCGCCACGGGCGTCATCCTGGCCATGCACTATGTGCCCAACACCGAAATGGCCTTCGCCTCGGTCGAGCGCATCATGCGTGACGTCAACGGCGGCGACCTGATCCGCTACACCCACGCCAACGGGGCCTCGATGTTCTTCATCGCGGTCTATCTGCACATGCTGCGCGGGCTGTACTACGGCTCGTACAAGGCGCCGCGGGAGATGATCTGGATCGTCGGCTGCCTGATCTTCTTCCTGATGATCGCCACCGCCTTCCTGGGCTACGTCCTGCCGTGGGGCCAGATGTCCTACTGGGGCGCCGAGGTGATCACCAATCTGATCGGGGCCATCCCGGTCATCGGCGAGCCGATCCTGATCTGGCTGCGCGGCGGCCCGGCGATCGACAACGCCACCCTGAACCGCTTCTTCTCGCTGCACTATCTGCTGCCGTTCGTGATCGCGGGCTGCGTGGTCCTGCACCTCTGGGCCCTGCACGCGGCCGGTCAGAACAACCCCGTCGGCATCCTGATCCCCAAGGATCGGGAGAAGAAGGACATGGTGCCGTTCCACCCGTATTTCACGGTCAAGGACGGCTTCGCCATCATCCTGTTCATGATCCTGTTCGCCCTGTTCGTCTTCTTCATGCCGAACGCCCTGGGCCATGCCGACAACTACATTCCGGCCAACCCGCTGGTGACGCCGGCGCACATCGTGCCCGAGTGGTACATGCTGCCGTTCTACGCCATCCTGCGCGCCGTTCCGGACAAGTTCGGCGGCGTGGTGGCGATGTTCGGCTCGATCGGCGTGCTGTTCATCCTGCCGTGGCTGGATACGTCCAAGGTGCGCTCGATGCGCTACCGCCCGACCATGCGGACCTTCTTCATCATCTTCGTCATCGTCGGCCTGATCCTGGGCTGGTGCGGCGCGCAGCTGCCTGACGCGCCGGTGATCGGGACCTTCAAGACCTTCATCCTGATCGACGGCGATCTGAACAGCTATCTGTGGCTGACCCGGTTCGCGACGCTCTACTACTTCGCCTTCTTCCTGATCATCATGCCGCTGGTCGGCCTGCGCGAGAGGCCGAAGCCCATTCCGGCGACGATCTCGGAACCGGTGCTGTCGGGCGGCGACGCCATGACGGCGGCGGCCCCGGCCTCGCCCGAGAAGAAGGGCTGATCGCGACCATGATCCTCCAGACGAATATCCGCGCCATGAAGAAGACCCTGGTCCTGATCGCCGCCGCCGCCGGCATCGCGCTGGCGGCGACGCCGGCCCTCGCCGCCGGCAAGGCTCACGAGCTGCGCGACGGCGGCTTCAGCTTCGACGGTCCGTTCGGCGCATTCCAGCAGGGCCAGCTGCAGCGGGGCTACAAGGTCTACCGCGAGGTCTGCTCGTCCTGCCACAGCATGAACCTCATGCATTTCCGCACCCTGGCCGAGCCGGGCGGGCCCTTCTACGACGCGCATCAGGCCAATCCGGCCGAGAACCGCTTCGTCAAGGCGCTGGCCAAGGAAGTCCAGATCGCGGACATCGACACCGAAACCGGCGAGCCGGTGATGCGCGACGGCACCGCCGCCGACCGCTTCCCCAGTCCCTATCCGAACGCCACGGCCGCGGCCGCGGCGAACGGCGGGGCGGCGCCGCCCGACCTGTCGGTGATGGCCAAGGCCCGGCACGGCGGAGCCAACTACATCTATTCGCTGCTGACCGGCTATGAGGCGGTCCCGACGGGTCTGCAGATCCGGCCGGGCCAGTACTACAACGTCTATATGGCCGGCGACCTGACGCCCTTCATGCCCGAGGGCGCCCATGTGCCGCCGGGGGGCTTCATCGCCATGCCGAACCCGCTGCGCGACGGTCAGGTCACCTATGACGACGGCACCGACGCCTCGGTCGACCAGATGGCCAAGGACGTGGCCGCCTATATCGCCTGGGCCTCGGACCCCAAACAGGTCCAGCGCAAGCAGGCCGGTCTGGGCGTGCTGATCTTCCTGTTCCTGTTCGCGGGCGTCACCTATGTGAGCTACCGCCGGATCTGGAACGGCGTCGCCCACTAGGGCCGACCGACATCGATGCCGGAATGACCCGTCGGGGCCGCAGGGCTCCGGCGGGTTTTTCTTGCGCGCCGCCGCCGCATCGACAGCCGGAAGGGGGCGCCCTAGGGTCCGCCCCGTCCTGTCATCGACCGAGGGTGTATCCGTCCATGCGTCTGTTCCCGACCGCCGCGGTGCTCGCCGCCGCCGCCCTGTTGTCCGCCTGCGCGACCATGGACGGAGGGAGCGCGGCCCCGGCCGCCGCGACCTTCGACACCGCCCGGCTGTCCGAGCATGTGCGCGTGCTGGCCAGCGACGCCTACCAGGGCCGCGGCATCGCCACCCCGGCCGAGGACATGACCGTCCGTTATCTGAGCGAACAATACGCCGCGGCCGGCTTCCAGCCCGGCGGCGCCAACGGGTCGTGGACCCAGGACGTGGCGCTGAACCGTTTCACCGCCTCGAACGTGCGGGCGCAGTTCAAGGTCGGCGACGCGGCGATCCCGCTGAACCAGGGCCAGCAGATCACCATCTCGACCCGTCTGCCGGGCGACCACGTCATGCTGGCGGACAAGCCGCTGGTCTTCGTCGGCTACGGCATCAAGGCGCCCGAGCGGAACTGGGACGACTTCAAGGGCGTGGACGTGCGCGGCAAGGTGATCGTCGTGCTGGTCAACGACGCCGACTTCGAGGAGCCGGCGCTGGACACCTTCAACGGCCGGGCCATGACCTACTACGGCCGCTGGACCTACAAATACGAGGAGGCGGCGCGTCAGGGCGCGGCCGGCGTCATCATCGTGCACGAGACGGCCCCGGCCTCCTACGGCTGGGCCACGGTGCAGAACAGCTGGTCGGGTCCGCAGTTCGACATCGTCCGCGCCAACGCCGCCGCCGAACGGGCGCCGATGGAAGCCTGGATGCAGCGCGATGTCGCCGTCGACCTGTTCCGCCGCGCGGGGCAGGACTTCGAGGCGCTGAAGACCAGCGCCCGGGGGCGGGACTTCCGCCCGGTCGAACTGGCCGGCGCGACCTTCAGCGGATCGTTCGACGTGGCCACAAGCCGGGTCACGACCCGCAACGTCATCGCCCGTCTGCCGGGCTCGACCCATCCGGACGAGACCATCCTGTACACCGGCCACTGGGACCATATCGGCGTCGGCGAGCCCGATGCGAACGGCGACGCCATCTTCAACGGCGCGGTCGACAATGCGACGGGAACCGCCGGCCTGCTGGAGCTTGCGCGCCTCTGGGCCGCCGGTCCGCGTCCCGAGCGGTCGATCGTGATGATCAGCTTCACGGCGGAAGAGAGCGGACTGCTGGGCTCGGAATTCTACGCCGCCAATCCGGTCTGGCCGCTGGCCACCACCGTGGCGGGCTTCAACATCGACGCCATGAACGTCTATGGCCGGGTCGCCGACGTGGACATCATCGGCTCGGGCCAGTCCAACCTGGACGCCCGCGTCACCGCCGAGGCGACGCGTCAGGGCCGCACCGCCCGGCCGGACAGCAATCCCGCCTCGGGCAGCTATTTCCGCTCGGACCACTTCCCCCTGGCCAAGCGCGGCGTGCCGATGGCCTATGTCGACGGCGGCGGCGCCTTCCGCGACGAGCCGATCGCCGCGCGCGACGCGGCCCGGTCGGAATACGGTTCGCGCCGCTATCACCAGGCCGATGACGAATGGTCGGCCGACTGGGACCTGCGCGGTCAGGTCGAGGATCTGGCGCTGATCTTCAACATCGGCCGGGATCTGGCCAACAGCCGCGACTGGCCGGAGTGGATGCCCGGCTCGGAGTTCGGTCCGGCGCGCGCGCCGAGTGCCGCCCAGCGGCGGTAGGCACGGCGTTCTCCCTCCCCCTTGTGGGGAGGGTGGTCGCGCAGCGACCGGGTGGGGAGGGCTCAACGATCCACACGCCGGCGTCGGTCCTGCCGAGCCGCCCCCCACCCTGTCGCCGCTTCGCGTCGACATCCCTCCCCACAAGGGGAGGGAGAGGGCCCGTGCATGACGAAAACTTAACGGACGCCGTCCGGACGTCTCCCTAGAGTGCGCGCCAGCAAATCCGGGGATGGAGCCCACACCTATGTTTCGCAAGATGATGGGCGGCGTCGCCGTCGCCGCCGTGCTTCTGGCCGCCGGCATGGCCTCGGCCCAGGACTTCTCGGCCGCGCGGATCAGCGACGGCATCCGCACCATCAGCGCCGACGAATACCAGGGCCGTTATCCCGGGACCGAGGGCGAGCGGATGGTGCTGTCCTGGCTGCAGGCGCAGTACGAGGCCATGGGCATGGAGCCCGGCGGCCCGGACGGCCAGTGGCTGCAGCCGGTCGAGCTGAAACGCTACACCCCCGTCGCCGGCGCGACCGCCAGCTGGACCGGTCCGGACGGGCAGGTTCACGCCCTGACGCCGGGGACCGACATCGTCGTGCGCGCCGCGACCAATGACGGCCGCGCCTCGATCAGCAATGCGGGCGTCGTCTTCGTCGGTCACGGCATTTACGCCCCCGAACGCCAGTGGGACGACTATGGCGACGCCGACGTGCGCGGCAAGGTCGTGGTGGTCGCCGCCGGCGAACCCGACGGCGAGCGCTTCAACGGCGAATATGCGACCAACTACCAGTCGGGCGCATACAAGGCCGACGAGGCCTTCCGTCGGGGCGCGGTCGGGATCATCACCCTGGTGGCCCAGCCCGCCGCGTCGCCGATGTGGCAGGGCGCCCTGCGCGGCGGCGCCCGCACCCGCACCCTGACCCCGGGCGCGGCCGATCTGGAGTTTTCGGGCGCCATGCCGCACGACACGGCCGCCGCCTGGGCCGCCGCCGCCGGTCTGGACATCAGCCAGCTGCCGAGCATCGCCGACGGGTCGTTCAAGGCCGTGGCCCTCCCGGGGGTCACCCTGTCGGTCGAGGTCGCCGAGACCATCGAGACCCTGGTCACCCACAATCTGCTGGCCCGGATTCCGGGGACCGAGCATCCGGAAGAGACCATCATCTATTCGGCCCACTGGGACCATGTCGGCGGCGCGGCCCAGCATCCGACCGTGACCGGCGACCAGATCTGGAACGGGGCGTGGGACAACGCCTCGGGCACCATCGGCGTGCTGGAGATGGCGCGTCAGCTCAAGGCCGCGCCGGCGCCGAAGCGGTCGATCGTCTTCGCCCATATGGCGGCCGAGGAGATGGGTCTGATGGGCGCCTATGGCTACGCCGCCGACCCGGTGTATCCGCTGGAGACCACGGTGGCGGACATCAATATCGACATGCTGCCGCTGTCGGGCCCGACCCGCGACGTGCCGATCTTCGGCAAGGGGCAGAACGATCTGGAAGACCGGCTTCAGGCCCTGGCCGAACCGCTGGGCCGCTATGTCTCGGACGACCACATGCCGGAGGAAGGCTTCTACTACCGCTCGGACCATTTCCCGTTCGCCCGCATGGGCGTGCCGGCGATCATGCCGTGGCACGGCTGGGACTGGGTCGAGGGCGGGCGTGAAGCCGGAGAGGCGGCGTGGCGCGCCAAGTTCGCGGCCGACTATCACAAGGCCTCGGACGAATGGTCGGCCGACTGGGACCTGACCTCGGCGGTGGAGAACCTGACCCTGTTCTATCACCTCGGGCTCGACCTCGCGAACAGCGGCGACTGGCCGGGCTGGAAGCCGACGTCGGAGTTCGCCGTGGTGCGCGCCCGCTCGGACGCGGCGCGTCAGTAGGGAGGCGCCGGTGACCGGGATCCTCCGTCCCCTGACCGGCGACGGCTCTCCGCCGATCGAGGGGGCTTATCCGCAGGCGGTCGAGGTCACGGCGCCGACGCGGTGGCTGTATCTTTCGGGCCAGATCCCGGTGGCGCCGGACGGCTCGCTGGCCCACGACTTCACCGGCCAGTGCGAGCAGGTCTGGGACAATGTCGAGACCCAGCTGGCGGCGGCGGGCATGACCCTGGACAACCTCGTCAAGGTGACGACCTTCCTGTCGGACCGGGACCGGGCCGAGGAGAACCGGGCCGTGCGGCTGCGCCGTCTGGCCGGGCGTCAACCGGCCCTGACGGTGATCATCACCGGCATCTTCGACGAGGACTGGCTGGTCGAGATCGAGGCGGTGGCGGCGGCTTGAGTCACAGCGCATGACGGCGATTTAAGCTGACAACCTTGCTCGACCCGGATCAACTGGCGGCGTCAGGGAGGACACCGTCATGAGCATCGACCCCGCGGCCGAGACCGCGCGCTGGCTGGCGACCCTCTCGCCCGAGGATCTGGAGCGGGCCGTGGCCTATACCCGCGGCGGCCACTGGCTGCTGCTGTGGGGCGCCGTGGTCTCGATCGTCGTGGCCTGGATCATCATCCGCACGGGGGTGCTGAGCGGCATCCGCGACCGGCTGGAGCGCCGGCGCCGACGGCCCAAGCTGGTGTCGCTGCTGGTCGGCGTGGTCTGGATGCTGATGAGCTTCGTCCTGACCCTGCCGTGGTCGATCTACGAAAGCTGGTGGCGCGAGAAACGGTATGGCCTGACCAGCCAGCCGCTGACGGGGTGGCTGACCGAGGCGGTGATGGGGACGGCGATCTCGGTCGTCTTCATGGGGCTGCTGATCGTCGGTCTGTATTTCATCATCCGGCATGCGCGGCGGCTGTGGTGGGCGTGGGGCGCGGGACTGACGGCGGCGGCCGTGGTCTTCATGCTGATCGTCTCGCCGATCCTGATCGAGCCGCTGTTCAACACCTATACGCCGGCGCCGGACGGGCCGGTGCGCGACGCGGTGGTCGAGCTGGCCCATGCCACGGGCACGCCGGACGACAAGATCTACATCTATGACGGCTCGAAACAGTCGGACCGCTATACGGCCAATGTCTCGGGCCTGTTCGGCTCGGCGCGGGTGGCGATGAGCGACGTCATGTTCACCAAGGGCGCGGACATCGCCGAGGTCCGGGGCGTCGTGGGCCATGAGATGGGCCACTATGTCCACATGCATTCGCTGTGGCTCACCGGCGTCTTCATCCTGCTGGCGGCGCTGGGCTTCTTCCTGATCGACCGGCTGTTCCCGCTGGCGAAGCGGCTGCTGGGCGCCGACCGGGTGGGGGATGTCTCCGATCCGGCGGGCCTGCCGGTGCTGGCGGCCATCGCGGCGGTTCTGGGCCTGCTGGCCACGCCGGTGATGGCGACCCTGGTCCGGACGATCGAGGCGGACGCCGACCGGTTCTCGCTGGTGCACGCCAATGAGCCGGACGGGCTGTCCAGGGCCCTGATCAAGACGGCGGAATACCGCGCGCCCTCGCCCTCGGCGATCGAGGAGATCCTCTTCTACGACCACCCCTCGGTCGAGAACCGGATCCGGCGGGCGATGGAGTGGAAGGCGACGCATCCGGCCAAGGCGCCCGCCGCCGCGCCCGCCGCCGCCGTGGCTAGGACGACACGCTGAGACCGGGACGCTCGTTGTCCCAGATCATGTGCAGGATCGACCAGAGGCCGTCGGGACCGCGGCAGAGCTGGATGGAGTTGATCCCGCGGCGCTCGGGCTCGGCGTCCTCCGGGGCGGTGCGGGCTTCGTAGATCGACCAGACGTGGGCCATGTTGCCGAACTCGGTGATGCGGCGGCTGATCTCGACCTCGAAGAAGCCTGTGGCTTCGAAGAAGGGCGTGACGTTGGCCTGGTATTCCTCGCGGCCCATGACGATCAGGGTCGGACGGCCGTCGGCGTCGAGGCCGGTGCGGGCCTGACGGCTGTCGGGGTGGAAGATCTCGCGCTGGGTCGCCCAGTCGCGCGGGCCGGCGGGGCCGGAGATGCAGGCGTACATGGCGTCGACGACGGCGCCGATATCGCTGCGGTCGACCATCAGGCGCGCTTCCGCACGAAGACGGTCCCGGCCGAATAACCGGCGCCGAAGCTGCAGATCAGGCCGATGTCGCCGGGGGCCATGTCCTGCTGGCGCAGGTGGAAGGCGATGATCGACCCGGCCGATGAGGTGTTGGCGTAGTCGTCGAGGATGATGACGTTCTCGTCGGGCGTCGGGTCGCGGCCCAGCACCTTGCGGCCGATGAACTGGTTCATGTTGATATTGGCCTGGTGCAGCCACATCCGCTTCAGGGTCGTGGGATCGACGCCCAGCTCGGCGGCGTGGTCGATGATCATCTCCGAGACCATGGGCACCACATCCCGGAAGACCTTGCGGCCCTGCTGGATGAACAGCTTGTCCGGCTGGCCGATGCCTTCGGGGGCGGCGTTGTTGAGGAAGCCGAAATTGTTGCGGATGTTGTTCGAGAAGACCGTCTTCAGCCGCGTGCCGAGGATGTCCCATCCGCCCGGGCCGGCCTGATCGGAGGACTCGACGATCACGGCGGTGGCGACGTCGCCGAAGATGAAGTGGCTGTCGCGGTCCCTGAAGTTGAGATGGGCCGAACAGACCTCGGGATTGACCATCAGCACGGCCTTGACCGAGCCCGAGGCGATGAAGTCGGCGGCGGTCTTGATGCCGAAGGTGGCCGAGCTGCAGGCGACGTTCATGTCGAAGGCGAAGCCCTCGATGCCGAGCGCCTGCTGCACCTCGATCGACAGGGCCGGATAGGGGCGCGGCATGTTGGAGGCGGCGCACAGGACGGCGCCGATCTCCGAGACCGGCTTGCCCCAGGCGGCGATGGCCTGACGCGCGGCGGCGACGGCCATCTCGGCCATGACCGACAGCGCGTCGTCGGCGCGCTCGGGGATGTTGGGCGCCATGCGGGCCGGGTCGAGGACGCCGGCCTTGTCGAGCACGAAGCGCGACTTGATGCCCGAGGCCTTCTCGATGAACTCGACCGAGGAGGGGGTCAGTTCGGCGACGTCGCCCTCGAGGATTTCGGCGGCGTGGTCGGCGTTGAACTGTTCCGCATAGGCATTGTAGGCGGCGACCAGCTCGGCGTTGGAGATCGACTGTTCGGGGGTGAACAGGCCGGTGGCGGCGATGACGGCATTGGTCATAGAGGGGGCCCTAACGCTCGGCGCGCGGCGCCTCGCTGCTTGAGGGCCGGGTTCTGTTTCTGGACGGACTAGATAGGCGGGACTTGGGGCCGCGTCGAGGCCGCCTCATGACGCGCCAGCAGCCGGTGGGCGGCGTCGAGGTGCAGGCGCTCGACCATGCGGTAGCCGACCCGGATCGCGCCCTTGCCCTGCGCGTCGGCGGCGGCGAAGGCGGCGACGACCTCGCGGGCCCGGGCGACCTCTTCGGGCGAGGGCGAGAAGGCGGCGTTGGCGGCCTCGATCTGGGCGGGGTGGATCAGGCTCTTGCCGTCGAAGCCGAAGGCGCGGCCCTGCAGGCATTCGGTCCGCAGACGGTCGGCGTCGTCCGTGGCGTTGACCACGCCGTCGATGGCCAGCAGGCCGTGGCCGCGCGCGGCGGCGACCAGGGCGGCCAGCCAGGGTTTCAGCGGCTCGCGGTCGGGGCCGAGGACGAGGTTCATCCGCTCGCCGAAGTCGTTGATCCCCAGCATCAGGGCCGCCAGCGGGGCGCCGGCCCCGGCGATGGCGTCGAGCCGCAGGACCGACAGCGGCGTCTCGATCATGATCCACAGGGCGACGTCGGCGGGCAGAAGGGCGGCGATCTCGCGCACGGCCTCGGGGCTCTCGATCTTGGGGGCCACGACGAAGTCGGGTTTGTGAATGCAGAGGGCCGTCAGATCGTCCGCGCCCCAGGGCGTGTCGAGGCCGTTGACCCGGACCCCGACGTGGCCGCTGAAGCCGCCGGCCGACAGGGCTTCGACGGCGGCCTGACGCGCTTCGGCCTTGGCGTCGGGAGCGACGGCGTCCTCGAGGTCGAGGATGACGGCGTCGGCGTTCAGGCCGCGCGCCTTTTCGATGGCGCGCGGATTGCTGGCGGGCAGGTAGAGGACCGAGCGGGTGAGGGTTGTCATGCCCTTCTCCCCTCGGGGGAGAAGGTGTCAGGCGAAGCCTGACGGATGAGGGGGAAGGCGGACGCGCGCGCGATCGTTGAAAAGTGAGCAAGCTGAACCAGCCCCCTCATCCGAGCCGCTGCGCGGCCCACCTTCTCCCCCGAGGGGAGAAGGATCAGTGCGCCCGGCATCACACCCTCCCCGTGACAGGGACCAGGGCGCCGGTGACGGCGCGGCTGTCCGGCGAGGCCAGGAACAGCATGACCCGCGCCAGATCGGAGGGCTGGACCCATGTGGCGGGGTCGGCGTCGGGCATGTCCCGGCGGTTCTGATCGGTGTCGAGGATCGAGGGCAGGACCGCGTTGACGGTCACGGAGGTGGATTTCAGCTCTTCGGCCAGGGCCTCGGTCAGGCGGTGGACGCCCGATTTGGAGGCGGCGTAGGCGCCCATGCCGGCCGCGGCCCTGAGCGCGCCATGGGCGCCGACGTTGACGATGCGGCCCTCGTCGGAGCGCTTCAGGTGGGGCAGGGCGGCGCGGCTGGCGTTCAGGGCGGTGGTCAGGTTGAGGGCGAACATCCTCGCCCAAGCGGGTTCCGGGTCTTCTGTAGTTTGCCAAACAAAGCCGCCGGCGATGTTCAGCAGGGCGTCCAGCCGGCCGAAATGCGCGGCGACGGCGTCGATGGCCTTGGCCGCCGAAGCCGGGTCGGTCAGGTCGACGCCGCCCAGTTCCAGCACGCCGTCAGGCGCGGACTGGCCTGCGGCGTGATCGATGATCGCCACCTTCAGCCCGTCCGCCAGCGCCGCCTCGACGACGGCGCGGCCGAGGGCGCCATGGCCGCCCGTGATCGCGATCACCCGTTCCGACATCCACGCACCTCCATGATCGCCTGACAAAAAAAGACAGTCTACTCCGTCTACTCCGTCTACCCCGGATCAGGCGAAGACGCGCGCCATCAGTCTTTCCAGAGCATAGGCGTCCGCTGCGTCAAAAGCGGACGTCTCGGTGGCGTCGACGTCGAACACGGCGATCAGGCCGCCGTCCGCATCGAAGACCGGCACGACGATCTCGCTGGCCGAACGGGCGTCGCAGGCGATGTGGCCGGGGAAGGCGTGGACGTCGTCGACGATCTGCGTGGCCCGGTCGCGGGCGGCCGCGCCGCAGACGCCGCGGCCGAAGGCGATGCGCAGGCAGCCCAGCGTCCCCTGATAGGGGCCGACCACCAGTTCATCGGCCTTGTCGGGGTCGACGACGTAGAAGCCGGTCCAGAAGAAGACGGGGAAGGCGTCGGCCAGCATGGAGGCGACCGTGGCCATGCGCGCGACGCGGTTGGGCTCGCCGTCCAGCACGGCCAGGATCTCGTCTTCCAGCTCGGCGTAGCGCGCGGCCTTGTCGGCGGGGCGGTCGTCGCGGGCGAGGTAGGACATGCAGGGCTCCGGCGGTCTGGCCGATGCATATAGGGACGCCCGCCCTCACTGGCGAGAGGGCGGTTTTCCCCTCACGGGCGAGTCCGCAAGCTACTGATTCGTGGGGATAAGTCCGCTACCGGACACAAAAGGGCGGTGGTGCGGCAACGCTTTGTCGCAAACTGGCGTTAACCTTGACAGATGGTTAACTGGACGGGACTGTCCCCCTTGCGCAAGCTTGAGCGTGCGGGCCCCGGGGCTGTCGGCTTTTGATCGAAGGGGGGCGTATGCGCGACGATCAATCGGACCATGACGACCAGCCTCGCCCGCATGGCCGGCGCGGTCCGATCGCCATAGCGGCGGTGGCCGGCGTCCTCGCCCTGACCGCCCTGGGCATGGTCTCGTGCGGTGATCGGGACGGGGTGCGCTTCTGGCAACCGGCGGGCGGGACGGCCGGCAACGCCTGTCCGCGCCCGGCCTCCCTGACGGGGTCCGAGTTCAACGCCCAGGAGACGGGGCTGCGGGCGCTGCGCCGCGCGGCCTTCCGCGGCGACTTCTTCGCCCAGCTGGAGCTGGGCGCGCGCTACGCCGCCGTGCGGGCCACCGACAAGAACATCGAAGACCCGATCGAGAGCGCCACCTGGTACGCCCTGGCCCTGGCCAATGACGAGGGCTATGCGCCGATCAACCGCGTCGATCGCGGCGGCTTCGGCGGCTGGCGGCCGCTGTCCAGATACGACGACTGCCGCGCGTATGAGCGCCATTCGGCCTATCAGCGGCTGGACCGCCAGCTGGGGCAGATGACGCGCGAGGAGCAGGAGGCGGTCCGCGACCGCGTCATCTATGTGCTGTCGACCCAGGACGCCGACGGCTACCGCACCCTGGCGCGGCTGCACGACGGCCTGTACGGCCCGTTCGGCGAGCCCGAGGACAACCGCGAGGCGCGCGAGGCCTGGGGCCGGGGCAAGGCCGGCGATGCCCGCGACCGCAACCGGCGCGGCTACTACTCGGCCACCAACCTGTTCCAGCGCAACGACGTCGACGCCTATCTGTACAACTATCTGGCGGTGCAGACGGGCGACGTCGGGGCCTATGTCCTGCTCAAGGATTTCGAGCGCTCGGCGCCCAGCCGCGGCCAGTACCAGGGTTTCGTCGAGACCAAGGCGCGGCAGTGGACGCCGCCGTTCGAATTCTATCCCAACAGCGCGCCGCGCTCGGGCGTGCCCTTCTCGGACGAAAGCCGTCCGCGCGGCGACGCCTATGAATACGCCCTGGGGCGGATGGCGGGCGAACTGCCGTTCATCCACGTCGGCCGGGCCCTGCGCTATCTGGGAATCACCGAGACGGCCGCCGCCCGGCCCGAGGATCTGTCGAAGCGGCAGATCGAGACACTGGAGGCCATGCTCGGCCATCCTATGGAGGGCCGGCTGTCGTATCTGGAGCGGGTTCGGGCCATTCAGCTGGCGTCGATCAACGGGTCGTCCGAGGCGCAGCTGGTGCTGGCGGTGATGTACGCCGAGGGCATCGGCCTGCCGGCCGACTACGCCCGCGCCTTCAAATGGTTCGACGAGGCGGCGCGTCAGGGCAGCCCCGAGGCCAAGTTCGCCATGTCGAGCTATTTCGCGCTCGGCGTCTCCGGCGTGGCCGATCAGGACAAGGCCCAGGCCGTGGCCCTGAGGATCGATTCCGCCCTGGCCGGCTTCGGCCCCTCGGCCGGCCGCCTGCAGGCCGTGCTGGCCCAGGTCTCCCGTTCGCAGCAGCGCCGCTAAGGAGGGCGTAGCATCATGACCAGCCCCACGCCCTTCGCCCGGATATCCAGCGTCATCGGGGGAGCGGCCCTGATCGCCGCCGCCGTGGGCGCCTTCGTCCTGACCGGCCCTCAGACCGCGCAAGCCCAGGTGGCGGCCCAGGTGGAAAGCCAGACGCGGCCCAATTTCGGCATCCTGCTGGACCCGCCGACGCGCAGTTCTCGCAACCGGGGCTCCTCGCACCGCCGCTATGACTACGGCCGGCACCGGCCCGACTGGCGGCCGGGCTATCCGGGCGGCTATCCGCGCGGGGAAGAGGTCGTGCTGGTCGACTGCGGCGGCAATCCCGGCAGCGGCGGGGTCGAGGACGCGGTGCGCCGCGTGCGGCCGGGCGGGACCCTGGTGATCCGCGCGCGGGGCGGGGCTTGCGTCGGCTGGCTGAACATCGACAAGCCCCTGACCATCATCGGCGAGGGCGGCTTCGATCCGCGCGACTGGGACCGCAATCCCACGCCGACCCTGATCGCGCCCGACGGCCTGCCGTGCATGACGGTGGCGCCGGGGGTGCGGGTCGAGATCCGCGACATGATGTTCGCCTCGCCCCGCGCCGGCGACGCGGCCTGCATCGTCGGCTACGGCGCCGAGATCGTCATGAACCGGGTCGGCTTCCGCCATGCGGGGGACGAGGCGGCGATCTATCTGGACGGCGGTCTGCTGGACATCCGCAATGCGGTGATCGACGCCCAGACCGTGGCCCCGGCCATCGTCGCCGACGGGGCGGTGCTGACCGCCTGGGAAATGGTGGTGACGGGCGCCCAGTCGGGGCTGGAGCTGATCCCGGGCGCGGGCCAGACCTCGCGCATCGGTTCGACGACCCTGAAGGGGACGGGGGCGCCCAACGCCTTCGGGCCGCGCGCGATCGGGGTGGTGGTGCGCTCGGCCCGCGAATACGGCCGGGTCGAGATCGAGAACACCGCCATCGTCGGCTATGTCGAGGGCGTCGCCGTCGAGGGCGCCTCGGTGCAGATCCACAACAGCCGGATCGGCCGCTCCGACAAGGGGGTGGTGCTCTACAATGGCGAGTTGAGGCTGGCGGACAGCCGCATCCGCGCCACGACGGTCGGCGTCGCCGCCGCCTCGGGTCATGCGGTGGTGGTCAACAACGTCTTCGCCGGCGTGCGCGAGGTCATCTATCGCGAGGCCCGCGCCACGGTGGAGGCCAGCGGCAACCGCGTCTGGTCGCAATACGCCTGCCGGCCCCAGTTCCGCGACCGCTACCGCGGCCGGTACGAGCCTTACTGGCGGCCCGGCGAGGGCTGGACCTGCGAGGACAGTTCGTATCCGCGCGACTGGTGGGACGACGAGGACGGCCTGCTGGGCCTGCCCTATCAGGACGACGGCTATCAGCCCGACGGCTATGACGACTATCGCGACGGCCAGGGCTGGTACGACCGCGACGGCCGCTACATCCCCGACAACCGCTACCGCGGCGACGACCGCTGGAGCCGGGGCGGGGGACTCTGGGGGCGGTAGGCCGACTTCCAAATGTCAGGAAGCCGTCACAGGAACGAGTCGGACGACAGCTAGTTGAACGGCCTCCACGGAGAGGCCGGATGGACAGCTATTTCTGCATCGTGAGCCTGCCCGCAGAGCCCGTGGCGGAACTCTGCGTCCTCGACGCCGGGGATGATGAGGCGGCGCTGCGCAAGGCGCACCGGATGGCGCTCGACTGGCCGGTTGCGGCGACGCTCAGCCTGTATCGCGGTGAACGGCTGGTCGATGTGCTGAAGGGCGATTTCCGCGAAGCCGCCTGATCAGGGCGGGTCGGCGGCGGTAGGCGCGGAGGGACTCGAACCCCCAACCAGACCGTTATGAGCGGTCGGCTCTAACCATTGAGCTACGCGCCCGCCGTGGGCGTGGCCTAGCAGGCGGGGCGGCGGCTTGCCAAGCGCCGGCCGCGTCGCCGCCCACCTGTCTCCGATTTCACGCCGATGAACGGAAACCGCCAGGGTACGCAGGCGTTCATTCAGCGGCCAATGGTCAAGGTGCGGCCATGGTCGTCGCCCACTTTCGGGTGAACGGCCCCGCTGCTTCCAGGAGATTCGACGCAATGAACCGTCCCGCCGCCCGCGCCGTCGCCGCGCCCGCCGTCTCCAACCGCCTGCTGCTGCTGAGCGGCGCGGCGATGGCCGCCGCCGCCCTGTTCGCCGCGCCCGCCGCCCGCGCCCAGTCGCAGCCCGAGGGCGGCGCGCCGATGGTGATCCACGCCGTCGCCGATCGCCCGGCCCTGAACCTGTCGGCCTATGGCGAGGTCAAGACCGCGCCGGACATGGCCACCGTCAGCTTCGGCGTCGTCACCGAGGCGACGACCGCCGCCGAGGCCATGCGACTGAACGCGACGCGGATGAACGAGGTGATGGCCGCCCTGCGCCGGGCCGGGATCGCCGAGCGCGATGTCCAGACCTCGGGCCTGAACCTGTCGGCCCAGTACGACTACGTCCAGAATGAACCGCCCCGGCTGCGCGGCTATCAGGCCAACAACCGGGTGACGGTGATCATCAATGATCTGGACGCCGTGGGCACGACCGCCGACGCCGTGGTCGCCGCGGGCGTCAACCAGATCGACGGCATCTCGTTCGGCCTCAAGGATCCGACCTCGGCCGAGAACCGGGCCCGCCAGATCGCGGTGCGCAACCTGCAGGCCAAGGCGGCGCTGTATGCCCAGGCCCTGGGCGTCAATCTGGGCGGCATCCGCTCGCTGTCGGAAGGCGGCGGCTATGCGCCCCAGCCGCAGCCGGTGTACCGCATGGCCGCCCAGGCCATGGAGTCGGACAGCTCCACCCCGGTCGCGGCCGGAGAGCTGACGGTGCGGATCGACATCACGGGCGTGTACGACCTGGCGCGGTAGATCGAGGAAGTGGCGAGTGGTGAGTGGCGAGGGCCGGGTGGTTGCGTCCGGTCGTCATGCGTACCTGATCACTCGCCGCCAGCCACTCAGCGCGACCCCCGCACGAGCATCAGCCCGACGCCGACGTTCAGTCCGTAGCAGATGCCCAGCACCGCCAGGGCGGTGACGGGCCCGTCGTCCATGAGGAACAGCGGCAGGCTCCACGGCAGGCCGAGGATCCTGGCGGGCAGGAAGGACACCATGCCGTCCGTCAGGCCCAGCACGCGCAGGCCCGCCGGCGTGGCCAGCATCAGGGCGACCGCGCCCGCGACGACATAGAGGCCGAACAGGGCCCACTGCAGTGTCTGGATCGTGCGCGCCATCGGCCAGTCTCCCTGCGGACAGGGAAGGCCCGGCGCGCGCCGTCGTCAAGCCGCGCGCTTGATCTCGTTGCGGTCGTCCAGCAGCACCACGGTCGGCGACCACTGGCGCGCCTCTTCCTCCGGCATCTGGCCGTAGGTGACGATGATGACCTTGTCGTGCTTCTGCACCAGCCGGGCCGCGGCGCCGTTGACGCCGATGACCTTCGAGCCGCGCGGGGCCTCGATGGCGTAGGTGGTGAAGCGCGCGCCGTTGGTGATGTTCAGCACATCGACCTGCTCGTGCGGAAAGATGCCCGCGGCGTCCAGCAGGTCGGCGTCGATGGCGATCGAGCCTTCATAGTCGAGGTCGGCCTGGGTCACCGTGGCGCGGTGCAGCTTGGCCTTCATCAGGGTGACCAGCATGGGGAGTGCGGTCCGGAAATGACGCGGGGCGATAGGCCCCCGCTCGCAGACCGCTCATATAGGGGTTCGCGGGGGCGCCATCAATCGCCCTCGTTGCGGCGCACCATCCGATGCTGCGGCGCATTCGCTCGTTACGTGAGGTTCATTTGACGAGCGGGTCTGCCGCCTTATGGTCCTGATGCGGCCATGCTCCGGCCCGCGCCCCGGACCACGTCGCGCCCCATGAAGCAGTTTTTCCTGACCGTGCTGGGCGTCTTCGCCGGGCTTTTCCTGTTCCTGATCGTGGTGCCCTTCATCCTGATCACCGTGGCGATCAGCTCGGCCTCGTCGAAGGAGCCGACGCCGGCCAATACGGTGCTGGAGCTGGACCTGCGGGACGGGATCACCGACCAGACCCCGACCAATCCGTTCGCGGCGTTCGGCGGCGGCGGGCTGTCGACGCTGCAGGTGGTCGACGTCCTGGCCCAGGCCGAGACCGACAACCGGGTCAAGGCGCTGCTGATCCGCCTGCCGGAGGGCGGGATCACCCCGGCCGCGGCCGATGAAATCCGCCAGGCGGTCCGCCGCTTCCGCCGCTCGGGCAAGGTCGTCATCGCCCACAGCCAGGGCTTCCAGCCGGTCGGAACCGCGGTGTCGAGCTATATGGTCGGCGCCTCGGCGTCGGAACTGTGGATGCAGAACACGGCCAGCTTCCAGCTGGCGGGCTTCTCGTCCGACGGAATCTTCCTCGGCCGGGCCTTCGACAAATACGGCGTCACGCCCCAGTTCGAGCAGCGCTACGAATACAAGAACGCCGTCAATGAATTCACCGAGAGCGACTTCACCCCGGCCCATCGCGAGGCGATGACGGCGTGGATGACGTCAATCTATGTCTCGGCCCTGGCCAATGCGGCCCAGGACCGGAAGCTGACCCCGCAGGCGCTGCGGGCGACCGTCGAGGCGGGCCCCTATTCCTCCGCTGAGGCCCGCCGGCTGCGCCTGATCGACAAGATCGGACAGGTCGAGGAGGCCGAGGCCGAAGCCAGACGCCGCGCCGGCCGCGGGGCCGAGATCGTGGAGTTCTCCGACTACGCCTCGTCCAAGGGCGAACGGGCGGGCGCGGGCCGGAACGCCATCGCCATCGTCGGCGGAGAAGGCGCGATCAACACCGGCACCGGCGGCGGCGATGTGTTCGGGGGTGGTTCGTCCATCATGTCGGACGATCTGGCCGAGGCCCTCTACGACGCCATCGAGGACAAGGCGGTCAAGGCCATCGTCTTCCGGGTTTCCTCGCCGGGCGGTTCGCCCGAGGCCTCGGAACAGATCCTGGCGGCGGTGCGCGCGGCCAGGGCGGCGGGCAAGCCGGTGGTGGTGTCGATGGGCGACTACGCCGCCTCGGGCGGTTACTGGATCAGCTCGGAAGCCAACTGGATCGTGGCCCAGCCCTCGACCCTGACCGGCTCGATCGGCGTGTACGGGGGCAAGCTGGTCCTGGCCGACGCCCTGGGGCGGTTCGGCGTCGACATGCGCAACCTGTCGGTCGGCGGCGAATACGCCGACGCCTTCTCGCCGTCGCAGTCCTTCACCCCGGCGCAGCGGGCGGCCTTCTCGGCCCAGATCGACCGGACCTATGAGGAGTTCATCACCCGCGTCTCGACCGGCCGGCGCCTGCCGCCCGCCCGGGTGCGCGAGATCGCGCGCGGCCGCGTCTGGACCGGCGCCCAGGCCAAGACCCTGGGCCTGGTGGACCAGCTGGGCGGTCTCGAGGAAGCCATCGCCAAGGCGCGCGAGCTGGCCCGCATTCCGGCCGACGAGTCGGTGCGCTTCAAACGCTATCCGACGCCGGAATCGCCGTTCGAGGCCCTGTCCGAGATGTTCGGCGTCTCGGGCGAGGCGGCGCGCGTCCTGATCGGCATCGGCGGGGTCATGAACGACCCGGCCGCCGAGGCGACGGTTCGTCGCATCCAGACCGACCGCGCCCGGGCCTCCGGGGCGTCCGTGCTGGCGGATCAGCCCTGGTAGTGCGGACGGAACACTCGCCTGTGAAGGGGCCGGTCATTGACCGTTCACCCGCGCGGACCGACATTGGGGGTTCGGCGTTGCTCGCAGCGTCTGTGAAGGTGAAGTCATGACCCAGTCCGACCGTCTGATCTTCGGCCCCGGCGCCCGCCGCCCGGCCAATGGCTTTGTGGCCTCGATCCTGTGGCTCGGCGGCCTGGTCGCGACCCTGGTCGCCATGGCCGTGGGCGCGGTGCTGGCCGTCTTCACCGCCGCCGCCGTGGCCGTGATCGCCCTGTTCGCCGCCGTGCTGGTCTTCTTCGCCGGCCTGGCCATGGGGGCCCGCCGCAAGGTCACCGTCCGCGCCCGCCGCACCGACGACGTCATCGAGGCCCGCAAGGTCGACGGCGCCTGGGTCGCCTACGGCTGGGAGCGGCCGGGGCGCTAGGTCGGGGCCGCCGGACGTGCTGGTCGTGAAGGACGCGCCGTCCCCCAATTTCGACAGCCGCCGGGCCCCGCCCGATATGCTGGTGCTGCACTACACCGGCATGAAGACGGCGCGCGAGGCGATCGCCCGGTTGCGGGATCCGGAGGCCAGGGTCTCGGCCCATTATGTGGTGGACGAGGACGGCTCCATTCTCCGCCTTGTGGACGAGGCGCGCCGCGCCTGGCACGCGGGGCAGGGCGCCTGGAAGGGCGAGGCGGACTGCAACGCCGCCTCCATCGGCATCGAGATCGTCAATCCGGGCCATGAGTTCGGCTATCGCGACTTCCCTGACGCGCAGATCGACGCCGTCATCAGCCTGATCAGCGACATCCGCACCCGCTGGACCATTCCCGACGCCCGCATCATCGGCCATTCCGACCTGGCCCCCGAGCGAAAGCAGGATCCCGGCGAACGCTTCCCGTGGAAGCGGCTGGCGGGCGCCGGTCACGGCCTGTGGTTCGAGCCGGCGGCCGAACGGACCGCCGCGCTGGGCGCGCCCCTGGGCGTGGGCGACGAGGGGCTGGGGGTGGTGGTGCTGCGCGCGGGCCTGCACCGTCTGGGCTACGCCCTCACGCCGGGCGGCGATTACGACGAGGCGACCCGCCTGACGGTCGAGGCCTTCCAGCGGCACTGGCGGCCGGGGCGGGTGGACGGGGTCGCGGATGGCGAGACGCGGGCGACCCTGATGGGGGTGCTGCAACTGGCGGCGGCGGAGAGCGTCACGGGTGTGCTGAATTAGGGTTGGCGTTCTCCCTCCCCCGAAGTGGGGAGGGACGGCGAGGCGGAGCCGAGCCCGGGTGGGGAAATGTCCAACCCCAGACTTGCTCCCCCGGGCTATGCAGCTATAGGTTGCTCATTGAGCAATCTGAGGTCGTCATGGATCCTGCGGTCAGGAAGGCGCGCGAGATGCGTAAGGCTTTGACGCCGCCTGAGGCCAAGCTTTGGGTTCATCTCCGCCGGCTACGGGCCGAGGGCTTTCCATTTCGCCGGCAGACTCCATTCCGCGGCTATTTTCTCGACTTCGTCTGTATCCGGGCGCGCCTTGTCATCGAGGTGGATGGCCGAACCCACGAAACCCGTGTTGAACACGACAGGACCCGCGACGCTGTACTTCTTCGCGAGGGCTTTAAAACCGTACGCTTCACCAATGAGGACGTGCGCGATCACATCGACTGGGTGATGGATCGCATCAGGGCGGAGCTTGGAGCTGGCGTACCCCACCCGGATCGCTTCGCGATCGTCCCTCCCCATGAAGGGGAGGGAGAGCGTTGACCTGCGCCGTCATCGCGCGCACTTACCCCCCGTCAGACGGCCGGGCGGTCGCGGCGGGGGTTCTGCCCCCGTCGAGGAAAGTCCGGGCTCCACGGTGAAAAGGCGGCGGGTAACTCCCGCCCGGGGCGACCCGAGGGATAGCGCCACAGAAAGCAAACCGCCTGCCCCTCGGGGCAGGGAAGGGTGAAAGGGTGGGGTAAGAGCCCACCGCGTGCCTGGCAACAGGGACGGCATGGCAAGCCCCGCCTGGAGCAAGACCGAATAGGGACGTCGCGCGGCCTCGGCCGCAGGGTTCATCGCCCGAGGCGTCCGGGTAGGTCGCGAGAACCGTTCCGCGAGGGGCGGTCCAGAGGAATGATCGTCACCCGTTTCGGCGGGTACAGAACCCGGCTTACAGGCCGTCTGACATCTATCTTTTGAAGGGGCCTACCGCTCGCCGCGCGGCGGCTCGCTGCTTGAGGCCCGGCGTCTCCTCCCTCCGCCCGTTAACCTCTCGGCCCGCATTGCGGCGCAGGATCAGTCCACAGCCTGTCTATACTTCCGATGTTCTGTGTATGTTCTCGCCTTTACAGGGTTTTCAGCCGCCTTCGAGGTTAACCTTCGTCAACTAATCCCATTGAGACCCAGTTGATCCCATGCTATCCCATCCGCTCTGAGGGTGTTCAGGGGAACAGAGGGGCGGATCGCGAGATCCGAGTTTGGGGCAGGCGTGTTTCTCTCGACCTATGAGAAACAGTTGGACGGGAAGCGACGCCTGCTGATTCCGCAGGAGTTCCGCACCGTCGACAACGGCGCCGAGCATGGCGTCTTCTGCTTCTTTTCCATGGCGTCCGACTGCCTCGAGGCCGGCGGCGACAAGCTGATGGCCGAATACGTCGCCCGCATCGAGGCCCTGCCGTTCGGCAGCGACCGGCGCACCGCGCTTGAAGAGACCTTCTACGCCGGCCAGCGGCCCCTGTCGTACGACGGCGGCGGCCGCATCACCCTGCCGGAAAGCCTGTGCCAGGACGCCGGTCTGGGCGAGGATGTGGTCATCGTCGGCCTGGGGCCGCGCTTCCAGATCTGGGACCGCGCCCGCTGGAACGCCCGCCGCGAGGCCCGCCGCGCCCTGGCCCGTCAGGTCATGCTGGGCGACGACGCGACCGGGGAGGGCGCATGAGCCCGCACGCCCCGGTCATGCTGGACGAGGTGATCGAGGCCCTGGCCCCGCGGGCCGGCGATGTGATCATCGACGCCACCTTCGGCGCCGGGGGCTATACGCGCGCCATTCTGGCGACCGGGGCGACGGTGATCGGGCTGGATCGCGATCCGACCGTCCAGCCGCACGCCGACGCCGTGGCCAACGACTATCCCGGCAAATTCCAGCTGATCCGCACGCCCTTCTCGGGCCTGGCCGACGCCTTCGCGCAGTCGGGCGCGGCGAAGCTGGACGGGGTGGTGTTCGACATCGGCGTGTCGTCGATGCAGCTGGACCAGGCCGAGCGCGGCTTCTCCTTCATGCGCGACGGGCCGCTGGACATGCGGATGTCGGATGAGGGCGAGACCGCCGCCGACATCGTCAACACCTGGGAACACGGGCCGATGGCCCATATCTTCAAGCTCTACGGCGACGAGCGGCAGTCGGGCCGGGTCGCCACCGCCATCCTGCGCCGCCGGGTGGAGAAGCCGTTCGAGCGGACGCTGGATCTGGCCGCCGTGGTCGAGAAGGCGCTGGGCGGACGGCGCGGCGCGGCCATCCATCCGGCCACCCGCGTCTTCCAGGCCTTGCGCATCGCGGTCAATGACGAGCTGGGCGAGCTGCGCGCCGGGCTGGAGGCGGCCGAGGCGACGCTGGCGCCGGGCGGGCGGCTGGTCGTGGTCACCTTCCATTCGCTGGAGGACCGGATCGTCAAGGCGTTCCTGACCGAGCGCACCGGCAACGCGCCCGGCGGCTCGCGCCACGCGCCCGTGGCGATCGAGACCCGCAAGCCCAGCTTCACCCTGTCGTTCAAGGGCGCGCGCGAGGCCGGCGAGGCGGAGCTGGCGACCAATCCGCGGGCCCGCTCGGCCAAGCTGCGCGCCGCCGTCCGCACCGACGCCGCGCCGTGGGGGAGGATCGCCGCATGAGTTCGGCCGTCGCCACCCTGAACCGGCTCTACGCCTGGAAGATCCGCGGCGTGCGCTGGGTCGAGATCATCGGCGTCATGCTGGTCGCCGCCATGGTCTTCTCGGTCTATCTGGCCAAGGCGGCGGCCGCCCGCGAGAGCGCCCGGATCAGCGATCTGGAACGCCAGATCAGCGACAACGGCCAGCGGGTCCGGCTGCTGCGCGCCGAGGTCGCCCGGCTGGAGCAGCCGGGCCGGCTGGAAGCCCTGTCGCGCGGCGCGGGACTGGGTCCGGTCGACGTGCACCGTCAGGCGACCGAGGCGAGTCTGTCGACGCTGGTCGCCGTCTCCGCGCCGCCGCCGCCGGCGCCCGTCGTCGCGCCGCCCGTCGAGGACGCGGCGCCCGCGGTGGATCCTGTCGCGGAGCCGGCGCGATGAGCGTGCACGATCCTTTCGCCGCGGAACGCCCCGTCGCCTATGGCGGCCGGCGCTACATGCCGTCGTGGCGCTGGCTGGCCGAGGCCATGTGGTGGGTCGAGCATTCGTTCGGCCGCGCCCACGCCGACGCCCGCCCCGAGGAAGACACCCGGGTCCGCATCTTCGTCATCCTGTCGCTGTTCTCGGCGGTGTTCGTCCTGCTGGCCCTGGGCGCGACCCACGCCGCCCTGCTGACGGCCCGGGGCGGGGTCGGATCGGCGGTCCACCCCAATGCGGTGGTCCGCGCCGACATGGTCGACCGCAACGGCGCCCTGCTGGCCACCAACATCACCCACTACGGCCTCTATATCGATCCGGCCGAGGTCTGGGACCGCAAGGCCGCGGCGGCGCAGATCAAGCGCGCCCTGCCGCGGGTGTCGATGGCCAAGCTGAACAAGGTCCTCAATGGCGACCGCCGGCTGCTGGTCATCAACCGCCTGACGCCGCAGGAGAAGGTGGCGGTTCACGGCCTCGCCCTGGGCGGCGTGGCCTTCGAACCCGAGGACGTGCGGGTCTATCCGCTGGGCGAATCCGCCCGCCATGTGGTCGGCAATGTCGACACCGGCGGCGTCGGCCTGTCCGCCGCCGAGCGCGCCTTCAACGACGAGATCCGGGCGGCCGGCGCGCGGGGCGAGACCTTCCAGGTCTCCATCGACCTGCGCATCCAGGGCATTCTCGAGAACGAACTGGCCGCCGCCGCGACCGAGACCAAGGCCAGGGGCGCGGTGGGCATCATCACCGACGTCCAGACGGGCGAGGTCCTCGGCATGGCCAGCTGGCCGGGCTCGAACTCGCGCAACCTCGCCTCGGCCGCCACCTATGAGATGGGGTCGGTGTTCAAGACCTTCACCGTCGCCGCCGCCATCGACACCGGCCGGGCCGACATGAACACCCTGCTGGACGCCTCGGAGGCGTTCCAGATCGGCAACCGGCGGATCACCGACTTCCACGCCACCAACAAGGTGCTGACGCTGGAGGAGGTCTATCTCCACTCGTCCAACATCGGCACCTCGCGCCTGTCGACCGAGATGGGGCCGCGCGTCATGCGCGACTATTTCGAGCGGTTCGGCCTGCTGTCCCGGGCCCCGTTCGAGATCGCGTCGGAGACGCCGATCATTCCGCGCGAATGGTCGGACTCGACCCTGGCCTCGCTGTCATTCGGCTATGGCATCTCCATCACCCCGCTGCAGATGGCGGCGGCGATGCAGGCCCTGACCAACGGCGGGCGCTACATCCCCCTGACCCTGCGCAAGGGCGGGCGGCCCGACGTGCAGGCGCGGCAGGTGATCTCGCCCGAGACGTCCCTGACCATGCTCGACCTGATGCGCCGCAATGTGGTGCGGGGGTCCGGCGGCCGGGCCGAGGCGCCGGGTCTGCGCGTCGGCGGCAAGACCGGCTCGGCCAACAAGTCGGTCAACGGCCGCTATTCGACCGCCCACGCCGTCGGCACCTTCGCCGCGGTCTTCCCCGCCGACGGTCCGGTCAATGCGCGGCGCTACCAGATCCTGGTGCTGATCGACGAGCCCCAGACCTATCCGCGCACCGGCGGCTTCGTCGCCGCGCCGGCGGTGGGCCGCATCGCCGACCGCATCGCGCCGTTCCTCAACGTCCAGCGCCGCGCCGACCCCTACCGCACCGCCGTCGGGGACAAGATCCCGGCCTTCGAGGACCTCGAAGGGGACGGTCGATGAGTGCGGCTCCCGCCCCCGTCAAACTGTCCGAACTGCTGCGCCGCGACGTGGCTTCGGACCCCGTCATCACCGGGGTGACCGCCGACAGCCGCAAGGTCGCGCCGGGCTCGCTTTTCGTGGCCCTGCCGGGCACGGCCGCCGACGGGCGCGCCTTCATTCCGCAGGCCCTGTCGCAGGGCGCCGCCGCCGTGCTGGCCCCGGCCGACACCGACGCCGCCATGGCCCCGGTGCTGGTCACCTCGGGCGACGTGCGCCGCGCCTACGCCATCGCCGCGCGCAGCTTCTACGGCGTCCAGCCGGCGACCTGCGTCGCCGTGACGGGCACCAACGGCAAGACCTCGGTCGCCGCCTTCTGCCGCCAGATCTGGGCGTCCCTGGGCCTTCATGCCGCGAGCATGGGGACCCTTGGGGTTTTAGCACAAATGGGTAACGTTAACCGGGAGTTGACAGGCCCCGGCCTGACCAGTCCCGACGCCGCCGACGCGGCCCGCATGCTGGCCGATCTGGCCGCCGGGGGCGTGACCCATCTGGCCCTGGAGGCCTCGTCGCACGGCATCGACCAGCGCCGCCTGGACGGAGTGTCGCTGAAGGCCGCGGCCTTCACCAATCTGAGCCAGGACCATCTCGACTACCACGGCGACATGGAGGCCTATCGCGCCGCCAAGCTGCGGCTGTTCGAGACCCTGCTGCCGCGCGGCCGCACCGCCGTGCTGAACGCCGATTCGGAGGCTTACTCGAGCTTCGCCGCCGCCTCGATCATGTCCGGCCTCGGCGTCATGGGCGTGGGCGAACGGGGGCGGGACCTGTCCCTGATCGCGCGTCAGGCGACGCCCGAGGGCCAGCGCCTGACCATCGACGCGCGCGGGACCCTGTATGAGGTGCTGCTGCCGCTGGCGGGCGCCTTCCAGGCCTCGAACGCCCTCGTCGCCGCCGGCCTGTGCATCGCCGCCGGCGAGACGCCCGACCGGGTGCTGGCGGGCCTTGAGAAGATCACGGGCGCCCAGGGGCGGCTGCAGCGCATTCCGGGCTCGGCGCGCGGCGAGGTCTATGTCGACTACGCCCACACGCCAGACGGCCTGGAGACGGTGCTCAAGGCGCTGCGGCCCCATGCGACGGGCCGGCTGATCGTCGTCTTCGGCGCCGGCGGCGACCGCGACAAGGGCAAACGTCCCCTGATGGGCGAGATCGCGGGCCGGCTGGCCGACGTCGCCATCGTCACCGACGACAACCCCCGCTCCGAGGATCCGGCCGCCATCCGTCGCGCCGTGCGCGAAGGCTGCCCTTCGGCGCAGGAGACCGGCGACCGCCGCGCCGCCATTCAACAGGCCATCGACATGATGGGCGACGGAGATGTGGTGATCATCGCCGGAAAAGGGCATGAGCAGGGACAGATCGTCGGCGGGACCACCCTTCCTTTCGATGACGCAACCGTCGCCGCCGAAGCTCTTCGTCTCCATGCCTGACACCCCGCCTCTCTGGACCTCCGCTGAAATCGAAGCCGCCACGGGAGGACGCCTGTCCGGCCCGGCCTTTGAAGCGAACGGCGTCACCTACAACAGCCGCGAGATCGCCCCGGGCGACCTGTTCCTGGCCCTGAAGGGTGCGCGGGACGGGCATGCGTTCGCCGCCGCGGCCTTCGCCGCCGGGGCCGCGGGCGCCCTCACCGAACACCCCGTCGAGGGCGGCCCCTCGGTGGTCACCGCCGACACCCTGCGCGCGCTGGAGGCCCTCGGCGTCGCCGCGCGCGAGCGCAGCCCGCAAGTCCGGCGCGGGGCGGTCACCGGCTCGGTCGGCAAGACCAGCGTGACCCAGGCGGTCAAGGCGGGCCTCGATCTGGCCGGCCCGGCCCACGCCTCGATCAAGAGCTACAACAACCATATCGGCGTGCCGCTGACGCTCGCGCGCATGCCGCGTTCGACCGAGCGGGCGGTGTTCGAGATCGGCATGAACGCGCCCGGCGAGATCGCGCCGCTGTCGAAGATGGTCCGGCCCCACGCCGCCTGCGTCACCACCATCGGCCCCGTGCATATCGAGGCCTTCGCCGACGGCGAGGCCGGGGTGGCGGCGGAGAAGGCGGCGATCTTCCAGGGTCTGGCCCCCGACGGCGTCGCGGTGCTCAATGGCGACACGGCTTTCTCGGTCCTGCTGGACGCGGCCGCACGCAAGGCCGGAGCCGGCCGGCGGGTGACCTTCGGCACCGGCGCCGGCCACGACGCCCGGCTGATCGACTTCGAACCCGTCGCCCGGGGCGCGCGGGTGAAGGCCGAGCTGTTCGGCAAGACGATCGATTTCCCGCTCAGCCAGTCCGGCTTCCACTGGGGCCTGAACAGCCTCTGTGTGCTGCTGATGCTCGACGCCCTGGACGTGCCGCTGGAGACGGCGCTCAGCGCCCTGGCCGACTTCCAGCCGCTGGCGGGACGCGGTCAGACGGCGGTCGTGAACGCGCCCGGCGGCGCCTTCACCCTGATCGACGAGAGCTACAACGCCAATCCCCTGTCAATGGCCGCCGGCTTCCGCAGCCTCGGCGCCAAGCCGGTTCCGCCGGGTGGACGGCGCGTCGTCGTCCTGAGCGACATGCTGGAGCTGGGCGACCAGTCGCGCGCCCTGCACGAGGGCCTCGCCGCCGCCATCGACGCCGCCGGGCTGGATCTGGTGCACACGGCCGGGCCGGAGATGAAGCGGCTGCACGACGTCCTGCCGCCCGCCCGTCGCGGCCTTTGGCGCGAGACTGCCGCCGAACTGGCCGCCGAGGCCGCGACCCTGGTCGCGCCGGGCGACGTGGTCATGGTCAAGGGATCGAACGGGTCGAAGGCGTCGCTGGTCGCCAAAGCCCTTGCTGCTCTGGGAACCCCTCAGGCAGCGAGCGACCGCGTCGCGAGCGATAGGGAAAGAGGCGCCTGATGTTTTACCTGCTGTATCTCCACTACGCCGACATCGCGCAGGACTATCCGCTGCTGAATCTGGTCCAGTACCAGACAGTGCGGGTGGCGCTGGCCATGGCCACGGCCATGATCGTCTCGGTCGCCATGGGCAGCCGGTTCATCGCCTGGATGCGGCTCAAACAGGGCAAGGGCCAGCCGATCCGCTCGGATGGCCCGGTCTCGCACCTGTCCAAGGTCGGCACCCCGACCATGGGCGGGCTGATGATCCTGGCCGGCATCGCCGTGGCGGTGCTGCTGTGGGGCGACCTGACCAATCCCTATATCTGGATCGTCAGCCTGGTGACGGCGGCGTTCGGCGTGCTGGGCTTCATCGACGACTACGCCAAGGTGTCGAAACAGACGTCGGCGGGTCTGACCTCGAAACAGAAGCTGTTGGCCCAGGTCGTCGTCTCGGTGATCGCCGGCGTTCTGACGGTGCTGTGGATGAAGGCCTCGCCGACGTCGCCCAATCTCGAAACCTCGATCGCCTTCCCCTTCTTCAAGGCCGTGCTGCTCAACGTCGGCTGGTTCTATGTCGCCTTCGCCGCCTTCACGATCGTCGGCTTCTCCAATGCGGTGAACCTGACCGACGGCCTCGACGGCCTGGCCATCGTGCCGGTGATGATGGCCTCCGCCGCCTTCGGCATCATCGCCTATCTGGCCGGCAACTTCATCTTCTCCAGCTATCTCGGCATCCACCACGTGCCGGGCGCGGGCGAGCTGGCCATCTTCCTCGCCGCCATCATCGGCGGGGGGACGGGCTTCCTCTGGTACAACGCCCCGCCGGCCAAGATCTTCATGGGCGACACCGGGTCGCTGGCCCTCGGCGGCGCGCTCGGCGCCATCGCCGTGGCCACCAAGCACGAGCTGGTGCTGGGCATCGTCGGCGGCCTGTTCGTCATCGAGGCGCTGAGCGTCATGATCCAGGTCGGCTACTACAAGGCCACCAAGAAGCGCATCTTCCTGATGGCCCCCATCCACCATCATTTCGAGAAGATGGGCTGGCCCGAATCGACGGTGGTGATCCGCTTCTGGATCGTCTCGGCCATGCTGGCCCTGGCCGGCCTCGCCACCCTGAAGCTGCGGTAGGGTCATGATCCCCGTTCCCGGCTTCGAAGGGCGGCGCATCGCGGTCTTCGGCCTGGGACGGTCGGGGCTGACCGCCGCGCGCGCCCTGAAGGCCGGCGGCGCCCTGCCGGTGCTGTGGGACGACAGCGTCTCCAGCCGCCTGCAGGCCGAGGCCGAAGGGTTCGCGGTCGAGGACCTGACCGTCGCCGACTGGTCGGGCTTCGCCGCCCTGGTGCTGTCGCCGGGCGCCCCGCTGACCCATCCCGAGCCGCACTGGACGGTGGGCAAGGCGAAGGCGGCGGGGGTCGAGGTGATCGGCGACATCGAACTGTTCGCCCGCGCCATCGCGGCCCTGCCCGAAGCGGAGCGTCCCAGGGTCGTCGCCATCACCGGCACCAACGGCAAGTCCACGACCACCGCCCTGCTCGGCTGGGTGCTGAAACAGGCGGGGCTGACCGTTCACGTCGGCGGCAATATTGGCATCGGCGTCCTGGCCCTGCCGGCCCCGACGCCGGGGGCGGTCTATGTGATCGAGGTGTCGAGCTATCAGCTGGACCTGACGACCTCGTTCGCGCCGGACGTGGCCATCCTGACCAACGTCAGCCCGGACCATCTGGAGCGCCATGGCGACATGGAGGGCTATGTCGCCGCCAAGGCGCGGATATTCCGGGCGCAGGGTGCGGACGGGCTGGCGCTGGTTGGCGTGGACGAGCGCTGGGGGCAGGGTATTGCGCGCGATCTCGCGGAGAACGGGCGGCGCGTCACGACGGTCAGCACCCTCCCTTCTCCCCTTGGGGGAGAAGGTGTCTCGCGGAGCGAGACGGATGAGGGGTTTGCCGGACACGCACAGGCTGGCGCGGGGGAGGCGGCGCAAGCCCCCTCATCCGAGCCGCTTCGCGGCCCACCTTCTCCCCCGAGGGGAGAAGGGATTCTGGCGGCCGATGGCGCCCTGACGATTGCAGGCCAGCCGACCATCGACCTGTCCCGGGCCCGCTCGCTCCCCGGCCGCCATAACGCCCAGAACGCCGCCTTCGCCTGGGCTGCCGCCCGGGTGCTGGGCGTCAGCCACGCCGCCGCCGTCGAGGGGTTGGTAACCTTTCCCGGCCTCGCCCACCGCATGGAGCATGTCGCCACCCTCGGCCGCGTCCGTTTCATCAACGATTCCAAGGCCACCAACGCCGACGCCGCGCGGCAGGCGCTGGCCAGCTATGAACGCAGCTTCTGGATCGCCGGCGGACGCGCCAAGGCGGGCGGGATCGACGATCTGGAGGACCTGTTCCCCCGCGTGGTCGAGGCCTTCCTGATCGGCGAGGCGGCCGGGCCCTTCGCCGCCCGGCTGGGCGAGACCCCGCACCGCATCAGCAGCGACATGGCCGGCGCGGTCAGAGCCGCCGCCGAAGCCGCCGCCGCGACCGGCCGCGACGAGGTCGTGCTGCTGTCGCCCGCCGCCGCCAGCTTCGACCAGTATCCGGACTTCGAGGCGCGGGGAGAGGCCTTCCGCGCCGCCGTTCTCGCTCTCGGCGCTGTTCCCGCGAGCGCGGCATGACCGACTACAGCCCCGCCTTTTCCCGCAACGACCAGAGCCCCATCGCCAAATGGTTCTGGACCGTCGATCGCGGCCTGCTGGCGGCGGCGCTGACCCTGGTGGCGCTGGGCGTGTCCCTGAGCTTCGCCTCCAGCCCGGCGGCGATCCTCGCCGACCAGTCGATCACCGACCCCTTCCACTATTCCTGGCGGATGATCGTCTGGGCCACGGGCGGAACGGTGATGATGCTGCTGGCCTCGCTGCTGTCGCCGCGCGGCGTGCGGCGCATCGCCCTGCTGGCCCTGCTGGGGGCCATCGTCGTCATGGCCGCCCTGCCGTTCATCGGCAATGAGGTGAAGGGCGCGGCGCGCTGGGTGAACCTCGGCCCGTTCAGCCTGCAGCCGTCCGAATTCGCCAAGCCCAGCCTGATCGTCTTCGCCGCCTGGATGTTTTCCGAGGCCCAGAAGGGGCAGGGGGTGCCCGGCGTCAGCATCGCCTTCGGGGCCTGGGCCCTGACCGTGGGCCTGCTGCTGATCCAGCCCGACATCGGCCAGACCCTGCTGATCACCACCACCTTCATGGCCGTCTTCTTCATGGCCGGGGTGCCGCTGAAATGGGTCGCCGCCCTCGCCGCCGCCGGCATGGCGGGGGTGGTGGGCCTGTATTTCGCCTTCAGCCACATGCGCGACCGTCTCAGCCGCTTCCTCTCGCCCGAGACCACCGACACCCACCAGATCGACCGCGCCTCCGAAGCCATCCGCGCCGGCGGACTGGTCGGGCGCGGCGTTGGCGAGGGGGTGATGAAGCGGTCGGTGCCCGATCTGCACACCGACTTCATCTATTCCGTCGGCGCCGAGGAATTCGGCCTGGTGCTGTCGCTGGCCATGATCGGCCTCTACGCCTTCATCGTCATCCGCGGCATGCGCCGGGCGATGAAGCTGACCGATCCGTTCGAGCAGACGGCGGCGGCGGGCCTGTTCATGCTGATCGGGCTGCAGGCCTGCATCAACATCGCGGTCAATCTGAACCTGATCCCGACCAAGGGGATGACCCTGCCCTTCATCAGCTATGGCGGCTCGTCCATGCTGGCCATGGGGCTGACCATGGGTCTGGCCCTGGCCTTGACCCGCCGCCGCCCCGGCGCCTACGAGCCGGGGGCCAGCCTGCCGCAAGGCCGGCGCATCCTGCCCTAGGTATCCGATGTCCAAAGTTTGCGTCGTCGCCGCCGGGGGCACCGGCGGCCATATGTTCCCCGCCGAGGCCCTGTCGCGCGAGCTTCAGGCGCGCGGCTGGCGCATCGTCCTGGCCACGGACCATCGCGGCGAGGCCTATGCCCACGACTTCCCCGCCGAAGAGCGGATCGCGCTGGACGCCGCCACCGGACGCGGCCCGATCGGCATGGCCAGGGCCGGCGTCGCCATCGCGCGGGGCGTGATCAAGGCGCGTAAGGCGCTGACCCGTCTGGACGCGGCCGTGGTGGTCGGCTTCGGCGGCTATCCGTCGGCGCCCGCCCTGATCGCGGCGCTCAGCCAGCGACGGCCGACCCTGCTGCACGAACAGAACGCCGTGCTGGGCCGCACCAACCGCTGGCTGGCGCCCTATGTCGGCGCGGTCGCCTCGTCCTTCCCCGATCTGCAAAAGGTCCCGCAGGGGCTGGGCGCGCGCGTCTCCCTGGTCGGCAATCCGGTCCGGCCCGACATCCGGGCCCTGTACGACCGCGCCTGGAGCGCACCGACGCCGGACGGCCCGATCCATGTGCTGGTCACCGGCGGCAGCCAGGGCGCCCGCATCCTCGCCGAGACCGCGCCCCGGGCGCTGGCGGCCCTGCCCGAGGCGATCCGCGCCCGGCTGAAGGTGCAGCAGCAGGCCCGCGCCGAGACCCTCGAGGCCGCGCAGCAGATCTATCTCGAGGCGGGAATCGCGGCCGAGGTCGCGCCCTTCTTCCGCGACATGGCGCAGCGGCTGTCGGCGGCGCATCTGGTCATCGGCCGGGCCGGCGCCTCGACCTGTTCGGAGCTGGCCGTGGCCGCCGTGCCCTCGCTGCTGATCCCCCTGAAGATCGCCATGGACGACCACCAGCGTTTCAACGCCCTCAGCCTGGCCGAGGCCGGCGGGGCCGAGGTGATGCTGGAGGATGAGGTGACGGTCGAGCGGCTGACCGCGGCCCTGCTGTCGTTGCTGTCCGATCCGGCGCGGCTGGCGGCCATGAGCGCCGGGGCGAAATCGGCCGCCCTGCCGGACGCGACCGCCCGTCTCGCCGACATCGTCGAGGCGGCGGCGGGACGGGCGCCTCCCGCCTGAGGCCGTAAGGTCCTATACCGTCCCCATGCCCGCCTTCGTCACCGACCTGACCCGCGAAATCTTCCGCCTCTGGCGCGAGTTCTACTGGCTGCCCGAATGGGTGGTGATCTCGGTCATCGTCGCCGTCTTCGTCTTCGTCGGCTGGGCCGCCAACCAGCTGGTCTTCGCCCTGCTGAAGCTGCTGGTGCGCAAGCGCGACGTGTTCTGGCGCGGTCTGGTCGGCCGCGCGCGGCTGAAGGTGCGGATCGCGGTGATGATCGCCGCCATGGCCCTGGCCGTGACCGTCTCGCCGCTGGACCCCGAGCCTTCGCTGGTCCTGCGCCAGACCCTGTTGTTCGGTTTCATCCTGACCGTCGGCTGGATGCTGATCGGGGCCTCTGACATGTGGGCGGTGGTCTATCTGCGGCGCTTCAACATGGCCGCCGAAGACAATCTGCTGGCGCGCAAGCATGTCACCCAGGCGCGGATCCTCCAGCGCGTGTCGGCCCTGCTGATCGGCATCGTGACCCTCGGGCTGGCGCTGCTGACGATCGCCGAGGTGCGCCAGTGGGGCATGAGCCTGCTGGCCTCGGCGGGGGTGGTGGGGATCATCGCCGGCTTCGCCCTGCAGCCGCTGCTGACCAATATGATCGCCGGCATCCAGATCGCCACCGACCAGCCGATCCGTCTCGACGACGCCGTCATCGTCGAAGGGGAGTGGGGCGTGATCGAGGAGATCACCTCGACCTATGTGGTGGTCAAGCTGTGGGACTGGCGTCGGATGATCCTGCCGCTGACCTATTTCATCACCAAGCCGTTCCAGAACTGGACGCGCGAGACCTCCAGCCTGATCGGGACGGCCTTCCTCTACGTCGACTACGAGGCGCCGATGGAGCGTCTGCGGGCCGAGCTCGAGCGCATCTGCCGCGAAAGTCCGCTGTGGGATCGCGACGTCGTCAGTCTGCAGGTGACCGACATCACCGACCGCGTGGCCCAGGTCCGCTGTCTGGCCAGCGCGCGCAACGCCCCGACGGCCTTCGACCTGCGCTGCGAGATCCGCGAGAAGATGCTGGCCTTCATGCGCGACGAATGCCCCGAGGCCCTGCCGATCCAGCGCCAGCTCAACGCGTCCGTCTAGCCCTGGCCGGCCAGCGCCGCCCGGCCGATCCGGACCGCGTCCTCCAGATTGTCCGCGTCCGCCTCGCCCGCCGAGGCCGGGTCGCAGGCGACGGCCAGCAGCTCGGCCGCATCCCCGCCCGCGGCCGCGGCGTAGGGCGGCGCGGTGTCCGGCGTGGCCGGCCCTTCGGCCCCGCCCTCGCGCACCGAGGCGAAATCCAGCCGGTCGGCGGTGCGGGCCGCGCAGTCGAAGGCCCACCACGACCAGCCGCCCCAGTACGTCTGGCCGCCCGCTTCGAACGTCTCTTCCGTCACCTGCAGCGACCGCATGCGCACCCGCTCGCCGTCGCGCGAGATGGTCGACAGGTCGGCCAGCACCGCGAACCGTCCGACGCCGGTCAGGACCAGCCGATGACCCTCCGGCTGCGGCCCGGCCGGCTGCGCGCAGGCCGGCGCGGCCAGCAGGACGGCGGCCAGGACGACGGCGTGCGGCAGCGTTTTCATGCCCCATCGTAACCGCGTGTTGACCGGGGCGCGATACGCTGATCGCCATGACGCGCTTCATGACGCTCGACTTCGCCGGCGGCGACCGGCCGGCCATGCTGGACCGCGTCATCGGCATGGCCCGCGGCGCCTACGGCTATGTCGTCACCCCCAATGTCGACCACGTCATCAAGCTGATGGACGGCCGCGTCCCGCGCGACGTCTATGACGGCGCCGATCTGAAGATCTGCGACAGCCGCGTCCTCGCCCATCTGGCCCGGCTGCGCGGCGTCGCCCTGCCAGTCTATCCGGGCTCGGACCTGACGGCCGACCTGCTGGCCTCGCCCGCCGCGGAAGGGCTGGTCATCGCCGTCTTCGGGCCGGACCGCGCCGCCTTCGACGACCTCGTGGCCCGGTATCCGCGCCAGACCCTGCGCTGGATCGAGGCCCCCATGCTGACGCCGGGCACGCCCGGCTGGACCGCCGCCGTCCGGTCCGCCGCCGCCGCCGACTGGGACGTGCTGCTGGCCTGCGTCTCCTTCCCCAAACAGGAGCTGTTCGCCCACGCCCTGCGCGCCGCCGGCCGCCGGTCCGGGGTGACCCTGTGCGTCGGCGCCTCGGTGGACTTCCTCACCGGCCGCCAGCAGCGGGCCCCGCGCATCTTCCAGCAGCTGTCGCTGGAGTGGCTGCACCGCCTGCTGAGCCAGCCGAGGCGAATGTTCCGCCGCTATGTGATCGAGGGGCCGGCGATCTTCGGGTGGTTCGTGCGGTGCGAGGTGTTCGGGCGCTAATCGACCGGTCGCCGGACTGAAGTCAGGCTAGCAGCCCAAGGCCTCCGACTCCGTTTTCGTCAACATGGTCACTCCGTTGATGCCGCGAAGCCGAGACTCCAGGTCCTGCCTGATCTGGTCGATCTCGCTGTCCGACGCACGATCGATACGGAGTGTCTTGTAGAAGGAGAGCCGGAAGCAATTGCTGACGAATGGGTCGACACCGATGATCTGGGCGTCCGGGCGAACCAGATGCACCGTGTAGTTCGATGCGTCCTTGTTTCCGATCGCCCCCGCCGCGAATTGAAACGTGCCATCCTCCGCATAGGTCGCAAGCATATCGTCGACCAAAGGTCGGCTCTCCGCTGTGACCCGGTAGTAAACGGTAGCCGAGGGCTCCGAGGCGGGCTTTTCAACGCACCCGCTTGCGAGCACCAGCGATGCAGATAGGCCGACAACAACCCACCATCGCTTAAAGAGCATCATGCCGCCACGATCTCTTCCGCCTGGCTCAGGTCCACGCTGACCAGCTGGCTCACCCCCCGCTCGGGCATGGTCACGCCGTACAGACGGTCCATCCGGCTCATGGTCACCGGATTGTGGGTGATGACGATGAACCGGGTGTCGGTCCGCTTCCGCATCTCGTCCAGCATGCGGCAGAAGCGGTCGACGTTGGCGTCGTCCAGCGGGGCGTCGACCTCGTCCAGCACGCAGACCGGGGCCGGGTTGGCGAGGAAGACGGCGAAGATCAGGGCCGCCGCCGTCAGCGCCTGTTCGCCGCCCGACATCAGACTCATCACCGCCAGCCGCTTGCCGGGCGGGCAGGCGTAGATCTCCAGCCCGGCCTCCAGCGGATCGTCGCTCTCGACCAGTTTCAGCTCGGCCTGGCCGCCGCCGAACAGGGCCTCGAACAGGCTCTTGAAATTGTCGTTGATGACGTCGAACGCCGCCACCAGCCGCTCGCGGCCCTCGGCGTTCAGCTCGTCGATGCCGTCGCGCAGCTTGGCGATGGCGCTGGTCAGATCCGACCGATCGACCCTCATCGTGTTCAGCCGGTCGCCGTATTCGAGCGCCTCTTCCTCGGCCAGCAGATTGACCGCGCCCAGGGCTTCGCGCTCGCGCTCCAGACCATACAGCAGGCTCTCGGCCCCGGCGGCGTCGGGCGGGCGGGCGATGGCGTCGTCGGTCAGCTTCTGGCCCAGTTCCTCGGGGGACATCTGGGCGGTCTCGTGGACATTGGCCGTGGCCTCGGCCAGCCGTTCGGCCGCCGCCTCCGACCGCGCCGCCAGTCCGGCCCGGGCCTCGCGCGCCGTCGAGGCGGTTGCTTCCGCCCCTCGCGCCGCCCGGTCGGCCTCTCCGGCCGCGCTCTCGGCCACGGCCAGGGCGTCG
>NZ_JBAZOS010000023.1:0-49748 GCF_041648615.1 Brevundimonas sp.
ATCTATGGACCAATGTCAGGTCCACTCATTGACATTGTGCACCGCACAAGCCATTTCGCGGTCGCGGCGCCGCTCCCCCCCGGCGCTCCGGATTCATTCCATCAAGCGACTTCAGGAGAACAGCCATGCTGGGCGTTGGTCAGACACTGCCGGACTTCAAGATCATCGGCGTCAAGCCGGGCTTCAACAACCACGAGGAAAACGGCGTCTCCGCCTTCGAGGCCGTCACCCAGGACAGCTTCGAGGGCAAGTGGAAGGTGATCTTCTTCTACCCCAAGGACTTCACCTTCGTGTGCCCCACCGAGATCGCCGAGTTCGCCTCGCTGGCCCGTGACTTCGACGACCGCGACACCGTGGTCCTGGGCGGCTCGACCGACAACGAGTTCGTCAAACTGGCCTGGCGCCGCGACCACGCCGACCTGTCGAAGCTGCCGATCTGGCAGTTCGCCGACAACGGCGGCAAATTCGCCCGCGACCTGGGCGTCCTCGACGAGGCCGAGGGCGTCGCCCTGCGCGCCACCTTCGTGGTCGACCCGCACAACGTCGTGCAGCACGTCTATGTCACCAATCTGAACGTGGGCCGCGCCCCGGCCGACACCCTGCGTGTCGTCGACGCCCTGCAGACCGACGAGCTGTGCGCCTGCAACCGCCCGGTGGGCGGCGAGACGCTCGCTGCGTAAGGCGGCGTCCTGAGTGGCGGGAGGCGGCGGCGTTTGTATCGCCGCCTCCCGCGCTCGCTGTTTTTTGGGCGCTATGCTCGGCTCGCCCCCGGTCCGATCTCCGATCGGCCGGAGGACAGGCTCCGCCTCGCGACTTGAGCGCGGTCGCGCCCGACCACCCATGACTTCATGCGGCTCAAGCAGCGCGCGACCGCGTCGCGTGCGATAGCCGCTTCCCGAAGGGAACCTCCCAAAATGTCGATCGACGCCCTGCGCGACCTGATGCCCGCCTACGCCAGGGACATTTCGCTGAACCTCGGCTCCCTCGCCTCGGAGACGGTGCTGAACGACCAGCAGAAATGGGGCTGTTTCCTCGCCTCGGCCCATGCGGTCGGCGTCGCTCCGGTGGTCAGGGCGATCGAGGCCCAGGCGGCGGCCATCCTGTCGCCCGAGGCGATGAATGCGGCCAAGGCCGCCGCCGCCATCATGGGCATGAACAACATCTACTACCGGTCGCTGCATCTGATGAAGAACCATGAATACACGACCATCCCCGCCCGGCTGCGGATGAACGTCCTCGCCAATCCGGGCGTCGACAAGATGGATTTCGAACTGTGGTCGACGGCGGTCTCGGCCATCAATGGCTGCGGCTCCTGTCTGGACGCCCATGAGGGCGCGCTGCGCAAGCACGGCGTGCCGGCGACCCAGGTGCAGGCGGCGCTGCGCATCGCCGCGGTGGTCCACGCCGCCAGCCGGATCGTGGCGTCGGAAACGGCGCTGGCCGCCTAGGATCCGGACTCCGCCGGGGCCTCGGCGTACTCCAGATAGCGGAGCCAGCGCTGGTAGCCGGCGCCCATGACCGCATCGACGCCGTCGGCCATGGCGCCGATGCCCGGGCCTTCGACCGTCATGGTCCAGGTCGGTGTCCAGCCCCGGTTCGCCGCGGGCCAGCTGACCACCAGTTCCGCCCGGGTCGTCTTGCCGCGCAGCGGTCCGAAGGGCGCGTCGAACACCATCCGGTCGGCCGTGACCGAGACGGTGCGGCCATGGTCGAAAGCGGTCCCGTCGGCCAGTGTCTCGCACCAGCAGCCGCCGGGCGCGAGGTCGAGGCTCAGATTGGCGGCCGAGCCCGAATAGGTGTGGGCGGCGTCCCACCACCGGGGGAGCGCCACGAATGCGGCTGGAATGTCATCGGGCGCGATCTCGGCGCCGGCCGCATAGCGCAGGGTGAAGCTGTCGGCGGTGCGCGACACGACCTCGGCGGCGGCCGGCGCCGCCAAAAGGGCCAGGACGACGGCGGCGATCAGGGGCTTGAGCATGGACGATCCTCCCGCCGCCATGGGGCGACGAACGGCGCCGGTCGTCAAGCCGGGGTGAAGGTCAGGGGCGCGCCCCAGAACTGGGCGACCAGATCCGATTGCGGCCCGGCCTTGCCGCTGGTCAGGAAGTCCCGGCGGCCCGAGCCGCCCAGATCATATTCCGGATGGCGCTCGAAATAGCGCGCCAGGGCGTCCGCCACGGCGGTCGGCTGGTGGATCACCGGCGTGCCGGGCGGCAGGGCCGCGGCGAACAGGTCGGCGACGATCTCATAGTGGGTGCAGCCCAGGATGGCCTGGTCGGGATGGCGGCCGATGCGGCGCCGCAGGGCGTCGACATGGTCCTCGACCACCACCTTCAGCTCCTCGATCGGGGCGCCCAGCTCGATCAGGCCGGCCAGACCCGGGCATGGTTCGGAGAAGACGGCCAGATCCTCGCGCCGCTTGTCGATCTCGATCTCGTAGACCCGACTCATCGCCGTGGCGGCGGTGCAGAAGACGCCGGTGATGTCGATGGCCTCGATCTTGTCGGGGCGCCGCTCGGCCTCATAGGTCCAGGGCAGGCCCGTGGCCGCCTCGATGGTCGGGACGATGATGCCCAGCACATTGATCGGTCGGCCGTGGCGCGCCCGCGCCTCGGGCACCCAGCTCTGCTGCAGCCGGCGCAGGGCGATGGCGCTGGCCGTGTTGCAGGCCAGGACGATGACATTGGCCCCGGCCTCGAACAGCCGTTCGCAGCCCGCGCGGGTCAGTTCGACGATCTCCTCGCCGCCGCGTCCGCCATAGGGGGCGTTGGCCTGGTCGGCCAGATAGACGAAATCGCGGTCGGGGAACCGCCGCGTCAGTTCGCGGTGGACCGTCAGCCCGCCCACGCCGGAGTCGAATACGCCAATCGCCATGGCGCGGGCTTTAGACTTGCCGCCCCCTCCCGTCCACCGGGGAAGATTACGGCCCGTTCATGTGACAGTCAGCAGCCCGAGCGCCTAGGGTCGCGGAAACGAACGCCCCGCACGGAGTTTCTCATGCACAGACGTCACCTTCTCATCGCCGGAGGCAGCATGCTCGCCCTCTCGGCCTGCGCCTCGAACGGAACCCCCATGGGCGGAGCTGCGCCAACCTCCACCCTCGCGGCCGACGCCGCCGTCGCGAGGGCGGTCCTGCCGGTGCAGACACCGCGCGCCGAGCTGCTGCAACCCTGGACCGGCCCGTTCGGCGGGGTGCCGCCGTGGGACAAGGTGACGGCGCCGAAACTGCGCGCCGCCCTGCTGGAAGGCATTGATCTGCAGCGCGCCGAGATCGAGGCGATCGCTGACAATCCCGAGCCCGCCACCTTCGCCAACACCATGGTCGCCATGCAGATGGCCGGCGAGCCGCTGGACCGAGCCGGGTCCATCTATGGCGTCATGACGTCGAACATCGGCTCGGACGACTACAACGCCGTCGACACCGAGGTGTCGCCCCTGTTGTCGGCCGCCGGCGACGAGATCACCTTCAACGAAAAGCTGTTCGCCCGCATCAGGACCGTGGCCGACAACGCCCTCGCCATGGGCCTGACCGCCGAGCAGACGCGCATCGCCGAACGCAGCCGCGACGCCTTCGTGCGCAACGGCGCCGCCCTGGACGCCGCCGGCAAGGCCGAGCTGGGCCGGATCAACACCGCCCTGGCCAACGCCTTCACCGCCTTCAGCCAGAAGGTCGTGGCCGACGAGAACACCTGGACGGTCATCCCGACCGAAGCCGGCGTGGCCGGCCTCCCTGCCTCGAACAAGGCCGCCGCGGCCGCCGCGGCCCGCAGCCGCAATGTGCAGGGCTGGGCCATCGTCAACACCCGCTCCAGCGTCGATCCCTTCCTCAGCTTCGCCGACGACCGGGCCTTGCGCGAAGTGGTCTGGAAGAAGTTCGTCAACCGCGGCGACAACGGCGACGGCAACGACACCAATGCGATCATCGCGGGGATCGTGAAGCTGCGTCAGGACCGCGCCCGCCTGCTGGGCTTCACCAACCACGCCGAGTGGCGGATGCAGGACACCATGGCCAAGACGCCGCGCGCCGCCATGGATCTGATGAATCGCGTCTGGGCCCCGGCCAAGGCGCGGGTGGCGGAAGAGGTCGCGGACATGCGCGCGATCGCCGGTCACGAGATCGAGCCGTGGGACTATCTGTACTACGCCGAGAAGGTCCGGAAGGCGAAGTACGACCTCGACCAGAACGAGCTGAAACCCTATTTCGAGCTCAACAACGTTCGCGCCGGCTCGTTCGAGATGGCGCGCCGCCTGTACGGTTTCACCTTCGACAAGCTGCCCGCGGGCGCCGTGCCGGTCTTCCATCCGGACGTGACCGTCTATGAGGTCAAGGACGCCGGCCGGCCCATCGGCCTGTACTACGCCGACGACTACTCACGCGCCGGCAAGCGTTCGGGCGCCTGGATGACGACCTACCGGTCGCATTCGACCTATGACGGCGACAAGAACACCCTCGGCTCGAACAACAACAACTTCACCAAGGCCGAAGGCGGCGAGCCGATCCTGATCTCGCTCGACGACGCCGAGACGATGTTCCACGAGTTCGGCCACACCCTGCACGCCTATGCGTCGAAGGTGACCTATCCGGCGCTCGGCGGCACGCCGCGCGACTATGTCGAATATCCGTCGCAGGTGCATGAGCACTGGGTGCTGAGCCGGCCGATCCTGGACGGCTTCATGAAGCACTACCAGACCGGCGAACCGATGCCGCAGGCGCTGGTCGACAAGGTCCAGGCGGCCCAGACCTTCAACCAGGGCTATGCCACGGTCAGCTATCTGTCCTCCGCCCTGGTCGACATGGACCTGCATACGCAGACCACGCCGCCGACCGACATCGACGCCTTCGAGCGCGAGAGCCTGGAACGCTACGGCATGCCGAAGGAGATCGTGATGCGGCACCGCCTGCCGCAGTTCAATCACCTGTTCACCTCGGACGCCTATTCGGCCGGGTATTATTCCTACCTCTGGTCAGAGGTCATGGACGCCGACACCTGGGCCTATTTCGAGGAGTCGGGCGACGTCTTCAATCCGGATATCGCGAGCCGCTACAAGGCTATCATCCTCGCCGAGGGCAACACCACCGACCGCGCCGAGGCCTATCGCCGCTTCCGCGGCCGCGACCCGGACGTGACGGCCCTGCTCAAGGTGCGGGGCTTCCCGACGTCGTAAGGGGCCCTACAGCCCTTCGGGCTGCTTGAGGCCGCCGCGCGGGGCGCGGGTGCGAGATGAAGAGGCCGGCGGAGCGATCCTCCGGCCTCTTTCGTCTGTGCGGATCACGCCGGCCGGGCGGGGGCGACCATGGCGAGTATGCGGTCGCCACGGCGGGCCCGGGCGTAGTCGTCCTGACGCGAGGCGGGCAGGCTGCGCACGGCTTCCTGCTGCACCCGACGGACGCAACTGTCGTTGACCACGGCGCGCGGGCCGAGGGCGCAGACCCGGCGGGCAGCCGCGGCGGCGCGGGCGTCGAAGGTTTGGGCGCCCGAGCCGGTCGACAGGTCGAGGTCGCTGAAGGGGATGCGAACCTCCTGGGCGGTCGCCGGCGCGGCGTAAAGCAGGGCGGCGGCGGTGAGGGAAAGCGCTGTTCTGATCATCTGAAGTCCTCCGGTCGCGGGGGGATGCGACCACAAGGCAGATGAGGGTCTCATATGACAGCCACCAGACCAGAACCGTGATGTTTCCTTGATTCCAGACCGAGTACTGCTCAGCCGTTCAGAAGCCTGACTTATGTCAAAGCGGGGCCGCCCGGGGGGAGCGGCCCCGTTTGGCGTCAGACGACCAGCGGAAGACGGCTCAGGGCGTAGTCGACCTGGACGCGGCCCGGAAGCAACCGTACGGCCTCCGCCTTGACGGCCGCGCGGCAGAAGGCGCGGTCGTTGACGAGACTGCCGGGTGCGCGCGCATTGCGGCACAGTTTGCGGGCGGCGGCCTCGACCCGGCTGTCGAAGGCGTCGGCGCCGGCGGCGCTGGACATGTCCAGATCGCCCCAGGCGATTCGCGCCTCCTGGGCCGAGGCGGATCCGGCGGCGGCGAGGGCGAGGACGGCGGCGAGAGAAGCGAGGGCTTTCATGACGAACTCCTGGGGAGGTCAACGTCGCTCTTGGCGGCGACGGGGTGTCAGATGCGCCCGGCCCGTTGCAACCGCGTGAGCATTCGGAGGCGAAATCGCGACGCTGGATGAATTCGCGGAAACCTGAACGGCGATCAGCCGCTGTTGCGCAGGCCCGCCGCCACCCCGTTCAGGGCCAGCAATATGCCCTCGCGCACCCGCGGATCGTCGTCGCCGGCGCGGCGGCGGCGGATCAGTTCGATCTGCACATGGTTCAGGGGTTCGACATAGGGCATGCGCAGGCGGATCAGGCGATCCAGCTCGGGCTGGCCGCCCAGCAGCGCCGCCTGCCCGGTGATGGCCAGGACCGCCGCGCGGGTTCGATCCCACTCCCCCTCGATGGCGGCGAAGATGCGCTCGGCCAGCGCACTGTCCGGCACGAGGGACGCGTAGCGGCGGGCGATGGTCATGTCGGCCTTGGCCATGACCATCTCCATGTTCTGGATCAGGGTGCGGAAGAAGGGCCAGTCGCGGGCCATGGTCCGCAGCTCGTCCATGTCGGTGCCCCCATCCAGGAGTTCGGTGACCGCCGAGCCGAAGCCGAACCAGCCCGGCAGCATGACGCGCGACTGCGACCAGCTGAACACCCAGGGGATGGCGCGCAGGTCCTCGATCGCCGTCGACGCCGTGCGCGAGGCGGGCCGCGAGCCGATCTTGAGGTCGGCGATCTCGGCGATCGGCGTGGCCGCGCGGAAATAGTCGACGAAGCCGTCGGTCTCGTAGACCAGGGCCCGGTAGGCGGCCATCGAGGCCCGCGACAGGGCGGCGGCGGTCTCGCCGTGTCTGGCTGTGAAGGTCTCGTCCTCCGGCGGACGCAGCGACGCCAGCAGCACGCCGCAGGTCAGGGCGTCGAGGTTGCGCCGCGCGACCTCGGGCTCTCCGTATTTGTTGGCGATGACCTCGCCCTGTTCGGTGACGCGGATACGCCCGGCCACCGTGCCCTGGGGCTGGGCGATCACGGCGGCGAAGCTGGAGCCCCCGCCCCTGCCCACCGCCCCGCCCCGGCCATGGAACAGCTGCAGCCTCAGCCCGGCCGCGTCCGTCACCCCCTTCAGGGCCTGCGACGCCTCGTGCAGCTCCCAGGTCGAGGTCAGGTAGGAGCCGTCCTTGTTGGAGTCGGAATAGCCGATCATCACTTCCTGAACGCCGCGCGCGCGGGCGACGGCGAGGGCCGACGGCTCCCGCAACAGACGCTCCAGCGTCGGGCGCGAGGCGCGCAGGTCGTCGATGGTCTCGAACAGGGGCGCGGCCTGGACCGGACAGGCGGCCGGGTCGGACGGCCGGTAGAGACCGACCTCCTTGAGCAGCAGATAGACCTCCAGCAGGTCCGAGGCCGCGTCGGTCTTGGAGACGATGTGGGTGCGGATCGCCTGCGGCCCGAACAGGCGCAGGGCCTCGGCCGCCGCCTGCAATATGCCGCGCTCCTTCAACGTCTCCTCGGCACAGGCCGCATAGGGATTGAACAGCGGCCGCCCCGAGGCGAGTTCGGCGGCGAGGACCGTCAGGCGCGCGTCCTCTTCGAGGGCGGCGTAGTCGTCGCAGACGCCCGCAACCTTCAGCAAGTCGGCGACGACGCGCTCGTGCACGTCCGAATTCTGGCGCAGGTCCAGGGTCGCCATGTGGAAGCCGAAGACGTCGGCGGCCGTGATCAGCCCGGCCAGACGGTCGTCCTCGAACACCGCGCCGTGGTTGCTGACCAGACTGTCCTGCAGCACCGCCAGATCGGCGCGGAAGGCGTCCGGCCCGGCATAGGGTTCGGCGGCGAATGAAGGCGCGCGCGGGGCGGGCTGGCCGGTCAGGACCGGATGGGTGGCGGCCAGCCGGGCGTAGATTTCGCTGAGGGCGCGGCGGTAGGGCTCGTCGGCCCGGTGGGGCGAGCGATCGCCCGACGCCTCGGCCAGCGCCCTGAGCGCCGGTGAGATGGCGCTCAGCGACCCGGACAGGCTGAGCTCGGCCCCCAGGGCGTTCACCTCGTCGAGGTAGAAGCGCAGCACGGCCCGGGCCTGGCTGCGGAAGGCGGCGGTCAGGACCGCCCCGTCGACATTGGGGTTGCCGTCCCGGTCTCCCCCGACCCAGGTGCCGATGCGGATGAAGGGGGCCAGGTCCGGCGCTTCCAGCCGCCGGCGCCAGTCCGCCAGCTGCGCCGGGGCGACGTGCAGGAAGACGCGGTCGAGGAAGGAGACGACGGTGTCGATCTCGTCCTGCACCACCAGCCCCGTCCGCCGCACCAGACGCGTGGCCCACAGGATGGTGACCTGCCGCCTCAGCCCCGCGTTCCGGGCGTCGATATCGCAGGCCGCGCCGGTCTGGTCGCAGGCGTCCAGCAGGTCCGACACGGCGGCGATACGGTCGATGACGCTCTTGCGCCGGACCTCGGACGGGTGGGCGGTCAGCACCGGCGAGATCAGGGCGCCGGCCAGAAGCTCGCGCACGTCGGCCCGGCTGGCCCCCGCTGCGTCCAGCCGCTGAAGCGCGCCGTCAGGCGTGTCGGCCCGGGCCCCGGCCGCCGTCTGTTCCTGGGCCCGGCGCTTGCCGGCCCGGTCCTCGGCCACATTGGCCAGCAGGGAGAAGGCGGCGAAGCCGTGGGCCAGGCCGACGGCGTCGTCCAGCGACAGCGCGGCCAGCAGGGCCTCCAGCCGTGAGGCGTCGTTGGAGGCCGGGTCCCTGTGATAGGCCACCGACGCCTGCCGCACCGCCTCGATGCGGTCGTACAGATCCTGCCCGCCCTCGTCGCGGATGACCTCGCCCAGCAGCCCGCCCAGCAGGCGAACCTCATCGCGCAGGCGGTCCCCATACTCAGGAAGGGGGGCGGCTGGGCTCATGGGCGGCGCCTCTCTGGAAGCGGCATGGGAGTCGGCACAAGCGCCGGGGGGCGACGTTGAGTCAACCGCCGAAACGGGTCTTTTCGGTCAAGTTTTGCTGCAGTGCGGACAATTAATGTTGCGGCGCGGCAGTTTCGTGTTTCCATGCCCGGCGGGGGATTTTGCGAGGTCCGACATGTCCACAAGTCCGGTCTATCAGGAAGTCACGGCGGCCAACGCCGCCTATGCCGAAAGCTTCGGCGACAAGGGCGGGCTGGCCCTGCCGCCTGCCCGCGCCTTCGCCATCCTGACCTGCATGGACGCCCGCCTCGACCCGGCGAAATACGCCGGCCTGGCCGAGGGCGACGCCCATGTGATCCGCAACGCCGGCGGGCGCGCCAGCGACGACGCCATCCGCTCGCTGGTGATCTCGCACAAGCTGCTGGGCACGAAGGAATGGTTCGTCATCCACCACACCGACTGCGGCATGCAACTGTTTGACGGGGATACGATCGCCGGCCTGCTTGAGACCAGCCGGGCGACGGCGTCCTTCGACGGCTCCGTCTGGACCAACACCGGCGCCGAGGGCGGATCGACCGCCGGGCATTACGTTCAGTGGCTGGCGTTCAAGGACCTGGGCAAGAGCGTCGTCGACGACGTGAAGCGGATCCGCGAACATCCTCTGACGCCGAAGGACGTCCCGGTTCACGGCTTCATCTACGACGTGAAGACGGGACGGCTGCTGCCGGTCGAGACCTGACGCGCGGGCAGAGTCGACAAACCGCCCCTTTTCCCCCATAAGCCGCCGCTTCCGACGCAAGTGAACCTCGCGTCTCCACCCACACGACCCCGGTTTCGGCCGGACGAGGTGGGCGAGAACCCTCCGCCGACGTGATCGTCGCCGGAGGCCATTTCGCTATGGAGACCGTTTCATCCGTCGGATTGGGTGGCCGCAGGGCCGACGAGGTTGTGAATGTTCGAGGCTCTGAACGAGCGGCTGACAGGCGTCTTCGACCGGATCACCGGACGCGGCGCCCTGTCCGAGAAGGACGTCTCCGATGCGATGCGCGAAGTCCGCGTGGCGCTGCTCGAGGCCGACGTCGCCCTGCCCGTCGTCAAGGACTTCATCGCCTTCGCCACCGAACGCGCCACGGGCGAGGACGTCATCCGCTCGGTCAAGCCCGCCGATCAGGTGGTCAAGATCGTCTATGACGGCCTGGTCGAGATGCTGGGCGGGGACGAGCCGACCCCGATCAATCTGAACGCCACGCCGCCCGCCGTCATCCTGATGGCCGGCCTGCAGGGCTCGGGCAAGACCACGACCTCGGCCAAGCTGGCGCTGCGGCTGACCAAGTTCGACCGCAAGAAGGTCATGATGGCCTCGCTGGACACGCGTCGTCCGGCGGCCATGGAGCAGCTGCAGACCCTCGGCAAACAGATCGAGGTCGCGACCCTGCCCATCGTGGCCGGCGAGTCGCCGATCCAGATCACCCGGCGCGCCCTGCAGTCCGCGAAACTCCAGGGCTTCGATGTCCTGATCCTCGACACCGCCGGCCGGATCACGCTGGACGAGGCCCTGATGGCCGAGGTGGCCGAGGTCGCCGCCGTCGCCAAACCCGTTGAGACCCTGCTGGTCGCCGACAGCCTGACCGGTCAGGACGCCGTCCGCACCGCGAAAGCCTTCCACGACCGTCTGCCCCTGACCGGCCTGGTCCTGACCCGCGCCGACGGCGACGGGCGCGGCGGGGCCATGCTGTCCATGCGCGCCGTCACCGGCCTGCCGATCAAATACATCGGCGCGGGCGAGAAGGTCGACGCGCTGGAAGTCTTCGACGCCCGCCGCGTCGCCGGCCGCATCCTCGGTCAGGGGGACATCGTCGCCCTGGTCGAGAAGGCTTCCCAGGAGCTGGACCAGTCCAAGGCCGAGGCCATGGCGCGGAAACTGGCCAAGGGCCAGTTCGACCTCAACGACCTCGCCGCCCAGCTGCAGCAGATGAAGAAGATGGGCGGTCTTCAGGGCATCATGGGCATGCTGCCCGGGGTGGCCAAGATGAAGGCCCAGATGGCCGACAGCGGCGTCGACGACCGCATGATTGCCCGCCAGGAAGCCATCATCTCCTCGATGACGAAGGCCGAGCGCAAGAAGCCCGACCTGCTGAACGCCAGCCGCAAGAAGCGCATCGCCAAAGGCGCCGGCGTCGAGGTTCAGGACATCAACCGCCTGCTCAAACAGCACCGCCAGATGGCCGACATGGTCAAGTCCATGTCCAAGGGCGGCGGCAAGGGCATGAAGCAGATGGCCGCCATGATGGGCGGCCTCGGCGGCGGAATGGGCGGCGGCCCCGACATGGCCCGCCTCAAGGCGATGGGGGGCGGCCGCATGCCCGAGCCCAGCGCCGACGACATGAAAGCCCTCCAGGACCGCCTCGCGGGTCTGGGCGGCGGACAACTTCCGGGGGGGCTTCCGGGTCTGCCCGGCCTTCCCAAGAAATAGTCCTTCCCTCCCAAGAAATAATCCGACTTAACGAAAGAGACTGAAAATGCTGAAGATTCGTCTGGCCCGCGGCGGCGCCAAGAAGCGCCCCTACTACTACATCGTCGTCGCCGACAGCCACTCGCCGCGCGATGGCAAATTCATCGAGCGCGTCGGCACCTACAATCCGATGCTGCCGCGCGACGGCGAGCAGAAGCGCGTCACCCTGAAGACCGACCGGATCACGGAATGGCTCGCCAAGGGCGCCCAGCCGACCGACCGCGTGGCCCGCTTCCTGAGCCAGGACGAAGCCCTGGCCGACAAGGTCAAATGGACCCAGTCGAACAACCCGAAGAAGGCCGAGCCGGGCAAGAAGGCCCAGGAACGCGCCGCCGAGCGCGCCCAGCGCGAAGCCGACCGTGCGGAAGCCGAAGCCGCCGCCAAGGTGGAAGCCGCCGAAGCCGCCGTCCGCGCCAAGGAAGAAGCGGCCGCTGCTGCTGAAGCCGCGAAGAACGCGCCGGCGCCCGAGCCCGAAGCCGTTGCTGAAGAGGCCCCGGCCGAGGCCGCCGCTGAAGAGGCTCCGGCCGCTGAAGCCGTGACGGAAGAGGCTCCGGCCGAAGCTCCCGCGGAAGAAGCTCCGGCCGCTGAAGCGACCGAAGAAGAGAAGACCGAGGCCTGATCCGGTGATCCTTCTCCCCTCCGGGGGAGAAGGTGGCCGCCGAAGGCGGTCGGATGAGGGGGATGTTGGACGCGACGCGGAACGGGTGAGATCGGGCAATCTTTAACAGCCCCCTCATCCGTCCCGCTCCGCGGTCCACCTTCTCCCCCGAGGGGAGAAGGACGAATGACCGAAAGCAAACTCATCCTCGTCGGCCAGGTCGCCGGCGGGTTCGGGGTCAAGGGCGAGGTGCGGGTCACGGCCTGGACCGCCGACCCCATGGCCCTGCTGTCCTATGGCGTCCTGCTGCGCGCCGACGGCACGCCCGGACTGACCCTGACCTCGGCCCGGCCCGAGAAGACCGCCGTGGTCGGCCGCGCCAAGGAGATCGCCACCAAGGAACAGGCCGACGCCCTGCGCGGGCTGAAGCTGTACATCCACCGCGACCGCCTGCCCGAACCCGATGAGGACGAATTCTACCTGACCGATCTGGTCGGGCTGGAGGCGCGCGACCCGGACGGCGTCGTGCTGGGCCCGGTCCGCGCGGTGCAGAATTTCGGCGCCGACGACATGCTGGAGATCGCGCCCGCGTTGGGCGGCCCGACCTGGTACCTGCCGTTCACCAAGGAGGCCGTGCCCGAACTGCACATCGCCGACGGCTGGCTGCTGGCCGTCAAGCCGACCGAGATCGGCGAGCGCGAACCGGACTGACGATCCGGCGAAGACCGCCATCCGGCTGCACCGCATGAACTGCAACGCCCGGACCGCCATCCGTGCGGAACGCGCTGATCCGGCCATGCAGCGAATTGGAGCCCGCGCCGGGCATGGCGCGTTGCCCCGTCATGCCCTCCACCGTCATCCGCCGCTTCAGCTATGACGAGCCCCGGCGCCGCCTGCGCGTGACTTTCGTCTCGGGCGACGTCTACGACTACGTCGGCGTGCCGCCCGAGGTGGAGGCGGCCTTCCGGGCCGCCTTCTCCAAGGGCCGCTTCTTCGCCTCGGACATCCGCGACCGCTACCCGTTCGAGCGGGTGCTGATCGCCACGCCCTAGGGATGGATTGCGCAGCTCTTCCCATCCCTGTCGTCACAGCTCACCACGCATGTGGAGACCGTTGCCAACCACAAGTCTTCGACGGGTCGTTGACCTTGGCAAATGCGGTCAATGGCTATGTGTTGGCTTTCAGGGCGCTGACGGCGCACAGCTCTTGATCGCTTCCACCGTGTCGTTGACCCAGTGCGCGTACGGACCCTGCGAGCCGCGGATTTCCAGATCAACCTGCGACCAATCTGGCGCGTAACCCGCCGTAGTGATGACCCAGTATTCGGCGTGTGGAGCACGGGGCGCAAGCGGTAGGTTCCGGGGACGATCCGGAATCAGAAGTACAGGCGCCGGGCGTAGTGGCGGCAATCGCGAATAGGCGGCGATCGCGTCCCGAAAGCCAATGCAGGTCCGGTCGGTGACCCGACCCTCGCGCCTGTTCCCGGCAAGCGTCGCCACCCATGATTGATCAGCGGCAAGAACGATCTCCATGCGCACGCCCGACGCCCCCCTCGCCACAATACTCACCGGCGTCAAAGGCGTAGCCAGGGGCGGCTCGAATGGACCTGCAGGGGAGGGCGACGAAACACACCCGCCCAAGGCGCCGATCACGCCGACTGCCGCGAGGGTGGCGACGCATTTATGTAGCAGGACAGGGTTGCGCATCCGGATTTACCTCCGCTCCCAGCTGGTTGTAGGGCGTGTCTTTATTGTATGCGTAAATTCGGTACCCGGTTGGCGAAGAAGCGTCGAGGACGACAACATAGACCGACACGTGTGAAAGTTCTGCGCGTTCCGGATTGGTAGCACTGTACTGGCTGGACATATTGATGAATTCCGCCCACTCGCCGCCGCTCAGGTTTCCGTCGCCGCTTGGATGATTATGGATGTCTCCCATCCAGTTTCCCGAATGAACCCCCGCAACATCAATGGACACATTCGGCACAGACCCGAGCACTGCGGGATCACCGACAGTGATATTCGGTTGAAGGTTAACTTGCCCATTGGCTCCCAAAAGCAGGTAGGAGCCGAATTCCCGGTTGGCGAGGCTGGAGCCGTCATTCAATGACGCGGCCTTCGCAATCAACGCCGCAGCGCCGGCAGCCGCCGCGGCATCAGCATTCCAGATTTTTCGTGACACGGGATCGGCGCAAGGATCCACCTGACCTTCCGGCGGCGTCTCGTCCTCTTCCTCCAGTTCCCACTGATTGGTTCCACCGGGCTCGTTGGCGCCGCCTCCACCGCTTCCGCCCCGGCTCGGATAGGTTCCATCGGGCCTGCGGCGCTGACCCGTTACCGTGATGTCGTCGAGGGGGTAGCCGGGATCGGTCATGTCCGCTCCTTCGGTTCGACGTGAGCCTATCCTGCCTGTTTCGCCTAAAACAAGCGCGGCCTGATCACCTTGGGTTGATCACCCCTCCTCGTCCGCCGCCATGCCCATCATGTGGAAGCCGGCGTCGACGTGGATGACCTCGCCGGTGGTCGAGAAGCCGAGGTCCGAGCACAGCCACAGGGCGGCGCCGGCGACGCCCTCCATCGAGGTGTCCTCCTTCATCGCCGACATGGCCCGGCCCTGGCTGATCATGCCGCGGCCGCCCGAGATGCCGGCCAGCGACAGGGTGCGCATGGCCCCGGCCGAGATGGCGTTGCAGCGGATGCCGCGCGGCCCCAGGTCGCGGGCGATGTAGCGGGTCGCCGCCTCCAGCGCCGCCTTGGCCACGCCCATGGTGTTGTAATTGGGAATGGCCCGTTCCGAGCCGAGATAGGTCATGGTCACCAGCGAGCCGCCGTTGGGCATCAGCTTCGACGCCCGTTTGGCCACGTCGACGAAGCTGAAGGCCGAGATGTTCATGGCCAGCAGGAAGCTGTCGCGGCTGGTGTTGTCGACGAACGAGCCCTTGAGCTCGTCCTTGTTGGCGAAGGCCACCGAATGGACGACGAAATCGATCGTGCCGAAGGCCTTTTCCAGCTCGGCGAAGGCCTGGTCCATCGAGGCGTCGTCGGTGACGTCGGCCTGGATCAGCAGCTTGGCCCCGACGCTCTCGGCCAGCGGCCGCACCCGGCGCTCCAGCCCCTCGCCGAGGTAGGTGAAGGCCAGTTCGGCGCCCTGGGCGGCCAGCTGGGAGGCGATGCCCCAGGCGATGGAGTTCGAATTGGCGACCCCCATGATCAGGCCCTTCTTGCCCTTCATGAGTTCGCCGGTCGGCATGTTCCAGCCTTCGGAAGCGGCCATGGGATGCATCTCCATCTTGCGTCGGCCGCTCAGGTCGGGGCCGTTCCGTGTGGCCGGAGGGGTAGCAGCGGCGGCCGCGCGGGGGAAGTCGCGATGGCGCCAGGGCCTCCCGCGTTCCCCCTGTCGCAAATCGACGTTATGGTTGTGCCGCTTCGACAGGAGGACGGCATGAGGGTCGATCGTCTGAAGGGGGTGGTGGAAATCACCGGCGCCCGGATCGTCCACGAGGTCGCGCCGCCGGCCGCGGGCCGGGCCGCGTCCATGGAGGCCAGGACGGCCGAGGCCGTGGATCTGCTGAAGGCGCGGGTCGACGCCACCGTGCCCGGCCAGCTGGAAACCCCCGAACGGCAGGCGCTGCGCACGCTCCAGCTTCAGGAGGGCGGGCGCAAGGCCTCCCTGTCCGAGCTGGAGCGGACCATCGGCAGCGACGATCTGGTCGACCTCAACTATCTGCTGCGCGGCCTGGACGCGGCGCGGCCGGTGGGGCGGATCACCATCCTCGACGGCGGCGGGCGGGCGCTGGGCGACGCCACGGGCTTCCTGATCACGCCGAACCTGCTGCTGACCAACCAGCACGTCTTCCCCGACATGGCCACGGCCGCCGGATCGCGCGTCGATTTCGACTGCGAGCTGGACCGGCTGGGCTTCCCGCGTCCGACCACCACCTTCGCCTTCGATCCGGGCCGGTTCTTCGTCGTCGACCCCGCCCTGGACATGGCCCTGGTCGCGGTCCGCGCCCGGCCGCTGAGGGGCGAGGGCCGGCTGTCGGACTTCGGCTGGCTGAGGCTCAGCCCCGAGGTGGGCAAGATCAACGTCGGCGAGGCCATCACCATCATCCAGCATCCCAACGGCCGGACCAAACAGGTGGCGATGCGCGAGAACCGGCTGCTGGACATCACCGCCGACCACCTGACCTATGAATCCGACACCGCGCCGGGATCGTCGGGCGCGCCGGTGTTCAACGATTCCTGGCAGGTCGTGGCCCTGCACCATTCGGGCGTGCCGCGTAAGGACGCCCAGGGGCGCTGGCTGCTGCGGAACGGCAAGCCCGCGACCGACGACGACGACGACGCCGACATCGACTGGATCGCCAATGAGGGCGTCCGCGCCAGCCGCATCGCTGCGACGGCCCTGTCGCTGGCGCCCGCCGGGCCGCTGCGGGACGAGCTGGAAGCCTGTTGTCTGGGCCGCGCCGAGCCGCCGGTCCCGGCGACGGAGCGGTCGGCGGCCCCGGCGCAGGTTATGGACGGCGCGCCCGCCGTCGGTTCCGCGGGGTCCACGGTCCTGACCCTACCCCTGACCATCACCGTCAGTCTCGGCCAGACGACCGGGTCGGCCTTCGCCGCGAGCGCGGGCGCGGGGGCCGGGGCGATCGAGAAGGTGGTCGAGCCGTGGCACGACCCGGACTACCCCTCGCGGACCGGCTACGACCCCCGCTTTCTCGGCCTCTCCGTGCCCCTGCCGACGCTGCGGGACGCCTCGGTCGCGGCGCGGATGCACGACGGCGGCATGGTGGTGCCCTACCAGAATTTCTCTCTGGTCATGCACAGGGCCCGGCGCGTCTGCCTGTTCACCGCCTCCAACGTCGACGGATCCGACGCCGCCAAGGAACCGGATCCGACCCAGTCCTACAATCGCGACGCCCTGGGCGGTCTGGGCGAGAACGATTTCGAGCGCTGGTTCCTCGACCCGCGCCTGCCGGCCGAAGCCCAGTTGCCGGACCGCTTCTTCGACAAGGACCGCAAGGCCTTCGACAAGGGCCATCTGGTCCGGCGCGAGGAGGTCTGCTGGGGCGCCGACTACGCCCAGGTGCGCCGCGCCAACGGCGACACCTATCACGTCACCAACTGCACGCCGCAGGTGGCGGGCTTCAACCGCTCGAACCGCCGGGGCGTCTGGGGCCTGCTGGAAAACCTGATCGAGGCCCAGGGCCGGATCGAGCGCTACGCCCTGTTCGCCGGGCCGCTGCTGGCGGCGGACGATCCGGTCTTCGTCGGCGTGGACGACGACGGGCCGATCCAGGTGAGGATCCCGCGCGCCTACTGGAAGGTGGTGGTCGCCCGCGGTCCGGCCGGGCTGGAGGCGTTCGGCTTCCTGCTGGAGCAGGATCTGACCCAGGTCGCGTTCGAATTCGCCGTCGACCCCGTGTGGCGCGCCCGCATGGTCCCGCTGAAGACCCTGCAGGACCGGATCGGCCTGATCCGCTTTCCCCGGGCCGTGATGCGGGCCGACAAGGGCGTCTGAGGCCTCAGCCGGCCTCGGCCTCGCGCCGGCGGGTGAGCCGCTGCAGCAGCGGCGCCGCCGTGACGCCGTGGACCAGGATCGAGACCAGGATGATGAAGCCGACGATGGCCCACAGCCGCTCGCTGTCGCCGAACGCGCCGTGGTTCAGCGCATAGGCGACGTAATAGACCGAGCCGACGCCGCGGATGCCCAGGAAGGACAGCAGCAGCCGCTCGCGCATCGGCTGACGCGATCCGATCATGGCGATCATTCCCGCCACCGGCCGCACCACGAAGACCACGGCCAGGCCGATCAGGGCGTCGCTCCAGGTCAGGGAGGCCAGCAGGCCGTTGGCCAGGGCGCCGCCGAACAGGACCAGCAGCAGCATCATCAGCAGCCGCTCGATCTGGTCGGAGAAGTCGTGCATCTCCTGATGGAACTCGTGATCCCGCTCCCACGATCGCAGGGTCAGGGCGCAGACGAAGACGGCCAGAAAACCGTAGCCGTGCGCCAGCTCGGCCGCGGCGTAGGCCAGCAGGGTCGCCGCCAGGCCCACCAGGCCGTCGCCGAACCGGGCGGCGCCCTGGCCGCGGCGGAAGACCAGACGCCCGAACAGCCGGCCGCACAGGACGCCGACGCCAAGCCCGGCCGCCAGCTTCCAGCCGACCTTGATCGTGAACCAGTCGGTCAGGCCCGAGGTCGTGGCGAGGCCTCCGGCCGCCGCCAGTATGGCCAGATGCACGAAGGGGAAGGCCAGGGCGTCGTTCAATCCGGCTTCCGAGGTCAGGCCGAAGCGCACCTCGTCCTCGTCGCCCGATTGCGGGGGGCCGACCTGGACGTCGGCGGCCAGCACCGGATCCGTGGGAGCCATAGCCGCGCCCAGCAGCAGGGCCATGGCCAGGCTGAAGCCGAGGCCGGCCATGCCCAGCCAGGCCACGGCCACGATCGTCAGGGGCATGGCCACGGCCAGCAGCCGCCAGGTCGAGGACCAGCGCCGCCAGCCCAGCCGCCGGTCCAGCTTCAGCCCGGCCCCCATCAGGCTGATGATGACCACCAGTTCGGTGAGCCGCTCGGTCGCCGTGTCCCACGTCCTCGGGTCGGGGTTGAACGACAGCAGGCCGGTGCTGAAGATCACCAAGCCCAGGGCCACGCACAGGATGGCCAGGGTCAGCGGCAACCGCTTCAGACCCACCGGCGCCCAGGACACCAGCAGGATCACGGCCCCGAGGCCGAGCAGGAACAGAATGTAGGGGTCGAGGGTCAGGGAATGTCCAACTCGGATGTCAGGCCCAACCTAGCGCGCCGGACGCCGGTTGGCTCCCGCGATCAGACCTTCGACAGGATCAGCGTGCCGTTCGTCCCGCCGAAGCCGAAGCTGTTGGACATGACGTGCTTCAGCTCGCCGTCGTGGCGTTCGCGCAGGATCGGCATGCCCTCGAACTCGGGGTCGAGGGTGTCGATGTGGGCGCTCTGGGCGGCGAAGCCGTTCTTCATCATCAGGAGGCAGTAGATCGCCTCCTGCGCCCCGGCCGCGCCCAGCGAATGGCCCGTCAGCGACTTGGTCGAGGAGATCATCGGCAGGTCGTCGCCGAAGACGTTACGGACGGCGCCCATTTCCTTGCTGTCCCCGACCGGCGTCGAGGTGCCGTGCGGGTTGAGGTAGTCGATCCGGGGATGGCCGGCCATTTCGAGGGCGATCTTCATGCAGCGCTCGGCGCCCTCGCCCGAGGGGGCGACCATGTCGTAGCCGTCGGAGTTGGCGCCGTAGCCGGTGACCTCGGCGTAGATGGTCGCGCCGCGCGCCACGGCCCGCTCATACTCTTCCAGCACCACGATGCCGGCGCCGCCGGCGATGACGAAGCCGTCGCGGTCCTTGTCATAGGCGCGGCTGGCCTTGCCCGGGGTTTCGTTGAAGTCGGACGACATGGCGCCCATGGCGTCGAACATGTTGGACATCGACCAGTCGATGTCCTCGACCCCGCCGGCGAAGACCACGTCCTGCTTGCCCCAGGCGATCTGTTCGGCGCCCGCGCCGATACAGTGGGCGCTGGTCGCGCAGGCCGAGGAGATCGAATAGTTGATGCCCTTGAGCTGGAACCAGGTCGCCAGCACGGCCGAGGGGCCCGAGGCCATGGCCTTGGGCACGGCGAACGGCCCGATGCGCTTGGGCGAGGTCTTCTCGACCGTGGTGGCGGCGGCCTGAAGGATGACCTGGGTCGAGGGGCCGCCCTCGCCGACGATCAGGCCGATGCGCTCGGACCTGATCTCGTCCGCGGTCATGCCGCTGTCCTTCAGCGCCTCCTCGAAGGCGATGTGGCCCCAGGCGGTGCCGTTGGCGAGGAAGCGGGCGGCGCGCCGATCGACCAGCGGAGCCCAGTCCTCGGCCGTGGCGCCCAGGGCCGGCGGGGCCCAGACCTGCGAGCGGAAGCCGTATTTGATGTGGTCCGGCGCGGCCACGACGCCCGACCGCGCCTCGCGCAGCGAGGCGGTGACCTCTTCCTGGCCCGTGCCGATGGAAGAGACGATACCCAGGCCGGTGACGACGACACGCCGCATGATGGTTTCCCTTGTCAGTCTTCAGTCGCCGCGTTGTCCGCGGTCTTCAGTGAAAGCGGATCAGCCGCCGACCAGTTCAGCCGCGCCGCCGAACAGGCCGACGCGCATGTCCTGGCAGGTGTAGATGACCTCGCCGTCCGCCTCGAGCACGCCGTCGGCGATGCCCATGACGAGGCGGCGGTTGATGACCCGCTTCAGATCGATCTTGTACACCACCTTCTTGATGTCAGGCGTGACCTGGCCGGTGAATTTGACGTCGCCGACGCCCAGGGCGCGGCCCTTGCCGGGTCCGCCGATCCAGCCGAGGTAGAAGCCGACCAGCTGCCACATGGCGTCCAGCCCCAGACAGCCCGGCATGACCGGATCGCCGATGAAGTGGCACTGGAAGAACCAGAGGTCCGGATGGATATCCAGCTCGGCCTCGACATAGCCCTTGCCGTGCGCGCCGCCGTCGCCGTTGATCGTCGTGATCCGGTCGAACATCAGCATCGGCGGGGCCGGCAGCTTCGCATTGCCGGGACCGAACAGGTCGCCCCGGCCGGCCGCCAGCAGGGCTTCATAATCGAACGACGACGGATGTTTTGACTGGCTCAACGGCGGCCTCCGGCAGGTGTTGCCGTCGGGGTACACGAGGCAGGCGGCAGGCTCAACATGCGTTGTGACGCCCTGCCGCAGGGGAAGGGACGGCCTAGCGGCCCCGCCCGGCCGGCCGCGAGGCGCTGCACAGCGCCCGCTCCTGGGCCCCGAACACCGCCGTCTGGCGGACCCAGCCGCGCAGGCGGCGCACCCGGACCTCGCACCAGCCGTCCTCGCAGGCGTCCATCGAGGCCAGGGCGTGGGGGCTGAGGCGGGCCCGCACGGGGGCGGTGTCCGAACGGCCGGCGCGGATCGGAACCTCGACGTCCGAGGCGTTCAGCAGGCTGCGGCGGCTGGAGACCACGCTGCGGTGGACCCAGGCCACGGCCCCCTCGGGATCGCAGATCTTGCGCCATTCGGTGGTCTCGGCGATCACCTGCACCGGCAGGCCCGAGGCGCGGTATTCCCACAGGATGCGGTAATCCAGCCCGGGGCCGTAGCGGGCCCGGACCTCGGACGACTTCAGCGACAGCCAGCGCGGCACGGGCTGGCCGCTGGGCGTGGGCCGCCCGTCGGGCATGGTCTGGCCCGCCCCGGCGATCACGCCGGCGCCGAGAACCGCCGCGATGACAGCCAGCCTTTGGAGGCGGGAGCGAGCTTTGCTAGACACCGTCTGCATCCGTGAAATCCAAGGCTTCGAATGTCAGCGCCCCGGCTTAAGGTCGTATTAACCAGACGCCTTCCGGACGCGGTCGAAACCCGCGCGCGGGAGCTGTTCGACGCCGAACTGAACCTGACCGACCGGCCGATGGATCGCGCGGCTCTGGAGGCGGCCGTCGCGCGCGCCGATGTGCTGGTCCCGACCATCACCGACGTGATCGACGCCGACCTCATCGCGAAGGCCGGCGACCAGCTGAAGATGATCGCCAATTTCGGCGCCGGCGTGGACCATATCGACATCGACGCCGCCGTGGCGCGCGGGATCATCGTCACCAATACGCCGGGCGTCCTGACCGAGGACACGGCCGACCTGGCCATGGCCCTGATCCTCGCGGTCAGCCGCCGCATCGTCGAGGGAGCCCAGGTGGTGGCCGAGGGCCGTTTCGAGGGCTGGACCCCGACCTGGATGTGCGGGCGCAAGCTGTGGGGCAAGCGGCTGGGCATCGTCGGCATGGGCCGCATCGGCCAGGCCCTGGCGCGGCGCGCCCGGGCCTTCGGCATGCAGGTCCACTATCACAACCGCAAACCCGTCCCGGACATGATCGCCGAGGAGCTGGGCGCCACCTGGTGGGACGATCTGGACCAGATGCTGGCGCGGATGGACCTGATCTCGCTGAACTGCCCGGCGACGAAGGAGACCCACCATCTGCTGTCGGCCGACCGGCTGGCCCGGCTGCAGCCGCACGCCATCCTGATCAACACCGCCCGCGGCGAGCTGATCGACGAGGCGGCCCTGGCCGGCGCCGTCGCGCGCCGCGCGATCGCCGGCGTGGGGCTGGACGTCTATGAGCACGAGCCGGCCATCCATCCGGGCCTGCTGAATCACGCCAATGTCGTGCTGCTGCCGCACCTGGGCTCCGCGACCCTGGAGGCGCGTCAGGACATGGGCGACCGGGTCATCGCCAATATCCTGACCTTCCAGAACGGCCACCGTCCGGCCGACCGGGTCATTCCGGCCATGCTCTGACGCCCCAAGCTTGACGGAACCGCCAAGCCCGGCTTGGTTGGCCCCGGGGAAGTATCGGGGGCGTATCGACATGGCGGGAATGAACAAGGCGGCGCGAGCCGCCCTGTCGAGGCGCGGCCTGCTGGCCGGCGCGGGTGTTCTGGCGGCGGTCGCCGCCCTTCGGCCCCACGCCGCCCTGGCCCAGGCGGACGGGGGCGTCGCCGCCTATCCGCTGGAAACCTTCTTCGCGCCCTCGCGCACCCGCGCCGTCACCCTGTCGCCGTCGGGCCGCCGGATCGCGATCCTGGAGCAGCTGGGCACGGAGGACGAACCGCGCGGCGTCATCGATCTGATCCAGTCCGATGATCCCGAGGGCCCCCGCCGCCGGATCGAGCTGGGCCCCATCGAGGCCGAGGCGATGGAATGGGGCAATGACGACCGTCTGCTGGTCCGGATCGCCATCAGGCAGAACACCGGAACTCACAGGCTCACCGGATCGAACCGCATCGTCGAGGGCGTCGACTATGTTTCGCGGCGCGTGATCTCGGTCGACGCCAACGACGGCGACGCCGTGGTCATGTTCCAGGATCAACGCCAGCGCATGCGCTACAGCCTGGACATGGGCCGGGTTATCGACCTGCTGCCCCGGGAACCCGACCATGTGCTGATGACCGCCTGGGAGCGGGACGGCGTGCTGGGCCTGCACAAGGTCAATATCACCACGGGTTCGGCCGAACGGCTGGAGCGGGGCGGCTCCGGAACCTTCGCCTGGCAGACCCAGGCCGGGGTGGCGGTCATGCGTCACGACATCAATGTGCGCGGCACCATGGAAACCGTCTACGCCCGCGCGCCGGGCGAGACCGAATGGACCCTGGCGCGGCGGACCCGCGTGGTCGATGCGCCGGACTTTTCCTGGGTGGCCGAAACCGATCGCCCGGGGATCGTCCTGGTGTCCGCCAGGGGCGAGACCGAGGACACCGAATCCGTCCGCGAAATGGATCTGCGCACCCTGGCCGCGGGTCCGCCGATGAATGCCCGCCCGGGCCGCGACGTGATGTACGGCCTCAAGGATTCGGCCGGCCGATACCTGGGCGCCGCCTACTATGGCCAACGGCTCGAGTATGAGTTCGCGGAGCCCGCCCTGGCCGCGCACCACCGCGCCCTGAACCGCTTCTTCGAGAACGACTGCGACGTCTACCTGACCGACGTCGACGTCGCCCGCAACCGTTTCATCGCCTATGTCACCGGTCCGCGCGAACCCGGGGCCTGGTTCTTCTATGACAAGACGGCGCGGGCCATCGTGGCGGTCGGCGCGGCCCATGTGCTGGCCGCCGACCGTCTGGGCGCCACGGAGACCCTGTCCGTCTCCACCCGCGACGGCGCGACCATCGAGGCCTATCTGACGGCCCCTCCCGGCGGCCGGCCGGGTCCTCTCGTGGTCCTGCCCCACGGCGGCCCGGAAGTACGCGACACCCGCACCTGGGACCGTCAGGTCCAGGGGCTGGCGGCGCAGGGATGGTGGGTGCTGCAACCCAATTTCCGCGGCTCGGGCGGCTATGGCCAGGGCTTCGCGCGCCAGGGCTGGACCCGCTGGGGCGACCGTATGCAGGAAGACATCGAGGACGCCGTGGCCCAGGCCATCGCCCTGCGCGGTCTCGATGCGGGCAGGGTCGCCATCATGGGAAGCAGCTATGGCGGCTATGCGGCCCTGATGGGCGCGGTGCGCCGGCCCGACCTGTACAAGGCGGCCATCTCGATCTGCGGCGTCGGCGACCTGCCCGAGATGCTGGCGTGGGAAAACCGCGAGGACGACACGCCCGGCAAGCAGATCTACGAATTCTGGACCAAACGCATCGGCGACCCGGAGACGGCCGGACCGGCGCTGGAGCAGGCCTCGCCCCGGCGCCGCGCCGCCGAGATCGCCTGCCCGGTCCTGCTGGTCCACGGCGTCGAGGACGGCATTGTGCCGGTGCTCCAGTCGCGCCGCATGCGCGACGCCCTGCGCGCGGCGGGCAAGACCGTGGAACTGGTCGAGATCGATGACGCCGGCCACGCCGACTGGGAGGATTCGCAGGAGCAGGCCTTGATGACCCGCTACGTCGCCCTGCTGCGTCAGGCCTTCGCCTGAGCCACGCCGCCGCAAACCGGGCAGTCCGGATCGGCGGCGACCCTGACGACCCGCGAGGCGCCCGCCAGGCCGTCATAGATCAACAGGCGGCCCGTCAGGGGCTGGCCCGCGCCGGTGATCAGCTTGATCGCCTCCAGCGCCGCCATCGAGCCGACCACGCCGGCCAGGGCGCCGACCACGCCGACGCGGGCGCAGGTTTCGGCGTCCGGCGGGACCTCGGCCGCCAGGCAACGGTAGCAGGGACGCCCCCGGAACACGCCGACCTGTCCGGTCCAGCGGCCCAGGGCGCCCGAGACCAGCGGAACCCCCGCGGCCACGCAGGCGGCGTTGACAGCGAAGCGCGTGGGAAAGTCGTCGGTCCCGTCGATGATGACGTCGCAGCCCTCGATCAGGCGCGCGCCGTTGTCGCCGGTCAGCCGCTCCGCGACCGGTTCGATCCGGACATGGGGATTGAGGGCCGTCAGGGCCCCTGCCCCGACCACGACCTTGGCCCGGCCGACATCCGGCGTGGTGAAGGCGATCTGGCGCTGCAGATTGGACAGGCCGACGGCATCGTCGTCGATCAGCCTCAGGACGCCCACTCCGGCCGCGGCCAGATAGAGGGCGGCCGGTCCCCCGACCCCGCCCATGCCGACGATGGCGACGCGGGCGGCCTTCAGCCGCTGCTGGCCCGGCCCCCCGACCTCGGACAGGACCAGGTGGCGGGCATAGCGCTCGATTTCATCGTCGGAAAAGCTCACCGCTCTCCGTTAGGCCGCGATCGGCCCGGCGTCACGCCGCCTTGCGCAACGCCATGATCGTTTCGGCCTCGCGCGGCGTGATGCTGGAGAGGCAGGGCAGGCCCAGCTTCCCGAGCAGGTCGGCCGGATCGGCGCACAGACCCATGGGCTCCGCCAGGGCCCGCTCGGTGATCACGGTGTCGACCAGGATCCGCAGGCCCGAATGGCGCGGGTCGACCAGCAGACGGCGCATCAGCCGGTCGATATCGCCCCGGCCGCCCTCGATCGCCTGCAGGATATGACCCTCGTGGAACATCACGCAGCTGGTGAGGTCATCGCGCCGGTTGTTTCGCTCGGCATGGCCCAGAATCTGGGCGACAGACAGGGTCGAGGCACCGGTCGCGCCGACCGCTTCGCTGGCATAGATGATGCGATGAAGCACGATAATTGCCTCGAATACCGAAATGTATGGAAGAAGATCCTGAATGTAACGGGTTACATAGGCAAAATGATGACGCATTCCCGCCATTGTATTTGCTTGGCTTCCGGCTTGCCCCGCCGCATTTCGGTCGCCATGTCTGGGACATGACAAACGCGAATCCTTCCTTCCCCGACTGGCACGGCACCACGATTCTGGCGGTTCGAAAAGACGGCCGGACAGTAATCGCGGGCGACGGGCAGGTCTCCATGGGCCCCACCATCGTCAAGGGCGCGGCGCGCAAGGTCCGCGTCCTCGCCGGCGGCAAGGTGCTGGCCGGCTTCGCCGGCGCCACCGCCGACGCCTTCACCCTGATCGAGCGGCTGGAAGCCAAGCTGGAACAGTATCCGGACCAGCTGGCCCGCGCCTGCGTCGATCTGGCCAAGGACTGGCGCACCGACCGCTATCTGCGCCGGCTCGAGGCCATGCTGCTGGTCGCGGACAAGAACTCGATCTTCACCGTCACCGGCGTGGGGGACGTGCTGGAGCCCGAGCATGGCGTGGCGGCGGTGGGATCAGGCGGCAACTACGCCCTCTCGGCCGCGCGGGCGCTGATGGACTATTCCGATCTGGACGCCGAGGCGATCGCGCGCCGCGCCATGGCGATCGCGGCGGACATCTGCGTCTACACCAACGGCAATCTGACGGTTGAGACGCTGGAGTGACCCCTTCGTGTCCTTTGTGACCGTCTTCGTGTCCTTCGTGATGAACCAGCCCTCCCGGACCCGGGCCCCCGCCCCTATCTCAACCTCATGACCGACCTCTCCCCCCGCGAAATCGTTTCCGAACTCGACCGGTTCATCGTCGGCCAGGACGACGCCAAGCGCGCCGTCGCCGTGGCGCTGCGCAACCGCTGGCGCCGGAAGCGCGTGCCCGACGACCTTCGCGAGGAGGTGACGCCCAAGAACATCCTGATGATCGGGCCCACCGGCGTCGGCAAGACCGAGATCGCCCGGCGCCTGGCCCGACTGGCCGGATCGCCCTTTCTCAAGGTCGAGGCGACCAAATTCACCGAGGTCGGCTATGTCGGCCGCGACGTCGACCAGATCATGCGCGACCTCGTCGAGGCCGCCCTGGTCATGGTGCGCGACAAGCGGCGCACGGGCGTCAAGGCCAGGGCCGAGGGCGCGGCCGAGGAGCGCATCCTCGACGCCCTCGTCGGACCGGGATCCCAGCCCGCCACGCGCGAATGCTTCCGCAAGAAGCTGCGCGCCGGCGAGATGGACGACAAGGAGATCGAGGTCACCCTGGCCGACACGGCCTCGCCGATGCAGGGGCTGGACCTGCCCGGCGGCGGCAATGTCGGCATGATCAATCTGTCTGAAATGCTGGGCAAGCTGGGCGGCGCCCGCACGAAGACGGCCAAACTCACCGTGCGCGACGCCGTCGGCCCCCTGACGACCGAGGAAAGCGACAAGCTGCTGGATCAGGAAAGCCTGACCACCGAAGCCCTGATGCTGGCCGAGAACGAAGGCATCGTCTTCATCGACGAGATCGACAAGGTGGCGAGCCGCTCCGACCGCTCGGGCGGCGACGTGTCGCGCGAGGGGGTGCAGCGCGACCTGCTGCCGCTGATCGAGGGCACCACCGTCTCGACGAAATACGGGCCGGTGAAGTCGGACCACGTCCTGTTCATCGCCTCGGGCGCCTTCCACGTCGCCAAGCCGTCAGACCTGTTGCCGGAACTCCAGGGCCGGTTGCCGATCCGGGTCGAGCTGAAGGCCCTGACGCGCGACGACTTCGTGCGCATCCTGACCGAGCCCGAGGCCAATCTGATCCGCCAGAACCAGGCCTTGCTGGCCACCGAGAACGTCACCCTGACCTTCACCCCCGACGCGGTCGAGGCCATGGCCGACGCCGCCGTGGCGGCCAATGGCGCGGTCGAGAACATCGGCGCGCGGCGGCTGGTGACCGTGATCGAGCGGGTGCTGGAGGAAACCAGCTTCAAGGCCTCGGACCTGAACGGCCAGACCGTGGCCTTCGACGGCCCGAGGGTGCGCGACCTCGTCGGCGACCTGTCCCGGGACGCCGATCTGAGCCGGTTCATTCTCTAGACCCGGCAACCCGCGGGTCCTTGCGACCGTATCTTCTCGTCCCAGTCACGCGAAGGACGCTCCATGACCCCGAACCGTTCGACCGGTTTCGCCGCCGCCCTGTCGGCCTGCGCGGCGTTGACCGCCCTGTCCTCGACCGCCGAAGCCCGGCCGCGCGTCGTCAATCTGGACCAGTTCGACGGCCGCTGGTTCGAGATCGCGCGCAGTCCGAACGACGTGCAGAAGGACTGTCGCCGCGCCCGGATCGATTTCAATCCGCAGACCCGGGCCGATCGCTACAGCGTCGTTGTGACCTGCACCCGCCGCGACGACGACCGCGTCGAGGTCCTGCGCGCCAACGCCCGCGTCACCGATCCGGGGACCAACACCCGCTTCCGTTTCACCCTGACCGGCCTGCTCGGCGTCGGCGGCCTGGCGGGGCAGAACTACTGGGTCCAGGACCATGCGCCGGATTACAGCTGGGCGATCCTGGCCCTGCCGAACAAGTCGGACTGGTGGGTCTGGCATCGCAGCCAGAGCCCGTCGGAGGCCGAGCGCGCCCGGGTGCTGACCCGCGCCCGCGCCCTGGGGCTCGACACCGCCGGCGTGGTCCACACCGGCCGCTGACCCCGGCGGGCTCCGGCTTGAAATCGGAACACAAGCGGAACATAAGTCGGGAATGTCCGCCGCCGCCGTGCACATAGAGCTGGTCTTCAGCCGCCCGGAGACGACCCTGTCGGTCACCCGGGGCGCGGCGCGGCTGATGGTCGACCTGGGCTATGCGCCGCTGCTGGAGGTGGGCCTGCCCAACGGCCGGCGCGCCGACGTCATGGCCTTGGGGCCGCGCGGCGACATCGTCATCTGCGAGGTCAAGTCGGGGCTCGACGACTATCGCGTCGACCGCAAATGGGGCGAGTACGGCCCCTTCTGCGACGCCTTCTACTTTGCGGTGGCGCCCGAGTTTCCGTCGGACATCCTGCCCGACCATCCGGGCCTGATCGTCGCCGACGGCTTCGGCGGAGCGGTGGTGCGCGACGCGCCCCTGGCCCCCTTGGCGCCGGCCCGGCGCAAGGCCCTGACCATCGCCTTCGCCCGCCTCGGCGCCCTGCGAACCCTGCGCCACGACCCGACCGGTCAGGCCGGCGGCTGAGCCTTGTCGACCACCAGCCCGCTCTCGCCCGACGTCATGATGGCCGAGGTGGAGGCGGCGCAGCCGCTCAGGCCGGTTTCCCCGATCCGGACCATGGCCGTCAGCGGATAGGTGCGGTCGCTCATTCCATCCGAGCATTCGGTGGCGACGAGGGTGATGCTGAACGTCAGTCCGGCCGCGGTCTTCGACTCCAGGGTCGCCGTGGTGCCCTGGATGACCGGTTGCGGTTGCGGCGCGCGGTGTTCGGGCGGCTCGGGGCTCGTATAGACCATCTCGGTCCCGGTCAGTTCGACGCTCCAGAACGGCTCGGTTCCCAGGGCCCGCACGGGCCGGCCCAGGTCCACCCCGGCCAGCATCGTCGCCGGCTTGGCGGCCGGCGGGGCGGCCGCGGGCTCCCCGCCCTGCGAACAGGCCGACAGGGCGAGGACGGAAACGGCGAGAGCGATCGGACGCATGGGGGACTCCGGATATGGGCGCAAAAAGCGCGGCGCGGACGTCCCGGTCAAGTCCGGAGCGTCAGAGCCGGCCCTTCCGCTTGAATCAGGCCGGCGGCGGCATGACCGACACCACCACGGCCGCCAGGGCGGCCGAATAGCCCCGGGGATTGGACCACTCCGGCATGAAGTCGAAATTCATGCCGTAGATCGAGGCGATCAGGGGCGGCGGCAGGATCCAGGTCGCCGGATCCATGGGCGGCTCGCCGTCGGAACGGCCCGCGCAGTGGACGCGGATGACGCCGGCCGACCGTTGGAGACTTGAGGCCTAGGGCTGGCCCGAAGGCGCGTCGGCCGAGGCCATGAGCACGCCTTCGACGGTCTGCGGCGGGGCTTTGTAGATGAAGCCGTAGGTCGGATAGACGGAGGTGCCCAGATCATGGATCGGGTTGTACCAGACCTTGACCGCGCTCCAGTCACCCGAGGGCGAAACGTCGACCACGGTGACGTTTTCCTCGACCTTGCCGCGGCTGCCGCCCCAGTTGGCGTGGGTCACGCGGATGACGCGGTCGGTCAGGATGTCGGAGACCACGGCCACATGGCCCCGGCTCATCCGGCCGCTGGGCTGGAAGGCCAGCACGGCGCCGGTCTCGGGCCGGCCGCCGGTGCGGAACTTGCCCTGGGCCTGACGCCACCAGGTCAGGGCGTCGCCGAAGATGTTGATGCCCGAAAACATGCGGGCGAAGGTCACGCACTGCCAGTAGGGCTCATCGGCCTTCGCGACGGGCGCATAGCCCAGCGCAGAAAATCCGAGGGTCGCCGCAACCGCGGCGGCTGTGAGCCGTTTCATCATGCTGGCGTGTGTCCCGACTGCCGAAGACCAAGCCTTAGACGATAGTTTTCGTGGGTTGAAGAACCCTTTCAGGCGAATCCGTGTGCGGTTTTGTCGCAGTTCGCCGCGCCTGGCGCCGGTCGGCCAGACCCCTCAAAGCCTTGCGGGCCGGGCGTTCGACCAGGTGATAGGTCGCCATGGCCGCCACCGGGATCGCCGCGACCACCGCCAGCCACACAATGATGTGAAACCGCTTGTCGTCGGCTCCGGTCAGCCGCGCCGCGACATTGGTCATGACCAGCAGGACCGGCGCGCAGACCATGTAGATCGAATAGCTGATCTCCCCCAGATAGACCCCCGCCTTCGAGCCCATCAGGCCCGCCCGGGCGTTGTCCAGCGAGCCGAGGCCGAGGATCAGCCCGCCCGCCAGCAGGACGGTGACGGGGTCCCACAGACCCAGCGAGGCGCTGGCCAGCACGCCCAGGCCGCTGATCACGGCGACCGCACCGGCGTACGGGATCGGGGCGCGGCGATAGACCAGGTACAGGGCGCAGCCGAGCGCGAAACAGGGCACGATCCGGAGCGCGCCCCAGCGGAAGGTCGCCTCTGTCAGGGAGAAGCCCGCGAGCGGCTGAAAGGTCGCGTAGATCGCCAGCGCCAGCGCCACCGCGCCGATGACCGCCGCCACGGGCCGCTCCCGCATCCGCCAGGCGATGAAGGCGTAGAGCGGGAAGGTCAGATAGGCGAACCACTCCGCCGAGATCGACCAGGACGGATGGTTGAACGCCGCGGTCGGGGCCAGACCCCAGGCGTGGGTCATGGTCAGATGCGCCGGCAGGGACCGCCAGTCGGTCAGGCTGCCGTCGATGCTCAGGCCCGCGGCCGTGCCGGCGATCCCCAGGGCGACCATGCCGAACAGGGTGAGCAGATGCAGCGGATAGACCCGCGCGATCCGCGCCCACAGGAAGCCGCCGTATGAATAGCGTTTCCGCCCCGCGGCCTCGAGATAGACGTGGCTGAGGATGAAGCCCGACAGGACGAAGAAGACCTCGACGCCCAGATACCCCTTGGTCACGGCCACGGGGACCCAGCTGACGTCCAGATGCGGCCAGGCCGTATAGAGCACCACCCACAGGGCGGCGAGGAAGCGCAGACCCGTCAGGGCGCGCAGGTCGGGAGGGGTCTGGACGGGCGTCATGGCCGGCCAGACTGCCCGAGCAGCGTTGGAAAACGATTAAGCCCCGGCGAGAGGCCTCACGCCGCGCATTCCGCCGGCTTCGTCTCGCCGGGCGCATACATCTCGCAGGAGCGATCGATCTCGCCCTGGATCATGGCGCAGGGATTGGCCGAGTTGCAGGGCGGATGGGTGGCGGGGCTGACGGCGATGCAGCGCTGGACCAGCCGGGCCGAGGCGTCGGCGCCGATCTCGGACAGGCAGGAGACCGGTTCGCCGGTCGCGGCCGTCTGAGTCGGAACCTCTTCCTGCGGCGGCGCGTCGACCGGCATCTCGGGCGGCGGCGCATTCGCCGGAGCGGGTTCGGCTTCCGGCGTCGCGGCGGGCTGCTGACAGCCGCCGATCAGAAGGGCGAGTGTCGCAAGGGCGAGAACGGTCCGGCGCATCAGGCTCTCCGATCAGTCGCGAGGAGGGTCACCATAGGCATGGTTCGGCCCCCCGCGAAAGCCCGCCGGGCCGGGCTTACCGGCCCAGGGCGGCCCGCTGCAGGGCGAACAGGTCGGCGCAGCCGCCTTCGGCCAGCTGGAACAGCCGATCGAACTCGGCGCGGGAGAAGCCGCGCTTCTCGCCCGTGGCCTGGATCTCGACGATCGCTCCCGCGCCGGTCAGGACGAAGTTGGAATCCGCCTCGGCGGTGGAATCCTCCTCATAGTCGAGGTCCAGCACCGGCAGGTCGTTGCAGACGCCGCAAGAAACGGCCGCGACCTGGTCGAGAATGGGGTCGGTCTTCAGCACGCCCTCGGCGCGCAGATAGTCGAAGGCCGAGGCCATGGCGACCCAGGCCCCGGTGATCGCCGCCGTGCGGGTGCCGCCGTCGGCCTGGATGACGTCGCAGTCCAGCACCACCTGGCGCTCACCCAGCAGTTTCAGGTCGACCACCGCGCGCAGCGAGCGGCCGATCAGCCGCTGGATCTCCTGCGTCCGGCCGGTCTGTTTGCCGCTGGCGGCCTCGCGGCGGCCGCGGGTGTGGGTGGCGCGGGGCAGCATGCCGTATTCCGCCGTGACCCAGCCCGCGCCCTTGCCGCGCATCCAGCCGGGGACGGTCTCTTCCACCGAGGCCGTCACCAGCACCTTCGTATGGCCGAAGGCGACCAGGCACGAGCCCTCGGCGTAGCGGTTCACGCCGGTCTCGAGCGTGACGGCGCGGAGTTGTTCGGGCGTGCGTTCGGAGGGGCGCATACGGTATTCCTTGGAAGCGGCGGCTGGGGTGCTTATCCTGAAACCGTGACCCTGTCCCCAGCATCTTTGGCCCCCGCATCTTCGGTTCGCCTGCGTCCGGCCCCGCCTGACGACGCTTCGGCGCGCGCCGCGCGGGAAGGCCGGGCCAGGCCATGAAACCGCCCCTGCTGACCTCGACGGCGATGGAGACGGGCAGCCTGACCGGCCTTGACCAGCGCGCCCGCGACATCTTCCGCCGCATCGTCGAGACCTATCTGGAGACCGGTGATCCCGTCGGATCGCGCACCCTGTCGATGACCGGGGTGGCCCTGTCGCCCGCGTCGATCCGCAACACCATGCAGGACCTGACCCTGGCCGGCCTGCTGGGCGCGCCGCACACTTCGGCGGGCCGGATCCCCACCCACGCCGGCCTGCGCCTGTTCGTCGACGGCCTGCTGGAGATCGGCGACATCGGCGCCGAGGAGCGGCGCGAGATCGACGCCCGCCTCGCAGGGCGCGGCCGCAGTTTCGAGGAGGCGCTGAACGAGGCCTCCAGCCTGCTGTCCGGCCTCGCCGGCGGGGCCAGCATCGTCGCCAGCCCGGTGCGCGAGGCGGGGGTCAAACATGTCGAGTTCGTCGCCCTCGGCCACGATCAGGCCCTGGCCGTGCTGGTCGGGGACGACGGCTCGGTCGAGAACCGGCTGATGCCGCTCAAGGCCGGGGTCACCCCCTCGACCCTGACCGAGGCCTCAAACTTCCTCAACGCCCGGCTCAAGGGCCGTCCCCTGCACGAGGCGCGCACCGAGATGCGCACCGAACTGGACGCCGCCCGCCGCGAGCTGAACGCCGCCGCCGCCCGCCTGGTCGAGGACGGCATGGCCGCCTGGTCCGGCGGGGCCGAGCGCGAACGGTCGCTGATCGTGCGCGGCCGCGCCAATCTGCTGCACGACCGCGAGACGGCCGAGGATCTGGAGAAGGTCCGCATCCTGTTCGACGATCTGGAGCAGAAGGAGCAGCTGATCGGCCTGCTGGACGGGGTGTCCACGGCCCAGGGCGTGCGCATCTTCATCGGCGCCGAAACGCGGTTGTTCTCACTTTCGGGTTCCGCCGTGATCGCGGCGCCCTATATGACGGGCCGACAGCGGGTTCTGGGCGCCATCGGCGTGATCGGACCCGCGCGACTGAACTATGCCCGCATCATACCGTTGGTGGACTACACCGCCCGGGTGCTGGGGCGAATGCTGGACGGACAAGAGCCTTGAGCGACACACACGACGACTTCCCCCACTCCGAAGAGCTGGCCGCCGACATCGCGGAGGCCGAGGCCAACGCCGAGGCCGGCCTTGACGACGGCCTGGGCCCCATCGACGCCCTGATCGCCGAGCGCGACCAGTGGAAGGACCGCGCCCTGCGCGCCGTCGCCGAGGCCGAGAACACGAAAAAGCGCGCCGAGACCCAGTCCAACGACGCCCGCGCCTACGCCATCCAGCGTTTCGCCCGCGACCTGCTGGGCGTGGCCGACAACCTCGAGCGGGCGCTGCAGGCGGCTCCGAAAGACGCCGACGCCGGAGAGGCCGGCCTGGTCACGGGTCTGGAGCTGACCCAGAAGTCCCTGCTGTCGGCCTTCGAGGCCAACAATCTGAAACGCGTCGCCCCCGAGCCGGGCGAGCCCTTCGACCCCCATCTGCATCAGGCCATGATGGAACAGCCGTCCGACACGGTTCAGGGCGGTCAGGTGATCCAGACGCTTCAGGCCGGCTACGCCCTGTTCGGCCGCACCGTGCGCCCGGCCATGGTGGTCGTCGCCGCCAAGGGCTCCGGCGCCGCGGCCGGAAACGCCGCCTATGCGGCGGCGAGCGCGACCGGCGGCAATTTCGACGGCAAGGCCTAGGCTTTCAGCCGGGCCTCGAACAGGGCCAGCAGCTTGCTCCACCCATCCGCGGCGTCGGCGGCGCGATAGCTGTCGCGGTAATCGGCGTGGAAGCCGTGCGGCGCGGCCGGATAGACGTCGATCCGGCTGTCCGTCTGGCCCGCCCGCTGCAGGGCCGCGCGCATGGTCTCGACGCTGGGCAGGGGAATGCCCCGGTCCGCCTCGCCGTACAGGCCCAGCACGGGCGCCTTCAAATCGGCGGCCAGATCGACCGGCCACGGCTGGCCGGCCGCCGTCTGTTCCGGCGTGGCGTTGGCCGCCGGGGCCAGACGGCCGTACCAGGCCACGCCGGCGTCGATGGCGGCGAAACGGGCCGCCGCCTGCCACACCACCTTGCCGCCCCAGCAGAAGCCGGTGATCCCGACCTTGTCGGTATTGGCCCACAGCTGCGAACTGGCCCAATCGAGGGTGGCGGCGATATCGCCCATGACCTGTTCATAGCCGACCGCGGCCACGATCTGCTGGATGCGCGTCATGTCCGACAGCGGCGCCGGATCCTCGACCCGCACGAAGAAGGCCGGGGCGATGGCCGCATAGCCGGCTTTCGCCAGCCGGCGGCAGACGTCGCGGATGTATTCGTGGACGCCGAAGATCTCCGACACCACCACCACCACCGGGAACGGCCCGTCGCCGGCCGGCCGGGCGATGTAAGCAGGCAGGGCGAAGCCGTCGGGCGCCGGATAGGTCGTTTCCTCCAGCGTCAGACCGTCGTCGCCGGTGGTGATCGGCGCCGCCTGCCGCGCCAGGGCCGCGGGGGCGTAGCCGGCGAAGGCCAGGCCGCCGACGACGCCGGTCGCCAGGGCGCGGCGACTGAAGCGGAAATCATCGGCCTCGGGGCCTTCGGGGCGGATCAGGTTCGTCATCGGCGGCCTCCGGCTCTGGAAAGGCCGGACCTTGGCGCGGCCCCGTCCGAGCGTCCATTCACGTTTGCTGTGAAGCTGGCGCAGCCCGGCGCAGGGTCAGGTTGATGCGCCCGCCGCCCGGAACGAGGGTCGATGAGCCGGCGATGACCCGGTCGATCCCGTGCCGCGCCAGCCTCGCCGGCCCGGTCAGGGCGCAGACGTCCCCCGACGCGAGCCGGAACGTCTTCGTCGGCCCGCCGCCCGCCGCGCCGATGCGGAACATGGCGGCGTCGCCCAGCGAGACCGACAACACCGGCGCCGTCATCTCGGCCTCGTCCCGGTCCTGATGCAGGCCCATCTTCGCCCCTTCGCGGTACAGATTGACCAGACAGGCGTCCGGCGGCGGTTCCGCCCCCGTCAGATCGCGCCACAGGTCCAGCAGGAGCCGCGGAATGGGCGGCCAGGCCTCGCCGGTTCCCGGATGCGTCGCCTGGTACCGGTAGCCCCCCCGGTCCGACACCCAGCCCAGCGGCCCCAGACTGGTCATACGCACCGAAAAGGGCCGCCCGCCGGGCGTCACCGGCCGGTAAAACGGCGCGACCGCCTCGGCCGCCAGCACCTCGGCCAGCAGGCCGGCCTGTTCGGACGCGGAAAGGGCTCCCGGCCAGAACCGGAAGCCCTCCATTCCCGTATCGATCTCAAGGCGCGCGGACATCAGCGCAGTTTAAACCCATGCCCCCGCGCTCAAGTAGCGCGAAGCGCGATAGCGCCCCAAAACAGAGCGCTGAGGCGCTTCGCGCCTCAGCGCGTGTAATAATAATCCGCGATCTCGCAGACGTTGATGTTGTTGCGGATCAGGCTCTGGCCGTTGGTGAATTCGGCCTTGAAGTCGAACAGGCAGGCGCCGGTGCCGTCGTCGATGTTCATCACGATGCTGGCGTTGTTGGCCAGGACGTCGTCGCCCAGGATGTCTTCCTCCCAGTCGTCCCGGCTCGTGTTCGACGCATAGAAGCGCAGCATGACCCAGCCGGTGTTGTTGTGGATGCGGACGCGGCGGTTGCGGCCGTCGCGCGACTGCACCGGCGCGGAGGCGGCGGCGGGCGTGACGACGGCGGCCCGTTCGGGCGCGGCCACGGTGACGGCGGCCGCCGCGGTCGAGGCCAGGGCCGCCAGCACCAGGGCGGCGCGGGCGACGGTCTTGCGGACGTTCATATCGGTTTCTCCCCGGACACCGGCCCCCCCGGCCGGCCAACGTCCCATTAACTACACCAATGTTCGGTGAAATCATCCCTTCAGTTGAAGCGGCGAATCTTCGCCCCGGGGCGTTTGGGACTTGCGGCAGGGGGGGTGTTTCCCATATCGGCCTCAACCGCTGTAAATCCCCGCAGTTCGTGGGGCTTTGCGGCCGGACCGTACCAACCGACCTCAAGACCCCGACACCGGGGGCGGTCACGCGCGGCGCTTCGCTTTAAAAGGCCGCCGCACCGCCCGCTGAAAATGGAGTGAAAGACCAACACATGGCCAAGATCATCGGCATCGACCTGGGCACCACCAACTCGTGCGTGGCCGTCATGGACGGCAAGAATCCCAAGGTCATCGAGAACGCCGAGGGCAACCGCACCACGCCCTCCGTCATCGCCATCCAGGAGGGCGGCGAAACCCTCGTGGGTCAGCCCGCGCGCCGTCAGGCCGTGACCAATCCGACCAACACCTTCTTCGCCATCAAGCGCCTGATCGGCCGCTCGTTCGACGACCCCGTGGTCGCCAAGGACAAGAAGATGGTGCCCTATGAGATCGTCAAGGGCCCGACCGGCGACGCCTGGGTGCGCGCCAACGGCAAGGACTATTCGCCCCAGCAGATCTCGGCCTTCACCCTCGGCAAGATGAAGGAGGCCGCTGAGGCCTATCTCGGCGAGACCGTGACCCAGGCCGTCATCACCGTCCCGGCCTATTTCAACGACGCCCAGCGTCAGGCGACCAAGGACGCCGGCAAGATCGCCGGCCTCGAGGTGCTGCGCATCATCAACGAGCCGACTGCGGCCGCCCTGGCCTATGGGCTGGACAAGAACGACGGCCAGAAGATCGCCGTCTATGACCTCGGCGGCGGCACCTTCGACGTCTCGATCCTCGAGATCGGCGACGGCGTGTTCGAGGTGAAGTCGACCAACGGCGACACCTTCCTCGGCGGCGAGGACTTCGACCTGCGCCTGGTCGACTACCTGGCCGACGAGTTCAAGAAGGAGCAGGGCGTCGACCTGCGCTCCGACAAACTGGCCCTGCAGCGCCTCAAGGAAGAGGCCGAGAAGGCCAAGAAGGAGCTCAGCTCCACGACCCAGTACGAGGTCAATCTGCCGTTCATCACCATGAACGCCTCGGGCCCGCTGCACCTCAACATCAAGCTGTCGCGCGCCAAGCTGGAAGCCCTCGTCGACGACCTGGTCCAGCGCACCATCGAGCCGTGCGCCAAGGCCCTGAAGGACGCCGGCATGAAGGCGTCGGACATCGACGAAGTGGTCCTCGTCGGCGGCATGACGCGCATGCCGATGGTCCAGGAAGCCGTGAAGAAATTCTTCGGCAAGGAGCCGCACAAGGGCGTCAACCCCGATGAAGTCGTGGCGCTCGGCGCCGCGGTCCAAGCGGGCGTGCTGCAGGGCGACGTCAAGGACGTGCTGCTGCTGGACGTGACCCCGCTGACCCTCGGCATCGAGACCCTGGGCGGCGTCTTCACCCCGCTGATCGAACGCAACACGACGATCCCGACCAAGAAGAGCCAGGTCTTCTCGACCGCCGACGACAACCAGTCGGCCGTGACGATCCGGGTCTTCCAGGGCGAGCGTCCCATGGCCGCCGACAACAAGGTGCTGGGCCAGTTCGACCTGATGGGCATTCCCCCGGCGCCGCGCGGCATGCCCCAGATCGAGGTCGCCTTCGACATCGACGCCAACGGCATCGTTCACGTCACCGCCAAGGACAAGGCGACCAACAAGGAACAGTCGATCCGCATCCAGGCCAACGGCGGCCTTTCGGACGCCGACATCGACAAGATGGTCAAGGAAGCCGAGGCCAACGCCGCGACCGACAAGGCGAAGAAGGAAATGGTCGAGGCGGTCAACGCCGCCGACAGCCTGATCCACTCGACCGAAAAAGCCATGGCCGAGCACGGCGACAAGGTCGGGGCCGAAGAGAAGACCGCGATCGAAACCGCCCTCGCCGAACTGAAGACGGCCAAGGACGGCACGGATCCGGAAGACATCCGGACGAAGACCAACACCCTGGTCCAGGCCTCGATGAAGCTGGGCGAGGCCATGTACGCCTCGCAACAGGGCGCCGGCGACGACGCCTCGGCTGAAGCCCCCGCCGACGACGGCGTGGTCGACGCCGAGTTCGAGGAAGTCGCGCCCGACGGCGACGACGAAAAGAAGAGCGCGTAAGCCACACCGGCTCCGCGATCACCCCGGCCCCGCTTGTCTGATGACGGGCGGGGCCGTTTCATGAACTTGCATCATTTTACCGGGCGCCCATGTCAGCCCGGTCAGCCGTTTCGGTCTTTCCCGCCCGGCAAGAGGCGCGGACCGTCGGCAAGGGTAAGAGGACGAACGCCTGATGGCGACGCGTGACTATTACGAGATTCTCGAGGTCGAACGGACCATCGACGCCGCCGGCCTGAAGGCGGCCTATCGCAAGCTGGCCATGAAGCATCACCCCGACAAGAACGGCGGGTGTGAGGACGCCATGGCGCGCTTCAAGGAAATCTCCGAAGCCTATTCCGTCCTGTCGGACGACCAGAAACGCGCCGCCTACGACCGCTTCGGCCACGCCGGGGTCAACGGCGGCGGCGGCGGGTTCGGGGGTCAGGGCCAGGGCTTCACCGACGTCAACGACATCTTCTCCCAGGTCTTCGGCGAGGCGTTCGGCGACGTCTTCGGCGGCCGCACCGGCGGCGGCGCCCGCCAGCACGGCCCGCGCCGCGGCTCGGACCTGCGCTACGATCTCGAGATCACGCTGGAGCAGGCCTACAAGGGCGCCGACGTCGAGATCGCCGTCCCCACCACCGCCACCTGCGACACCTGCGAAGGCACGGGGGCCAAGGCCGGCACCAAGCCGACCACCTGCACCACCTGCCAGGGGGCGGGCCGGGTCCGCTCCGCCAACGGCTTCTTCCAGGTCGAACGCACCTGCCCCCGCTGCGGCGGCCACGGCCAGATGATCGCCGAGCCCTGCACCAGCTGCGCCGGCCACGGCCAGGTGCGCAAGAACCGCATGCTGCAGCTCAAGGTCCCCGCCGGGGTCGACGACGGCTCGCGCATCCGCCTGTCAGGTGAAGGCGACGCCGGCCAGCGCGGCGGTCCGCGCGGCGACCTCTATGTCTTCCTCTCGGTGACGCCGCACGAACTGTTCGAGCGCGACAACCTCGACCTGCTGGTCACCGTCCCCGTGCCGATGACCACGGCGGCCCTCGGCGGCGAGATCGACGCACCCTGCCTGACGTCCGAGGCCTGCGATGGCCGCTGCCGCGCGCCGGTCAGCGTCCCCGCCGGCGCCCAGACCGGCAAGACCGTCCGCATCAAGGGCAAGGGCATGCCCCATCTGAACGGCAAGAACCGCGGCGATCTGGTGGTCGAACTGTTCGTCGAGACCCCGACCGACCTGACGGCGCACCAGAAGGAGCTGCTGCAGGAACTGGCCGCCTCCCTCGGTGAAAGCCAGACCCCGCGCAACTCGTCCTTCGCCGGCAAGGCCAAACGGTTCTGGGCCGACATCCTGGGTTCGGAAACGCCGCAATAGCGTCCGCCGGTCGGTCCGGGATGACGGTCCGGGATAAACCCTTCACAATGCGACGAATGGTTCGGGGGCTTTCATGAGCGTCATCTTCCACGCGGGCATCTCGGGCGCGCGCGGCCGCATGGGCCGGGCCGTATCGACGGTGCTGGACGAGCGCGAGGACGTGGTGGTCGCGGCCCGCTTCGACCGCGGCGAGACGCCCGACCTGTCGCTGTGCGACGTCATCATCGACTTCTCGACGCCCGAGGCCTCGGTCGAACTGGCCCGGGCCTGCGCCGAGCGCGGCGGTCCGGCCCTCGTCATCGGCTCGACCGGCCTGACGCCCGAGCAGGAGACCGACATCCACAAGGCGTCGGAAAAGATCGCCATCGTTCGCAGCGGGAACTTCTCCCTGGGCGTCAACATCCTGATCGGCCTCGTCGAACACGCGGCCCAGCGGCTGGACCCGCGCGACTGGGACATCGAGGTCCTGGAGGCGCATCACCGCAAGAAGGCCGACGCCCCCTCGGGCACCGCCCTGATGCTGGGCGAGGCCGCCGCCAACGGCCGCGGGGTGGACCTGGCCGACGTCCGCACCGCCCCTTACGACGGCATCACCGGCGAGCGCACGCCCGGCAAGATCGGCTTCGCCTCGCTGCGGGCCGGCGGCGTCATCGGCGAGCACACCGTCCTGTTCGCCTCCGAGGACGAGACGCTGACGCTCAGCCATTCGGCCATCGACCGGTCCCTGTTCGCCCGCGGCGCCGTCGCCGCCGCCGCCTGGGTCCGCAGCCGCAAGCCCGGCCTCTACGACATGCAGGACGTGCTGGGCTTCAGGCAGGCGTAGGGCGGGGATTGAGGCCCGGGCCTCAAGTAGCCCGAAGGGCGATAGGCCCTGGTATCAGTGCGCGTGCCGGCGCCGGCCGTGGCCGCCGGTGAACAGCAACTTGATGAAGAACATCACGGCGATCACCACGGCGAAGCCGAGGAACAGAGCCAGCACGGTCATCCAGAAGCCCAGCGTCAGCAGCGGCGGCATCACGAAGGCGCCGCCGTCCAGCAGCGGGCGCAGCAGGCCCACCAGGATGAAGACGAGGGCGGCCCCCAGCGACGTGGACCAGAGCCGGCTCCAGGCGGGCATCATGACGGTGGCGATCACCGCGATGACCAGGCCCGTGACCTGATTGATGGTGTCGAACCCGCCCTGGGCCAGGCCGAACAGGCCGGTCAGAAACGCGCCGATCGAATCGAACAGGGACTCCATACGCCAACCTCCTGGATACGGCCGAGCTTGGCCGGAAGCAGGGTTAACGCACCCCGGGCCGAATGGCTCCGCTTAACGTCCGGTCGAGCCGAAACCGCCCGCGCCGCGCGCCGTTTCGTCCAGCCCTCCGACCTCCATCATCTCGGCCTGCGCATAGCGGGCGATGACCATCTGGGCGATGCGCTCGCCGCGCTGGATCACGAACGACTCCTGCCCGTGGTTGATCAGGATCACCCCCACCTCGCCGCGATAGTCGCTGTCGATGGTGCCCGGCGAGTTCAGACAGGTGATCCCGTGCTTGAGCGCCAGACCCGACCGCGGCCGCACCTGGGCTTCAAAACCGGGCTCCAGTGCGATCTTGAGGCCTGTGGGCACGAGGGTCCGCGCGCCCGGCGCCAGGATGACCGGCAGGTTCTCGTCAATGGCCGCCCGAAGGTCCATCCCCGCAGAGCCCGAGGTCTCATAGGCGGGCAGCGGCAGGCCTTCAGCGTGCGGCAGGCGTTCGATCCGGACGGTCGTCATGGGTGAGCTGGCTTCATTCGAGCGGATAAGGCGGGAGATCGCCTCCGCGATCCATACCGCGCCGCTCATTGCTGCGATGCCTTGCCCTGTTCACTGGCGGAGAACCTCCAGTGGAGAAGGCACGGGTGACCGGGGAAAGCTCGGTGGAGAACGTGTGGACAGATCAGACGAAATGATCGGCGATCCGGGCGGCCAGCTTCCTCGCCACCTCGGTCTTCGACTGGCGCGGCCAGCTCTCTGCGTTTCCGTCCTTCGTGAACAGGGTCACCGTGTTGCCGTCCGCCCCGAACACATCGTCGGACACGTCATTGCCGACGATCCAGTCGCAGCCCTTGCGCGACAGCTTGGCCCGGGCGTTGGCCTCCAGGTCGGTGGTCTCGGCCGCGAAGCCGACGACCAGTTTCGGCCGCCGCTGGCCCGGCGCCGACACGCCGGCCAGAATGTCGGGATTCTCGATCAGGGCCAGCGAGGGCGGCCCGCCCGGCGCCTTCTTGATCTTGCCCGAGGCCACGCCGTCCACCCGCCAGTCGGCCACGGCGGCGCTCATCACCGCGATGTCGGCCGGCCCGTCTGTCGTATTCAGGGCCGCCTCGACCGCGGCCTTCATCTCGCGCGCCGTCTCGACCCAGACCCGCTCGACCCCGACGGGCGCGGCCAGGGCCACCGGCCCCGACACCAGCGTCACCTGCGCGCCGAGTTGCGCCAGCGCCCCGGCGATCGCATAGCCCTGCTTGCCGCTGGACCGGTTGGTCAGGCCGCGCACGGGGTCGATCGGCTCGAAGGTCGGACCGGCGGTCACCACCGCCTTGCGGCCCGCCAGCGGACGCCCGTCCTGTCCGGCCAGCAGGCCCTCGATCGCGTCCATGATGGCCGCCGGCTCGGCCATCCGGCCGGGGCCGAACTCGCCGCAGGCCATCTCGCCCTCGTCGGGCCCGACCACAGCAGCGCCATGGAAGCCGTCGAAACCCTTCAGCCGCGCCATGTTCGCCTGCACCGCCGGATGCAGCCACATCCGCACATTCATCGCCGGGGCCAGCAGCACCCGCTTGTCCGTGGCCAGCAGAGTCGTCGAGGCCAGGTCTTCGGCCAGGCCGTTGGCCGCCTTGGCGATCAGCCCCGCCGTCGCCGGCGCCACCACGACCAGATCGGCCCAGCGCGACAGCTCGATATGGCCCATGGCCGTCTCGTCCTCGGGCATGAACAGGGCCTGGCGCACCGGACGGCCGGTCAGGGCGGCCAGCGACATCGGCGTCACGAACTCGGCCCCCGCCGCCGTCAGCACGCTCATGACCTCGGCCCCGGCCTTCCTCAGCAGACGCGTCAGGGCCAGCGCCTTGTAGGCGGCGATGCCGCCGCCGACGATCAGCAGGATCTTGCGTCCGGACAGGGCGGGGCTGGTCATGCCGGTCATCTAGCCATCCGGGCGTCCGGCGTCGAGGGAGGCGCGCCGAAAACGGAACATTGCGCGAACACAGGACCTGTGGTTATGCTCAAGCCCAAGAGTTTCAACCCTTGGGAGGATAGAATGATCTCCAGGCTCTGGATCGTGGCCGCGATGGCCGCGGTGGCGGGCGTTTCCGCTTGCGGCAATGGCGGTTCGGCCGTCGAGACGCGCGATCGCGCGGCGGACGGGGGCGAAGCGGTGCTGACCGCGGCCTCGGGCGCGCCCGCGACAACCGCCGCCGCGGACCCCGCGATCGAGGCGGTCAAGCCGGTCCTCACCGCCAATCGGCGCGAGACGGTGGACGCCAAGGTCACGCGGCTGTTCGAGCGTAACGGAGCGGATTTCGGATCGCGCACGCCGCAGGACTATCTGGCGAAGATCCAGGCCTTCACGACCCGGCCGCCGGCGGGCACGGACCGGGTCAAACGGCCGAATGGCGACGTGCTGCTGTATCAGGCCTCGACCAACACCTTCGCGGTGGTGTCGCGCGACGGCGTGCCCAAGACCATGTTCAAACCACGCGAGGGCGCGGCCTACTGGGCCGAACAAAAGGACCGCGCGCCGACCTTCGGTCAGAGGCGGGCGTCATCGGATCAATAAGGCGGACGGCGGTCCGGCGGACGCGGCGTCAGGCCTCGTCCGTCTCCTTGCGGTCGGCCATGTCGCGCATCAGCTCCAGGGCCAGCTTCTGCTGGCGGCTGGACAGCTGGGGCGCCAGGCGGCCGATTTCGATGGTGTAGCGCGTGGCCGGAAAGTCGTGCTCGTAAGCCGCCGCGCCCTCGGCCACACCCGCCATCTGGGCCCCGGTCAGGCCTTCGAAGAAATAGCCGATGTCGACCTTGAAGAATCGCGCGATATCCCAAAGCTTGGAGGCGGAAATCCGGTTCGCCCCCTTCTCGTACTTCTGGATCTGCTGGAAGGTCAGGCCCAGGGCCCGGCCAAGGTCACTCTGGTTGTAGCCAAGCGCCAACCGCTTCTCGCACACGCGCCGGCCGACATGCCGGTCCACGGGATGAGGGCCGTCTTCGCCCTTGCCTCTCGCCATCGTTACTCGTCCTTCGGTTGGTACCGTAAAGCCTGAATGCGCCCGGCTTTGCGCCCTGTCATCAAAAAATGCAAAAAGTCCCGCGCCACGCCCAGCCTTGGTTGAGTAACGGGTTCCAGGCCTCGCGTGACGCGGGAAAACTCGCCTGAAAGACGAAACGCCGCGGATGTCAGGCGGGCAATTCACGCCGACGCAACCAGCTCCAGGGCGCCGCCAGAGCCAGGCCGGCCAGCACCGCCAGCCAGAACAACAGGTCCCCTAACCGGCCATAGGGCGTCACCCCCACGGGTCGCGGCAGGCGGGCGTCGATGACCCCGCTCTCGCCCGGATCCAGACGCTGGTCGCCGACGATCCGGCCCCACGGATCGATCATGGCCGAAACCCCGGTCGGCGTGGACCGGACCACCGGCAGGCCCGTCTCGATGGCCCGATAGCTGGCCAGATTCAGGTGCTGCAGCGGCCCCGAGGTGCGCCCGAACCAGGCGTCGTTCGAGATGTTGACGATCCATCCCGGCCGCCCCCCGCCGCCGGGGGTGAAGCCGGGATAGAGGCTCTCGTAGCAGATCAGCGGCTGGGCCCGCGGCGCGCCCGGGATCTCGATCGGCGCCGGCACGGGTCCGGGGCTGAAATCGGTCGGCATATGCGTCAGGCTGCGCACGCCCAGCGCCCCCATCAGCCCCCCCGCCGGCAGGTATTCGCCGAACGGCACCAGCCGGTATTTGTCATAGGTGGCGGTGATGCGCAGGCCGCCGGCGCCCTCGTCGGTCAGCACGAACAGGCTGTTGAAATAGCGGCCGCCCCCGGGCGCCGCCGGATCGGGCACGCCCCGGCCCAGGCCCATGATCAGACTCTGGCCCGGCTGCACCGCGCGCGCGATCGCCTCGGCGTCGGCCGAGCCGGGCGCGAACACCTGATTGGCCGAGGCCGGCAGCGCCCCTTCGGGCCAGATGACCAGGTCGGGCGTCATCGCCCCGGCGTGACCCGTCAGATTGACGTAGCGGTCCACGATCCCCTGATAGGCCTCGGGGGTCCATTTGGATTCCTGCGGCACATCCGCCTGGACGATGCGGACCACCGTGTCGGTCAGCTCGAGCCGCGCCTGCGACAGTCTCACGGCTCCGCCGATCACAAGGGCGCCCAGCGCCGCCGCGCCCAGAACCGCCGCGCCGATCCGGGCCTTGCGCGATCCCGCGCCCAGCAGGGGGCCGAAGGCCGCCGCCCCCGCCACGGTGACGAAGCCCAGGCCGTAGACGCCGACCACCGCCGCGAACTGGGACGCCGCCGAGCCGGCCCTCCAGCTGGCCCCGGCCGGATTCCACGGAAAGCCGGTCAGCACATGGCCGCGCAGCCATTCCAGCAGGCAGAACAGGGCGGCGAAGACCAGCACCCGGCGGACGCCGTCGGGCCGGAAGCGGCGGTACAGGGCCGTCGCCGTCCCCCAGAACAGGCCCAGGCCGATCGGCAGCAGGCTGGCGGCGAACGGCGCCATCCAGGCCTGGGCCGGGTTGACGAGGAAGGCCTCGGCCACCCACCAGCAGCTGATGAAGAAATAGGCGAAGCCGGCCAGCCAGCCCATCCAGAAGGCCCCGCGCGCGCCGACCGACCGCTCGGCCAGGAACATCAGCAGGGCGTAGCCCAGCAGGCCGGGCAGGACGCCGAACGGCGGATGCGCCAGGGCCGCCGCGGCGCCCGCCGCCAGCGCCAGGCCGATGCGGCCGAAGCGCAGGATCAGCCGCGCCCCCGGACCGTCTTCGGGGCCGTCGTTCTCAAGCGTCGCCGTGGGATGGGTCATCGCGCCTGTATGGGTCGGCGACGCCCAGGCTGGCAAGAATGGATCGCTCCTCGCCCTCCATCGCCTCGGCCTCGTCATCGGCCTCATGGTCGCGGCCCAGCAGATGCAGGACGCCATGCACGGTCAGATGGCTGAGATGATCGGCCATCGTCTTGCCCTGCGTCTTCGCCTCGGCCGCGCAGACGCCGAAGGCCAGCACCAGATCGCCCAGATGCGGCGCGGCGCTCTCCGCCGCCGGGAAGGACAGCACATTGGTCGGCCCGTCCTTGTGACGAAACCGGTGATTAAGTTCGCCAACCGCCGCGTCGTCGGTGAGCAGGATGACCAGGTCGCCTGTCGCCGACCCCAGGGCCGCCATGGCCGCCCGCTCGACCACCGCCGCCGCGCCGGGCAGGGCGTCGGTCCAGGCCGCGTCCTCGATCTCGACCTCGATCACGCCCCGGAATCCCGAAGGTCCGGGTCCTCGAGGTCGGCGGCGGGACGGCGGCTGGCGGCGTCGGCGTCATAGGCGCGCACGATCCGCTCGACCATGGCGTGACGCACCACGTCCTGGGCCTCGAACCGCTGCACCCCCACCCCCTTCACGTCCTCAAGGATGCGCAGGGCGTGCTTCAGGCCGGAATCGCGCGGGTTCAGCAGATCGACCTGCGACGGGTCGCCCGTCACCACCATGCGCGCGCCCTCGCCCAGCCGGGTCAGGACCATCTTCATCTGCAGCCGCGAGGTGTTCTGGGCCTCGTCGACGATGATGAAGGCGTGCGCCAGGGTGCGGCCGCGCATGAAGGCGATCGGCGCCGCCTCGATCTCGCCCTTGTCGCGCCGGCGGCGCACGTCATCGGGGCCGAGGATGTCGTTCAGCGCCTCCCAGATCGGGGCCAGATAGGGATCGACCTTCTCGTTCAGATCGCCCGGCAGAAAGCCCAGCTTCTCGCCCGCCTCGACGGCCGGGCGGGTGATCACAAGCCGGTCCACCTGCCCCCGCCGCAGCAGGGAGGCGCCGTAGGCCGCCGCGAGGAAGGTCTTGCCCGTACCCGCCGGGCCGACGCCGAAGGTCAGTTCGCAGCGGCTCAGCAGCGACAGATAGTTGGCCTGGGCCGCCGTCTTGGGCGCGATCGCCCCGCGCCGCCCGACCGGCAGGGCCACCGCGTCGGGGGCCACGCTCCCCTGCCCTGCCCGCGGCTGGGCTGTGGCGGCGCCGAGGGCCGTTCGCACATCGGCCTCGGTGATCTCGGCGCCCGTGTCGGCGCGTTTGACCAGGGTCTCGATGACCCGTTTCGCCTGCGACCGGTCACGGGCCGAGCCGTTGATCGACACCCCTCCGCCCGGCGTCTCGACCAGAACCTTGAAGCGGTCCTCGATCAGGGCCAGGTGCCGGCTGCCCGGACCGATGACGGCGTGCAGGGCCTCGTCGCCCAACGCCAGAAACTCACTCTCACGCGCCAATCTGTTGTTTCCCTGTCGCTCGACGCGCGGCGTCTCGCTGCTTGAGGGGCGTCGCCCCGTCATGAATGAGCCGGCCCTTCAGCGAATTCTGCTGGCCGTATTCGATCGCCACCGGAACGATCCGGCCGATCAGATGATCCGCGTCGTCGACGTGGACCGATTGCAGCCAGGGCGAACGGCCCACGGCCTGGCCCGGATGCCGGCCCGCCTTTTCGAACAGGACGCCGACCGTCCGGCCCGCCGTGTCCCTGTTGAACACCAGTTGCTGCTCCCCCAGCAGCGCCTGCAGGGCGTGCAGCCGCTCGCGCGATACGGTGACCGGAACCTGCCCCGCCATGGTCGCGGCCGGCGTGCCCGGGCGGGGCGAGTACATGAAGGCGAAGGCCGAGGCGTATCGGACCCGCCGCACCAGATCCATCGTCTCCTCGAAGTCCCGGTCCGTCTCGCCCGGGAAGCCGACGATGAAGTCCCCCGCCATGGCGATGTCGGGCCGGGCCGCGCGGATCCGCTCGACCAGGTCGAGATATTTCGCCCGCCCGTGCTTGCGGTTCATCAGCCTCAGAATCCGGTCCGACCCCGCCTGCACCGGCAGATGCAGCCACGGCATCAGGGCGTCCAGTTCGCCATGGGCGGCGATCAGGTCGTCCGACATGTCGTTGGGGTGGCTGGTCGTATAGCGGATGCGGTCCAGTCCGGGGATGTCGGCCAGCGCATACGCCAGCCGCGCAAGCGTCGACGGCATCCCGTCCGACCCCTCGCCGTCATAGGCGTTGACGTTCTGGCCCAGCAGGGTGACCTCGCGCACCCCCCGCGCCGCCAGTTCCCGCGCCTCGGCCAGCACCGCCGCCACCGGCCGCGACCATTCGGCCCCGCGCGTATAGGGCACGACGCAGAAGCTGCAGAATTTGTCGCATCCCTCCTGCACCGTCAGGAAGGCTGTCGGCCCGTCGACGCCGCGCGCCGCCGGCAGGGCGTCGAACTTGTCGACCGGGGCGAAGTCGGCCCCGATCCGCTCGCCCCGCGCCCGCGCGGTGCGGGTCAGCAGCTCGGGCAGCTGGTGATAGGCCTGCGGCCCCACCACGATGTCCACCGCCGGCTGCCGGCGCATGATCTCCTCGCCCTCGGCCTGGGCGACGCAGCCGGCCACGGCGATGGTCATGCGCGGCCGGCCGGCGGCGAGGCCCAGGTCCCGCATCTCGCGCAGCTTGCCGAGTTCCGAATAGACCTTCTCGGCCGCCTTCTCGCGGATATGGCAGGTGTTCAGAATGACGAAGTCCGCGCCCTCGGCCGTATCCGTCACGGCATAGCCCAGCGGCCGCAGCACATCCGCCATGCGCTCGGAGTCATAGACGTTCATCTGGCAGCCGTAGGTCTTGATGAACAGCCGCTTCGGCGCGGCCTGTCCGTCCGACGCGCCCGGCGGGACGAGGGTCTCGGTCATGCCGCGACTTTTACTGCGGGCCGGCGCGACGCGCCATGCCCCGCAGCCGCGTCAGCCCTTGTCCAGATCGGCGGGATCGATGTCGGCCGGGTCGATCCGCGCCGCGTGACGCTTGAAGATCAGCCCCTCGCGCTTGGACGGTTCCGCCCCCTCGATCGCCTTGCCGTAGAGCTCCAGCTTGTGGCCGATCAGCTCATACCCCAGCCGCTCGGCGATCTCGCTCTTCAACCGCTCGATCTCGGCGTCGAAGAATTCGATCACCTCGCCCGACCGGGTGTCGATCAGGTGGTCGTGGTGATCGTCCCCCGCCTCTTCATAGCGGCTGCGCCCGTCGCCGAAGTCATGTTTCTCGACCACGCCCGCCTCTTCGAACAGGCGCACGGTGCGATAGACGGTGGCGATCGAGATATGGGGGTCGATGGCCGAGGCGCGGCGGTACAGCTCCTCGACATCCGGATGATCCTCGGCGCTCGACAGCACGCGCGCGATGACGCGGCGCTGTTCGGTCATTCGCATGCCGCGGTCGGCGCAGAGTTTTTCGATCCGGTCCATGGCCGCAGGATAGGCGGGCCGCCCGACTTATGGAAGCCGTGCAGGGAGGTCGAGAGCCAGCAACAGGGCGTCGCGCCGCGAACCGTCGGCGCGGGCGTAGTAGCGGGGTCGCCGCCCGGCCTCGCTGAAGCCCGCGCGGCCATAGAGGGCGCGCGCCGCCTCATTGTCCTCGGCCACCTCGAGGAACAGCCGCCGCGCCCCCCGCGCCGCCGCCTCT
>NZ_JBAZOS010000024.1:0-47879 GCF_041648615.1 Brevundimonas sp.
GGGTGCGCGCCCTGGCGCGCGATCGCCGGGGCGCGCCCCTGGCCGCCTGGGCGGGATGCCGGCGGCTGGCCGACGGCGAGCTCTTCCTGCTGGGCGACACCGCCGGGAGTTTCGACAGCCGCTATTTCGGGCCGGTCGCGCGGTCGGGGGTGGACGGCGTCTACCGGGAGGTTCTGACATGGTGAAACTGGCCTGCCTGGCCGCGATGGCGGCGGCGGTCGCGGGGCCGGCGTCGGCCCAGGCCGTGAACTGGCGCGACGCCGGCGGCGATCTGTTCGGCCGGCCCGCCGAGGCGGTCGCCGAGGATGTCCCGGACAGCCTTGAAGCGGCGTGGATCGCGCCCCTCAGCCAGCCTTTCCAGGAGGCCGTCGCCGCGGCCGCGGCGAGGCACGGCCTGGATCCCAAACTGCTCCACGCCCTGGTGGTGACCGAGAGCGCCTACAGGCCCGACGCCCTGTCGCCGGTCGGCGCGGGAGGACTGACCCAGCTGATGCCGGGCACCGCCCTGGAGCTCGGCGTCCGCGACCGATTCGATCCCGTCGAGAACCTGCGCGGCGGCGCGGACTATCTGGCGCGTCAGATCCGGCGGTTCGGTGATCTGCGGCTCGCGCTGGCGGCCTACAATGCGGGTCCGGCCCGCGTCGCGCGGCTGGGGCGAGTGCCGGATATAGCCGAGACCCAGGCCTATGTAGCGACGGTCGTGGACTGTTACCTGGCGCTGACGGCGGGGCAGGGGATCACCAGTTCGACCCAGTGTCGCCCGCGCGGAGCGGGGCGATGATCGGGGAAACGGAGACGGAGTCCGGGCCCGGGGTCTCGCCGTGCGGGGACGAGGACCTGCTGACGCGGGCGGAGGCGTCGGCCTTCCTGGCCCAGTTCGGCATCCGGCTGAAGCCATCCACCCTCGCGCGGCTGTGGTCGACCGGCGGAGGCGGTCCGCCCTGCCGTCACGTGCGGTCCAGGCCCCATTATCCGCGCGGCCTGCTGCGGGAATGGGCGCGATCGCAGATCACGGACGTCCGCACCACCGCGCCGCCGGCGGCGAGAGGGCGCCGCCGTGGCTGACCATGGGATCAGAACGCCGCCGCCGCCGACGGTCGCCGGTCTGCTGGCGGACCCGGCCGCCAGCTTCGCGATCAAGGATGTGGCCCGGCGATGGGCGGCGCGCGACTGCGTGGACGCCGCGACCGACGCCCGCGTGCTTTGCGAGATGTTCGAGGCGGCGGCCGACCGGATGTTCGGAGGCGCGTCTTGACGTTCGAACCTGAAGGCGGGCCGGTCGAGACGGGCGGGCCGGAAGACCGCTTGCTGCCCTGGGATCGGGTCCGCGACGTCACGGGCCTCAGCCGGTCCACCGCGTGGCGTCTGCAACAGGTCGGGGATTTTCCCGAACCCGTGCGCATCTCCCCCAATCGGGTCGGCTGGTGGGAAAGCGAATTGACCGCCTGGAAGGCGACACGCAAGACCCGCGGCCTGCCCTGTCCGAGGCCGCTGGCCCGGCCCCGGGAGCCCAAGCTCATCCAGACCGCGCGATCGTCCCGTCGTCAGCCCGACAAGGCCGCTGCCGCCCCGGCGAACGTCGTGCCGGAGGCTGCAAGCCCTGTGACGCCGGCGGCCCCGCCCCGACGGAAACGGCAGGCCTCCGCCGACCAGATCGATTTCGGATTCTAGGGCGAAGGGCCTGGCGACGGGTTTAGAGGCCGCCCCCGCGGATCTTGCCCATCGCAGTCGCACAAAGAGAACCTGACGGACATTTTAGCGCGATAAGGGACTTTTACGGACATTTTGCCTTTGGGTGGCGTCTTAAGTGAAATCACGTTAAGTGACGCTAGCGGACATTGTTGCGATTTACGGGACTGTGGCGGACATTTCCTGTATTTCGCGCGGTCTTGGGAGACGGTCATGGCTGACATCCTCTTCACGCCCTCGGGCAGCGAAGCGACCGACAGGAAGATCCGCCGCGATCATGAAGGCGGCAAGCTCGTTCGCATCGCGACCGGCGTCTATGTCGAGCCCGGCGCCGAGCCGGTCGACGCCGTCGTGCGTCGAAAATGGTCGACCATCCTCGGCAGGCTCGTTCCCGACGGCGTCGCCACCGACCGGACGGGCATGGAAAGCCAGCCGTGGAGGGACCGCTCCAGCGGCGCGCCGACCGGGGTCGGCCACGTCTTCGTCAGCGCGCCGCGGACCCGCGATGTGATCACCCTCCCGGGTCTTGAGATCCACATCCGTCAGGGTGTTGGACCCGTCGACGGCGACATCCCCTATCTGGGCTCCTGGCTGGCCGGACCGGTCCGAAAGCTGCTCGACAACCTCAGCCCGTCGCGCGCCCGGAACGGACCCGCCCGCACCCTCGGCAAGGCGGGGGTCGAAGCCGCTCTTGAAAGTCTGTGCTCGACCCACGGCGAAGAGGGCCTGAACCATATCCGGGACCAGGCCCGGGTTCTGGCGCCCGTCCTCCAGCGGGAAAAGGAATTCGAGGTCCTGAACGGTCTGATCGGCGCGCTGCTGCGGACCCGCCAGGACAAGCTCAGCACGGTCCAGGGACGGGCCCGCGCCGCCGGCGCGCCTCTGGACCCCGCCTGCGTCGGTCGCCTCGTGACCCTGGCGGATCATCTTCAGGCCCGCGCCCCCCTGTCGATCGCCGATCGGGACGCGACGCCCGGCCGCAAGACGAGCGGCGCGTTCATGGAGGCTTATTTCTCCAACTTCATCGAAGGCACGGAGTTCGCCGTCAGCGAGGCCGTCGAGATCGTCTTCGAAGGCAAGATGCCCGATGCCCGGCCGGAAGACGGGCACGACGTCCTGGGCGCCTATCTCCAGCTCGTCGATCTGGGGCCGCGCGCGGCCGTGCCCCGCGGGGCGGACGCCTTTCTCGCCGAGATCCAGGAGCGGCACCGGATCCTGATGGACGCCCGGCCGTCGGTCCGGCCGGGTCAGTTCAAGACGCGAACCAACAAGGCCGGGGATACGACCTTCGTCACCCCGGACCGCGTCGAGGGAACCCTGCGGGAGGGCGTATCGATACTCGAGACCCTGAAGGACCCGTTCTCGCGCGCCGTGTTCGTCCATTTCCTGCTGTCGGACGTCCATCCTTTCAATGACGGGAACGGGCGCCTGAGCCGCATCATGATGACGAAGGAGCTCATGGCCGGCGGCCTGTCCCGCATCGTGATCCCGACGGTGTTCAGGGAAGACTACCTCGACGCCTTGCGCGCCCTGTCGCGGCGGAACGACCCCTCCATCCTGGTGCGGTCGCTCGAATTCTGCCAGCGCGTGAGCGCCGCCTGCTCGGAGGAGACGACGGAGGCCGCCATCACGACGTGGGCGCGCGCCTATGCCTTCTGCGAGAGTCCGCGTCACGCCCGGCTGACGATGCCGAACCCGGCCCTGGTCATCGAGACGCATGACGGCACGCCGGCGCCTGCAGACTATTGGCAGGCGCTCAGGCGCGACCAGGGCGCGCCGATGCCGATCTGATCCGTGAACCGTGTCGACCAGGGTTCTGCCTCGCGCTTGGGAGCTCGCCATTTAGCGGACGCCGGCAGGCCCTACGAACCGGCCCGCCGGGCCAATGTCCGCTTACGACCGCCCTGAGCGGAGATCGCCGCTGGCGCCGCCGGACGTCTAAAACTGACCTTTCGCAACGTCCGCTGCCCGAAAAGCGCTCGCCTCGGTCCTGGAGGGCGTTCCTAAGACGTGCCCGCCCTGATCCGGCGCAGCATAATGTGACGCTCACCGACCTCAGGCGTTGATCCTTCGGGACAGTTGATTCAATCTCTGTCAAACGGACTTCAGAATGAACCTGGCATTACGTGCAGATGGAGCGGCCCTGGCGCCGATTTCGCCGCGCCTCGAGCTGGGCGCGTACGAATCGTTGTGGCTGGAGCAGGGCGCGACCTTCAAGACGCTCGCAGACCGTTTCGCTCGGGACCCGTCGGCTCTTCCGTCCGATTTCGTGTCCCGCTCCGCCGCCGAGGCGGCTGCGGACGAGGTGTTCGCCCGGCTCAAGAAGTCGGGCGTCCATCGGTTCGGCGTCCGGATCAACCATGCCGGCGACTATCCCGAACGGCTTCGCGACGCGCGCCACCCGATCGAAGTCCTCTACTACCAGGGGGCATGGGAGCTCACCGAGACCCGCTCCATCGCGGTCGTAGGGGCGCGGAAAGCCACAGAGCAGGGCACCCAACGTGCAGCCCAGATCGCCAAAGGCCTGGTTGAGCGTGGCTTCACCGTCGTGTCCGGGCTGGCAGAGGGTATCGACCGCGCGGCGCACACCGCCGCCCTGGGATGCGGTGGCCGCACTATCGCCGTCATCGGAACACCGCTTGGACAGTACTATCCGAAAGCCAACAGGGACCTTCAGGACCAGATCGCCACGGATCATCTGCTGATCTCGCAGGTGCCGCTGTTGCGCTACGGCAAACAGGGGCCCCAGCAGAATCGCCTGTTCTTCCCCGAGCGAAATGTGACGATGAGCGCCCTCACCGAGGGCACCGTTATCGTGGAGGCCAGCGACACGTCCGGGACCCTCACTCAGGCACGGGCCGCCCTGCACCAGGGCCGCAAGCTCTTCATCCTCGACAGCTGTTTCGACCCGTCGCTGAAGCTGACGTGGCCCCGGAGGTTCGCCGACCTGGGCGCCATTCGCGTTCGCTCGATGGATGACATCTGGAACGCCCTTGCATGACGATCCGCTTCAGGCAGATCGATGACAGCAACCGCGGCGATCACTACCACCTGACGCCGGCGGACGCCTGCCTGTACCTCCTCGAGTTCACGTCGGGGCAGGGCTATTCGTACAGCAAGGCGAACTCCCTGATTTCCAATCTCAAGAAGAAGCCCACGGCATCAGCGGCCGAGCTTGGCTACAAGCGGGAAGCGATCGGGAAGTGCGCCGGCGCGCTCGGAAAGGCGCTGAACCACGACTGGATCCGGCAGTCCGTCATCGTCCCCGTCCCGCCCTCGAAAATGGTGGGCGACCCGGCTTACGACGACCGTATGTTCGACATGGCAGCGGCGATCCAGCCCGCCGCTGATGTTCGCCGGCTCATCCGCCAAACCCGGTCCATGACCGCTTCTCATGAAGCGGGCAGCGTTCGAAACACGGTCGAGGATCTCCTGGGAGCCTACGAGATTGACGAGTCCCTTGCCGTCGCGCCCTTCGGCCAGATCGGAATTCTGGACGACGTCCTGACGGCCGGCACCCATTTTCGGGCGGCCCACACGATCCTGTCGCGCAGATTTCCAGGCGTGGCTATCACGGGCATCTTCATCGCGCGCCGGGTCTTCGCCAATCCATTTGCCGCCGCCCAGGGCTGAGGATCTGGAGCGGGCCGCCGGAACCGCCGGCGGATCGCGCGTCTGCGAAGCCTTCCTTAAAGGGCTGTCTCTCGGCCGGAAACGCCAGCGAGTTCGTTGAAGCGAAGGCGGGCCTTGGCTTCGTCGTAGAGAATCTCGCTCTGCCGGGGCGGCGCGACGACATAGTACATCGTGACCGGCGCCAACGTCAGACGCTCGCGACGCCAAAGCGCGAACCCCTCCCGACCCTCCAGGCGGGTCCAGGTTCCGGCGTCGTTGGGATGGTCCGGGATCAACGCCATGGGAGCTCTTTCGATAACGGGTCGCGGTGGATTGAGGCCGGGAGACGGATTTGGATGAAACGCCCTGCAAAAGGCCGCGGCCGAGCGGGGTCGAATCAGCCCCGGTCTCGGTTCCAATCAATGCTTTTCAGGGCGCTTTGTCTCGTTTCGGGCGGTAGTTTTGCGCGGCGACTGCCCCACTACTGCCCCACTAACTCGATTTTGGCCAAAAAATCATCCGTATGCGGAGGGTGGCTCTCCGCCAGAGGTATGTTTTTGTTCAGTAAAAATGGTGGATGCGACAGGGATTGAACCTGTGACCCCCTCGGTGTGAACGAGGTGCTCTCCCGCTGAGCTACGCATCCATCAGTCGCGCCCCGTCGAAACGGGGAGGCGGCGACATAGCCCGCTGGTCCGGACGGCGCAAGATGTCAGATCAGGATCAGCCGGCCGATCACCGCCGGCAGGTCGTCGAAATGCGCGATCACGGCGTCCGCGCCCAGCTCGCTGGCCGGCGTGTCGGTGTAGCCGAACGTCGTCAGGATGCAGGGAACGCCCGTCGCCCGGGCGGCGTCCAGATCGGTGATGCTGTCGCCGACCATGATCGCCCGTCCGGCGTGACCGCCGGCCAGAAGCACCGTCTCGCGAATATGCGCGGCGTCCGGCTTCTTCGCCGAGACCGACTGCGGCCCGCAGACGGCGGCGAACCGGTCGGACAGGCCGATGGCGTCGAACAGCGCCACGGCCAGATCGGTGGGCTTGTTGGTGGCGACGCACAGGATGGCCCCGCGGTCCGACAGCCGGTCCAGCGCCTCCATCGATCCGGGATAGGCGGTGCTGTGATCGGCGATGTGGTCGAGATAGTCGGCGAGGAAGGCCTCGAGCAGGGCCGGGGAGGCGGCCTCGTCCCAGCGGGCCCCGGCCGCCTCGAACCCCCGCCTGAGCAGGGCGACCGCGCCGTGGCCGATCAGATTGCGGGCCGATTCCAGCGGCACGGGCGGCAGGTCGTGTTGCGCCAGCAGGCGGTTCAGCGTCCCGACCAGATCGGGCGCCGTCTCCACCAGCGTGCCGTCGAGGTCGAAGGCGATGGTCCAGCCTTCGAGGTCGCGCGTCGTCATCGGCATCTCCCGCCGGCCGCCGTGATGGGCTAGACCGCTGGCGACGACTAACCGCCGGACCGATTCATGACCAGCCAGACGCATCCCCATCCTGCGCAAGGGAGGGCCGCCATCATCCTCGCCGCCGGCCAGGGCACGCGGATGAAGTCCGCCCTGCCGAAGGTGCTGCACCCGGTCGGCGGCCGCGCCATGCTGGACCACGCCATCGACGCCGCCGAGGCCCTGGGTTGCGAGCGGATCGTGGTGGTCGTCGGGGCCCATTCGCCCGAGGTGCGCGACCATGTCGTCAAACGGCTGGGCGAGGACGCCATCGCCGTCCAGGACCCGCCGCTGGGCACCGGCCACGCCGTGCGCGCCGCCGAGGCCGTGCTGGGCGACTTCGTCGGCCAGGTGGTGATCACCTATGGCGACGTGCCCCTGCTGACCGCCGCCGACATCGAGCCGGTCTTCGCCGCCCATGAAGGCGTCACCGTGATCGGCTTCGAGGCCCGCGACCCCGGCGCCTACGGCCGTCTGGTCATGGACGGCGACCGGCTGCTGGCCATCACCGAGGCCAGGGAGGCCACGCCCGAGGTCCTGGCCCTGACCGCCTGCAACTCCGGCGTCATGGCCGCGCCGGTCGGCCTGCTGTTCGATCTGCTGCGCGAGGTCCGTAACGACAACGCCAAGGGCGAATACTATCTGACCGACGTGGTCGAACTGGCGCGCGGGCGGGGCGTTCCGACCCGGGCCGTCTTCGCCGGCGAGGACGCCGTCATGGGCGTCAACGCCCAGGGCGAACTGGCCATGGCCGAGGCCCTGTTCCAGAAGGTGCGGCGCGAGACCTTCCTCACCGCCGGCGTGACCATGCCGGCGCCCGAGACGGTGCATTTCTCGTTCGACACCGAGGTCGGCGGCGGCGCGACGATCGAGCCCTATGTCGTCTTCGGCCCCGGCGCGAAAGTCGCCTCGGGCGCGCGCATCCGCAGCTTCAGCCATATTGAAGGCGCGACCGTCGCCTCGGGCGCCGAGGTCGGCCCCTACGCCCGCCTGCGCCCCGGCGCCGATCTGGGCGAGGGCGCCAGGGTCGGCAATTTCGTCGAGGTGAAGAACGTCCGCTTGGGCAAGGGCGCCAAGGCCAACCACCTCGCCTACCTCGGCGACGGCGAGGTGGGGGCCAGGGCCAACATCGGCGCCGGCGTGATCTTCTGCAATTACGACGGCTTCTTCAAACACCGCACGACGGTGGGCGAGGGGGCCTTCGTCGGCTCCAACAGTTCGCTGGTCGCCCCGGTGACCATCGGCGCGGGGGCCATGGTGGGGTCCGGTTCGGTCATCACCCGCGACGTCGCGCCGGGCGATCTCGCCCTCGCGCGTGGGGAGCAGCAGGCGAAGGCCGGTTGGGCCGCCCGGTTCATGGAAAAGATGCGGGCGAAGAAGGCGTTGAAAGCGAAATGAGCGCGGATGATCAGAAACGCCGGGCGGGCGAAGCCGCCGCCGAGCGCGTCGAAGCGGGCATGGTCGTCGGCCTCGGCACCGGTTCGACCGCCGCCTGGTTCGTCAAGGCGCTGGCGGCGCGCGGGCTGGACGGGCTGCGCTGCGTGCCGACGTCGGAGGCGACCGCCGAGCTGGCCCGCGAGCTGGGGCTGACCCTGTCGACGCTGGAGGACACGCCGCGCATCGACCTGACCGTCGACGGCGCCGACGAGATCGGCCCGGGCCTCGCCCTGATCAAGGGCGGCGGCGCGGCCCTGCTGCGCGAGAAGCTGGTGTGGGAGGCCTCGACGCGCTGCATCGTCATCGCCGACAGCGCCAAGGTGGTGAAGACCCTGGGCGCCTTCGCCCTGCCGATCGAGGTCGTCGCCTTCGGCCACAAGACCACCGCCAACCGCATCGCCGACGTGCTGGCCGACCATGAGATCGCCATGCCGGCGCGGGTGCGCACCGCCGAGCGGGGACTGGTTCGCACGGACGGCGGCAACCTCATCTATGACGCGAAATGCGGCGCCATCCACGACCCGGTGCGGCTGGCCGACGACCTCAAGCTGATCACCGGCGTGGTCGAACACGGGCTGTTCCTCGATCTGGCCGATGAGGCGATGATTGGCTTGGATTCCGGCGTGGACGTCCTAACTCCGTAGCCCTCCCGGTTCCGAAAGCAGAACATGCCTGAGTCCTACGACTACGACCTCTTCGTCATCGGCGCCGGCTCGGGGGGCGTGCGCGCCGCGCGGCTGACGGCGCTGGGCGGCAAGCGCGTCGCCATCGCCGAGGAGTTCCGGGTCGGCGGCACCTGCGTCATCCGCGGCTGCGTGCCGAAGAAATTCATGGTCATGGCCTCGGACTTCGCCCACCAGTTCGAGACCGCCAAGGGCTATGGCTGGACCGTCGAGGCCGCGTTCGACTGGCCGAAATTCATCCAGGCCAAGGACGTCGAGATCGCCCGGCTGTCGGGCATCTACGCCGCCAACCTGGGCAAGGCGGGCGTCGATCTGGTTCATGGCCGGGCGGTTCTGAAAGACGCCCATACCGTCGAGATCGTGGGCAAGGACCAGACCATCACGGCGGAGAAGATCCTCGTCGCCACCGGCGGCCGTCCCTGGATGCCGGCCGAGGTGCCGGGCATCGAGCACGCCATCAGCTCCGAAGAGGCCTTCCATCTGCCGGAGCTGCCGAAGCGCATCCTGATCGCCGGCGGCGGCTATATCGCCGTGGAGTTCGCCGGCATCTTCGCCGGCCTCGGCGTCGAAACCACCCTGATCTATCGCGGCCCCAACATCCTGCGCGGCTTCGATGACGACGTGCGGGCCCATCTGGCCGGCGAGATCGAGAAGCGGGGGATCAAGGTCATCCTTGGCTGCCAGCACACGGCCATCGAGAAGACGGCGACGGGACTGGTCAACAAGCTGGGAAACGGCATGGAGATCGAGACGGACGTGGTCATGTTCGCCACCGGCCGCGAGCCGCACGTCAAGGGCCTCGGCCTCGAAACGGCGGGCGTCGAGCTGAACGACCAGGGCGCGATCCGGGTGGACGCGCTGTCGAAAACCACCGCCGACAACATCTGGGCCATCGGCGACGTCACCGACCGGATGAACCTGACGCCCGTCGCCATTCGCGAGGCCGTGGCCTTCCACGAGACCGTCTACCGCGACAATCCGCAGCATTTCGACTACGAGGCCGTCGCTACCGCCGTGTTCAGCCAGCCGCCCGTCGGCATCGTCGGTCTGAGCGAGAGCGAGGCGCGGCATTCCTGCCCGGGCGCCGTCGACGTCTATGTCACCCGCTTCCGGCCGATGAAATACGCCTTCACCGGTTCGGACGAACGGATGCTGATGAAGCTGGTCGTCGACGCCGAGAGCCAGAAGGTGGTCGGCGTCCACATCGTCGGGCCCGAGGCGCCCGAGATGATCCAGCTGGCCGCCATCGCCGTGAAGGCCGGCCTGACCAAGGCCCAGTGGGACGCCACCTGCGCGGTCCACCCGACCATGGCCGAGGAACTGGTGACACTGAAGGAGAAGCAGTCGCCCAACACCTCAGCGGGATAGGATACGTCCGGTTTTGACGCACCCCTGCGCCATACTGGCCCCGTGGGTCCGGCGCGGCCTGGCGCTTTGGTCCGGTCCCCGCAAGTGGACTGAGTAGACTCAATCCACTGTATTTTTCCGGATCGGGAGTCTACCGCCGGGTCGCCCGACCCCTCTGCGACACGGCTTTCGTTGTCGCAGAGGGTTTGAACGCCTATCCTTTGGGAATGAGTATGCGCTGGACCCCCGATAGCTGGAGACAGAAGCCCGTCGTGCAGATGCCGACGGACTATCCGGACATGGCCGCCCTCGGCCGGGTCGAGGACGAACTGCGCGCCCTGCCGCCGCTGGTCTTCGCCGGCGAGGCCCGTCACCTGACCGCCAAACTGGCCCAGGTCGAGGCCGGAAACGCCTTCCTGCTCCAGGGCGGCGATTGCGCCGAGAGCTTCAAGGAGTTCTCGACCGACAACATCCGCGACACCTTCCGCCTGATCCTGCAGATGGCGGTGGTCCTGACCTTCGCCGGCGGCAAGCCGGTGGTGAAGGTCGGCCGCATCGCCGGCCAGTTCGCCAAGCCGCGCTCGTCCTCGCTGGAGACCATCGGCGACGAGACCCTGCCCAGCTATCGCGGCGACATCATCAACGGCATGGCCTTCACGCCGGAAGAGCGCGTGCCGGACCCGCAGCGCCTGCTGCGCGCCTACAACCAGTCGGCCTCGACCCTGAATCTGCTGCGCGCCTTCGCCGGCGGCGGCTACGCCGACCTGTACAACATCCACCGCTGGACCATGGGCTTCGCCGCCGACAGCGCCTACGGGGCCAGATACCGCGAGCTGGCCGACAAGATCACCGAGGCCCTGGCCTTCATGGAGGCCGTCGGCGTCACGCCCGAAAGCCACCCCGACCTCAGCCGGGTCGAGGTCTTCACCAGCCACGAGGCCCTGCTGCTGAACCTGGAAAGCGCCCTGACGCGTCTCGACGGAGCCACCGGCGAGTGGTTCGACACCTCGGCCCATATGGTCTGGATCGGCGAACGCACGCGCCAGCTGGACGGCGCCCACATCGAATTCGCCCGGGGCATCAAAAACCCGATCGGCGTGAAATGCGGACCGACGATGGAGCCGGACGACCTGCTGCCGCTGATCGACGCCCTTAACCCGGACAACACCCCGGGCCGCCTGACCCTGATCGGCCGCTTCGGCGCGGACAAGGTCGGCGACCGGCTGCCCCGTCTGATGAAGGCGGTGAAGGCCGAGGGGCGGCGCGTCGTCTGGTCGATCGACCCCATGCACGGCAACACCCTGAAGGCCGGCAACGGCTACAAGACCCGGCCCTTCGAACGCATCCTGGCCGAGGTCCGGGGCTTCATCGACGTGGCCGAGGCCGAGGGCGTCCACCCGGGCGGGGTGCATCTCGAGATGACCGGCCAGAACGTCACCGAATGCCTGGGCGGAGCCCAGGCCCTGACCGAGGACGACCTGTCCAGCCGCTATCACACCCACTGCGACCCGCGCCTGAACGCCGACCAGGCGCTGGAGCTGGCCTTCCTCGTCGCCGAGCGGCTCAAATCCGGCCGTGTCAGCCGGTCGCAGGCGGCGTGAGCATGGAGGGTGTGGGCAAACCGGCGGGCGACGAAACCGGCGGCCGCTGCGCCTATCAGGGCGCGCCCGGGGCCTTCAGCCATGAAGCCTGCCTCGATCTGCGACCGTGGGACGAGGCCGTCGCCTATGACTCCTTCGAAGGGGCCATCGCGGCCCTGAAGGCCGGGGAGGTCGGCTGCGCCCTGATCCCGGTCGAGAACAGCACCGTGGGCCGGGTCGAGCCCGCCGCGTCGCTGGTCGAGGGCGCGGGACTGACCGTCGTCTCCGAAGTCTGGCGGCCCATCCGCCTGGCCCTGATGGCGCCTCCGGGCGCCACCCTGCGCAGTGTGAAGACGGCCGAGAGCCACCCCATCGCCCTGCGCCAATGCCCGGAGTCGCTGGCGGCGCTGGGCCTGACGCCGGTCGAGGCCTTCGACACCGCCGGCGCCGCCCGCGCCGTCGCCGAGGCCGGCGACCTCACCCGCGCCGCCGTCGCCCCCGCGCGCGCCGCCGAGGTCTATGAACTGTCGATCCTGCGCAACGATATCCAGGATTCCGAGGACAATCGGACGCGTTTTGTCCTCCTCAGCGCCAATCCGGCTTGACGCGGCACGATCCGTGCGGCCTTTGAGCGGCATGGTCCGTTCGCAAGCCACCGCTGCGACTGCATTCGCCCGCGTTTTCGCGGCTGCGGACCTGTATCTCTACGGCTTTCGATACGCCGGCTGAGGCGTCCGGGACTTCGTCCTGACGGCCTCGCCGGCGACCGCCCCGCAACGGGGCGGCGGCTCGCAAACTCCCTCATCGCCGTGATCGAAATCGAAAGTCCCTGTCCGTGCCCCATTCCAGTACCAAGCCCGCCCTCCAGCAAGTCTGGCCCAGCGCCATCCCCGCCGTGACCGACATCTCGCCCGAGCACATGGCCCTGGCGGCCCTGCGTCACGAGATCGATGACCTCGACGACGAACTGCTGGCCCTGTTCGAACGCCGCCTCGCTATCGCCGCCCGCGTCGGCCAGGCCAAGGACGCCCCCGCGGGCCCTCATGTGAAACTGCGCCCCGACCGCGAACAGGCCGTGCTGGCGCGCATGCTGGCCAGGGCCGATCCCGACAACCGCGAGGCCGTCGAATCCCTGTGGCGTCAGATCGTCGGCTGGGGTCTGGCCCGTCAGGGCCGGATCAAGGTCCAGGTCTGGTCGCCGATCGAGCCGACCCGCGCCTTCGACGGCGCGCGTCTGCGCTTCGGCGCCGCCGCCGATATGCGCGCCGTCCGCGATCCCGAGACCGCCCTGGCCTGGGCCGCGGAAGGCCACGGCGTCGCCGTGCTGGCGGTCAACGCCGACAGCGCCTGGTGGATCGGCCTGCGCCGCGACTGGTCGATGCTGAGCGTGTTCGACGGCTTCGGCGGCGCGACGCCGACCGCCCTCGCGGTCGGGCGGATCGATCCGGCGGCGCTGCCGACCGGCCGGCGCGTCCTGGTCGACGCCGGCGGCGACGCCGGCGACGGCGGCGGCATCCGTCGGCGCGGTCTGGCCACCCACCACGGCTGGACCCTGTCCCTGACCGACGCCGCCCTGCCGATCGGCGGCGACGAAGGCTGCGTCGGGGCGATCAGCTAGAGCCGCAGCGGGGCGGGCTCAGCCCGCCTTCGCCGTGCGGATGGCGCGGTCGATGTCGGCGGGCTGGATGCTCGCGCTGGCGCGGCCGTTGATGAAGAAGGTGGGAGTGCCGAGCAGGCCCAGGCCCGAGGCGGAGGTCTGTACATCCGCCAGATGGCGCGCGGTTTCCGGGCTCGACATCGCCGCCTGCGCCGCGGGAGCCGCGATCCCGTTGGCGGCCAGAATCCGGTCCGTCGCCGCCTTGGTCAGCGCGGGTTCGGCCATCAGGGCGCGGAACACGACCAGATATTTGCCGTCCCGATGCGCGGCCTGGGCGGCGCGGGCGGCGTAGTGCGAGACGTCATCGTTTCCACGGTCGAGGATGGGCCAGTCCTTGAACACGAAACGCACATCGGGGTGGGCCTGCATCAGGCGCAGCACGTCCGGCGCGGTCGCCTTGCAGCCGGGACAACGGAAGTCGAAGAATTCAATCACGGTGACCTTCGCGTCGGCCGGGCCAAAGGCGGGGTCGAGCGGGCTGACGGCCAGCAGGGCCGGGCTGGCGGCGGCGCGCTGATTGATGGCGTCGGTCCGCGCGTCGTCCTCCCTGGCCTGCAATGCAGCGCTGACCTCCTGCAGGATTTCCGGGTTCTTCAGCAAATAGGCCCGAACCCGCCCGTCGAAGTCGCCCGCCGTCAGATAGGGAGCGGCCGCCAGTCCCAGAGCGACCAGTGATACGGCCATGGCCGCCATCGCCGCCCGGGGGCGGTCGAAGAAGCCGCGGTCTGGCGCGGGCATGGGGTCAGGCGCGTCGGTCATCATGAGTCTCGATCGAAGAACAGGTCAGCCGGCGGCCGGTATCACGCCGCCGCGGTCGCGCCGACTGTTGCGGCGGTCGACGTCGTCGATGTCGTCCTGGGTCGCGCCCGAGGCGAAGACGATGTCCATGGCGCGGGTCCATTCGGCGGTGCCGGGCGTCAGCATGTCGCGGGCGCGCAGGGCGAACTGGGTGGCCTGCCGTTCGGCCCCCATGGCGAAATACATTTCAGCCGAGGCCAGGCGCGCTTCGCCCTCCTTGTTCTGGCTGGCGTAGGCTTGGCTCAACAGCCGCCAGCCCATGGTGTTGTCCTGCTCCAGCGCCGTGGCGCGTTTCAGCTGGTTCACCGCCTCTTCCAGTTTGGCGGCGTCGCGGGTCTCCAGCAGGGCGTGGGCCAGGTTGATGCGCAGCAGGGGCGCGTCGGGCTTCAGCTCCACCGACCGTTGGTGCGCGCCGATGGCTTCGGCGGGCCGGCCCTCCTCGAACAGGATCTGGCCCTTCAGTTCCCAGAAATACGGGTTCTCGGGCTGTTCGGTCAGGAACACCTCGACCGCCGCCAGCGCCGTCTCCGTCTGGCCGTCGCGATACAGGGCGATGGCGCGGGCGTAGCGCGCGGGCAGGGAGGTGTCGCTTTCGGGATAGTCCCGCAGGGTCTGGTTCGGCTCATCCATGAAGGCGTGGATCTTGGCGAGGATCAGCGCGTGCTGGGCGATCCGTTCGGGACTGTCCTGGTGGTCGTAGTTCGACTGCTCGGCGACGAAGCGGCGCAGATTTTCGATGCGCGCCGACGACAGGGGGTGGCTGCGGAAATAGGGATAGCGCCGCTGATCCGAGAAGACTTCCTGCGAGCGGAAATTCTCGAAGAAGGTGACCAGACCGCGGCCCGATTCGCCCGCGTTCTGCAGCGCCCGCGCGCCGGTATTGTCGGCCTCGCCCTCCTGATGGGTCATGTAGCGCAGCGCGCTGAGGGTGCCGAAATACTGGCTGTTGCCCAGCAGAACCGCGCCGGCGTCGGGCGCGCCCGCCGCGATCGCCAGCGCGCCGAGCGCCATGGTCATCAGCATCGGCTGCATGCCCGCGCCCTGGGCCCCGTCGCGCAGGGTGTGGCGGTTCTTGATGTGCCCGGCCTCGTGGGCGATCACGCCGAGAAGTTCGTTGGCGCTGCGGGTCTTCAGGATCAGGCCGGTGTTGACGCCCAGGATGCGCCCGCGCGTCGCGAAGGCGTTGAGGTCGTTCTCGTTGATCAGCAGGATTTCGATCTCGGACGGTTCAAGACCCATGGCGGTGAACACGGGGTCCGACCACTCATGAATGATGCCCTCGATCTCGGTGTCGCGAATGGCGCTCTGGGCCGAGGCGGGCGAGGCCGCGGCCAGCAGCAGGCCGACGGCCGCGACAGCGCCGGACAGCCGGGCGGCGGCGTTTCGGGACAGCCAGTTCAATGCGAACTCCTCATACCCAAGTCTACGCCCCCGCCCGGCCGATGGTCACAACCTAATCACGGCGTTTCAGCGGCGCCACCATCCGCGCTTCGGCTTTTCGGGCGGGGCGACGATCTGGTTCGGATCATCCGCGATCAGGGCGGCGACGTCGACTTCGGGCTGAGGGGGAGCGACGGCCTCGACCACGCGGGCTGGCTTCGGCTCGGGCAGGGAAGGGGTCTCCGCCGCTTCGGCGGGGGTGACGTCCAGCACGGCCGGGGCCGTTTCGGGCTCCGCCTCGTTCGACTCGATGGGAGCGGTGACAGCCTCGACTTCCGATTCGGCGGTCGCGCTGGCCGAGACCTTGCGGCGCACACGGCGACGCTTGGGCTCTTCCGCGACAGCGACCGGGGCCGACTCGACGGCGTCGTCGACGATTACGGCCATGGGCGTGTCGGCGGAACCGTCCGGCGGCATGCCTTCGTTGGTGGCGCGGGTCTCCACCTTGGTCTCGTGGGTCAGGCCGTCCTCGGCGCCGCGATCGCGGCCGCGGCCCCGTCCACGACGACGGCGCGAGCGCGGCCCGCGTTCACCGCCGAGTTCACCCTCGGGGCGTTCGCCGACAACCTCGTCGACGTCGCTGGCAGAGGTGACGTCCGCTTCCGCGCGCGGCTCGGTGCGTTCCGGATTGATGGGGTCGAACCAGACGTAGGGATCTTCCAGCGACGGCGTACGGCCGCGCACCCAGTTGAAGCCGTCGCGCTCGCCGCCTTCCTCGCGCACCCGGCGTCCGCCGCGGCGTCCACGCCGACGGCGACGGCCGTTTTCGCTGTCGTCGTCATCCTCGCCGGCGGCGAGGGCGGGGGCTGCAGGCGCAGCCTCGTCCGTGGAGGTTTCGGTCGCGTCACGGCGTCCGCCGCGGCGGCGACGTCCGCGGCCGCGGCCGCTTTCACCTTCAACGCGTTCGGCGCGCTCGCGCGGTTCGTCGTCGTCGGTGTCCTCGCGGTCGAAGGCGTCGTCGTCGGCGATGATTTCGTCCTCGTCCTCGTCCTCATCGTCGAAGGCGCTGTCGTCGAAGTCGTCGTCGAGGTCGATGAAGGCTTCGGGCCGCTCTTCGGGGACGAAGTCCTCGTTGGTTTCGGTGCGCTCCAGCGAATGGTCGCCCTGGCCGAGGGTGTCGTCGATCAGAATGACGACGTTCAGGCCGCGCTGGGCCAGCAGGCGCTGCAGATAGTCGCGCTTGTGGTTCAGGATGTAGAGGGCGACGGCGGTGCAGAGGCGCAGGTTCACCGAGCCCGCGCCGTTCTTGCCGGCCTCGATGTCGACGGCGCGCAGGGTCATCAGCGCGGCGCTTTCGGCCGAGCGGACGCGTCCGGCGCCCTGGCAGTGCGGGCAGACCTCGGTCGCGCCCTCGATGACGCCGAGGCGGCGGCGCTGGCGGCTGATCTCCATCAGGCCGAAGCCCGAGATGCGGCCCATCTGGATGCGGGCCCGGTCCTTGGCCAGCGCGTCCTTCAGCACCTTCTCGACGGTGCGGTTGTTCTTCGACTCATCCATGTCGATGAAGTCGATGACGATAAGGCCGGCGAGGTCGCGCAGGCGAAGCTGGCGGGCCGCTTCGACGGCGGCCTCCATATTGGTCTTGGTGGCGGTGGCCTCGACGTTGCGTTCCTTGGTCGAGCGACCCGAGTTGACGTCGATGGCGACCAGGGCCTCGGTCTGGTTGATGACCAGATAGCCGCCCGAGGGCAGAGGCACGACCGGCTGGTGGATCTGGGTCAGCATCTCCTCGATGCCGTTGGTCGCGAACAGCGGCCGGGCGCCCTGGTACAGGTGCACCTTCTTCGACTGGGAGGGCATCAGCACGCGCATGAAGTCGCGCGCCTCCTTGAAGCCCTCGACGCCCTCGACCTGGATGCCGTCGAAATCCTTGTCGAACATGTCGCGCACGGCGCGGCGGACGAGGTTTTCTTCCTCATAGATGATCGAGGGGGCGTTGGATTTCAGCGTGGTTTCGCGGATCGTTTCCCACAGGCGCAGCAGATATTCGTAGTCGCGCTTGATCTCGGCCTTGGTGCGTTTGGCGCCGGCGGTGCGGATGATCAGCCCCATGCCCTGGGGCACGTGCAGGGCGGCCGCGGCGGCCTTCAGGCGCTTGCGGTCGGTGGCCTGGGTGATCTTGCGCGAGATGCCGCCGCCCTTGCCGGTGTTGGGCATCAGGACGCAGTAACGGCCGGCCAGCGACAGCCAGGTGGTCAGGGCCGCGCCCTTGCCGCCGCGCTCGTCCTTGACGACCTGGACCAGCATGACCTGGCGGCGCTTGATGACGTCCTGGATCTTGTAACGGCGCATGAGGCGGCGTTTCAGCCGCTCTTCCTCGGCCATGCCGCCTTCGGATTCGTCGTCGCTCTCGCGGGCGTGTTCGTCGTGATCGTCGTCTTCCGAATGCGCTTCGGCCATGATGGCTTCGCGGTCGGCGACGGGGATCTGGTAATAGTCCGGGTGGATTTCGCTGAAGGCGAGGAAGCCGTGGCGATTGCCGCCGTATTCCACGAACGCAGCCTGCAGGCTGGGCTCTACGCGAACGACCTTGGCGAGATAGATGTTGCCGCGAAGCTGGCGCTTCGCGCGGGATTCAAAGTCGAATTCCTCGACCTGACGGCCCTCGACGATGGCGACGCGGGTTTCTTCCGCGTGCGCCGCATCGATCAACATGGTCTTTGACATGGAAATTTTCTCTCTGGCGCGCTCGGCCATCCCCGCGAAGGGGGCAGGCGGCTCGCCGAATGGGATGGGGGGCGGACGCAGACGCATTCCCGTCGCCGCGGCGGAGGCCGTGGGCGGTGTCGGTCAGTTCAGACCGGAAGGGAGCGCAGGCGATAAGGCCCATGGGGGTTCGTACGGTCCTGGGGCCGGACGCGCCGTCTGAGGGGCGTCCCGGTCCCGTCTTCAAACCGGCGGGGCCGGCTTTCGGATCAGTGAAAGTCACGCCGCGAGGAGGGCGCGTCCGGCCTGATGATCAGGGGACGCGATCATTCGCGGACGGAACAAGCATAGGCATGGCGGTCGCGAATTAAAAGCGTTGTCCGCCTTAACCCGTTGGCGACGACGTTGAGTCATGGTGGGGCCAACCAAGAAGGTGGGTCTGCCGTCAAATGCACGGACTGTCGCGTATCAACCTGACGCAATGGCGCGTTCGCGAGTGGGCGATGGCGGCGATCGCCGCCGCCGTCTTTTGCGTCGCCGTGTTTGCGGCCGGGCGGGGGCTGGCGTCCGGGGCCATGGGCGAGGTGCTGCGCGTGCGGTTCGGCGGCGACGCCCAGCACACGCGGGTCGTGGTCGATCTGGACCGGACCTCGCGGGGACAGGTGATCGAGGACGGCGAGCAGGGCCAGGTGGTGGTGTCGCTGGCGGGCGTGGCGCCGCAGCGGGGACTGAACGGCACGGGCTCGGGGCTGGTCCGCGGCTGGCGGGTCGCCGGCGCCGGCGTGGCCTCGCGGGTCGAGCTGGACCTGGCCACCAGCGCCGAGATCGAGCGTCGCTTCCTGCTGCCCCCCGGCGACGGCATCGCCCACTACCGCTATGTGATCGACCTCAAGGCCACCGGCCGGGCCCCGACGCGCGCCGCCGCCCGGCCCGCGCCGCGCGCGCCGGTCCGCACGGCGGAACGGCCGCTGATCTTCATCGACGCCGGCCACGGCGGCCGCGACCCCGGGGCCCACGGCGCCCGCTCGGACGAGAGCGACGTCACCCTGGCGGCGGCCCAGGCCCTGAAGCAGGAGCTGGAGCGCACGGGCCGCTACCGCGTGCGCCTGACCCGCGACAGCGACGCCTATGTCGCCCTGTATCGCCGCGTCTCCATCGCCCGTCAGGCCGACGCCGATCTGTTCATCTCGCTGCACGCCGACGCGGGGGCCGATCCGGCCACGCGCGGGGCCAGCGTCTATACCCTGTCGGAACAGGGCGCCGGCCGGGCGGTGCGCGAGTTCACGCGCGGCGACAACTGGCACCGCAGCCTGAACCTGCCCGGTCGCGACCCGTCGGTGGACCGCATCCTGCTGGACATGACCCAGCGCGCCACCCAGAACCGCTCGGCCCAGCTGGCCCGGACCCTGCTGGGCGAACTGGAGGGCGCCGACCATCCGATGCTGCGCCGCAGTCACCGCGACGCCGGCCTGGCCGTGCTGCTGGCCCCCGACGTGCCGGCGGTGCTGCTGGAGATGGGCTTCATCACCAATCCCGAGGACGAGCGGCTGCTGAACGACAACCGCGCCCGCCGCCGCCTGATGCGCGCCGTGGCCGAGGGCATCGACCGCTATTTCCGCGAGCCTGCGGGCACCCTGCAGATGGCGTCGACCGGGGCGGCGGGCCAGCCTTAGGGCGCCCGCTCCCTGGTTCGTCAGGTAAAGACGCAGGCTCCAGAAAGCGACCTCAGGCCCCGGCCCCGACGGCCCTTCCGACCGTAGCGAGACGGCCACTATTCTGAACATCACGGAGGCGAGACCCGTCCGCACAGGCGCGGCGCGGCGTCTGCGGCTTCTTGACAGGGATCAAGGCGCACGCCCGGGGCATTGGCCATACGGGAGCAATGACCACGACGCCCGATGCCACGAAAGAACAGGCGCGGCAGCCGGAGCCCCCGTCGACGCCCGCGGCCGGCCGCCGTACGGCGGAAGGGTGGGTGCAGGACCGCACCCTTGAAGAGATGCTCGGCGTACCGGGCGCCGGGACGCGGAAAAGGCCGAAGGCGGTGATCGTTGTTGCGGTCGCGGTCGCGGCTGTCGCGGCGGCGTTTCTGATATGGAGGCTGGCCACGCCGGCGCCGACATCGCCGTACCAGACCCAGCTTCTGACCCGGGGCGACCTCGTGGCGACGGTGTCGGCGACCGGAACGGTCGCGCCCCTCAACCAGGTCGAGGTCGGCAGCGAGCTTTCGGGCGCCGTCGAGCGCGTGATGGTCGAGGAAAACGATGTCGTGGTCCCGGGACAGGTGCTGGCGACGCTCGATGCGACGAAGTTGCGGGACCAGATCGCCGGCGGCGAGGCCGCGGTCGCCGTCGCGCAGGCGCAACTGCGCGAGGCCCAGGCGACGGTTCGGGAGACCGGGCTGAGGCGGACTCGTCTGAGCCGCCTGTGGACAAGCTCCAATGGAGGGTATCCCGCACGAGCGGACGTGGACGCGGCGGAGGCGGCGGCGGAACGGGCGCTGGCGAGCGCTGCCTCGGCCACGGCGGGGGTGCGTCAGGCCGAGGCGACGCTGCGGACCCATCGGACCAACCTCGAAAAATCGACGATCCGCTCGCCGATCGGCGGGGTGATCCTGGACCGGCAGGTGGAGCCGGGCCAGACGGTCGCCGCCTCGCTGCAGGCCCCGGTGCTCTTCGTGCTGGCCGAAGACCTCAGCCGCATGAACCTCGAAATCGACATCGACGAGGCCGAGGTCGCGGCCGTCCGCGAGGCCCAGTCGGCGACCTTCACGGTCGACGCCTTTCCCGGCCGCGCCTTCGAGGCGCGGGTGACGCGCGTCGGGCTGGGCTCGCAGACCAAGGAGGGCGTGGTGACCTACACGGCCCTGCTCTCGGTGGACAATGCCGACCTCAGCCTTCGCCCCGGCATGACCGCGACGGCGGAGATCACCACGCTGCGCCGGGAGAAGGTCTTCCTTGTTCCCGAGCAGGCGCTGAGATTCAGCCCCCCCAGCACAGGTGCGCCGTCGTCCACCGGCCTGGCCGGCGCCCTGTCGCCGCGCATGCCAGGCGGCGGCGGCCAGCGCCAATCCAGCGGCAGCCAGATCTGGGTGCTGCGGGACGGGGTTCCCGTACGCATCCCGGTCACGGCGGGAGCCTCGAACGGACAGATGACCGAGGTGAGCGGCGCCGGTCTGAGTGCGGGGATGGCGGTCATCGTGGGCGGCGGCGAAGACGCACAGTGACCGGATCCGAAGCTCCGCTCATTGAACTGACCGGCGTCACGCGGGTGTTCGGCTCGGGCGCCGCCGCGTTCCAGGCGCTGCGGGGCATCGACCTGACCGTCCAGAAAGGCGAGTTCCTCGCCATCATGGGGCCGAGCGGGTCCGGCAAGTCCACGGCCATGAACATCATGGGCTGCCTCGATACGCCCACGAGCGGCTCCTACCGCTTCCAGGGCCTGGCCGTGGAGCAACTGACCCGGGGCCAGCGAGCGCTTCTGCGGCGTTGGCGGCTGGGATTTGTGTTCCAGGGCTACAATCTGCTCCCTCGCACCAGCGCCCTCGAGAATGTCGAGCTTCCGCTGATGTACCGGCGGGTGGGGACCGAAGAGCGTCGACGTCTGGCGCGCGAAACCCTCGCCCTGGTGGGCCTCTCCGGGTGGGAGAAGCACACGCCCGCCCAGCTCTCCGGCGGGCAGCAGCAGCGCGTGGCGATCGCCCGCGCGATTGTCACCAATCCCACCGTCCTTCTGGCGGACGAACCGACAGGCAACCTCGACAGCGAAAAGGGGAATGAGATCATGGTGTTGCTGCGGTCCCTCAATGAGGACCGGGGCATCACCATCCTGATGGTCACCCATGAGCCCGACATGGCGGCCTATGCGCATCGCGTCGTCCGGTTCGTCGATGGCAAGATCCAGTCGGACGCGCCGCGGGCCGAGGCCGCCTGATGTTCTGGAGCGCGCTGCGACTCGCCCTTTCGGCCATCCGCCGGAACATCGCCCGCTCGATGCTGACCGTCCTCGGCGTGGTGATCGGGGTGGCGGCGGTGATCACCATGGTCAATGTCGGGGCCGGCGCCACCCGGTCCGTTTCCGACCAGATCGCCGGCTTGGGCAGCAACCTGCTGATGGTCCGCCCCGGCCAGCGGATGGGCCCCGGCGGCGGCGGGACCCGCGCGCCGTCGTTCCGCGCCGACGACGTGGAGGCGGTGAGTCGATTGTCCGGTCTGAGCGCGGTCTCCGGGTTCGAGACGACGAGCGCGGTCGCGGTCTTCGGAGCCGAGAACTGGTCGACCTCGGCCGTCGGGGCCAGTCGGCCGTATTTCGTCGCCCGAAATCTCGATCTGGCCTCCGGGCGCATCTTCACCGAGGCGGAGGAAGAGGCCGGGCGCGCCGTCTGCGTCCTGGGCGAGACCGTGCGGAAGGAACTCTACGGGGAAGGCGACCCGGTCGGGACCCGCCTGCGCGTGCGGCAGTTCAGCTGCGAGGTGATCGGACTGCTCGAGGCCAAGGGCCAGGCCGCCATGGGGCAGGACCAGGACGACGTCATCATTCTTCCGCTGCGCACCGTGCAACGACGACTGACAGGCTCCCAGGACATCGGCAGCATCGCCATCGCGGTCGCCGACGAGGGCTCGGTGGACCAGGTGAAGGCGCAACTGGCGGATCTGCTCCGCGACCGCCGCCGCATCGACCGCGACGAGGACGACGACTTTAACATCCTCGACACCCGACAGATCGCGGAGGCGGCCACGGGCGCGACCGAGGTGATGACCGGACTGCTGGCGGCCGTCGCCGCCGTCAGTCTTCTGGTCGGGGGGATCGGCATCATGAACGTGATGCTGGTGTCCGTCACCGAGCGCACCCGCGAGATCGGCGTGCGGCTCGCAATCGGCGCCCTGGAGGGCGATGTGCTGATGCAGTTCCTGATCGAGGCGGTGACCCTCTCCGTCATCGGCGGATTGCTGGGGCTGGCGCTCGCCCTGATCGCCACTGCGATCCTCGCCCAGGTGCTGCACGTCCCCTTCATCTTCGACCCAATGACCAATCTCATGGCCTTCAGCATCTCGGCTGGTATCGGCGTCGTCTTCGGCTACTTCCCCGCGCGACGCGCGGCCCGTCTGGATCCCATTGATGCGCTACGGCACGAGTGAACATCTTGCGAGGGTCCGCCAGGTCAAATGGCGACAACGGCCCTCACCCCCGCCCCGCTCGCGCTCCCGCTCTACATCCCCTATCTGCGGTTCATGCGCCTGAGAGTCGTCGATCTGGAAACCACCGGGGGAGACCGGACCGCCGAGATCATTGAGGTGGGCGTCGTCGATGTGGTGCGCGACGGGGACGGGTGGCGGGCGTCGCCGCCGGTGTCGAAACTGTTCCGGCCGCGCGGTGCGATCTCCTTCCACGCCATGGCGGTGCACCATCTGACCCCGGCGCATTTTTGCGACGCCGATCCGCACTGCGACGAATACGCCCTGCGCGACATGTTCGGGGCCCCGCCCGCCGATGTGATGGTGGCGCACAGCGCGGGGTTCGAGCGGGGCTTCATCGCCGATACGGCGCACGGCGGCCTGCCGTGGATCTGCACCGTGCGCTCGGCCAAGGCGGTGTGGCCGCAGGCGCCGGGGCATTCGAACCAGGTATTGAGGTACTGGCGCGGGCTGAACCTCGATCCGGCCCTGGCCAATCCGGCGCACCGGGCCGGGCCGGACGCCTGGGTGACGGCGCATCTGCTGATCGACCTGCTGAAGGAGGCGACGGTCGAGCAGATGATCGCCTGGACGGCCGAGCCGCGCCGTCTGAACCGCATTCCGTTCGGCAAGCATCGCGGCAAGCCATGGTCCGAACCGCCCGAGGATTATCTGCGCTGGATGGCCGGGCAGGGGGATATGGACGCCGATGTCGTGGCCGCGGCGCGACAGGAGCTGGACCGTCGCACGGGGGCTATGGCGGACGCGGACGACGCAAGCTAAACCCGTGGCAGGGGCCCGCCATTCGGAGACTGCGGTGAAGATTGCCGAACGCTGGTTCGTAATGGCGGGTGTCGCGCTGCTGGGCGGGATCGCCCTGGCGGGGCTGATCGTGGCCGTCTATGCGGCCTGGCTGTTCCATGACCTGCCGGACGCCTCGGACCTGGCCGACTATCGCCCGGCGACGGCGACGCGGGTCTACGCCGGAGACGGCACCCTGATCGGCGAGTTCTCGGACGAGCGGCGCATCTATGTGCCGTATGAGCAGGTTCCGCTGCCGGTGGTGCAGGCGTTCCTGGCGGCCGAGGACCGCAATTTCTTCAACCACGGCGGCATCGACGTGGGCGGCCTGGGCCGGGCCATGTTCAAGAATGTGTTCAACGCGGCCACCGGGCGGCGGCTGGAGGGCGGTTCGACCATCACCCAGCAGGTGGCCAAGAACGTGCTGCTGACCAACGAGAGCAGCATCAACCGCAAGGTCAAGGAAGCCATCCTGGCCAACCGGCTGGAGGCGACGCTGACGAAGCAGCAGATCCTCGAGCTGTATCTGAACGAGATATTCCTGGGCTATCGCTCGTATGGCGTGGCGGCGGCGGCCTACAACTATTTCGGCAAGTCGCTGAGCCAGCTGACGCCGGACGAGGCGGCCTTCCTGGCGGCCCTGCCCAAGGGGCCGAACAACTATCATCCCAAACGCCACCCCGGCGCGGCCAAGGGCCGGCGCGACTGGGTTCTGGGCGAGATGAACCAGAGCGGCTGGCTGAGCGACGCCGAGCTGGTCGCCGCACGCGAACGGCCGCTGACGACCCAGGACGCGCCGCGTCGGGCCCAGTACGCCGACGCCGACTTCTTCGTCGAGGAGGCGCGCCGTCAGGCCGTCGCCCGCTTCGGCAAGGAAGAGGTCAACCGCGGCGGCTACTATATGCGCACGACGCTGGATCCCGAGCTGCAGTCGGCGGCGCGCGACGCCCTGATGAAGGGGCTGGAGAACTATGACCGCCGGCACGGCTGGCGCGGCCCGTGGGGCACGACCGACTTCGCCGAGGGCTGGCGCGAGACGGCCGTACGCGGCCAGCGGCCGCCCGAGCGTCGGGCATGGGAGGCCGCGGCGGTCGAGAACGCCGCCGGCAACAGCGTGCGCATCCGCACCGCCCGCGGCGACCGTTCCGGCTATCTGATCACCGGCGACGCGGCCTGGGCCAACGCCAACCGGCCGCTGAAGCGCGGCGACCTGATCTTCGTCGAGGCGCAAGGTGGCCAGTACGCCCTGAAACAGGTGCCGCGGGTCAACGGCGCCATGGTCGCCATCGAACCCCAGTCCGGTCGGGTGCTGGCCATGGTCGGGGGCTATTCCTACGCCCTGTCCAGCTTCAACCGCGCCACCCAGGCCAAGCGCCAGCCGGGCTCGGCGTTCAAGCCGTTCGTCTACGCCACCGCCCTGGAGGGCGACTATACGCCGGCCTCGATCGTGCTGGACGCCCCGATCAGTTTCGCCGGCGGGCGCAACGGGGAGCGGTGGACGCCCGAGAACTACAGCCGTGAATACTATGGCCCGCAGACGCTGCGGCGAGGGCTGGAGCTGTCGCGCAACGTCATGACCGTGCGGCTGGCCCAGGCCATCGGCATGCGCAACGTCGTCGACCTGTCGAAGAAGATGGGCGTGGCCGACGACCTGCAGCCCAATCTGTCGGTGTCGCTGGGGGCGGGGGAGACGACGCCGTACCGGCTGACCGCCGCCTACGCGGCCTTCGTCAACGGCGGGCGGCGGGTCGATCCCTATCTGATCGAGATGGTCCAGGACCGGGACGGCGAGACCATCTTCAGGGCCGACCCGCGCCGCTGCCGCGACTGCGGGCGGCCGTTCACGGGGCAGGAGTCCCCGCGTCTGGAACAGCGCGGGACCCAGGTCATCGACCCGATCACCGCCTATCAGATGAGCTCCATGCTGGAGGGTGTGGTCCGGCGGGGCACGGCCGCCAGCGCCAGCAGCCTGGGGCCTTACGTCGGCGGCAAGACCGGCACGACCAACGAATACCGCTCGGCCTGGTTCGTCGGCTTCTCGTCCGACATCGTGGTCGGGGTGTTCATCGGCTTCGACGACAACCGGCCGCTGGGCTCGGGCGAGACGGGGGCGACCGGACCGGTGCCGGTGTTCACCGACTTCATGCGGGTGGCCCTGCGCGAGCGTCCGGCCCGGCCGTTCGTGCGGCCCCGCAACGCCGTCTTCCGCACCGTGAACGGCATCGAGGAAGCCTTCCGCCCGGGCACCGAACGGCGCCGTGAGGAAGAGCGGCGCGCGCCGACGGAGCCGATGCCCACGGGTCCGCAGAATTACAATGAGGTGATCCGTCGGGAGACTGAGGGGCCCGACGCGGCGCCCGCGACCGCGGCGCCGCCACCGACCACCACGCCTCCGCCGCCGAAGAAGGAGCCGGCCGAGGATTTGAGCGGTCTGTACTGAGGGAAGGGATTAGGGATTAGGGACGCGGGCCATGACCGCACCGGCAGCCGCCCGGCGCCCCCCTTCTCGTCAGACCCTGATGACCTAATCCCTAATCCCTAATCCCTGAGCCCTGCGTCCTCGCCCTTCCCCTTTCCGTCCCGGCGCTCTATGTCCGCGCCTCACTTTTGTATCGCAGGAGTTCGCGATGAGACCGGATGTTGAGGCCATGAAGGCCGACATCGAGCAGAGCATCGCTCTGCTCAGGAGGCGTCTTTGACTGGGATGTCGCACTCAGGAAGCTCGATGAGCTGAACGCGCGGGTCGAGGACCCGACGCTGTGGAACGACCCCGAGGCCGCCCAGGCCGTGTCGCGCGACCGCTCGCGCCTCGAGGCCCAGATCAACACCGTCCGCGAGATGGAAACCGGTCTGGAGGAGGGCGTCATGCTCTCCGAGATGGCCGACGAGGAAGGCGACGAGGCGACGCTGGAGGAGGCGCGCGCCTCGCTGAAGGCGATCAAGGACCGCGCCGGCCGCGCCGAGCTGGAGGCCCTGCTGTCGGGCGAGGCCGACGGCAACGACGCCTATCTGGAAGTGAACTCCGGCGCCGGCGGCACCGAGTCCTGCGACTGGGCCGGGATGCTGCTGCGCATGTACAGCCGCTGGGCCAGGGCGCACGGCTATGAGGTCGAGCTGGAGGCCGAGGAATCGGGCGACCAGGCGGGCATCAAGTCGGCCACCATCCTGATCAGCGGTCCCAACGCCTATGGCTGGCTGAAGTCGGAATCGGGCGTGCACCGGCTGGTGCGCATCAGTCCGTATGATGCAGCGGCCAAGCGCCACACCTCCTTCGCCTCGATCGGGGTGTCGCCGGTGGTGGATGACGCCATCGAGATCGACATCAACCCGTCCGACGTGCGCACCGACACCTATCGCGCCTCGGGCTCGGGCGGCCAGCACATCAACAAGACCGACTCGGCCGTGCGTCTGACGCACATTCCGACCAACACCGTGGTGGCCTGCCAGGCCGGCCGGTCGCAGCACCAGAACCGCGAACAGGCGTGGAAGATGCTGCGGGCGCGGCTGTACGAGCTGGAGCTGCAGCGGCGCGAGGCGGCGGCCCAGGCCGTGGCCGACGCCAAGACCGACATCGGCTGGGGCCACCAGATCCGATCCTACGTCCTGCAGCCGTACCAGATGGTCAAGGACCTGCGGACCAACGTCGAGACTTCGGACACCCAGGGGGTGCTGGACGGAGATCTGGATATGTTCATGGGCGCCGCTCTGGCGGCGCGGGTCGGCGAGACGCGCGGCAGCACGGTCGAGTAGGCCTTCTCCCTCCCCGCTCGGGAGGGTGGCTGAGCGCAGCGAAGCCGGGTGGGGACGGCAGGGAAAAGGGCGGCCCTTTCGAGCCGCCCCACCCCGTCGCTGCGCGACGACCCTCCCCCAAGGGGGAGGGAGAGGCGTTTGTTACGCGCCCGGCTTCATGTCGATGATCTGCGGCGCCGGCTCCGGCGCGGCCGGGCGGGGCGCGGGCGTCGGAGCCGGCGCTTCGCGGCGGCCCTGCAGGACGCGGCCCTGGAAATAGGCGCCGATGTCGATCGACATCTGTTCGGCGGTGATGTCGCCGTCGACATAGGCCGTGGCGATCAGCTTGACCTGCTTGCCCGAGATGGCCCCGACGACGCGGCCCCGGATCTCGACATAGTCGCCCGAGACATTGCCCTCGACCGCGCCGGTCTCACCGACGATCAGACGGCCGACGCGCACGTCGCCCTTGATCGAGCCGTCGATCTGAAGATCGCCGCCGCCGGTGATGTTGCCGTCGAACTGGAGGTCCGACGACAGGGTCGACAGCCCGCGCTGGCTCGCCGGGGCCGGCGAGGCGGACCGCGGCGCGGCGGCCGGGCCGCCGGGCGTCGGCAGATCGGGCAGGGGCGGAATGGCCGAGCCGCTGTTGGCGCGGGGCTGCGGCGGCGGGACGGGGGACTTAGTCTTGTTGAACAAGTTGATCTCCGGCTCTCATGAAGCGGGCGGGGTTTTGCGGGCGGCCGTCCATCCACACTTCGTAGTGCAGGTGGACGCCCGTGGAGCGTCCTGTGGTTCCCATGGCGCCGACGCGCTGGCCCAGCGGAATGCGCTGGCCGGCCGTGACCGCCGTGGCGTTCAGATGGGCGTAGCGGGTCTTGAAGCCGCGTCCATGATCTATCTCAACGGTGTTGCCATACCCTGAACGCACGCCGACGAAAGACACGATCCCGGGAGCCGGCGCATAGATCGGCGTGTTCAGCGGGGCCGCGAAATCCTGACCCTGGTGCAGGGCGGGACGGCCGTTGAAGGGGTCGAACCGAACGCCGAAACCGGAGGTCGTGCGCGCCTGTGTCGGACGGCGGAAGGGCATGCCCTCGGCCGCATTGGCCAGGGTCCGCATCTCCGACAGGTTGTCGGCGGCGTGACGGATGCGGACGGCGAACGCCTCGTCGACATCCAGCACGGCGGCGAGGGCGCGCGGATCACGGGCCTCGACCAACGGGCCGCCGAGCGCGGCGTCCTGGGGGGCGTAGGCGGCGGGGTTGAGGCCGGCCAGCCGGAAGGCGAGGCGCAGACGTTCGGCGCGGGTGCGGGCCTCGTTCTCGGCGCGGGCGATCAGCCGCTCCTGGTCCATGCGGACGGCGACCATGCGCTGGACCGGGGAGGATCGGCCGGCGTCGAGCGGCAGGGCGGGCCGCAGGGCGGTCTGGGCGCCCTCGACGCCGCGGAACATGCCCATCACCTGGGTCAGGGCGGCGTGACGGCGCTCGACCATCTGCGCCATTTCATCGAGCGAGCCGGTGGTGGCGCTCATGCGCACCACGGCGCTGTCCAGCCGGGCCTGAAGGTCGGCGTTCATCCGTTCCGACGCGGCGCGGGCGCGGGCGACCGTGCGGTCCTGCTGGCTGTGCGCGACCATGTCGAAGACCAGGCTGCCCGAGGCCGCCAAGGTCCAGCCGCCGATCAGGACGGCGGCCGCGGCGGCGACGATCTGTTTGCCCGGCGTCAGGGCCCAGGCGCGGACGGCGTCGCCGTCGCGCAGATACAGGTATCGCGTCGGAAACCACTTTCCGATCAGAGACCGGCTGACTGTCGGCTCACGTTCGGTCATCACGCAACGCCCCCACGTACGAGCAGGATATATGCGCCAAGCTACGCCATGGGGACAAGTCTCTTCACGAACTGTTAACCACGATGACGCGTCTTCGCGCGAATAAACCCGGTATTCGGGGTCATAACTCGCCTGTCAGGCGAGCGCGCGAATCTATGAAATGACAGTTACATCTCTGGTTGCAGAGAACAGTCCGTAGTCAGAGGGATTTCACGGCCGCGAGAACTTCCGCTGCGTGACCCTTGACTGACACCTTGCGCCAGACCCGGCGAACGACGCCCTGGCCATCGATGAGGAAGGTGGCGCGTTCGACGCCCATATATTCGCGGCCGTAGAGCTTCTTCTGCACCCATACGCCCCAGGCGTTGGTCACGTCCTCGGGCTCGTCGGAGGCGAGGATGACCCTGAGATCGTATTTGGCCTTGAAGCGGTCGAGCTTCTTCACCGGGTCGCGGGAGACGCCGATCACCACGGCGCCGGCGGCGGCGAAGTCGTCGATCAGGGCCGAGAAGTCCTGACCCTCGGTGGTGCAGCCAGGGGTGTCGGCCTTGGGGTAGAAATAGAGGACGACGGTCTGGCCCTTCAGCCCGGCCAGGGACACGCGGCGGCCGCCGTCGGTCGCCATGTCGAATGCGGGGGCCGGCTGGCCTTCGGTGATCTGCATCTCTTCGCTCCCGTCAGACCGGCCGGACCAGGACGATCTTCTTCTTGCCCGCCGCCAGTTTCAGGATGCCGTCGGCGTTGACGTCGGCGGCTTCGATCAGGCGGGCGCCGTCCGTGACGGCCTCGTCGTTGAGCCGCAGGCCGCCGCCCTGGGCGAGACGGCGGGCCTCGCCGTTGGAGGCCGTCAGGCCGGCCCGGGCGGTGACGGCGGCGATCATGGCGCCGATGACCTCGTCGCGCGGCAGTTCGACGGTGGGCAGGTCGGCGGACAGTCTGCCCTGTTCGAAGGCGGCCTCGGCGGCGCCGCGGGCGTGGGCCGCTGCCTCGGCGCCGTGAAGCATGGTGGTCGCCGCATCGGCCAGCGTCTTCTTGGCGTCGTTAATGCCGGCGCCCTCGAGCGCCTCCAGCCGGGCGATCTCGTCCAGCGGCAGGTCGGTGAACAGGCGCAGGAATTTGCCCACGTCGGCGTCGTCGGCGTTGCGCCAGAACTGCCAGTAGTCATACGGGCTCAGCTGTTCGGCGTTGAGCCAGACCGCGCCCTGGGCCGTCTTGCCCATCTTGCCGCCCGAGGCCGTGGTCAGCAGGGGGGTGGTCAGGCCGAAGGCGGCCTTGTGGTCGACGCGGCGGACCAGATCGACGCCCGAGACGATGTTGCCCCACTGATCCGATCCGCCCATCTGCAGGGTGCAGTTGCGGGCGCGGTTGAGCTCGAGGAAGTCCACCGACTGCATCAGCATGTAGTTGAACTCGAGGAAGGTCATCGGCTGTTCGCGTTCCAGCCGCAGCTTGACCGAGTCGAACGCCAGCATCCGGTTGATGGTGAAATGCGTGCCGTACTCGCGCAGGAACTCGACATAGCCGTAGGTCGACAGCCAGGCGTCGTTGTCGACCATCACCGCGTCGGTGGGGCCGTCGCCGAAGGTGAGGAATTTCTCGAACACGGTGCGGATCGAGGCGATGTTCGCCTGGATGGTCTCGTCGGTCAGCTGGGGGCGCGAGGCGTCCTTGCCGGTCGGGTCGCCGACCTTGGTGGTGCCGCCGCCCATCAGGACGATGGGCTTGCCGCCGGCCTGCTGCAGGCGGCGCAGCATCATGATCTGGATCAGGCTGCCGACGTGCAGCGAGGGGGCGGTGGCGTCGAAGCCGATGTAGCCGGTGACCACGCCTGCGGCGGCCGCGGCGTCGAGCTCGGCCGGGTGGGTGATCTGATGGATGTAGCCGCGCGCCTGAAGGGTTTTCAGGAAGTCGGACTGGAAGGCGGGCTCGGTCATCGGATCAGGCTTGGCTTGGGAGGGAAGGGGCGTGTAGCACGGTCGTCTGCCGAGGCGAACTGAGCGGTTCCTTATGATCCTCAACGGCGTCCTGCGCCCTTATGGCGAACTGCCCGCTGAGACGGGGAGGTCGATCCGAGCTTCCGTCGATATCGAGGGGCGCAGCTATGTCTTCGTCTCCTTCCGCATGGCGGGCTTTGGCGACCGTGTGCGCATCCCGGAACCTTCGCCGTCGGTCGCCAGCGTCCGATTGCAGGAACAGCTCAGGTTCGCGGAAGCGACCCGGCGGCAGATGGCCGGCGTAAAATCAGGGATTGATATTCCCAGGGCGTCCGACGTCGGCCGAACCGACGGCCTATGGCGCAACACCTGTTTCGAGGTGTTCGCCCTGCTGAGGGACGGGCGCTACGCCGAGTTCAACATCTCGCCCTCAGGACAGTGGGCGGCCTACGGGTTCAGCGGCTATCGTGAGGGTATGGCGAACGTCGAAGGCCCGATCCAGGTGGTACGGGCGGAGCGAACAGACGACGCTTTCGAACTCGACGCCATCATCAACTGGGCCGACTGGCCTCGCATTGATCGGATCGGCCTGTCGGCGGTCATCGAGGACGTCGATGGCGGTCTGTCCTACTGGGCCTTGGCGCATCCGTCCGATAAGCCCGACTTCCACCATCCCGACTCCTTCGTCCTGACCCTGCCGCCTCCGGAGCCCGCATGAAATTCGGCATCGACCGCCTGTTGTCCGAGCCCGAGCTGCGGGCCGACCTGAAGGGGCGCAGGGTCGCCCTGCTGGGGCATCCGGCCTCGGTGACGGAGGACCTGACGCATTCGCTGGACGCCCTGGCCGCCTGTCCGGACATAAACCTGACCGCCGCCTTCGGGCCGCAGCACGGCATGCGGGGCGACCTGCAGGACAATATGATGGAGTCGGCTGACTTCACCGATCCGCGGCACGGCATTCCGGTGTTCAGTCTGTACGGTGAGAGCCGGCGTCCGACAGGTCAGGCGATGGGGACGTTCGACGTCCTGCTGGTCGACATGCAGGACCTGGGCTGCCGCATCTACACCTTCGTGACGACGTTGCTGTACGTGCTTGAGGAGTCCGCGAAGCACGGCAAGGCGGTGTGGGTGCTGGATCGACCGAATCCCGCCGGGCGGCCGGTCGAGGGCACGACCCTGCTGCCGGGCTGGGAGAGTTTCGTCGGGGCCGGGCCGATGCCGATGCGGCACGGCATGACCCTGGGCGAGATGGGACGGTGGTTCATCGACCACTTCAGACTGGACGTCGAATACCGCGTCGTCGAAATGGCGGGCTGGGCGCCCGATCAGGGGCCGGGCTTCGGCTGGCCGATCGGCGAGCGCAGCTGGATCAACCCCAGTCCGAATGCGGCGAACCTGAGCATGGCGCGGGCCTATGCGGGCACGGTGATGCTGGAGGGGACGACCCTGTCCGAGGGCCGGGGCACGACGCGGCCGCTGGAGCTGTTCGGGGCGCCGGATATCGACGCGCGGGCGGTCATCGCGGAGATGCAGGCCTTCGCGCCGGAATGGCTGGCGGGATGCCGACTGCGGGACTGCTGGTTCGAGCCGACCTTCCACAAGCACGTGCACCAGCTGTGCAACGGGGTGCAGATCCATGTCGACGACCCGGCCTATGACCACGCGTCGTTCAAGCCGTGGCGGCTGCAGGCGCTGGGGTTCAAGGCGATTCGGCGGCTGTATCCGGACTACGCCCTGTGGCGCGACTTCCCGTACGAGTATGAGTTCGGCAAGCTGGCCATCGATGTGATCAACGGTGGGCCGGGGTTGCGGGAGTGGGTCGACGACCTGGCGGCGACGCCGGCCGATCTGGAGGCGCTGGCGGGACGGGACGAGACGGCGTGGGTGGAGCTGCGACGGCCGTACCTGCTCTACTGAAGGTCGCAAGTTCGCCGTAATCAGAGGCTGTTCTCCGGCGCGGGGAGGACGTCATGATCGCATTACTGTTTGCAGCTCTTCTGACTTTTCAGGAGCCCGCGCCGCTGAGTCCGGAGGCCCGGGCGCTGATCGCGCCGGTGGCGGAGGCGATCGCCGCCGAGGAGGCCCGGCAGGCCGCCTTACCGCCAACGACCAGCGACCGCGAACGCCTTGAGCGGATGGGCGTGCTGGATCAGGTCGGGCGTCGGGCGCTGAATCCGATCGACCTGACCGCGCTGCCGGAGGCGGAGCGCGCGGCGGCCAACACCGCCATGTGGGCGCCGCTGACGGCGATGGACGAGCGGCTGCTGGCCGAGCTTCTGACCATGATCCCGCCCGAGGGCTGGTTCCTGAAGAGCGTGTACGGCGACAGGGCCGCCGGCGCCGCCTTCCTGATCATCCAGCACTCGGACCTTGAGAACTGGCGGCGATTCGTGCCGGTTCTGGAACCGCTGGTGGCGGCCGGCGAGGTCGACGGGCAGTCATACGGGCTGATGTACGATCGGCTCGCCGAGAATGAAGGCAGGCCCCAGCGCTACGGCACGCAGGTGACCTGCAAGGCTGGTAAATGGGTGATCGACTGGGAGAACCTCGAAGACCCCGAGAACGCGGACGCGCGTCGCCGCGAAATGGGCTTCCACTGGACCCTGGCGGAGTACGAGCAGGTGTTCGCCAAATATCCGCCGTGCGAGGAAAAGCCCTGAGCCTTACGCCGGCTTTTCGGCCAGCCGCTTGTCGAGATAGGCGCCGACACGGCGTTCGACGGCGTCGATGTGGTCCTGCCAGAAGTGGGTCGCGCCCTCTTCGAGCTCATAGTCGATGATGATGCCCTTCTGGGTGCGCAGCTTGTTGACCACGCGCTCGACCTCGACCGGCGGGACGACGGTGTCGGCCGTGCCGTGCAGGAACAGGCCCGAGGCGGGGCAGGGGGCCAGGAAGCTGAAGTCGTACATGTTCGACGGCGGCGAAACGGAGATGAAGCCGTCCGTCTCGGGGCGGCGCATCAGCAGCTGCATGCCGATATAGGCGCCGAACTGATAGCCGGCGACCCAGGTCTGGGAGGCGCCGGGGTTGTTGGACTGGAGCCAGTCGAGAGCGGTGGCCGCGTCGGCCAGCTCGCCGATTCCGCTGTCGAACTCGCCCTGCGACTTGCCGACGCCGCGGCTGTTGTAGCGCAGGGTGGCGAAGCCGCGCTTCTGGAACAGCTGGTACAGGGTCACGGTGACCGGGTTGTTCATATGCCCGTTCGCCTTGGGGTGCGGATGCAGGATCAGGGCGATCGGCGCGTTCGGGCGCTTGCCCGGGGAGTAACGGCCTTCGATACGGCCAGAGGCGCCGGGCAGGATGACTTCAGGCATGTGCGGCGAATTCCGTGTTCAACTGTCGTTTCGCAACTGCGTAATACTTGACCGCAGCGGTAGGACTTTCTAAGTCCAGCTTGCGCGCCGACGCCTTTGCGAAGGCGCGGGTTCTAGCACAGGACCCTCGAAAAGCGCGCGATTTTTGAAGGTGCGCGATGCGTCTGTCGACCAAGGGACGATACGCCGTGATGGCGATGGCCGATCTGGCCAGGAACGGACAGGCCGATGGCGTGGTCCGGGCCGTGTCGCTGGCGGAAATCGCGACGCGTCAGGAGATTTCGCTGAGCTATCTGGAACAGCTGTTCGCCCGGCTGCGGAAAAGCGGTCTGGTGCAGAGCGTGCGCGGCCCGGGCGGCGGCTATCGCCTGGCCAAGGGGGCGAACGAGACCGTGGTGGCCGAGATCGTTCTGGCCGTCGACGAACCCATCCGCGCCACCCGCTGCATCGGCCATACGTCGCCCAAGGGCTGCATGATGGCCGGGGAACGCTGCATCACCCACAATCTGTGGGAGGACCTCGGCGACGAGATCCATCGCTACCTGGCCGGTGTGTCGCTGGAGGACGTGGTGATGAACCGCACCGGCGCGCGCCGACGCCCGACCGAGGCCGAAGCCAAGACTGACATCGGAGTGGCGGCGTGAGCGGCGTGTATCTGGACTACAACGCCTCGGGCCTGGTGCGTCCCGAGGTGCAGGAGGTGATGGCCAAGGCCCTGGCCGACAACGGCAATCCGTCGGCGGTGCATGCGGCCGGCCGTCGGGCGCGGGCTCGGGTCGAGACGGCGCGGGCGCAGGTGGCCGAACTGGTCGGGGCCGATCCGGCGTCGGTCGTGTTCTCGAGCGGCGGCACGGAATCCAACGCCCAGGCGATCCTCAGCGCCATCGCGGCCGGTTGCGAACGACTGATCGTGAGCGCGACCGAGCATCCGTGCGTGGCCGAGGCGGCCACGGCGTCGGGCAAACCGGTCAAGATGTTGCCGGTCGACTCGCGCGGCGTCGTCGATCTGAACAAGCTGCGGCAGCTGCTGGGCCAGCCGGGCCGGGCGGTCGTGGCCATCCACCACGCCAATAACGAAAGCGGCGTCATCCAGCCGATCGTCGAGGCGGCGCGGCTGGTGCGCGCGGCGGGCGGCTGGCTGCACGTCGACGCCATCCAGTCGGCGGGCAAGATCCCGGTCGATATCCGCAGCCTCAGGGCCGACAGCCTGACCCTGTCGGCGCACAAGCTGGGCGGGCCGCAGGGCGTCGGCGCCCTGGTGATGGGCGAGGGTCGCGAGGCGGTCCAGATGCTGCACGGCGCCGGCCAGGAGCGCGGCCTGCGAGCCGGGACGGAGAATGTGCCGGGGATCACCGGCTTCGGCGCCGCCGCCGTCTGCGCCGCGCGCGACCTGCCGGACGCCCGGGCGCACGCCGTCTGGCGGGATGCGGCCGAGGCCGTGGTCAAGGCGGCCGGGGCGACCGTCATCGGCGAGGGCGCCGAGCGGCTGCCCAACACCCTGTTCATGGCCGTGTCCGACTGGGACAGCCCGCAGCAGCTGATCACCCTGGACCTGATGGGTCTGATGGTCTCGGCCGGCTCGGCCTGTTCGTCGGGCAAGACCAAGCCTTCGCGGGCCATCCTGGCCACGGGGCTGATCGACAAGGCGACCGGCGGCATCCGCATCTCGGGCGGCTGGGGCACGGTCGAGGACGACTGGACCCGCTTCGCCGCGGCCTGGGTCGAGGCCTATGCGAAACACCGCGCCCGGACAGCAGCGCGCGCGAAGGAAGTCGCCTGATGGCCGCCGTTCAACAGACCATCGATGCGGTCGCGGCGCTCGAGAAGTACGAGCACGGCTTCACGTCCGAGATCGACACCGAATTCGCGCCGCGTGGGCTGAACGCCGACATCGTTCGCTTCATCTCCGAGAAGAAGGGCGAGCCGGAATGGATGCTGGAATGGCGTCTGGCCGCCTATGAGCGCTGGCTGGCGATGGAGGAGCCGACCTGGGCGTCGGTGAAATACACGCCGGTCGACTATCAAGACCTGTTCTACTATGCCGCGCCGAAGAAGAAGGACGGGCCCAAGTCGCTGGACGAGGTCGATCCGGAACTGCTGGCCATCTACGCCAAGCTGGGCATTCCGCTGGGCGAGCAGGCGGTGCTGGCGGGAGTCGAGGGCGCGCCGCGCTACGCCGTGGACGCGGTGTTCGACAGCGTCTCGGTGGTCACCACCTTCAAGGCCGAGCTGGCCAAGGTCGGGGTGATTTTCATGCCGATTTCCGAGGCCTTGCGCGAACATCCTGAGCTGGTGCGCAAATATCTGGGGTCGGTGGTGCCGGTCTCGGACAACTATTTCGCGGCCCTGAACAGCGCGGTCTTTTCGGATGGGTCGTTCGTCTACATCCCGCCGGGCGTGCGCTGTCCGATGGAGCTGTCGACCTATTTCCGCATCAATGCGTCGAACACCGGCCAGTTCGAGCGGACCCTGATCATCGCCGACAAGGGCAGCTACTGCTCGTATCTGGAGGGCTGCACCGCCCCGATGCGCGACGAGAACCAGCTGCATGCGGCGGTGGTCGAGCTGGTGGCGCTGGACGACGCCGAGATCAAATATTCGACGGTGCAGAACTGGTACCCCGGCGACGCCGAGGGCAAGGGCGGCATCTACAACTTCGTCACCAAGCGCGCCGACTGCCGCGGCGACCGGTCGAAGGTGTCGTGGACCCAGGTCGAGACCGGCTCGGCGGTGACGTGGAAATATCCGTCCTGCATCCTCAAGGGCGAGGAGAGCTCGGGCGAATTCTATTCGATCGCCATCACCAACGGACATCAGCAGGCCGACACCGGCACCAAGATGATCCATCTGGGCAAGAATTCGAAGTCGCGGATCATCGCCAAGGCGGTGTCGGCGGGCAAGTCGGACTCGACCTATCGCGGCCTGGTGTCGGTGCATCCCAAGGCGACCGGAGTGCGCAATTTCACCCAGTGCGACAGCCTGCTGATCGGCAAGGACTGCGGCTCGCACACCGTGCCCTATATCGAGGCCCGCAACGGCTCGGCCCAGCTGGAGCACGAGGCGACGACGACGCGCCTGTCCGACGACCAGCTGTTCTACGCCCAGCAGCGCGGCCTGTCGCAGGAGGAGGCGGTGGCCCTGCTCGTCAACGGCTTCGTCCGCGACGTGATGCAGAAGCTGCCGATGGAGTTCGCCGTCGAGGCGCAGAAGCTGGTGGCGATCAGTCTGGAAGGGAGCGTGGGGTGAGGCTGGCCTTCTTCCCACTGATGCTGACCCTCGCCGCCTGCTCCGCCTCCGGACCGGTGGAGCAGTGCAAGGCGGGCGTCAACATCTTCGTTGGCGAGCTGGAATCGCTGAACGGAGAGCTCGTTCAAGACACAAAACTCGGGATTCGCCTCTATTCGAAGACGGGCGATTTCGAAGCACCGGACTACTATTTCATTGCCGGTGGCTGTCTGGACGCCGGATTTCTCGACAAGGCCGACGGGCGCTTCTGGAGCGGAAGCTCGCCGGCGAAGAACCCCGGACTCCCGGTAGCGAGTCCGGCCCGGCGAGGGGAGATTCATTGCCCCCCTGACGATTCAGCCAGGTACGTCCGGCTGCTGGAGATCATGTACGAAGGGCCGACGCTCAAATTCGACGGAGCCTCTGCGACCTTCACCGCACCAACCAAGGGGTCCGCCGTCTTCCGCCTCGGCCCCGTCTACGCAGATTGACCATGCTTTCCATATCCAACCTCCATGTCGCCGTCGGCGACAAGCTGATCCTCAAGGGCCTCACGCTCGATGTCCCCGCGGGCGAGGTGCACGCCATCATGGGGCCGAACGGGGCCGGCAAGTCGACGCTGGGCTACGCCGTGGCCGGGCGGCCGGGCTATGAGGCGACGCAAGGCGCCGTGTCGTGGAAGGGCGAGGACCTGCTGGCGCTGGAGCCCGCCGAGCGGGCGGCGAAGGGCGTCTTCCTGTCGTTCCAGTATCCGATCGAGATTCCCGGCGTCCCGGCCCTGACCTTCGTGCGCACGGCGCTGAACGCCCAGAAGCGCGCGCGCGGCGAGGAGGAGGTCTCGGCCCCCGCCTTCCTGAAGCTGGTCAAGGCGGCGTCGGCGGCGCTGAAGATGGATTTCGACATGCTGAAGCGGCCGCTCAACGTCGGCTTCTCGGGCGGCGAGAAGAAGCGGATGGAGATCCTGCAGATGGCCCTCCTGGAGCCGTCGCTGTTGATTCTCGACGAAACGGATTCGGGGCTGGACATCGACGCCCTGCGGATCGTGGCGGACGGGGTCAACGCCCTGCGCTCGCCGGACCGGGCCATGCTGGTGATCACCCACTATCAGCGGCTGCTGGATTACATCAAACCCGACCGGGTGCATGTCCTGGCCGCCGGTCGGATCGTGGCCTCCGGCGGGCCGGAGCTGGCGCACCAGCTGGAAGCCGAGGGCTACGACAAGTACGCGATGGAGGCGGCGTGAACGCCCTGCCGCTCATCGACCTGAAGGACGCCTCCAGCTTCCCCTCGCGCCGCGTCGAGGCGTGGAAATATTCGGACCTGCGCCGTCATCTGCGCGAGGCGCCGGCGCCCTCGCCGTCGGCGACGGTGCCGCTTGTGGGCGGCGGACCGTTCGAGGCGCTGGGCGGCGAGGCCATGGTGTTCGTCAACGGCCGGGCCGTGGGCGAGACCCAGATGATGGTCTCGGGCGACAAGACGGTGCGTCTGCGATTGATCTCGCGGGCGCAGGGGACCGGCCACGCCCTGACGGCGCGCATCTCGGTGCGGGCCGGAGCGAAACTGCTGCTGCTGGAGACGCATGAGGGCGAGGGCTCGGCCTGGGTGGCGCACAACCGGCTGGAGCTGGACGTGGCGCGGGGCGCCGAGGTGACCCGGCTGGTGCTGACCGACGAGCCGGCGGACGCCATCTCGATCACCCAGGCGATGGTGAAGGTCGAGGCGGGCGGGATCTATCGCCAGACGATCCTGACGACCGGCGCCAAGCTGCAGCGCCAGGAGACGCAGCTGACCCATCGCGCCCAGGGCGCCGACGTGCGGCTGGACGGCGTCTATGTGCTGTCGGGCGAGCGGCAGGCGGACCTGACCACCGTGGTCGATCACGTCGCCGCCAACGGCCTGACCAGCCAACTGACCAAGGGCGTCGTCCGCGACACGGCGCGCGGCGTCTTCCAGGGCAAGATCGTCGTCGAGCGCGGGGCCGACGGCACTGACGCGCGGATGGGCCACCACGCCCTGATCCTCGGCGAACGGGCCGAGGTGGACGCCAAGCCCGAGCTGGAGATCTACGCCGATGACGTGCAGTGCGCGCACGGCAATACGGTGGGGAATCTGGACGAGAGCGCCCTGTTCTACATGCAGCAGCGCGGCCTGCCGGCCGACGAGGCGCGGGCTTTGCTGACGCAGGCCTTCCTGATCGAGGTGGTTGACCGGATCGAGCCTGAGGGCGCGAGAGAGGTGGTGCGGGAATGGCTGACGGCTCGCCTGTGACCCTGTTTGATCCCTACGCCGCGCGGGCGCAGTTCCCGATCCTGTCGCGGACGGTGAACGGCAAGCCGCTGGTCTATCTGGACTCGGCCGCCTCGGCGCAGAAGCCGCGGGCGGTGATCGACGCCATGACGGCGGCGATGGAGGGCAGCTACGCCAACGTCCATCGCGGCCTGCACACCCTGGCCAATGAAACGACCGAGGCCTTCGAGGCGGCGCGCGACAGCGTGGCGCGGTTCCTGAACGCAGAGGCGTCTTCCAACATCGTCTGGACCAAGGGCGGGACCGAGGCGATCAATCTCGTTGCGGCCGGGATCGGCCAGTCGATCCAGCCGGGCGACGAGATCATCGTCAGCCAGATGGAGCATCACTCCAACATCGTGCCCTGGCACATGCTGCGCGAGCGGCGGGGGGCGGTGCTGAAGTGGATCCCGGTGCTGGACGACGGCTCGCTGGACATGGCGGCCTATGCGGACCTGCTGGGGCCGAGGACCAGGGTCGTCGCGGTGACCCACATGTCGAACGTGCTGGGCACGATCAATCCGGTGCGGGCGATCACGGAGATGGCGCACGCGGTCGGGGCGACGGTGCTGATCGACGGCTGTCAGGGGGCGGTGCACGCCGCGCCGGACGTGCAGGCCATCGGTTGCGACTTCTACGCCTTCACCGGCCACAAGCTGTACGGCCCGACCGGCATCGGCGTCCTGTACGGGACGACCGACGCCCTGGAGGCCCTGCCGCCGTATCAGGGCGGCGGCGAGATGATCGAGTCGGTCACCGAGGACGCGGTCCGCTATGCGCAGCCGCCGCATCGGTTCGAGGCGGGCACGCCGCCGATCGTCGAGGCCATCGGCCTGGGCGCGGCCATCGAGTGGCTGTCGCGCTTCGACCACGGCGCGGTCGCGGCGCACGAGCGGTCGGTCCATGACCACGCCCTGGCGCGGCTGGACGGCCTGAACTGGCTGAAGGTCATCGGGACGGTGGAAGGGAAGGGGGCCATCCTGACCTTCACCGTTGACGGCGCCCACGCCCACGACATCGCCCAGGTGATGGATCGCTACGGCGTCGCCGTGCGCGCCGGCCTGCATTGCGCCGAGCCGCTGGCGAAAAGGTACGGCCTGACGTCGAGCGCCCGCGCCAGCTTCGCCCTATATAACACGATCGAGGACGCCGACGCCTTCGCCGACGCCCTGATCAAGGCCCGTGAGTTTTTCGCATGAGCGACCCGACGACCCCGATGTCCGACAGCCCGGCCTTCGCCGAGGCCTGGGACGCGCCGCAGAAGAGCGCCCTGGCCCAGGGCGAGATCGACCGCATGACGGACGACATCATCGAGGCGCTGAAGTCGGTGTTCGACCCGGAAATCCCGGTCGACATCTATGAGCTGGGGCTGATCTACAAGGTCGACCTGTCCGACGACCGCGACGTGGTGGTCGAGATGACCCTGACCGCCCCGGGCTGTCCCGTGGCCGGCGAGATGCCGATCTGGGTCGAGGAGGCGGTGAAGAAGGTCAAGGGCGTGCGCTCGGCGCGCGCGGAGCTGACCTTCGATCCCCCGTGGGATGCGTCGAAGATGAGCGATGAGGCCAAGCTGGCCCTGAACATGTTCTGATGGACCGTCCGATGACCGAGCTTCAGACCACGCCCCGCCCGCGCCGCCCGCGTCCCAAGGCCGTCCGCCTGACCGAGGCCGCGGCCGCGCGCGTGACCGAGATCATGGCCAACGCCGCCAAACCCTATGTCGGTCTCCGCGTCGGGGTGAAGAACGGCGGCTGCGCGGGGCAGGAGTACACCTTCGCTTATGCCGAGGAGATCGGGGCCATGGACGAGGTGGTCGAGGACAAGGGCGTCACCATACTGATCGACCCCAAGGCGATCCTGTTCCTGATCGGCTCGGAGATCGATTACGAGACCACGAAGCTGGCCTCGAAATTCGTGTTCCGGAATCCGAACCAGACCGACGCCTGCGGCTGCGGCGAGAGCGTCACCATCATTCCCGCGAAGGCGCTGGACGTCGACTGATGATCCGGCTGGACGGTGTGACGAAGCGCTTTCATAGCGCGGCGGGCGAGCGCGTGGCGCTGGAAGCGGTCGATCTGACGGTCGCGCCGGGCCAGGTGTTCGGCGTGGTCGGGCGCTCGGGGGCAGGAAAATCAACATTGATTCGCGCCGTCAACCTGCTGGAGCGGCCAGACGCCGGAACGGTGACCGTCGACGGGCGGGAGATGACGACCCTGTCGCCGGCGGACCTGCGCGCGGCGCGGCGGCGGATCGGCATGATCTTTCAGCATTTCAACCTGCTGAACGCGAAGACCATCGCCGAGAACGTGGCCTTCCCGTTGCGGCTCGAAGGCCGGCCGGCCGCCGAGATCGACCGGCGCGTGGCGACCTTGCTGGAACAACTGGGTCTGTCGGAGCATGCGAGGAAGCATCCGGCCCAGCTGTCAGGCGGGCAGAAGCAGCGGGTGGGCATCGCCCGGGCCCTGGCCTGCGAGCCCGGCGTTCTGCTGTGCGACGAGGCGACCAGCGCCCTCGACCCCGAGACGACCGACGAAATCCTGACCCTGCTGGATCAGCTGAACCGCGACCTGAAGCTGACCATCGTGCTGATCACCCACCAGATGGAGGTGGTGCGCCGCGTCTGCGACCGGGTGGCCGTGCTCAAGGACGGGCGGGTGGTGGAGGAGGGGGCGACCGCGGATGTCTTCCTGCATCCGCAACACGCCGCCACCCGCGCCATGCTGGCCGAGGGCGAGGAGGGGTTTGACGCCACCACCGTTCCGCCCGGCGGACGTCTGGCGAAGCTGACGTTCCGCGGCGGCTCGACCTATGAGCCGGAACTGAGCCGCGTCGCCCGGTCTGTAGGGGTGGACTATTCCATCCTGTCGGGCCGCATCAGCCGCATCCGCGGCGAGCCCTACGGCCAGCTGGTGGTGGCCTTCACCGGCGGCGACGCGGAAGCGGCGGTGGCGCAGCTGACCGCGCGTGGCGTGGTGGTGGAAAGCGTGGGGGAGGCGATCTGATGGAAGCCTTCTTCGCCAATATCGCCAGTAACGTGGATTGGCCCGAGATCGCCCGCGCCTCGCGGGACACCCTGCTGATGCTCGGCGGGTCTATGGCCCTGACCGTGTTGTTCGGCATTCCGCTGGGCGTGTTGCTCTACCTGTCGGGCAAGGGGCGGCTGGCGGCCAATCCGGTGCTCAACACCCTGCTGTCGCTGATCGTCAACATCCTGCGCTCTGTGCCCTTCATCATCCTGCTGATCGTCATGCTGCCAGTGACGGTGCTGCTGGTCGGGACCTCGCTGGGCGTGGCCGGGGCCATTCCGCCGCTCGTCGTGGGTGCGGCGCCCTTCTACGCCCGGCTGGTCGAGACGGCCCTGCGCGAGGTCGACAAGGGGGTCGTCGAGGCGACCCAGGCCATGGGCGGCTCGACCTGGCAGATCGTCACCCGCGCCCTGCTGCCCGAGGCCATGCCGGGCGTCATCGCCGGGGCGACCGTGACCGCCATCGCCCTGGTGTCCTATACCGCCATGGCCGGGGTGGTCGGCGCCGGCGGTCTCGGCGACCTGGCCATCCGCTTCGGCTACCAGCGCTTCCAGACCGATGTCATGGTCGTCACCGTGGTGTTGCTGCTCCTGCTGGTGCAGATTCTTCAGATGCTCGGCGACCGTCTGGTCGCCTCCGTTTCCCACCGCTGATCGCCCCCCCGAAAGGCCCGCCCATGATCCGCCGCTCGCTCCTGACCCTCGCCGCCGCCTCACTGGTGCTCGCCGCCTGCGGGCAGGGCGCCGAAAGGAAGGCCGACGCCAACGCGCCGCTGGTCGTGGGCGCGACGGCGGTGCCGCACGCGGAGATACTGGAGCACATCAAGCCGCTGCTGGCGGCCGAGGGGCTCCAGATCGAGATCAAGGTGTTCAACGACTACGTCCAGCCGAACACCCAGTTGATGGAGCGCCGGCTGGACGCCAACTATTTCCAGACCAAACCCTATCTGGACGAGTTCAACGCCTCGCGCGGGGCGGATCTGACGACCGTGGCCGGGGTGCACGTCGAGCCGCTGGGCGCCTATTCGCGGCGCTTTCGCTCGCTGGATCAGTTGCCGAACGGGGCCGAGGTCGCGGTGCCGAACGACGCCTCGTCGATCGGGCGGTCGCTGATCCTGCTGCAGAAGGCGGGCCTGATCCGGCTGAAGGACCCGGCCAATCCGCTGCAGACCCTGCGCGACATCGTCGACAATCCGAAGAACCTTCGCTTCCGGGAGCTTGAATCAGCGACCCTGCCGCGGGTGCTGGACCAGGTCGACATGGCGGTGATCAACACCAACTATGCGCTGGACGCGGGGCTGAAGCCGAAGACGGACGCCCTGGCGCTGGAAGGCGCCGACAGCCCGTATGTGAACTATCTGGTGGCGCGCCCCGACAACCGGAACGACCCGCGTATCGCCGCGCTGGCGGCCATGCTGCGCAGCCAGGCGGTGAAGGATTTCATCGCCGCCAAATACGACGGCGCGGTGATCCCGGCGGCCTGACCGATGGCCTATGATCCCGACTTCGGCGAATGGGTGCTCGAGCATTTCGCCGGCCTGGGTCCGATGCGGATCAAGCCGATGTTCGGAGCGGCGGCCGTCTATGCCGACGATCTGATCTGGGCCCTGCTGGATGACGGCGTCGTCTGGTTGAAGGTCGATGAGGAGAACGAGCCGGCGTTGAGCGCCGCGGGATCCCGCCCGTTCACCTATTCCGCGAAGAATGGGCAGGTGATGAGCATGGCCTACTGGAGCCTGCCTGAAAGCGCCGCGGACGACCCGGACGAGGCGTTGACCTGGGCGCGGGCGTCGATCGCGGCGGCGGTCCGCAAGGCGGCGAAGAAGCGGAAACCGAAGACGCTCAGGTGAGGGGCGTGGCCTGGCCGGCGCGCGCGGCCTCGTCGGGCGCGAGGACCCGAACGGCGGACGTTGCCGGCTGACCGGTCGCCTCGGCGACGAGTTCGGCGGTCTTGCCTTCCACGGCGGCTTCGAGCCGGGCAAGGAACGCGTCCTTGTCCAGCCCCGTCGGGATGGGATCGAGGAATTCGAGCGTGGCCGTGCCCGGAGTCTTGCGGAACGCCTCCTGCGGCCAGAACAGGCCGAGGTTGGTGGCCAGCGGCACGACCGGCATGTCGAAGTCGCGGTACATGTGCCAGACGCCCGAGCGGTAGCGGAATTTCTCGCCCACCTTCGCCAGATTGCCCTCGGGGTAGATCAGGATCCGGCGGCCCGCGGCGTGGGCGTCGGCCGAGCGGTGCTTCAGCGCCTCGCGGGCTTCGCGGCCGCCGCAGTTGTTGACGACGATGGCCCCCAGCTTGCGCAACACCGTGCCCAGCAGCGGGAATTTCTCAAGATGGTCGCCGGTGACGAAGGCGAGGTCGTCGAACTGGTCGTAGGTCGCGAAGCCGTCGCCCCAGCTCTGGTGTTTGGAGGCGATGATGAAGACGCCCGTGGGCAACCGCTCGCGGCCCCGCACCTGCAGGCGGATGCCGGCCAGCACCCGCATGGCCTGGACCATGCGCTTCACATAGCGGCGGATGATCCAGCTGGTGGCGCCGCGTCCCGGGGCCAGGGCGGCGAAGGCTGCGGCCGAGGCGTAGACGATCGACAGGAGCCAGTAGGCGATGTTGAAGGCGAGGCTGCGCATCCGGCGACTATGGCGTGAATCGGCGAACCCGGAAGGTCTCAGGCGGCCTTGGGCAGGCGTTCGGCGCTGGTGACGCGGTTGCGGCCGCCGCGCTTGGACGCATAGAGGGCTGCGTCCGCCCGCTCGAGGAAGGCTGCGGCCGATTCGCCTTTCCGCCGGACGGAGAAACCGGCCGAGACGGTGACGGCGCCCAGGTCGTCATTCGTCGAGCGGCGGCGCAGGGAGCGCGAGGCGATTTCGGCGCGGACGTTCTCCAGCGCGGCCTCGACCATGGCGACGCTCTCATAGGGGAAGATGATGGCGAACTCCTCGCCACCGTAGCGGGCGGCGAAGCGCGGGTTGGCGGCGGTGCGGCCCAGGACGCTGGCGACGTAGCGCAGAACCTGGTCGCCGGTCTGATGGCCCCAAGTGTCGTTGAACCGCTTGAAATGATCGATGTCGAGCACGGCCAGGGTCAGGGCGCGGCCCTGGGTCTCCGCCTCGTCGCAGGCGGCGGCCAGATGCTCGTCGAAGGCCTTGCGGTTCGACAGATCGGTCAGGGCGTCGGTCATGGCGTCGCGGCGGACCAGTTCGAGGTGCTCACGCAGGCGGATGACCTCCTGGGTGGAGACCTCCAGCTTCTTCTCGAGCGCTTCCGTTTCCTGCCGGGCCTGCCGGGTCGCGGTGGTCAGGCCCGAGACGATGGTCTGAAGGCCGTCTCCGTCTCCGGCGGCTTCGATGTTGGTGGCGGCCTGGTCGAGGGTCTGGCCGTAGGCGGCCTGTGATCTGTGCGCCTCGGCGATGACGTCGGAAACGCTGGACAGTTCGCGGTCCAGCACCCGGCCGGCGTCGCGGATCTGCTCGGTCAGGCGGCCGCGAGGCAGGTGTTGCGCCGCGAGGCCGTCGGTCACGGCCTCGGTGAAGGGCTGGGCGGTCGCGATCAGGCGCTGGATCTCGCCGGCGAGGGCGCCTTCGGGCTCAGCGAGGGCATGGGTCCAGAGTTCGAAATTCTGCGGTGTCGGCCAGACGCCGGCGGCTTCCATTTGGTCGACGACCCGGCGCGCGAGCCCGTAGGCTTGCGGACTTCGCAGGGTGGTTTCGACCTTGGCCGTCATGCGCGCTTCCCCAGGCTCAAGCCCTCATGGCGATCCTGCGCCGGGAATCTATGTCCGCGGTTCGTAACGACGGGTTAAATCGCGCGTCTGTTGCGGAACCGGGAGCGCTCAGGCCTTGATCGAAACGGGGCGGCGCAGGAAGGCGGGGACGTCGCCCTCTCCGAACGGACGCCCGTTGGAGCGGTCCGGCTGGGCCTCGGCGCGGTCGCCGCGACGGTCGGACTGGCGCAGATGGGTTTCCTGCATGGGACGATCCGCAGACGGGGCGGCGGGAACCGGCGCCGGCGCGCGTTCAGCCGGCGCGCGCTCGGGCCCCGACGTCGGGGCCTCCGCTGCAGCGGCGGCGGGTTTGGCGCTGCGACGGCTGCGCGAGCGGCGGGCCGGCGGCGCGTCGGAGGCTGCGGTGTCGGCGACGACGACTTCGGCCGGCGCGGCTTCGGGCGCGGAAGACACCGCCTCGACGGGCGCGGGCGCGTCCGTTTTCGGCTCGCCGCGGGCGCCGCGGCTG
>NZ_JBAZOS010000025.1:0-44921 GCF_041648615.1 Brevundimonas sp.
GGGCGGCAGAGGGGGCAGGGCGGCCTCGAGCGGGGCGACCGGAGGCAGGGGCGGCAACGGAGGCAGCGGCGGCGGCGGGGCGACCGGGGCCTGCGGCGCCGCGGGCGCGTCCCTGACGGACAGTTCCACGGCCGCCAGCGGCGTGGCGACGGCCAGAAGGACGCCGACGGTGACCGTGATGGCGAGGGGACGGGGCGAGACGGGACGGCGTTGGGTCATGACCTTGTTGATCCTTTTCGCGAGGGAACGGGCCGGTCCGGTCATGCCGGTGGCGGCCAGGGGGGTGAAGTCGGCGGCCAGACCCAGCAGGGTGCGGGCGTAGGTTTCCCGGTCGACATGGCGCAGGGCCTCGGCGTCGGCGGCCTCCTCGGACAGCCGGCCGAGCTCGGCCTGCAACAGCCAGACCAGGAGGTTGAACCAGAACAGGGCCGTGGCGACGCGGGACAGGGCGAGGAACAGCCAGTCCCGGCGGCGGATGTGGGCCAGTTCGTGGGCCATCACGGCCTCGGCGTCGCGCGGCTGGTTCAACTGGGCGGCGCCGATCAGGACCACGCCCGGCGGCACGCCCCAGCTGAGGGGCGAGGCGATGCGGCGGGTCGCCAGCAGCCGCGGACGGGATCGCCCCGCCAACCGGGCGAGCGGCGCGGTCCATGCCGGATCGGAGACGGCCTCGCCGGCGCGGGTCCAGCGGGCCAGCGTCAGAATCCCGAGGCCGAAGCGGGCGAGGAGACCGGCGGCGCCGAGTCCCCAGACCAGGGCGAACCAGGTCGACAGGGCGGGCGCCGCAAGGGCCGGCGCGGAGGCGGCGACGCTTCCGGCGGGCAGGATGAGAGTCTCCGGCGGCGGGGGCGCCGCGGCCAGCCAGATCGTCAGGTCGGGTCCGGCGAGGGCGATCAGGGGCAGGGCGACGAGCAGGACGACGGCCGCCCGCAGCAGGGCCGCCCGCTCCGCCGGCGACCGTCCGGTCAGCAGCCAGACGATCGTCAGGGCCAGGCCGGCGACGAGACTGGACTTGGCCAGCAGGGCCAGGAAGACGGCGGTCACGATCCCCGCTCCCGGGCATTTCTGATCGCTCGCTCGAGGGCCGCCAGTTCGTCGGGCTTCAGCCTTTTCGTCAAACCCAGCAGGGCGGTGGCGGCGCTGGCGGCCGAGCCGGCGAAGAAGGTGTCGACGAGGCGGTTCAGGGCCCCGGCGGCGACGGCCTCGGGATGGGGGACGGGGGCGTAGACATAGGTCGCCCCCTCGCTGTGGTGTCCGACCAGCCCCTTGGCCTCAAGCCGGGTCAGCAGGGTCCGCACGGCCGAGTCGCTGGGCGCGCCGGCCATGGCCTGACGCACCGCCGCCGCCGTGCCCTGTTCCAGCCGGCACAGGATCTCGAACACTTCGCGCTCGCGCCGGGGAAGGGTTTCGATCATGCCGTGGGTTCCTGCTACATTTGTAGTGTTACGTTTGTAGCGGAATAAGGCAAGAGTGCGGCGCGGGGATGAAACCGCGGTAACGTCGCCGATGTGAGGAGCGGGGGGAGGGGGTCCGCGCCACCTCTCCGGTCAGGAGAAGTGGCGCGAGTGACGGGACTCGAACCCGCGACCTCCGGCGTGACAGGCCGGCACTCTAACCAACTGAGCTACACCCGCGTATCCCGGCCGCGGCGCTGAAAGGTGCGTCGCGGCGAGGGGCGTCGTTTAGGCGGGGGCGGCTCGCACTGTCAAGCGACGATAAGAGCGTTCGGGACAGTTTTTCATCCGTTCCCGCGCCGTTCGGGCGGCCCCGGGCCGGGTCGGATTTTCTGCGAACCATTCTCAAGAAAAACCTTTCGTCACATGGGTTTGAACGGGCGCGGTTCAGCGGCTAGAAAGCGCCGAATCCGCCCCTCCCATCAAGGGCGGCCGAGGTCCCCCCGGATGAATGCATTCCTTCTCGAATATCTGCCGATCGTGATCTTTCTCGGGATCGCGGCGGTTCTCGGCCTCGGCTTCATGCTGGCGGCGTGGGTCCTGGCCCCGAAGAACCCCGACTCCGAGAAGCTGTCGGCCTATGAGTGCGGCTTCAACGCGTTCGACGACGCGCGGATGAAGTTCGATGTCCGCTTCTATCTGGTGTCGATCCTCTTCATCATCTTCGATCTGGAGGTGGCCTTCCTGTTCCCGTGGGCGGTGTCGATGTTCGACCTGTCGCAGGCGGGCATGGTGTTCGCCTTCTGGTCGATGATGGTGTTCCTCGGCGTGCTGACCGTCGGCTTTATCTACGAATGGAAGAAGGGCGCGCTCGAATGGGAGTGACGACCACGAACACCGTCCCGCTGATCGGCGTCGGCAACCAGGGCAGTTCGCCCGTGGGGCCCGCGTCCTCGCGCCTGGCCGGGCCGATGAGCACGACCATGTTCAACACCGGCGCCCGGTCGTCGGTCGAGGGCTATGATCCGGCCATCCACGACAAATTCTTCGAGGCCGTGAACGCCGAGCTGGGCGAGCGCGGCTTCATCACCACCTCGCTGGACGACGTCATCAACTGGGCCCGGACGGGCTCGCTGATGTGGATGACCTTCGGACTGGCCTGCTGCGCCGTGGAGATGATGCAGGCGTCGATGCCGCGCTTCGACATGGAGCGGTTCGGCATGGCCCCGCGCGCCAGCCCGCGTCAGTCCGACCTGATGATCGTGGCCGGCACCCTGACCAACAAGATGGCGCCGGCGCTGCGCAAGGTCTACGATCAGATGCCGGACCCGCGTTACGTGCTTTCCATGGGTTCGTGCGCCAACGGCGGCGGGTATTATCATTACAGTTACAGCGTCGTGCGCGGTTGCGACCGGGTTGTACCTGTCGACGTCTATGTGCCCGGCTGTCCGCCGACGGCGGAGGCGTTGCTGTACGGGCTGTTGCAGTTGCAGAAGAAGATCCGCCGCACCGGGACGATCGACCGATGAACGCGCTCGCCCGTATCGAAGAGATCGAGACCGCCCTGACGCCGCTGGGCGCCGAGATGGTCGGCGAACTGGGCGTCGAGGCGCAGATCGCGTTCGGCGAGCTGACGCTGATCGCCACGCGCGCCAACATCCTGTCGGTGCTGACGGCGCTGAAGGACCGGTTCGGCTTCCATCAGCTGCTGGACCTGTGCGGGGTCGACTTCCCCGACCGGGCCGAGCGGTTCGAGGTGGTCTATCACCTGCTGTCGATGACGCGGAACGCGCGGGTGCGGGTCAAGCTGTCGACCGACGAGGTCCAGCCGGTCCCGAGCGCCGTGGGCGTCTTCCCCTGCGCCGACTGGTTCGAGCGCGAGGCGTTCGACATGTACGGCATGCTGTTCGAGGGCCATCCGGACCTGCGCCGGCTGCTGACCGACTACGGCTTCCAGGGACATCCGCTGCGCAAGGACTTCCCCATGACCGGCTATGTCGAGGTCCGGTACGACGAGGAGCAGAAGCGGGTGGTCTATGAGCCCGTCAAACTGACCCAGGAGTTCCGCAATTTCGACTTCCTGTCGCCGTGGGAGGGCGCGGAATATCCGCTGCCGGTCCTGCCGGGCGACGAGAAGGCGCAAGGGCTGGCGGGGAGCAAGGCCTGATGGCTGACGGACACAACACCCCCCTGCCGATCGGCGCCACCGACGTCTTCGACGACGGCCTGACCGACCATGCCCGCGCGCTGGACGACCGCAAATTCACGATCAATTTCGGCCCGCAGCATCCGGCCGCGCACGGCGTGCTGCGCCTGGTGCTGGAGCTGGACGGCGAGCTGGTCACCCGCGTCGATCCGCACATCGGCCTGCTGCACCGCGGCACCGAGAAGCTGATGGAGGCGCGGACCTATCTGCAGAACGTGCCCTATCTGGATCGCCTCGACTATGTCGCGCCGATGAACCAGGAGCACGCCTTCTGCCTGGCCATCGAGAAGCTGCTGGGCGTGGACGTGCCGTACCGGGCCCAGCTGATCCGGGTGCTGTATTCCGAGATCGGGCGCATCCTCTCGCACCTGCTGAACGTGACCACCCAGGCCATGGACGTGGGCGCCCTGACGCCGCCGCTGTGGGGCTTCGAGGAACGCGAGAAGCTGATGGTGTTCTACGAGCGCGCTTCCGGCGCCCGTCTGCACGCCAACTACTTCCGTCCCGGCGGCGTCCACCAGGACCTGCCGATGGAGCTGGTCGACGATATCGGCCGCTGGTGCCGCGAATTCCCGGCGGCGCTGAAGGACATCGAGTCCCTGGTCACCGAGAACCGCATCTTCAAGCAGCGCAACGTCGACATCGGCGTGGTGTCGAAACAGCAGGCGCTGGACTGGGGCTTCACCGGGGTGATGCTGCGCGGCTCGGACATTCCGTGGGACCTGCGCAAGTCGCAGCCCTACGAATGCTACGCCGATCTCGAGTTCGACATCGCCGTGGGCAAGAACGGCGACTGCTGGGACCGCTACCTGTGCCGCATCGAGGAGATGAAGCAGTCGGTGCACATCATGGAGCAGTGCATCCACAAGCTGCGCAACTGCCCCGGCGAGCCGGTGATGACCGAGAACAACAAGGTCGTCCCGCCCAAGCGCGGCGAGATGAAGCGCTCGATGGAAGCGCTGATCCACCACTTCAAACTCTACACCGAGGGCTTCAGGACGCCCGAGGGCGAGGTCTACGCCTCCGTCGAGGCCCCCAAGGGCGAGTTCGGCATCTATCTGGTCTCTGACGGCACCAACAAACCGTACCGGGTCAAGATCTCGGCCCCGGGCTTCCGCTCGCTGCAGGCCATGGACTGGATGAACCGCGGCCACATGCTGGCGGACGTTTCCGCCATCCTCGGCTCGCTGGACATCGTGTTCGGGGAAGTGGACCGGTGAACGACAGGCCCCTGAGCGATCTCGTCCGCCAGGGCTGGGCGGTGGTCGGCTACACCGTGACCGACAGCGGCGGGGATGTGTGGAAGCACAACTTCCTCCTGAGCCGCCAGGGCGCGCACAAGGTGCTGACCGTGCGTAAGAAAATGATGGGCGAAGGCGTCGTCGCCTCTGAAATGGAAGTCTGATGAGCGTTCGTCGTCTCGCCAAGGAACAGCCCGCCGCGTTCGCCTTCTCGAAGGCGACGAAGGCCAAGGCCGACTGGTGGATCGCCAAATATCCCGAGAACCGTCGTCAGTCGGCGGTGATCCCGATCCTGTGGCTGGTGCAGAAGCAGGAGGGCTGGGTCTCCGAGCCCGCCATCCGCGCCATCGCCGAGCTGCTGGGCATGCCCTGGATCCGGGTGCTGGAGGTCGCGACCTTCTACACCATGTTCATGCTGGAGCCGGTGGGCACGGCGGCGCTGATCCAGGTCTGCGGCACGACGCCCTGCGCCCTGCGCGGCGCCGGCGAGCTGATGACGGTCTGCAAGAACAAGATCGGGCCGAAGGACACGCTGAGCGCCGACGGCCGCTTCACCTGGCAGGAAGTCGAATGCCTGGGCGCCTGCGCCAATGCGCCGATGGCCCAGATCAACGACTACTATTTCGAGGACCTGACCGCCGAGAGCATGGCGCAGATCATCGACGACTTCGCCGCCGGCAAGAAGCCGAAGCCGGGCAGCCGGGTCGGTCGCGCCAGCTCGGAGCCGGAAGGCGGGGCCCTGACCCTGACCGATCCGAGCCTTTACGACGGCTCGGCGGCGGCGAAGATCGACAAGCTGCCCAACAGCGATCCGGTGGTCGCATGACGCGCCCCGACCTGACCGATGACGCGAAGATCGCCGCTTACCGCGCCGAACTGCGCACGGTCGGCCGCAACCAGCGGCTGGCGGGGTTCGTGCTGGTCGTTCTGGGCGCTGTCGCTGTCTGGGGCGCCAGCTATGCCGGCGGCGCCGGTCCGATGGTGCAGTGGGCCGGTTACGCCGGCCTGGCCGTCGGCTGGGCCCTGATGCTGGCCGCCATCTTCCTTCGCACGCGTTATCACCGCCGCCGCATGGCGGAGATGGACTGAATCATGGTCGGAATCCTCGAAGACAAGGATCGCATCTTCACCAACCTCTACGGGCTCCAGGACTGGGGCCTCGAGGGCGCGAAGAAGCGCGGCGCGTGGAACGCGACCAGGGACATGCTCGACCTCGGTCGGGACTGGATCATCACCAACGTCAAGAATTCGGGGCTGCGCGGACGCGGCGGGGCCGGTTTCGGCACGGGGCTGAAATGGTCCTTCATGCCGAAAGAGGTGAAGGACCGGCCGCACTATCTGGTCGTCAACGCCGACGAGTCCGAGCCCGGGACCTGCAAGGACCGGGAGATCATGCGCCACGATCCGCAGCTGCTGATCGAGGGCTGTCTGATCGCCAGCTTCGCCATGCAGGCCCACGCCTGCTACATCTATCTGCGCGGCGAATATGTGCTGGAACGCGAGCGTATGGAGGCGGCGGTCAAGCAGGCCTATGAGGCGAAGCTGATCGGCAGGAACAACATCCATGGCTGGGATTTCGACGTCTATATCCACCATGGCGCCGGGGCCTATATCTGCGGCGAGGAGACGGCCCTGCTGGAGTCGCTGGAGGGCAAGAAGGGCCAGCCGCGGCTGAAGCCGCCGTTCCCGGCCGGGGCCGGCCTGTACGGCTGCCCGACCACGGTGAACAACGTCGAGTCGATCGCGGTGGTGGGCACCATCCTGCGCCGCGGGGCCGAGTGGTTCGCGGGCTTCGGCCGGCCGAACAACACCGGCACCAAGATCATGTCGATCAGCGGCCATGTGAACCGGCCGTGCAATGTCGAGGAGGCGATGTCGATCCCGCTGCGTCAGCTGCTGGAAGACCATTGCGGCGGCGTGCGCGGCGGCTGGGACAATCTGAAGGCCATCATCCCGGGCGGCTCTTCGGTGCCCCTGATCACGCGCGAGATGAGCGAAGTCGCGCTGATGGATTTCGACAGCCTGCGCGAGATGAAGTCGGGCCTCGGCACGGCGGCGGTGATCGTCATGGACCAGTCGACCGATCTGGTCCGCGCCATCGCCCGCATCAGCTATTTCTACAAGCACGAGAGCTGCGGCCAGTGCACGCCGTGCCGCGAGGGCACCGGCTGGATGTGGCGCGTGCTGGAGCGGATGGCCGTCGGCGAGGCCGATCCGTCCGAGATCGACATGCTGCTGGAGGTCTCGACCCAGATCGAGGGCCACACCATCTGCGCCCTCGGCGACGCGGCGGCCTGGCCGGTCCAGGGTCTGATCCGGCATTTCCGTCACGAGATCGAGGATCGCATCGCCTCCTACCGCAGCCGCCGCGCGAACTTCGCCGGCCACGCGATCGCGGCGGAGTAGGGCCTTGGGTTCAACGCGCGCCATCCTCGCGGGACTGCTGATCGGAACCGGACTGCTGTCCGGCGCCGCGGCGCCCGCGTGGGCGGGCAGCGGACCGGATGGGGTCGAGGCTGCGTCCCCGCAGTCGGCCGGCGTCGCGCCGCCCGCGGTCTATACGGACCCCTGGCTGGTCGGCCACTACCGCGAGCGGACCACCCTGTTCGCCGGCTATGCGCCGCTGGACGGGACGGGCGTCGCCTTCGTCGGCGACAGCATCACCGAGGGCGGCGACTGGGCGGCCCTGTTTCCCGGCATGCCGGTGCGCAATTACGGCGTCAGCGGCGACCGGTCCGACGGCGTCCTGGCCCGGTCCGGACAGGTCACGGCCGCGAGGCCGGCCCGCATCATTCTGATGATCGGCACCAATGATCTGGCCAACGGCTATACGCCCGAGACCATCGCCGCCAACGTCGGCCAGGTGCTGGCGCTGTGGAAGGCCGCCCTGCCGCAGACGCAGCTGGTGGTCGAGAGCGTCCTGCCGCGCCAGCCCGAATTCGACGGCCGCATCCGCGACCTGAACGCCCGGCTGGAGCAGGCCGCCCGCGCGAACGGCGCGGGCTGGATCGACATCCACACGCCCTTCCTGTCCGGCGCCGACCGGCTGGACCCGGCCGTGACCGAAGACGATCTTCACCTGACGCCGCCCGGCTATGCGCGCTGGAAGACGCTCATCGAGGACTGCGTGCGCGAGGGAGCGTGCGGCCGATGATGCGTGCGTCGCTTCTCCTGTCGGGTCTGTTCCTCGTGCTGGCCGCCTGCGGCGAGCGCGCCGACGCGCCCGCGCCGACGCCGGCGGACAAGGTCCCGGCCGTGAACCCGGCGTCCGCCGCCGAGGCCAGCGTGCCGGTGGTGCTGAACGCCGCCGATCTGCGTGGGGTCTGCAGGGCCGGGCTGGCCGCCATCCATGGCCAGGACCTGTCGGCCATCCAGATCGACGGCGCCGAGGGCCAGGTCGTCAACGCCTCGTGGCGCGCGCCGGTCGACGGCGGACGCCGCCGGGCCCAGTGCCGGATCGAGGGCGACGTCGTCACCTGGAAACAGGTCGGGGCCGCCAACCCCGAACAGAACCGCTGGATGAACCAGTCCGGAGACCCGGTGACGCGCTTCGTCCTTGACGGCGAGGCCATCACCATCAACACGACGCTCCCGAATGGGACGACCGCCACGGAAGTGTATTCCGTGGCGACTGAGCAAGAGGCCCGCTGATGCCCGTCGCCAAGGTCAACGGCGTAGAAACCGAGTTCGAGCCCGGGATGACCGTGCTGCAGGTCGCCGAGCGCGCCGGGCACGAGATTCCGCGCTTCTGCTATCACGAGCGGCTGTCGATCGCCGGCAACTGCCGCATGTGCCTGGTCGAGGTGAAGCCCGGACCGCCGAAGCCGCAGGCGTCGTGCGCCCTGCCGGCCGCCGAGGGCCAGGAAATCTTCACCGACACGCCGATGGTCAGGAAGGCGCGCGAAGGGGTGATGGAGTTCCTGCTCATCAACCACCCGCTGGACTGCCCGATCTGCGACCAGGGCGGCGAGTGCGACCTGCAGGACCAGTCGATCGGCTATGGCCGCGACGGCTCGCGCTACGCCGAGAACAAGCGCGCGGTCGAAGAAAAGAACATGGGTCCGACGGTCAAGACCTTCATGACCCGCTGCATCCAGTGCACCCGCTGCGTCCGCTTCATCACCGAGGTCGCCGGCGTGCCGGACATCGGCATGATCTCGCGCGGCGAGGACGCCGAGATCACCACCTATCTCGAGAAGAACATCGACAGCGAGCTGTCGGGCAACGTCAACGACCTGTGCCCCGTCGGCGCCCTGACCCATCGGCCGTGGCAGTACCACTATCGCCCGTGGGAGCTGAAGAAGACCGAGACCATCGACGTCATGGACGCCCTGGGCTCGAACATCCGCGCCGACTCCAAGGGCGCGGAAGTGATGCGCGTCCTGCCGCGGGTCAACGAGGGCATCAATGAGGAGTGGCTGTCGGACATCAGCCGCTACGCGGTCGACGGCCTGCAGCGTCAGCGGCTGGACCAGCCTTATGTGCGCGAGAACGGCAAGCTGCGCGCGGCGACCTGGGACGAGGCACTGGACGCCGTGGCCGGCAAGCTGAAGGCGGCCGCGGCCGACCGGATCGGCGTCATCGCCGGCGACCTGCAGGACGCGGAATCGATGAAGGCGGCGCTGGACCTGTTCCGCGCCCTCGGCTCGGCCAACACCGACTGCCGTCAGGACGGGTCGGCCCTGGGTTACGGCCCGCGCGAGAGCTGGCTGTTCAACTCGGGTCTGGCCGGGGTCGAAAAGGCCGACGCCGTGCTGATCGTCGGGTCGAACCCGCGCACCGAGGCCCCGCTGCTGAACGCCCGTCTGCGCAAGGCGTGGCTGGCGGGGACGAGCGAAATCGGCCTGATCGGAGAACAGGCTGATTTGACCTATGAATACAGCTATCTCGGCGCGGGATCGAAGACCCTGGGCAAGCTGCCCAAGGCGGCGCTGGACGCCCTGACCAAGGCCGAGCGGCCGGCGATCATCGTCGGCGGCGGGGCGCTGTCGGGCGCCGGCGGACCGGCGGTGCTGAACGCGATCGGCGCCCTGGCCAAGAAGGTCGGCGCGGTCGTCGAGGGCTGGAATGGGTTCAATGTGCTGCACACGGCCGCCTCGCGCGTCGCCGGTCTGGACATGGGCTTCGTGCCGGCGGCCGGCGGCAAGACGGCCGGCGAGATGCTGAAGCCGGGCGCGCTGGACGTGCTGTTCCTGCTGGGCGCCGACGAGGTCGAGCCGACGGCGTCGGACGCCTTCCGCGTCTATCTGGGCAGCCACGGCGACCGGGGCGCGCACGGGGCGGACGTGATCCTGCCGGGCGCGGCCTATACCGAGAAGTCGGGCCTGTACGTCAACACCGAGGGCCGGGTGCAGATGGCCGAACGCGTCGTCTTCCCCAAGGGACAGGCGAAGGAGGACTGGGCCATCCTGCGGGCGCTGTCGGCCCGCGTGGGGCAGACCCTGCCGTACGACACCCTCGACGCCTTGCGCGCGAAGCTGATGGCGGATCATCCGACCTTCGGCCGCATCGATTACCTGCCGACGCCGGCGGCGTTCGACACCGGTTCGCTGGGCAAGAAGGGCGACCTGGGCGATGTCGCCTTCGCCTCGGCGGTGCGAGACCCCTATCTGAACAACCCGATCACGCGCGCCAGCGTGACCATGGCCGAGCTGTCCGCCCTGCGGATCGCCCCGGTCGCGATGGCGGCGGAGTAAGGACCGATGGATTTCTGGACCACCCCGCTCGGCTGGACGCTCGCCACCATCGGCGGAATCCTGCTCGTCACCGTCGGCATCCTGATCTCGCTGGCCTTCCTGCTGCTGGCGGACCGGAAGATCTGGGCCGGGGTGCAGATGCGCAAGGGACCCAATGTGGTCGGGCCGTTCGGCCTGCTGCAGTCCTTCGCCGACTTCTTCAAATTCGTGCTCAAGGAAATCATCGTGCCGGCGGGCGCCGACAAGGTGGTGTTCCTGCTGGCGCCGCTGCTGACCTTCATCCTGGCCTTCATCGCCTGGGCGGCCATTCCGTTCGCGCCGGGCTGGGTCATCTCGGACCTGAACGTCGGCATCCTCTACATCTTCGCGATCAGCTCGCTGGGCGTGTACGGCATCATCATGGGCGGCTGGGCTTCGAACTCGAAGTATCCGTTCCTGGGATCGCTGCGCAGCGCGGCGCAGATGGTTTCGTATGAAGTCTCCATCGGTCTGGTGATCATCAACGTCATCCTGCTGGCCGGGACGATGAACCTGACCTCGATCGTCGAGCAGCAGCAGGGCATGTTCTGGAACTGGTTCGCCTTCGGCGGCGGGGCAGGGACGTGGCCGACCATCGTGGTGATGATCCCGATGGCGGTGATCTTCTTCGTCTCGGCCCTCGCCGAGACCAACCGCCCGCCGTTCGACCTGCCCGAGGCGGAGTCGGAACTGGTGGCTGGCTATCAGGTCGAATATTCCTCAACCCCGTACCTGCTGTTCATGATCGGCGAATACGCCAACATCGTCTTCATGTGCGCCATGATCAGCCTGCTGTTCTTCGGCGGCTGGAACCCGGGCGTGCCGCAGATGTGGCTGGACGCCCTGCCGGGCTGGCTGGAGCAGGCCATCTATCTGATCACCTTCCTGGGCAAGATCGTTGTGGCCTTCTTCATGATCGCCCTGGTGAAGGCCTTCGTGCCCCGCTACCGCTATGACCAGCTGATGCGCCTGGGCTGGAAGATCTTCCTGCCGACCTCGCTGGTCTGCGTCGTCGCGGTCGCCGCCTGGCGCGTGTTCGCGGTGGGCGCATGAGCCGGATCCTGACCCTCGTGCTGCTGGCGTCCATGGCCGGCGCCTGCACCATTCCGACCTATGAGGCCGATCCCGTGTCGGTCTACCAATGGGAACGCCGCCAGGAGGGAATCCAGCGCCAGCAGGCCGAGCGCGAACGCCTGTGCCGCATCACCAAGGACGACGACCCGCGCAAGGAAGAGCTTTGCCGCGGCGTTTCCGGAGCCAGACCGTCATGATGAACCGTCTCGTCCAGGCCGCGAAGGGCGCGCTGCTGATCGACGTCATCGGCGCGATCGGCCTGTCGTTCAAATACATGGCCCGGCCCAAGGCCACGGTGAACTATCCGTTCGAGCGCAATCCGCAGTCGCCACGCTTCCGCGGCGAGCACGCCCTGCGCCGCTACGCCAACGGCGAGGAACGTTGCATCGCCTGCAAGCTGTGCGAGGCCATCTGCCCGGCCCAGGCCATCACCATCGAGTCCGAGCCGCGCGCCGACGGCAGCCGCCGCACGACGCGCTACGACATCGACATGGTCAAATGCATCTACTGCGGCCTGTGCCAGGAGGCCTGCCCGGTCGACGCCATCGTGGAAGGTCCGAACTCGGAGTTCACGACCGAGACCCGCGAGGAACTGCTCTATGACAAGGACCGGCTGCTCGCCAACGGCGACCGCTGGGAACGACTGATCGCAAAGAATCTGGAACTCGACGCGCCTTACCGGTAAGGCGCACACGCTCACCGGGCCGTGATTCCTGAACGGGATCGCCGCCCACAGTCCGAAAGGGGCGAAGGCCTCCGATGTTGCAAGGCATTGCCTTCTATCTGCTGGCCGCGGTGGCCGTGCTGGGCGGCCTGATGGTCGTGACGGCGAAGAACCCCGTGCACAGCGTGCTGTGGCTGATCCTCGCCTTCTTCTCGTCGGCGGGGCTGTTCGTGCTGCTGGGGGCCGAGTTCCTGGCCATGCTGCTGGTCGTCGTCTACGTCGGCGCGGTCGCGGTGCTGTTCCTGTTCGTCGTCATGATGCTGGACGTGGACTTCGTGAAGCTGCGCGAGGGCTATGCCCGCTACCTGCCGCTGGCGATGATCGTGGCGGGGATACTGCTGGCCGAGATGATCATCATCTCGCTGGCCGTGGTCAGCGGGGGCGCGGCGTCGGACTCGATCGGGCCGGTGGCGGCGACCGACGGGATGTCCAATGTCGAGGCCATCGGGCGCGTTCTGTATACGGACTATGTCTACATCTTCCAGGCGGCGGGGATCGTGCTGCTGATCGCCATGATCGGGGCCATCCTGCTGACCCTGCGTCACAAGCCCAACATCAAACGCCAGAACATCGCCCGCCAGGTCGGCCGCGACGCGAAGACGGCGATGGAAGTCAAGTCGGTGACCACCGGCGCCGGCATCTCGTCCGAGGATCTGCTCTGATGGAAATCACCCTGCAGCACTATCTGGCGGTGGGCGCGATCCTGTTCACCATCGGCGTCTTCGGCATCTTCGTGAACCGCAAGAACGTTATCATCATCCTGATGTCGATCGAGCTGATCCTGCTGGCCGTGAACATCAATTTCGTCGCCTTCTCGGCCTATCTCAACGACGTCCAGGGGCAGATCATGGCCATGTTCGTCCTGACCGTCGCGGCCGCCGAGGCTGCCGTGGGTCTGGCCATCCTGGTGACCTTCTTCCGCAACCGCGGCGACATCGCGGTTGATGACGCCTCGGTGATGAAGGGCTGATCGTGAACCTCGAGACCCTCGTCACCCTCGGCGTCTTCGCCCCGCTGCTCGGCGCGGCCATCGTCGGCCTGTCGGGCCGACGGCTCGGCGACCTGATTTCCAAATCCATCACCACCGGCCTGCTGTTCTTCTCGTGCGCGATCGCCTGGATCGTGTTGAGCCAGTGGATCTGGGGCGGACTGCAGGCCTTCACGGTCGAGCTGTTCCCCTTCATCAACGTCGGCGACTTCCAGTCGGTCTGGTCGATCCGCATCGACGCCCTGTCGGCGGTCATGCTGGTGGTGGTGACGACGGTGTCGTCGCTCGTGCACCTGTATTCCTGGGGCTATATGGCCGAGGACCCCGACAAGCCGCGGTTCTTCGCCTATCTGTCGCTGTTCACCTTCGCCATGCTGGCGCTGGTCACCGCCGCCGACTTCATGCAGCTGTTCTTCGGCTGGGAAGGGGTGGGGCTGGCGTCCTATCTGCTGATCGGCTTCTGGTACAAGAAGTCCACGGCCAGCGCCGCCGCCATCAAGGCCTTCGTGGTCAACCGCGTCGGCGACTTCGGCTTCGCCCTGGGCATCTTCACGGTGTTCTGGATGTTCGGCACGATCCAGTTCGCCGAGTTGTTCCCGATGATCGCCTCGAAGGCGGGTACGGGCTGGGAATTCCTCGGCCACACCTGGTCGGCGATCGATCTGGCGGCCTTCCTGCTGTTCATCGGCGCCATGGGCAAGTCGGCCCAGTTCTTCCTGCACACCTGGCTGCCCGACGCCATGGAGGGCCCGACGCCGGTGTCGGCCCTGATCCACGCCGCGACCATGGTCACGGCCGGCGTCTACATGGTCTGCCTGCTGAGCCCGATCTTCGAATACGCCCCGGTCGCCTCGGCCATCGTCGCCCTGGTCGGCGCGGTCACGGCCCTGTTCGCGGCCACGGTCGGTTTGGCCCAGAACGACATCAAGCGGGTCATCGCCTATTCGACCTGCTCGCAGCTCGGCTACATGTTCTTCGCGGCGGGCGTCGGCGCCTATCAGGCGGCCATGTTCCACCTGTTCACCCACGCCTTCTTCAAGGCCCTGCTGTTCCTCGGCGCCGGTTCGGTGATCCACGGGATGCATCACGAGCAGGACATGCGGAAGATGGGCGGGCTGTGGAAGCTGCTGCCGGTCACCTATGCGGTGATGACCATCGGCACCATCGCCATCACCGGCCTGGGCATCCCCGGCGTCGGCGGTTTCGCGGGCTTCTATTCGAAGGACTCGATCATCGAGAGCGCCTTCGCCTCGTTCGCCAACGGCCACAGCGCCATGGGGCTGTTCGCCTTCATGGTCGGCATCCTGGCCGCCGGCCTGACCGCCTATTATTCGTGGCGGCTGGTGTTCATGACCTTCCACAACAAGCCGGTGTGGAAGGACGCGCATCACGACGATCATGCGCATGACGACCACGCCTCGCACGCCCAGCTGGAAACCCATTCCGAGCCGATCGCGGACGACGACCATGCGCACGACGACCACGGTCATCACGGCCCGCTGAAGCCGCACGAGAGCCCATGGGTGATGCTGGTTCCGTTGCTGCTGCTGTCGGTCGGCGCCGTCGGGGCCGGTCTGGTGTTCGCGCCTTACTTCATCGGCGACGGCGAGCACGCCTTCTGGCGGGGCGCCATCTTCACCGGGCCGGACAACCACGTCCTGCACGAGAGCCATTCGGTCCCGACCTGGGTGAAATGGTCGCCGCTGATCCTGACGCTGATCGGCACCTTCGCCGCCTTCTGGCTCTATGTCCTGAAGGAAGGCATGGCGCGCCGCATGGCCGACCGGGGCGGGGTCATCCACGCCTTCCTCTACAACAAATGGTATTTCGACGAGCTGTATGACGCCGTGTTCGTGAAGGGCGCCAAGGCGATCGGCGATCTGTTCTGGAAGGTCGGCGACGTGAAGATCATCGACGGGCTGGGCCCGAACGGCGCGGCCTGGGCGTCGCTGAAATCCGCGGCCCGGCTGGCGAAAATCCAGTCAGGCTATGTCTATCACTATGCGTTCGTGATGTTGCTCGGCGTGGCCGGTTTCCTCGCCTTCGCCATCTATGCGTGGGGAGCCTGATCTTGCCCCAGATCCCCTTCATCCTCAGCGTCGTCACCTTCCTGCCGCTGGTCGGCGCGGGACTGATCCTGCTGGCCGGCCTGGTCAACAAGGGCCGGGCCGACGGCGCGGCGCGCTGGATCGCCCTGATTACGACCATGGCCGTTCTGGCGGTCTCCGCCGTTCTGGTTATGCAGTTCAAGCCGGAGCTGGCGACCTACCAATTCGTCGAGCGATACGACTGGTTCGCGGGCGCCCAGTACCACATGGGCGTGGACGGGATTTCGATCCTGTTCGTGCTGCTGACGGCCTTCCTGATGCCGATCTGCATTCTCGCCAGCTGGACCACGATCAAGGACCGGGTGGTCGATTACATGATCGCCTTCCTGGTGCTGGAGACCCTGGTCATCGGGGTCTTCACCTCACTGGACCTGTTCCTGTTCTACATCTTCTTCGAAGGCACCCTGGTGCCGATGTTCATCATCATCGGCGTGTGGGGCGGGGCGAACCGGATCTACGCCTCGTACAAATTCTTCCTCTACACCCTGCTGGGCTCGGTGCTGATGCTTCTGGCCATGCTGTGGATGGCGGCCGAGACGGGCACCACCAGCATCCCCGCGCTCAAGGAATACGCCTTCAGCCCGGCGGCCCAGCCGCTGCTCTGGCTGGCCTTCTTCGCCAGCTTCGCGGTCAAGATGCCGATGTGGCCGGTGCACACCTGGCTGCCCGACGCCCACGTGCAGGCGCCGACGGCGGGTTCGGTCATCCTGGCCGGCATCCTGCTGAAGCTGGGCGGCTACGGCTTTATCCTGTTCAACCTGCCCATGTTCCCCGACGCGTCGAAGATGTTCGCGCCGCTGGTGTTCGTGCTGTCGGCCATCGCCATCGTCTACACCTCGCTGGTCGCCTTCCGGCAGACGGACATGAAGAAGCTGATCGCCTATTCGTCGGTGGCGCATATGGGCTTCGTGACCATGGGCATCTTCGCCGGCAACGCCCTGGGCGTGCAGGGCGCGGTGTTCCAGATGCTGAGCCACGGCCTGATCTCGGGCGCGCTCTTCCTCTGCGTCGGCGTGGTCTATGACCGGATGCACACCCGCGAGATCGCCCTTTACGGCGGCCTGACCGCGCGGATGCCGTGGTTCGCGGCCATCTTCCTGCTGTTCACCATGGCCAATGTCGGCCTGCCGGGCACCTCGGGCTTCATCGGCGAAATCCTGACCATGACGGGCGTCTATGGCGTCTCGACCTGGACGGCCCTGTTCGCCGCCTCGGGCGTGATCTTCTCGGCGGTCTACGCCCTGACCCTGTACCGCAACGTCATGTTCGGCGAGATCACCAATCCGGCGATGAAGGCGATCACGGATGTCGACAGGCGCGAGCTGCTGATCTTCGCGCCGCTGATCATCGGCACCCTGTGGCTGGGCGTGCAGCCCGGTCTGGTGCTGGATTACACCGCCGCCTCGGTCGAGGCCCTGACTTCCGCCTATCAACTTGCGATCGGCGGGTGAGACGATGATGCCTGATCTAGATTTCGCCCTGCGCCTGTCCGCCCCGGAGAGCACGCTCGCCGTCGGCGGTCTGGCGCTGCTGATGCTCGGCGCCTTCATGGGCGAGAAGAGCGCCCGGCTGGTGTCGATCCTGTCGGTGGCCCTGCTGGTCGCCGCCACCGCCGTGACCGTGACCGGTCCGCTGGGGCAGGCCTTCAACGGCGCCTATGTGGCCGATCCGCTGGCCGTCTACGGCAAGGCGCTGATCTTCCTGTCCAGCGCCGTGGCCATCGTGCTGGGCGGCGGCTGGATGCATCGCGAGAAGATCGCGCGGTTCGAATATCCGATCCTGATCGTGCTGGCCTCGGCCGGCATGGGGATGATGGCGTCGTCGGGCGACCTGATCTCGCTCTACATCGGCATCGAGCTGCATTCCCTGGCCCTGTATGTGCTGGCCGCCTTCCACCGCGACAATCTGAAGGCGTCCGAGGCGGGGCTGAAATATTTCGTCCTCGGCGCCCTGTCGTCGGGCCTGCTGCTGTACGGCGCCAGCCTGATCTACGGCTTCACCGGCTCGATGCGGTTCGACGAGATCGCCGCCTACGCCGCGACCAATCCATCGACCGGCCTGATCTTCGGCCTGGTGTTCCTGATCTGCGGCCTGGCCTTCAAGGTCTCGGCCGCGCCGTTCCATATGTGGACGCCCGACGTCTACGAGGGCGCGCCGACGCCGGTCGTGGCCCTGTTCGCCACGGCCCCCAAGGTCGCGGCCATGGTGCTGATCGCGCGGACTCTGGAAGGCGCTTTCGCCGGCTCGCATGACCAGTGGGCCCAGGTGCTGATCCTGATCTCGCTGATTTCGTTCGCGGTCGGGGCATTCGGCGGTCTGGTGCAGAAGGATTTCCAGCGCCTGCTGGCCTATTCCTCGATCGCCAACATCGGCTACGCCCTGCTGGGCATCGCCGCGGGGACGACGCTGGGCGTGCAGGCCATGCTGGTGTTCATGACCCTGTATGTGATCGACCAGTTCGGCTTCTTCGCCATCCTGCTGTCGCTGTCGCGCGGCGGACGGCCGATCCGGACGATCTCCGACCTGGCCGGTCTGCGCAGGGACAAGCCGGTGACGACCCTCGCCCTGACGGTGCTGTCGCTGTCGGTGCTGGGCATGCCGCCGTTCTCGGGCTTCTGGGGCAAGTTCTACGTCTTCGGCGCGGCCGCCGACGCCGGCTACTGGATGGTCGGCGCCGCCGGCCTGGTGGCCTCGGTCGTGGCCGGCTTCTACTATCTGAGGGTCATCAAGCTGATGTGGTTCGACAAGGCGCCGGAAGGCGTCGAGCCGACCGACAAGGCGCCGATCGAGGCGAAGACCATCGCCTGGGCCGCGGCGGCCTTCTCCTTCCCGCTGGTGATCGTCGGTCTGACGTGGATCGAGCCGCTGAGCCGCGCCGCCGCCGTCGGGTTCGGAGCCGGATAGGGCGTGATGCCCGCCGCTCCGATCCTGCTGCTGGAAGAGACCGACTCCACCAATGCGGACGCCCGCCGCCGCGCCGAGGCCGGCGAGGCCGGTCCGCTGTGGATCGTCGCGCGCCGGCAGACGGCCGGGCGCGGACGCAGGGGGCGCAATTGGGAGAGTGAAGGGGGAAACCTGTTTTCCACCCTGCTGCAATTGACCCGTAAATCGCCCGCCGAGGCGGCGCAGGTGACCTTCGTGGCGGCCCTGGCCATCGCCGACCTGCTGGACGCGTATGCGCCGCCGTCGCTGGTGACGATCAAATGGCCCAATGACGTGATGCTGGCGGGCGAGAAGGCCTCCGGCGTGCTGGTCGAGTCCGGGGCGCACGAGAGCGGCGGCCTGTGGCTGGCGGTCGGGATCGGGGTCAATCTGGCGCATGCGCCGGAAGGGACCGAGCGGCCGGCGACGGCGCTGGTCCATCACCTGCGCGGGGACGTGCTGACGCCGCCGACGGTGGAGGCGGCCGCCGCCGTGCTGGCCGGGGCCTTCGCGGTGTGGATGGAGCGGTGGGAGACGTTGGGCTTCCAGCCCATCCTCGACGCCTGGCAGACGCGGACGCCGGGGCTGGACGGGCCCGCGGTGGCGCGGCTGGGACGCGAGACGGTCGAGGGCCGGGCCGAGGGCGTGGCCGCGGACGGGGCGCTGAAACTGAGACTGGCGGACGGGTCGCTGCGGCTGATCTCGGCCGGCGACGTCTTCTTCGGGGAGGCCGCGTGATGCTGCTGGCGATCGAACAGGGCAACACCAATACGCTGTTCGCGGTGCACGACGGGGCCGAGTGGATCGCCCAGTGGCGCACGGCGACCGAGGCCAGCCGCACGGCCGACGAATACGCGGTCTGGCTGAGCCAGCTGTTGTCGATGCGCGGCCTGGCCATCGCCCAGCTGGACGGCTGCATCATCTCCAGCGTGGTGCCGCAGTCGATCTTCAATCTGAGGAACCTGTCTCGGCGCTATCTGTCGGTCGAACCGCTGGTCATCGGCGACAATGTCGATCTGGGCATGACGGCGCGGATCACCAAGCCGAGCGAGGCGGGGGCCGACCGGCTGGTCAACGCCATCGGGGCGCATCTGGTCTATCCGGGCGACCTGATCGTCATCGACAGCGGCACGGCCACGACTTTCGACGTCATCGCCGCCGACGGGGCCTTCGAGGGCGGGGTGATCGCGCCCGGCATCAACCTGTCGCTGCAGGCCTTGCACGAGGCCGCCGCAATGTTGCCCCGCATCGCCATCCAGAAGCCCGACCGCGTGATCGGCAAGGACACGGTGTCCAACATGCAATCGGGCGTCTTCTGGGGCTATGTCGCCCTGATCGAGGGCCTGGTCGCGCGCATCAAGGCGGAGTGGGGGAAACCCATGACCGTCATCGGCACCGGCGGCGTCGCCTCGCTGTTCGAAGGCGCCACAGACTCCATCGACCGGTTTGATCCGGACCTCACTATCCGCGGCCTGCTCGAAATCTGGCGGCGGAATACCCATCTCAAGGAACTATGAAAAAGCAAACCAACGACGAACTCGTCTTCGTCCCGCTCGGCGGGTCGGGCGAGATCGGTATGAATCTGAATGTCTACGGCTACGGGCCGGAGGCGAATCGCGAATGGCTGGTGGTCGACGTCGGCGTGACCTTCGGCGATCTGTCGACGCCCGGCGTCGATGTGATCGTGCCCGATCCGGCCTTCCTGGACGGCGAGAAGATCCGCGGCATCGTCCTGACCCACGGGCATGAGGACCATATCGGCGCCCTGGGCTGGCTGTGGTCGCGCATCAAGGCGCCGATCTATGCGACGCCGTTCACCGCCTTCCTGATCCGCGAGAAGCTGCGCGAGGCGGGGATCCTCAATGAGGTGAAGATCATCGAGGTGCCGCTGGGCGGCACGATCGACCTGGGGCCGTTCCAGGTGACCATGATCACCATGACCCACTCGATCGCCGAGCCGAACTCGTTGGCGATCAAGACGCCGCTGGGCACCGTGTTTCACACGGGCGACTGGAAGCTGGACCCCAGCCCGGTCATCGGCCGGCCGACCGACATCGCGGCCATCAAGAAGCTGGGCGACGACGGCCTGCTGGCCATGGTCTGCGATTCGACCAATGTCTTCGTCGAGGGACAGGCCGGGTCCGAGACGGACGCCCAGCAGGGGCTGATCGATCTGATCGGCAGCCTGAAGACAGGCCGGATCGCGGTCGGGTGTTTCGCCTCGAACGTGGCCCGGATGTTCAGCGTGATGAAGGCCGCCCATCTGGCCGGACGGCGCGTGGTGCTGGCCGGGCGGTCGATGCACCGGATCACGGCGGCGGCCCGCCACGTCGGCCTGTTGGACGAGACCCAGCGCATCCTGTCCGAGGAAGAGGCGCGGGTCTGGCCGGCGGACCAGATCCTGTATCTGTGCACCGGCAGCCAGGGCGAGGACCGCGCGGCCCTGTCGCGCGCCTCGCAGGGGACCCACCCGGTCATCAAGCTGGGTCTCGGCGACCACTGCATCTTCTCGTCGCGGGTGATCCCGGGCAATGAGCTGTCGATCGCCGCCCTGCAGGACCGGCTCGCCGACCGCGGCGTGCGGCTCTACACCGAGAAGGACCATCCGCACGTCCACGTCTCGGGCCACCCGTGCCGGGACGAGATGAAGCAGATGTACGCCTGGGCGCGTCCCCGCATCGCTGTGCCGACGCACGGCATGCGCCGTCACCTGGCCGAGCACGCCAATATGGCCAAGGACCTCGGCGTCGCCGAACAGGTCACGCCCCGCAACGGCGACATGGTGCGGCTGGCCCCCGGCCTGGCGGCCATCATCGACGAAGTGCCCAGCGGCCGGCTCTATGTCGACGGCGGGCGTCTGGTCACCGAACAGGGCGAGGCCCTGCATGAGCGGCGTCACGCCTCGACCAACGGCGTGCTGATCGTCACCTTCGCCATGGACAAGCGCGGCAAGATCGTCAGCGACATCGATGTGCGGGCCATCGGCCTGCCGGGCGATGCGGAATCGCCGCTGGGCGACGCCCTCGACGATCTGGCGGAACGCGCCGAACAGGCGGTGATGAAGCTGAAAGGCCCGGCGCTGGAGGACGAGATGGTCATCGAACAGGCCGTCTCGCGGGCGCTGAAGAAGGCCAGCCAGCAGATCTGGGACCGGCGGCCGATCGTCGAGACGGTCATTCTGCGGATCTAATCCGGGCAGTCAGGCCTTTGAACCGGCGGGTTCGCTTCCTATAAGGAGCCGAATCCGCCGCCCAGGACCGCCCCATGCCCGACGCCCCGCCCGAGTTTCTCTACAAGCGCGTCCTGCTGAAGGTCTCGGGCGAGGTGCTGATGGGCGATCAGGCCTATGGCATCGACCAGAAGACCGTCGCCACCGTCGCCCAGGCCGTGGCCAATGTGGCGCGCGAGGGCGTCGAGATCTGCCTCGTCATCGGCGGCGGCAACATCTTCCGGGGACTGAGCAAGGCCGCCGGCGACATGGAGCGCGCCACCGCCGACTACATGGGCATGCTGGCCACGGTCATGAACGCCCTGGCCATGCAGGCCGCGCTGGAAAAGATCGGCGTCCAGACCCGGGTGCAGAGCGCCCTGACCATGAACGCCGTGGCCGAGCCCTATGTGCGCCGCCGCGCCCTGCGTCATCTCGAAAAGGGCCGGGTGGTGATCTTCGCCGCCGGCGTCGGCGCGCCCTTCTTCACCACCGACTCGGGCGCCGCCCTGCGGGCCGCCGAGATGGGCTGCGACGCCCTGTTGAAGGGCACCAGCGTGGACGGCGTCTATACGGCCGATCCCAAGAAGGACCCGACCGCGACACGGTACGAGACCCTGACCTATCACGATGTGCTGGCCAAGGACCTGAAGGTCATGGACGCCTCGGCCATCGCCCTGATGCGTGACTCCGGCATTCCGATCGTGGTTTTCTCGATCCGGGAAGACAATTCGCTGCGTCGGACGTTGACGGGGGAGGGGACCTTTACGGTCATCTCTTCCAAAAAGGCCGCCTGAGCCGCCAAAGCCAAGAAATTACGAGAGAAACGACCATGGCCAAGCCTGACCTCAAGACCTATCGCGACCGCATGGACAAGTCGGTGTCCGCCCTGAAGGAAGAGTTCAACGGCCTGCGCACGGGCCGGGCCAACGTCGGCCTGCTGGATCCCGTGCAGGTGCAGGCCTACGGCTCGAACGCGCCGCTGAACTCGGTGGCCGCGATCAGCGTACCCGAGCCGCGCATGATCTCGGTCAACGTCTGGGACAAGACCATGGTCGGTCCGGTCGAGAAGGCCATCCGCGCCGCCGGCCTGGGTCTGAACCCGATCGTCGACGGTCAGACGTTGCGCATTCCGGTGCCGCCGCTGACCGAGGAACGCCGCAAGGACCTGGCCAAGCTGGCCGGCAAATACACCGAGCAGCAGAAGATCGCCGTCCGCAACGTGCGCCGCGACGCCAACGAGGACCTGAAGAAGGCCGAGAAGGCCGGCGAGATCAGCCAGGACGAGCAGAAGAAGATGGAGACCGAGGTCCAGAAGGACACGGACGCGGCGATCAAGCGCATCGACGAGGCCCTCCGGGCCAAGGAAGTTGAGATCATGCAGGTTTGACGGCGCGAATTGCCGTAGGATAAGCGCCGATGCCCGCCACCCCTTCTCATCCCGCCGCGCCGACTGACGGGCCGCGTCACGTCGCCCTGATCATGGACGGCAACGGGCGCTGGGCCGAAGCGCGCGGCCTGCCGCGGGCCATGGGCCATCGCGAGGGCGTGCAGGCGCTGAAGCGCACCGTCCAGGCCGCGCCGGCGCTGGGCATCACCTGTCTGACCGTGTTCGGCTTCTCGACCGAGAACTGGCGCCGGCCGGCGGAAGAGGTGTCCGACCTGATGGGTCTGGTCCGTTCCTATGTCGCCAGCGATCTGAAGCGACTGGAACGCGAAGGCGTGAAGGTGCGGGTGCTGGGCCGCCGGACGGGCCTGCCCGCCGATATCGCCGCCATCATCGACCGGGCCGAGGCGACCACGGCCCACAACGACAAATTCGTCCTCCAGGTCGCCTTCAACTACGGCGGCCGGGCCGACATCGTCGATGCGGCGCAACGCCATATCGATCGGGTTCTGGCCGGAGAGGCGACGGGGCCGCTGGACGAGGAGACCCTGGGCGGGGGCCTGTCCACCGCGGGGGCGCCGCCGGTCGATGTGATCGTGCGCACCTCGGGCGAGCAGCGGCTGTCCAACTTCCTGCTGTGGGAGGCCGCCTACGCAGAGCTGGTCTATCAGAACGTGCTGTGGCCCGACTACGGCCCCGAGGCGCTGGCGGACGTGGTCGAGCAATATCGCAACCGGGACCGGCGTTTCGGCGGACGGGCCACGCCGAACGCGGCGCCCGCCCTCGCGGCCGGCTGATGGCGGTCAAGGCGGGCGACATCGGCATCCGGGCGGCGTCGGCTATCGTCCTGGCCCCCGCCGCGGTGGCGGCCATCTGGGCCGGCGGACTGTGGTTCCTCGGCCTGATGCTGGCGGCCTGCGCGCTGCTGGCGGTCGAATGGGCGACGATGAGCGCGGCCAGGGCGTGGCGCGTCATGGCCGGAGCCGTCGCCTTCGGCCTGGTCGCCGGGGTGGTGGCGGCCCACGCGCAGCAACTGTCGCTGGCGCTGGTGATGCTGGTCTTCGGGGCCGTGGCCGCCGGATTGTTCGCGCGCAACCGCGGACAGGAGGCGCTGGATGCGGCCTATGGGGTTCTGTACCTCGGCTGGCCGGCGGTGCTGCTGATCTGGCTGAGAGACGTCGACAGCCAGTCGGGGCTGGCCTGGACGGTGTCGGCCTTCGCCATCGCCTGGGCCTCGGACATCATGGCCTATCTGGTCGGCAGTGTGGTCGGCGGGCCCAAGCTGTGGCCGCGCTTCTCGCCCAACAAGACATGGTCCGGCTTCATCGGCGGTCTGGTCGCCGGGACGGTCGCGGGCGCGCTGCTGGCGCTGTATCTCGACATGGGCATCAATCCGGCGTGGGGCGCGGTGCTGGGGCTGGCGGCGGCCCTGGCCACCATGGCCGGCGACCTGTGGGAGTCGGCCCTGAAGCGGCGCTACGGCGTCAAGGACGCCGGCAAGCTGATCCCCGGGCATGGCGGCCTGCTGGATCGGGTCGACGGGCTGATGTTCGCGGTGGTGGTGGTGGCCTGCGGGCGGCTGCTGGCCGGCGTGTTCGGAGGCGGGGCGTGATGCGGCGGCGCGTCACGGTCCTGGGCTCGACCGGGTCGGTCGGCTGTTCGACGCTCGACCTGATGGACCAGATCGAAACCGCCGGAACCGGCGCCTTCGAGGTCGTGGCCCTGACCGGCGGCGCCAATATCGCCCGGCTGGCCGAGCAGGCCCGGCGCTGGAAGCCCGAGGTCGCGGTGACGGCGGATCCGTCCCGGCTGCGAGAGCTGCGCGACGCGCTGTCGGGGACCGGCGTCGAGGCGGCGGCCGGCGACGCAGCGATCATCGAGGTCGCGACGCGCCCCACGGACTGGATCATGGCTGCCATCGTCGGCGCGGCGGGTCTGCGGTCGGCCTGGGCGGCCGCCGCGAGCGGGGCGACCCTCGCCCTCGCCAACAAGGAAAGCCTGGTCTGCTGCGGGCCGGCGCTGATCCAGCGGGTGCGGCAGGCCGGCGGACGGCTGATCCCGGTGGATTCCGAACATTCGGCCATCCATCAGGTGTTCCCGCATGAGGCGCCCGGGCGGGTCGCCAAACTGATCCTGACGGCGTCGGGCGGACCGTTCCGGACCATGCCGCGCGAAACCCTCGGCGCCATCACGCCCGAACAGGCGGTGGCCCATCCCAACTGGAGCATGGGGGCCAAGATTTCGGTCGACAGCGCCACCATGGCCAACAAGGGGCTGGAGGCCATCGAGGCGGCCTATCTTTTCGACATGCCCGCCGAGCGGATCGAGGTCGTGGTGCACCCCGAGTCGATCATCCACAGCATGGTCGAATACGTCGACGGCTCGACCCTGGCCCAGATGGGGCCGCCGGACATGAAGACGCCGATCGCCTACGCCCTGGCCTGGCCCGACCGCGTCGCCTGGCCGGCGCCCCGGCTCGATCTGGCCGCGCTGGGCCGGCTGACGTTCCAGGCGCCTGACGAGGACCGCTTCCCCGCCCTGAAGCTGGCGCGTCAGGCGCTGCAGGCGGGCGGCGCCGCGCCGACGGTTTTCAACGCGGCCAACGAGGTGGCGGCGCTGGCGTTTCTTGACCGTCGGCTGGCCTTTCTCAATATTGCCGCAGTCGTCGCCGACACCATGTCGCGCGTGACGGCCCCGGGGGCGGTTTCCTGTTCCGACGATGCGTGCGACGCAGCCCTCGAGGTTGATGCGCAGGCGCGGCGGACAGCGGAATCGATCATCCGCGGCATCGCGGCGGCAGCCTGACGGCGGAAGGACCCTTGACGGCATGACGGGCTTTCTCAGCCAGGCGCTGCTCTACATCGTACCCTTCCTGCTGGTGCTGACGTTTATCGTCACCATCCACGAACTGGGCCATTTCCTCGTCGCGCGCGCGTTCGGGGTGAAGATCGACCGTTTCTCGATCGGCTTCGGCAGGACCATCGTCGCGAAGACCGACAAACGTGGAACGGAATGGCGACTGGCCTGGCTGCCGCTGGGCGGATACGTCAAATTCGCCGGTGATCTGGACGCGTCCAGCGTGCCCGATCAGGCCGGCCTGGCCGAGCTGCGCCAGCGCGTCATCGCCGAGAACGGCGCAGGGGCCGAGCGCGACTATTTCCACTTCAAGCCCATCTGGCAGCGCGCCCTGATCGTCGCCGCGGGTCCGGCGGCCAATTTCCTGCTGGCCATCGTGCTGTTCACCATCCTGTTCAGCGTCGTGGGCGAACAGATCATCGCGCCCCGCGTGGCCCGGGTCGCGCCCGGCACGCCGGCGGCCGAGGCGGGCTTCCAGCCCCGCGACCTGATCGTGGCCGTGAACGGCCGCCCTGTGACGGAGGGCGCCGAAGTCACACGCATCGTCATCATGAGTGCGGGCGACCCCCTGCGCTTCACCGTCGATCGCGGCGGGCGGCAGGTGTTTCTGACCGCGACGCCCGAGCGGCGGACGGAAGACGACGAACTGGCCGGGCGCGTGCGCATCGCCCGGATCGGGCTGGAAATGGCGCCCCTGCGGCAGGACTACACGTTCCGCCGCCTGAACCCGCTGCAGGCCGCGGGCAAGGGCGTCGACACCATCGGCGACACCGTCGCGACGACGGGCGCCTACATCGGCCGGATCTTCACCGGCAAGGAATCGGGCGATCTTCTGAACGGGCCGCTGGGAATCGCCAAGGCGGCGGGCGGGGTCACCCGTCAGGCTGTGGCTGCGAATCCCGATCCCGCCTACATGGCCGCGAACCTCGCCCTGACGTTTCTTCAGTTCGCCGCCATAGTTTCGATCGGAATTGGCATTGTTAATCTGCTGCCGATTCCGGTTCTGGATGGGGGGCATCTGCTGTTCTACGCTTATGAAGCTGTGGCCCGCCGGCCAGTCCCCGCCCGCGTTCAGGAGGTCGGCTATCGCGTCGGCCTTGCTTTGCTGGTGGGATTGATGTTGTTCGCCACCTGGAACGACTTGCAAAAGCTGAGCCTGTTCAAATTCCTCGGCGGGCTCGCATGACGAGCCGACGCCAGCCCCCGATGGTTTCCCGTATGATCCGACAAGACGCAGCCGCCCTTCGTTTCGCCCGGAGCCTGAGCCCGAGCCTGCTGGCCCTTGTGGTGGCGGCCGGTCTGGCCGGCCCGGCGCTGGCCCAGACGGCTCCGGCGGGTGATCCCGCCGCCCAGCCCGGCGCGCCGGCCGAGGCCGCTCCGGCGCCCCAGGCCGCGCCCCCCCAGGACGAGCGAATCCTGATCAACCGGATTCTGGTGCGCGGCAACCAGCGCATCGACCAGACGACGGTCCTGTCCTATCTGCCGATTCAGCCGGGCGACACGGTCGATCCGGCGGTCCTGGACGTCGCCGTCCGCACCCTGACCCGCACCCAGCTGTTCGCGGACGTCCAGCTGGGCGTGCAGCCGAACGGCGATCTGGTCGTCGAGATCGTCGAGAACCCGATCATCAACCAGGTGGTGTTCGAGGGGAACGGCGCCCTCAGCGAAGACAAGCTGACCGAGGAAGTCACGCTGAAGCCGCGCGGCATCTACACCCGCGCCCGGATCCAGGAAGACGTCGGCAAGATCGTCGAACTGTACCGCCTGTCGGGCCGTATTTCGGCGACCGTGACGCCCAAGATCGTCCAGCTGGAACAGAACCGCGTCGACGTGGTGTTCGAGATCGACGAGGGCCCGGAAACCGGCGTGCGCGCCATCACCTTCCTGGGCAACACCGCCTTCTCGGACAACGACCTGCGCGGCGTGATGGTGACCCAGGAGACGGCCTGGTACCGCCTGTTCACGACCAACGACAACTACGACCCGAACCGGCTGGACTACGACCGGGAGCAGCTGCGGAAATTCTACACCAACCGCGGCTATTACGATTTCCGCGTCCTGTCGGCGATCTCGGAATTGGCGCCCGACGACGCCGCCTTCGGCATCACCCTGACCGTGGACGAGGGCGACCGCTACAATTTCGGAACGGTCGATGTCGTCACCGAGAATGACCGGCTGAACCCCGACTTCCTCAAGATGCTGCTGCCGATCCGGACGGGCGATCTGTACGAGAGCGACAAGATCGAGACGGCGGTCGACGCCCTGACGTTCGCGGCGGGCTCGGCGGGCTACGCCTTCGTCGAGATCGAACCGACCTACAAGGCCAACCCCGAGACCGACACCGTCGACGTCACCTTCAACGTCAAGGAAGGCCAGCGCGTCTACGTCGACCGGATCAATGTGATCGGCAACACCCGCACCCTGGACAACGTCATCCGCCGCGAGATGATGCTGACCGAGGGCGACGCCTTCAACCGCACCCTGCAGGAGCGCTCGCGCAATAACCTGCGGGCCCTGGGCTTCTTCAAGGACGTCACGGTCGAGGAGGCGCGCGGTTCGGCGCCCGACCGCTCGGTCATCAACGTCACGGTCACGGAACAGCCGACGGGCGAACTGTCGGTCGGCGCGGGCTTCAGCTCGGTCGACTCCTTCGTCGTCAACCTGGGCATCACCGAGCGCAACTTCCGCGGCCGGGGCCAGAACGTCGTGGCGCGTCTGGAATGGGGCTCGCTGCGCCAGCAGATCGATTTCCGCTTCACCGAGCCGAAATTCCTCGGCCGCGACCTGCGGGCGGGCTTCGACGCCTTCCACTCGCGCTATGATCTCAGCGAATATTCGTCCTACGACTACCGCTCGACGGGCGGGGGCGTGCGTCTGTCGTATCCGCTGAACGGCTATACGCTGCTGAGCACCCGCTACTTCCTCAAGAGCGACGAGATCATCGTTCCGGACGGCTATTGCTCGGCGTCGGGATCGGGCTCGACCGCCCTGTGCGACCAGGTCGGTTCGTTCCTGAACTCCTCGGCCGGCTACACCCTGTTGGTCGACCGGCGGAATGATCCCGTCCGGCCGACCCGCGGCTGGACCGCCTCCTTCCGCCAGGACTTCGCGGGCATCGGCGGCGACGTGAACTACCTCAAGACCGAAGGCGATGTTTCGGCCTATTGGGGCATTACGCCCGAATGGATCGTCACGGCCACGGCCTCGTCCGGCTATATCTCGGGCTGGGGCGGCGACCCGATCCGCATCAACGATCGCTTCTTCAAGGGCGGCAACAGCTTCCGCGGCTTCGAAACGGCCGGTCTGGGTCCGCGCGACCTGACGACCACCGACGCCCTGGGCGGCAATTTCTACGCCATCGGCACGCTGGAGGTGACCGTTCCGAACTTCCTGCCCGAACAGTACGGCATCCGGACCTCCCTGTTCACCGATGTGGGGACGCTGGGCGTTCTCGATGACCGCTATACGGTGAATTCGCTGGGCAACCCGGACCCGAGCATCGTTGATGAGCTCAAGCTGCGCGCATCGGCGGGCGTCAGCATTCACTGGCGTTCGCCCATGGGCCCGATCCGCTTCGACCTGAGCCAGATCATCGGCAAGGAAGAGTACGACAAGACAGAAACGTTCCGCTTCTCGACCTCAACCCAGTTCTAAATGCGGGACCGAGTTCCGCTCAAAAGGTTAAAGATGAAACTGTTCGCTCTCGGCGCTTTCGCGCTCGCCACCCTGGCTGCCGGTTCGGCCGCCGCCCAGGCCCAGGCTCCGGCCAACCCCGGCCCGGTCATCCCCGGCGTCTGCGTGTTCCATAACGACCGCCTGCTGGCCACCTCCACCGCCGGCCAGTCGGTCCAGACCGGCATGCAGCGTCTGGTCACGGAAGTGCAGGGCGAACTCCAGCCCTACGGCGCCGCGATCCAGACCGAGGCCGACCAGCTGAGGCAGGGGGGCGCCGCCGCCGATCCGCAGGGCACGCGTCGCCAGGCGCTGCAGCAACGCGCCCAGGAAGCCCAGCAGCTGGAGCAGACCCGCCAGCAGGAGCTGCAGTACACCCAGCAGCTGCAGATCCGCGCCATCGCCCAGGCCGCCGACCCGATCCTGGTCGCCGTCTATCAGGAGCGCGGCTGCGGCCTGCTTCTGGACCGCTCGGCCGTCTATATCGCCAACCCGGCGATGGACATCACCGACGTGGTCATCCAGCGCCTGAACGCCGCCCTGCCGTCGCTGAGCTTCAACCGCACCCCGGTGCCGGTCCAGGCTCCCGCGCAGTAAGGAACGCCATGCCCGATCCGCGCTTTTTCGACAGTTTGCCGGCGCTCAGCGTCGACGAGCTGGCCGGACGGATCGGCGGCGAAACGTACAGAGGCGGAGACCGTCAGGTCTCCGCCGTCGCGCCCCTCGCTTCGGCGGGGCCGACCGATGTCGCCTTTCTGGGCGATCGCAAATTCCAGACGACCCTGACGGAAACCCGCGCCGGCTGCGTGATCGTGCCGGCGAACGCGCTCGAGTTCATTCCGGCGGGCGCGGCCGTGATCATTTCCGGCGAGGCCCAGGCCGCCTGGGCGCGGGCGTCCATGCTGTTTCACCGGCCCGTGCCGCTCGACGCGGCCGCGAGCCAGGGCGTAGCGGCCGAGGACGCGTCCGTCGTCTTCGAGCCGGGCGTGGTGCTGGGAAAGGGCGCCCAGATCGGGCGGGGCTCGCGGATCGGCGCCAACACCGTCATCGGGCCGGGCGTCCAGATCGGACGCGACTGCCAGATCGGCTCGAACGTCACCGTGGGGTTCGCCCTCGTCGGCGACCGGGTGAAGATCTATTCCGGCGCCAGGATCGGGGAACAGGGCTTCGGCGCGGCGGGATCGAAGTCGGGGCCCGTCGACATTCCCCAGCTGGGCCGGGTCATCCTGCAGGACGGCGTCACCGTGGGGGCCAACTCCTGCATCGACCGCGGGGCCTATGACGACACGGTCATCGGCGAGAACACCAAGATCGATAACCTGGTCATGATCGGCCACAACTGCGTCATCGGCCGCAACTGTCTGATGGCCGCCAACACGGGCATTTCCGGCTCGGTCACCGTCGGCGACAACGTCATATTCGGCGGCAAGGCGGGGATCGGCGACCACATCCGCATCGGCGAGGGGGCGCGCGTCGCGGCCGGCGCCGGGGTGCTGGCCGACATTCCCGCCGGCGAAACCTGGTCGGGCTATCCCGCCAAACCGATCCGACAGTTCTTGCGCGAAACGATCTGGCTCGCCAAACAGGCGTCCGGAAAGGCGCGTTCGTAAGCGTCGTCGGCGCGGAAGGCCGCAGGATGAGCAGTGACGGCAAGATCGACTACGCCGAGGTGATGCGGCGGCTGCCGCACCGCTATCCCTTCCTGATGGTCGACAAGGCCGAGGATTTCGTGGCGAACACCTCGATCACCGGCATCAAGAACGTCACCCACAACGAGCCCTATTTCCCGGGCCATTTCCCGATCGACCCGGTCATGCCGGGCGTGATGATCGTCGAGGCCATGGCCCAGACGGGGGCCCTGCTGATGTCCAGGTCGATGGACGTGCAGGTCGAGGGCAAGGTGATCATGTTCATGTCGATCGACGGCGTGCGCTTCCGCAAGCCCGCGCGACCCGGCGACCAGCTGCGCATGCAGGTGGTGGTGACGAAGATTCGCGGCGACATCTTCAAATTCCGCGGCGAGACCTTTATCGACGGCAAGCTGGCCTCGGAGGCGGACTTCGCCGCCATGATGGTCACCATCGACAAGCCGGTGAACGCGTGAGCCGCATCCACGCCACCGCCGTCGTCGACGCCGGCGCGCGGATCGCCGACAGCGCCGGTATCGGCCCCTGGTGCATCGTCGGTCCGGGCGTGGTGCTGGAGGACGACGTGCGGCTGGTCAGCCACGCCGTCGTCCAGCAGGACACCACGGTCGGCGCGCGGACCATCATCCATCCTTTCTGCGTCATCGGCGGCGACCCCCAGCATACGGGCTACAAGGGCGAGACCGTCCGGCTGGAGATCGGGACCGACAACACCATCCGCGAACATTCGACCTTCAACCGCGGCACGCCCCAGGGCGCGGGGGTGACCCGGGTCGGGTCCCACGGCCTGTTCATGACCGGCGCCCACGTCGGCCATGACAGCGTGGTCGGGGACCATGTGGTGATGGCCAACAACGCCACCCTGGGCGGCCACGCCCGGATCGGGTCGAAGGTCTTCCTCGGCGGTCTGGCGGCGGTGCATCAGAACGGCCGGGTGGGGCAGGGCGCCATCGTCGGCGGTCTGGCGGCGGTGACGCGCGATGTCATCCCCTACGGCTCGGCCTGGGGAAATCACGCGCAGTTGCATGGCCTCAATCTGATCGGCCTGAAGCGCAAGGGCTATGACAAGACCGCGATCCGGCGCCTGCTGGCCGCCTACCGTGACCTGTTCGAGGGCGGCGGGACCTTCGCCGAACGCCTGGACGCGGTCGAGGGCGCCTATGCCGACCTGCCCGAGATCATGGAGATCACGGCCTTCATTCGCGAGGACGGCAAACGCCCCCTTTGCCTGCCGGGCGAATGACCGGCGGCGGAACAGGCGGCAAGCTGGGCCTGATCGCCGGCGGCGGCGCCTTGCCCATATCGGTGGCGGCGCGGTGCGAGGCCGAGGGGCGGCCCGTGTTCGTGGTGCGGTTGACCGGTTTCGCCGATCCGCATCTGGCGCGCTATCCCGGCATCGAGGCGGGCATGGCCGAGATCGGCAAGGTGCTGTCGGCGCTGAAGAAGGCGGGCTGCGTCGCGGTGAGCTTCGCGGGGACGGTGAACCGGCCGGACTTCAGGAACCTGAAGCCCGACTTCAAGGGCGCGACCCTGTTGCCGGGCATTGTGGCGGCGGCGAGCAAGGGCGACGACGCCCTGCTGCGCAAGATCCTCTCGGTGTTCGAGAACGAGGGCTACGCCATCGAGGGCGCCGACGACATTCTGGGCGGGGAGACCCTGCCGGGCGGGGCGCTGGGCGCGGTTCAGCCGACGCAGGAACAGCTTTCCGATCTTAGGAAAGCGCTGCACGTTGCTGAAAAGGCCGGAGAACTCGATATCGGCCAGGGTGCTGTCGTGTGCGAGGGTCTGGTGCTGGCGGTCGAGGCGCAGGAGGGGACGGACGCCATGCTGGCCCGGGTCGCGGCCCTGCCGTCGGACCTGCGCGGTTCGGCCGCCGCCCGCAAGGGCGCGCTGGGCAAGGCGCCCAAGCCGATCCAGGACCTGCGCGTCGACATGCCTGTGATGGGCGCGCACACCGTCGAAATGGCCGCCGCCGCGGGTCTGGCGGGCGTCGGCGGCGTCGCCGGCAAGCTGATCCTGATCGACCACGCCGCCATCGTCGAGGCGGCCGACAGGCTCGGTCTGTTCGTCTGGGGCGAGACGGACCGATGAGCCGGCCCCTGAAGATCATGCTGGTCGCGGCCGAGGCGTCAGGCGACGCGCTCGGCGCGGGGCTGGCCGCGGCCCTGAAGGCGCGGCTGGGCCCCGACGTGGTGTTTGTCGGCGTAGGCGGACCCCGCATGGCCGAGCAGGGCGTGCGCAGCCCGTTCGACATCGCCGAACTGTCCATTCTCGGCTGGCTCGAAGGGCTGAAAGCCTATGGTCTGGTCAAGCGCCGGGTGACGGACACGGTCGCCCTGGCCGTGGCGGAAAAGCCGGACGCCGTGGTGTTGATCGACAGCTGGGGCTTCACCATCCGGGTGGCCAAGGCGCTGAGGGGGGCTCTGCCGGGCGCGCCGCTGATCAAATACGTCGGACCCCAGGTCTGGGCCTCGCGGCCGGGCCGGGCGAAGACCCTGGCGGCTTCGGTCGATCACCTGCTGGCCCTGTACGCCTTCGACGCGCCGTGGTTCGAGCGCGAGGGCCTGCCGACCACGGTGGTCGGATCACAGGCGCTGCACGTGGATTTCGGCGATGCGGACCCGGCGGCCTTCCGGGCGTCGCGGGGGATCGCGGCCGATGCGAAGTTGCTGCTGGTCCTGCCGGGCAGCCGACCCTCCGAAATCCGGCTGATGACGCCCGTCTATGAGGCCGCCGTGGCGCGGCTGAAGGCGGCCGATCCGTCGCTGGAAGTGGCCGTCGTGGCGGCCGGCACCGTCGCCGAGGACGTCGCCGGACGCGTGGCGGGCTGGCCGTTCCGCGCCCATCTGGTGACCGAGAGCGAGAAATACGCCGCCATGCGCGCCGCCACGGTCGCCCTGGCCACCAGCGGCACGGTCTCGACCGAACTGGCCCTGGCCGGGGCGCCGATGGTCATCGCCTACCGGTTCCAGCCGCTCAGCTATGCGATCATGAAGCCGTTCTTCACGGGGAAGTACGCCACCCTGTTCAACCACGCCGCCGACGCCGAGATCGCGCGCGAGCTGATCCAGAAGGACGCCACGCCGGAGGCGGCGGCGGCGGAGGTCGGGCGGCTGCTGGCCGATCCGGAGGCGCGGCGGGTGCAGGCGGCGCGACAGACGGCGGCGCTGGATCTGATGGGGCGGGAAGGGCGAGACCCGTCCGAGATCGCGGCGGACGCCGTCTTGAGGGTCATCGCAACGAAAAACGCCGGGGCCTGAGCCCCGGCGTTTCTGTCTGCGGATCTGGTATCAGCCGCGCTTCTGGATCGGCACGTAATCCCGTTCGGTCGGGCCGGTGTACAGCTGGCGCGGGCGGCCGATCTTCTGGCCGGGGTCGGCCATCATTTCCTGCCACTGGGCGATCCAGCCGACGGTGCGGGCCAGCGAGAACAGCACGGTGAACATCGAGGTCGGGAAGCCCATCGCCGACAGGGTGATGCCCGAATAGAAGTCGACGTTCGGGAACAGCTTGCGCTCGATGAAATACTCGTCGTTCAGGGCGATGCGCTCCAGCTCCTTGGCGACCTGGAACAGCGGGTCGTTGGGATCGCCGACGGCGGCCAGCACCTCGTCGGCGCTCTCCTTCATCACCTTGGCGCGCGGGTCGTAGTTTTTGTACACGCGGTGGCCGAAGCCCATCAGCTTGTATTTCTTGGCCTTCACGCCCTCGATGAACTCCGGGATCTTGTCCGGGGTGCCGATCTCCTTGAGCATGTTCAGCGCCTCCTCGTTGGCGCCGCCGTGCGACGGGCCCCACAGGCAGGCGATGCCGGCGGCGATACAGGCGAAGGGGTTGGCGCCCGACGAACCGGCCAGGCGGACGGTCGAGGTCGAGGCGTTCTGCTCGTGGTCGGCGTGCAGGATGAAGATGCGGTCCATGGCCCTGGCCAGCACCGGATTGACCACATACTCCTCGGCCGGAACCGCGAAGCACATGCGCAGGAAATTCTCGGCGTAGGTCAGGTCGTTGCGCGGCGACACGAACGGCTGGCCGATGTGATATTTGTAGGCGCGGGCCGCGATGGTCGGCATCTTGGCGACCAGACGGATGGCCGAGATGTTGCGCTGGACCGGATCATGGATGTCCAGGCTGTCGTGATAGAAGGCCGACAGGGCCCCGACCGTGCCGACCATGATGGCCATCGGGTGGGCGTCGCGGCGGAAGCCCTCGAAGAAGCGGTCGAACTGCGAGTGCAGCATGGTGTGCATCGTCACGCTGCGTTCGAACTGCTCGAACTGGGCGGCGGTCGGCAGTTCGCCGTGCAGCAGCAGGTGGCAGACCTCGACGAAGTTGGACTGCGAGGCCAGCTGGTCGATCGGATAGCCGCGGTGCAGCAGGGTGCCGATATCGCCGTCGATGAAGGTCAGGGCGCTTTCGCAGGCGGCGGTGGAGGTGAAGCCGGGATCGTAGGTGAAGGCCTCGGTCGCGCCGTACAGCTTGCGGATGTCGATCACATCCGGACCGGTCGAGCCCGACAGCACCGGCAGATCGACGCTCTTGTCGCGGAAGGTGAGGGTCGCCGTGCCGGCGGGTTTGGCTTGTTCAGTCATGGCAGCCCCTGAAAGGTTAGGCGGCGGATCGGCGCGGGGAGGCGTAATCCACGGTCTGGTGAAATGTCAGATAGTCTGTTGCAGCGCATCATCCAAGCGCCCGAGACTCTCTTCCCGTCCCAGGGCGGCCAGGGTCCTGGCGATATCGGGTGAAACGCCGTCCCCGGTCAGCGCTGCGCGCACCGGGGGACCGATCTTGCCGAAGCCCACGGCCTCTTCCTCGGCGAAAACCTTGAGCTCGGCCTCGAGTGCGAACACGTCCCAGCTGGCGAACAGTTTCAGCCGGTCGCGCAGCCGGGCGATGCGTTCGCCCGATTCGCCGGCCAGCATCGGCAGGCCCTTTTCGTAGATCGTCAGCGGCCGCGACCGCAGGACGAAGGCGGTCTGGTCGGCCAGCTCCAGCGTCGTCCTGGCGCGGTCCTTCACGAACGGCATGGCCTTGAGCAGGCGCGCCTCGTCGTCGGGCTGCAGGGCGTGGCCGCGGGCCAGATGGACGTCGAGCGTCATCTTGGCCAGGCGATCGTCGTCGGCCAGGCGGATCCAGTGGGCGTTGACGTGGGCCAGCTTGTCGAAATCCAGCCGGGCCGGCGCCTTGCCGACCCCGGTCAGGTCGAACCACTCCAGCGCCTGGGCGTCGTTGAACAGCTCGTCATCGCCGTGGGCCCAGCCCAGACGGGCCAGATAGTTGCGCATGGCCTCGGGCAGGTAGCCCATCTCGGCGTATTCGTGCACCGCCTGGGCCCCGTGGCGCTTGGACAGCTTGGCCCCGTCGGGACCGTGGATCAGGGGGATGTGGGCGAAGCTCGGCCGGGTCCAGTCCAGCGCGTCATAGATCAGGCTCTGGCGGGCGGCGTTGTTCAGATGGTCGTCGCCGCGGATGACGTGGGTGACGCCCATGTCATGGTCGTCGACCACCACGGCGAGATTATAGGTCGGCGCCCCGTCCGAGCGCAGCAGGACCAGATCGTCGAGGTCGTCGGTCGACCAGCTGACCGTCCCCTGCACCAGATCCTCGACCGTCACCTGGCCGGGCATGGGACGGCGGAAGCGCACGACATGGGGCTGCGACAGATCGTCGACGGAGGGTTCGCGGTCGCGCCAGGGCGATTCGAAGGTGCGGCGTTCGGCCTTGGCGAGGTCGCGCAGGCGGCCGGTCTCCTCGGCCGAGGTGAAGTCGCGATAGGCGGCGCCGCGCTCCAGCAGCTCATTGACGACCTCGCGGTGGCGGTCGGCGCGGCTGAACTGGAAGACGGGCTCCTCGTCCGCGAACAGCTCCAGCCAGCTCAGGCCGTCGAAAATCGCCTTCACGGCCGCGTCGGTCGAGCGCTCGCGGTCGGTGTCCTCGACCCGAACCAGGAACTTCCCGTTGCGTCCCTTGGCGTACAAATAGTTGAAAAGCGCCGTCCGGGCGCCTCCTATGTGCAGGGAGCCGGTCGGCGAGGGGGCGAAGCGGGTGACGACGGCGGGGGTCGGATCGGGCATTGATGGGGATGGGGAGGTCATGGCGGGCGTTATAACGCCGACGCCGGCAAAGCCCAGCCTTGCCGCGCGCGCCCGCGCCCTCCTGTCGGACCAGGTCGCGGCCCAGACCCTGCGGTGGCGGATGTGGGCGCCCGTGGCGTTCGGCGGCGGGTGCGCGGTCTATTTCGCGCTGAAGGCCGAGCCGCCGGCCTGGCCGCCGCTGCTGGCCGCCCTGATCGCCGCGGGACTCTGGCTGGGCGCGCGACGCCTGGGCCTGGGCCGGATCTGGACCCTGCCGCTGCTGATGCTGGCCTGTTTCGCCCTCGGCGTCGCCGTGGCCAAGCTGCGGAGCGACGCGGTGACGGCGCCGATCGCCCCGGCCCTCGCCGAGCCGACCGTAGTCGAGGGCTGGGTCGTGGATGTCGACAGTCCGGGATCGGCGGGCCCGCGCGTGGTGATCGCCCCGGTGCGCATCCGCGGCCTGACGCCGGAACAGACGCCGGTCCGCCTGCGGGCGACGGTGCGGGACGCGACGCCGCCGGCGCCGGGCGAGGCGGTGCGGCTGTTCGCCATTCTCAACCCTCCGCCGGCGCCCGCCAGCCCGGGGGCTTATGATTTTGGCCGCAACGCCTTCTTTCAAAGCCTCGGCGGCGTCGCCTTCTCCCTCGGGGAGACCCGGCCGGCGTATCTGGAGCCGCCGCCGTGGCGGGTGCGGGCGGCGATGGCGGTCAACGGCCTGCGCTTCGACCTGGCCAGCCGCATCGTCGCCCGACTGGGCGAGCGGACGGGCGGGATCGCCGCGGCCATGACCACGGGGCAGGAGGCGTGGCTGAACCCCGCAGACGTCGATGTGATGCGCGATTCCGGCCTGGCCCACATCCTGTCGATCTCGGGCCTGCATATGGCGGTGGTCGGCGGCTTCGCCTTCTTCCTCATCCGGCTGCTTGTCGCGGCCTGGCCGTGGCTGGCGCTGCGCGTCTCGGGCAAGAAGGTGGCGGCGATCGGAGGGCTGCTGGCGGTCGGGACCTATCTGGTGGTGTCGGGCGCGCCCCCGCCGGCCGAGCGGGCCGCGATCACCGCCTCGATCGCCTTCCTCGCCATTCTGCTGGACCGGCAGGCGATCACCATGCACGCGCTCGCGGTCGCGGCCTTCGTCGTCCTGCTGCTGCAGCCCGAGGCGATCGTCACCCCCGGCTTCCAGATGTCGTTCGCGGCGACGGCGGCCCTGGTCGCCCTGGTCGAGGCCTGGCCCCGGCGGCCGAAGGAGATCGCGGCCCCGCTGCCGATCCTGATCGTCCAGCGCGCCGGCGCCTGGCTGGCGGCGGCGGTTCTGGCCAGTCTGGTGGCGGGGGCGGCGACCGGGCCCTTCGCCATGCAGCATTTCAACCGCACGGCCATGTACGGGCTGGCGGCCAATCTGGCCACGGCGCCGGTGTCGGACTTTCTGATCATGCCCATGCTGGCGCTGGGCGCCCTGCTGGAGCCGGTGGGACTGGGCGCGCCCTTCCTGTGGCTGGCGGGGCAGGGGATCGGCCTGATGCTGGCGATCGGCGAATGGACGGCCGGTCTCCCCGGCGCGGTCAGGACGGTGGCCAGCGCCCCGGATTTCGCCCTGCCGATCTCCTTCCTCGGCGTGCTGTTCTGCTGCCTGTGGCGCGGGCCGTTGCGCTGGCTGGGTCTGCCGTTCGCGGCGGCGGTGATGCTGTGGCCCCGCGCGCCGACGCCCGACCTCTGGATCGGCGACGGCGGGACCAACGCCGCCTGGGTGCGGGACGGGCGGACGCTGGTGATGCGGCCGGGCGTGCGGCAGTTCGCGGTCGACGTCTGGTCGCGGCGGCGCGGCGTCCTGCCGGAGGACCGGCCGGGCGAGGGCTGGACCTGCACCCGGTTCGCCTGTGCGCCGGCAACTCCGGGCGCGGACCCCCTGGCTCTGTGGTGGGGCACGAAGGCGCCGTCGCCTGATCAGATCGACGCCCTGTGCCGATCCGCGCCGGTCGTCAGCGTGCGCGCGGCGGTGACCGGCCTGCCGGCGTCGTGCGAGGGCCGGCTGGTGCTGGACGGCGTCGACTACGCCCGGGGCGGGGCGGTGGAGCTGTGGCGCGAGGGCCCGACGTCAGCCGGCCGCTGGCGCGCGGTCTGGGCGGCGGACGTGCGCGGCGACCGGCCGTGGAGCCGTCCCGGATAACGGCCGCGCCGTTTCCGGGATGACATGGCGACGCATTTGTCATCCCCGATCTGATCGGGGACGGAGTCAGTGATAGCGGCGGATAAGGCCGACCAGCTTGCCCTGGACCTCGACCTGATCGGGGCCGAAGATGCGGGTCTCATAGTTGCGGTTGGCGGGCTCGAGCGCGATCGAGCCGCCCTTCCTGCGCAGACGCTTGAGGGTGGCTTCCTCGCCCTCGACCAGGGCGACGACGATTTCGCCCGAGGTGGCCGTGTCGGTCGATTTGATGATCACAAGATCGCCGTTCAGAATCCCGGCCTCGATCATGGAGTCGCCCTCGATCTCGAGCATATAGTGCTCGCCCGCGCCCAGCATGGCCTCGGGCACCGGATAGCGGGCGGTCTCGTGTTCGATGGCGGCGATGGGCGTGCCGGCGGCGATCTTGCCCATCAGGGACAGTTCGCGGGTGTCGTTGGCCGGCTCGGCGGCCATGGGGCGACCGCCGCCCTGGATGACGTCGGGGCGGAAGGGCTGGCGACCGCGTGGCTGGGAGGGCGTGGCCTGTTCCGGCAGCTTGGTCACTTCCAGCGCCCGCGCCCGATGGGCCAGACGGCGGATGAAGCCGCGCTCCTCCAGCGCCGTGATCAGGCGGTGGATGCCCGACTTGGACGCCAGATCCAGCGCCTCCTTCATCTCGTCGAACGAGGGCGAGACCCCCGTCTCCTTGATGCGCTCATGGATGAACATCAGGAGTTCGTGCTGTTTGCGCGTGAGCATGGCGTCGAATCGTCCAGAACAAGGCGTGAACCGTTGCCGATGTTCTGTAAGTGTTCTTGCCTAATGTCAACTTAACGGCGGGGCGGGTCCCTCGGCAGGCCGACGGCGTCGCGCAGGTCGGCGCAGAGCGTCTTGCGGTCGCCTCGGAGCAGCCAGGTATGAATGCGGCGGACCGGCGCGTTCTTGCGGTAGACCACGAGTCCCGCCCAAGAGCCGGAATCCGTCTTTCCTATGCTCTCGCGGATATCCTCGATCTCTTCGACGGGAATGGGTGACTTCAAGCCAAACGCCACGACACGGTTCTCGACGATTCCGATCGCCGGGCCTTTCCACCGGAACACCCTGTACCCCGTTATAATCGCGACGACGCCAGCCAGCAGACTCCCGAACACGACGAAGGGGCGCGGGCCGCTGATAGTGTCGCCGGCGGCCAGCCACCACCACAACGACGCGATCATCAGCGCGACACAGCCGCCGCCATAGAGGGCGAGCTTCGCGGGATCGAACCGTGCGACGCGGATCATCCGGCCAAGAGCGCCCGCGTCGCCGCCTCGACATCCGCCTGACGCATCAGGCTCTCCCCGACCAGCACCGCCTGGGCGTGGGCGTCGGAGACGCGCTGCACGTCGTCCGGCGTGAAGACGCCGCTCTCGGCCACCAGCAGGGCCCGGACGGGGCTCAGCATGGCGAGCCGTTCGGTGACGGCCAGATCGACCTCGAACGTCCGCAGCGAGCGGTTGTTGATCCCCACCAGATCGCCGCCCAGCTTGCAGGCGCGCGCCATTTCGGCCTCGTCGTGGGTCTCGATCAGGGCGTCCATGCCGAATCGTTCGGCTTCGGACAGCAGTTCGGCGGCGAGGGCGTCGTCGATCATGGCCAGGATGATCAGGATGCAGTCAGCGCCGAGGGCCCGGCTCTCGGCCACCTGCCAGGGATCGACGAGGAAGTCCTTGCGAAGACAGGGCAGGGCGACGGCGTCGCGGGCGGCGGCGAGGAAGGCGTCGTCGCCCTGGAAGCTGGGGCCGTCGGTGAGGACCGACAGGCACTGGGCCCCGCCGCGTTCGTAGGCGCGGGCCAAGGCCGGGGGATCGAAGTCGGCGCGGATCAGGCCCTTGGACGGGCTGGCCTTCTTGATCTCGGCGATCAGGGCGGGGCGGCCGGTTTCCTCGACGTGTCGCTCCAGCGCGTCGCGGAAGCCGCGCGGCGCCGACGCCTGACGGGCCCGCGCCTCGACCGCGTCCTGCGAGGCCGCGGCCTTGCGGGCGGCGACGTCCTCGCGCTTGTAGGCGGCGATGCCGGCGAGGACGTCGTTCACGCCGGGTCTTCCGGTTCGGGCGAATTGGTGGCGACGACCAGATCGGTCAGGGCCTGGGCCGCGCGGCCCTCGTCGATGACCCTGGCCGCGATGGCGGCGCCCTCGGCCAGATCGGCGGCGCGGTCGGCGACGACCAGGGCGGCGGCGGCGTTGAGCAGGACGATGTCGCGGTAGGCGCCGGGCTCGCCCGCCAGCAGCTGGTGCAGGGCCAGGGCGTTCTCCTCGGCGTCGCCGCCGCGCAGGTCCTCGATCGAGGCGCGGGGCAGGCCGGCGTCCTCGGGCGTGACGGTGAAGCGGCGCACCACGCCGTCCCGCCATTCGGCCACGCCGGTGGGCCCCGTGGTGGTCAGCTCGTCCAGGCCCTGTCCGTGCACCACCCAGGCCCGTTCGGCGCCGAGCCGGCCGAGCACCTCGGCAAGGGGCTCCAGCAGGCGGGGATCATAGACGCCCATGACCTGCCGTTTCGCGGACGCCGGGTTCGAAAGCGGCCCCAGAAGATTGAAAACGGTGCGGAAACCGATCTCGGCGCGCACCGGCCCGACGTGGCGCATGGCTCCGTGGTAGGCGGGGGCGAACAGGAAGGCGATGCCGGCGTCGTCCAGCGAGCGGCGCTGCTGGGCCGGGCTGGCGGCGAGGTTGACGCCCAGGGCGGCCAGAACGTCGGAGGAGCCGGACTTCGAGCTCAGGGCCCGGTTGCCGTGCTTGGCGACCTTCAGGCCGGCGCCGGCCAGAACCAGGGCCGCGGCGGTCGAGATGTTGAAGGTGTGCTGGCCGTCGCCGCCGGTGCCGCAGGTGTCGATGACGTCGTAGGGATGATCCAGCCTCAGGGCGGCGTCGCGCATGGCCGTGGCGAAGGCGGCGATCTCCTCGACCGTCTCGCCCCGGATGCGCAGGGCGGTGACGGCGGCGGCGACCTGGGCCGGAGTCGGCTCGCCGCGCAGGCAGGCGGCGAAGAAGGCGTGGGCCTCGTCGGTCGTCAGCACCTGGCCCTCGACCAGCTTGGCCAGCAGGGGTTTAAAGCCGTCGGCCATGTCAGACCATCGTCCGGCGTCTGACATTGGCCAGATCGAGGAAATTGGCCAGCAGGTCGTGGCCGTGTTCGGTGGCGATGGATTCGGGGTGGAACTGGACGCCGTGGATGGGCCGGGTCCTGTGCGCCAGCCCCATGATCTCGCCGTCGGCGGTCCAGGCGGTGACCTCCAGCACGTCGGGCAGGGTTTTGCGACGGACGGCGAGGCTGTGATAGCGGGTGGCGGTGAAGGGCGAGGGCAGGCCCCGGAACACGCTCTGGCCCGCGTGCTCGATCGGCGAGGTCTTGCCGTGCATCAGGCTCTTGGCGCGGATCACCTCGCCTCCGAACGCCTGGCCCATGGCCTGATGGCCGAGGCAGACGCCGAAGATGGGCATGTCCAGCGGCGCGCTGTCGAGGATCGGCAGGCATATGCCGGCTTCATTGGGCGTGCACGGACCCGGCGACAGCAGGACGGCCTCGGGCTTCAGGGCCCAGGCCTCGGCGGCCGTCAGGTCGTCGTTGCGCACCACGTGCGTCTCCGCGCCCAGCTCCGCGAGGTAGTGGACGAGGTTGTAGGTAAAGCTGTCGTAGTTATCGACGACCAGGATCATGGTCTGGCTTCTAGGGGCTGCGGCGCGATGCGCCAAGCGGGGTCGGTGCGTAAGTCTTCGTTAACCAAACTGTCCCGAACTGGGCCGGTCCAACGGAGACCGGCATGACCGACAAGACTATCGCCCGCGCCCGCGTCCTTCTGACGCCGGCGCCGGCCCGGACCAACCCCTATGCGACGCTGGGCGCGGCGGCGCTGGCGGCCTCGGCGGCGGTGCTGATGGCCGGGGTGCTGGTGCTCGGCCCGGGCGTTCGGTTCGACGAGACGGTCGTCTCGGCCCAGCCCTAGCGATTGCCGAACGGATAGCGCCAGGCGTCTTCCGCGGCGCGCATGGGCGCCCGGGCCTTGGCTTGCGTCTCGGCGTATTCGGCGGCCGGGTCGCTGTCGGCGACCACGCCCGCGCCGGCCTGGACGTGGATCTTGCCGTCGGCGAACAGGGCGGTGCGCAGGACGATGCAGATGTCGGCCTCTCCGCCCGCCGAAATATAGCCCACCCCGCCGCCGTAGCCGACGCCGCGTTTGGTGGTTTCCAGCTCGTCGATGATCTCCATCGCCCGCACCTTGGGCGCGCCCGACAGGGTGCCGGCGGGCAGGGCGGCCAGCAGGGTGTCGACCGCGTCCAGCTTCGGATCGGCGTCGCCCTGCACCTCGGAGACGATATGCATGACCGAGCTGTAGCGCTCGATGCGGAAGCTCTCGATGACCTCGACCGTGCCGGGGGCGGCGACGCGGCCGACGTCGTTGCGGCCGAGGTCCAGCAGCATCAGGTGCTCGGCCCGCTCCTTGGGGTCGGCCAGCAGTTCGGCCTCGAGGGCGCGGTCGGCCTCGGGCGTGTCGCCGCGCGGACGGGTGCCGGCCAACGGGCGGATGGTGACCCGGCCGTCCTTGAGCCGGACGAGGATTTCCGGGCTCGATCCGGCCAGCTGGAAGTCGCCGAAGTCGAGGAAGAACAGATAGGGCGACGGGTTCGACCGCCGCAGCGAGCGGTAGAAGGCGAAGGGGTCCGCGCTCCACGGCGCGGCGAATCGGTGGCTGAGCACGACCTGGAAGATGTCGCCGGCGGCGATGTAGTCCTTGGCCCGCGCCACCAGGTCTCCGAAGCCGGCGGCGTCGACCGGTGAAGTGAATTCCGGCGTGACGGTTTCGACGGCGGCCGGCAGGGCGGGCAGGGGCGTGCGAAGGTCGGTCTCGAAGGCGTCCAGCCGGTCGACGGCGGCGGCGAAGGCGGCCTCCGCGCTCGCGCCGCTGTCGGGCCAGGCGGCCGAGACCAGCACGATCTCGTGGCGCACGGAATCGAAGATGGCGACAAGGGCCGGACGGGTCAGGACCGCGTCGGGCAGGTCCAGCGGGTCCGGGTTCGGCGCGCCGAGCGGCTCGAGCAGCCGCACCATGTCATAGCCGAACACCCCGAACAGGCCGGCGGCCATGGGGGGCAGGTCGTCGGGCAGGTCGAAACGCGAGGCGGCCATGAGCGCCCGCAGCGAGGTCAGGGCGTCGCCGCTCTCCGGCGTGAAACGGCCCTGGGCGACGGCGCCGCCCCGGGCCTGTTCAGCCCGACCGTCTCGGCAGCGCCAGACGACGTCGGGTTCGCGCGTGATGATCGAATAGCGGCCGTTGACCGCGCCGCCCTCGACGGACTCCAGCAGGAAGGCGTGGGTCCGGCCATGCCCGACCTTCAGGAAGGCCGAGACCGGCGTCTCCAGGTCGTCGACCAGGCGACGGACGACCACGCGCGGAAGGCCGGCGGCCCAGCCCCGCTGGAAGGCGGCGAAGCCGGCCGCGTCGGTTCCCTCGGTCATTGACCCTGGGCGGGCGCCGGACGGGCGGGCGCCGAACCCGGGGCGCCG
>NZ_JBAZOS010000026.1:0-42785 GCF_041648615.1 Brevundimonas sp.
CTGGGCGCGCGCGAGGACGCGCTTCGCCAGGCCGAACAGCAGGCGGTCCAGGCCGGGGGCGGGCTCAGCGAGGCCAGGGCGCGGCTGGGCCAGCTGGCGCCCGTCGCGCCCGGCCCGGCGCGGGTGGAGGAGATCTTCTATCGCCGCGGCGAATGGGCGGCGGCCAATGCGCCGATCCTGGCCCTGCTGCCGGACAATGAGGTCAAGCTGGTCTTCTTCGTGCCCGAGGCCGGGATGGCGCGCTATCGCCCCGGCCGCACGGTCAGCTTCAGCTGCGACGGTTGCGCCACGCCGGGCAGCGCCCGGATCACCTGGGTCAGCGCCCGGCCGGAGTTCACGCCGCCGGTCCTGTACAGCGAGGGCAGCCGCGACCGGCTGGTCTATCGTGTCGAGGCCCTGCCGGCGAATGCGGCGATGCTGAACCCCGGCCTGCCGGTGGATGTCGCGCCGCTGGAGGCGGATCGGTGAATACGGTCGCCGATCCGGTCATCGACGTGCGCGGGCTGAACAAGTCGTTCGGCGCCCTGCATGCGGTGAAGGATTTCGGCATCACCGTGAATCGGGGCCGCATCTGCGGCTTCCTGGGCCCCAACGGCGCGGGCAAGACCACGACCCTGCGGATGCTGTGCGGCCTGCTGACGCCCGACAGCGGCGAGGGGACGGTGCTGGGCTATGACGTGATGAAACAGTCGCGGCTGATCAAACAGCGCGTCGGCTATATGACGCAGAAATTCTCGCTCTACGAAGACCTGTCGATCGAGCAGAACCTGACCTTCATGGCCCGGGTGCACGAGCTGGACCGGCGGCGCGAGCGGGTGCAGGCGGCGCTGGACGGGCTGGGGCTGACGGCGCGGCGGGCGCAGCTGGCCGGCCATCTGTCGGGCGGGTGGAAGCAGCGGCTGGCGCTGGCGGCGGCGACCCTGCACGGGCCGGACCTGCTGCTGCTGGACGAGCCGACGGCGGGGGTGGACCCCGAGGCGCGCCGCACCTTCTGGGACGAGATCCATGCGCTGGCGGCCGGGGGCATGACCGTGCTGGTCTCGACCCACTACATGGACGAGGCCGAGCGCTGTCACGAGATCGCCTATATCGCCGGCGGCCAGACCCTGGCGAGGGGTACGGCGGACGAGGTGATCGAGGCGTCGGGCCTGGTCACCTTCCATGCCGAAGGGCCGGGCGCGGACCGGCTGGCGGCTGAATTGCGCGGCAGGCCGGGCGTGGAGATGGCGGCCCCGTTCGGGACGACCCTGCACGTCTCCGGCCGCGACCGGGCGGCGCTGGAGGCGGCGATCAAACCGTACCGCAAGGCTCCGCTGCAATGGTCGGAGACGCAGCCGACGCTGGAGGACGTCTTCATCCAGCTGATCCACGACAGCGAGGCCGGAAAGAAGCGAGCGGCGTGAAGATGCTGTCCCTGACCCGCACCTGGGCCATCATGGCCAAGGAGTTCACCCAGCTGACGCGCGACCGGCTGACCTATGCGATGATCCTGCTGCTGCCGATCGTGCAACTGCTGCTGTTCGGCTACGCCATCAACGGCGACCCGCGGAACCTGCCGACGGCGGTGCTGGTGCAGGACAACGGGGCCTTCTCGCGCTCGATCCTGACCGCGCTCGACAACAGCGGCTATTTCGAGATCACCCTGCAGGCCCGCAGCCAGGCCGAGCTGGACCGGGCCATGGAGCGGGGGACCATCCAGTTCGCGGTGATCATCCCCGCCGACTTCACCCGGCGGATCGTGCGCGGCGACCGGGCCCAGCTGCTGGTCGAGGCCGACGCCTCGGACCCCACGGCGACCAGCGGCGCGGTGGCGGCCCTGGCCAATCTGCCGGCCCAGGCCCTGGCGCGCGAGCTGACCGGACCCCTCGCCAACCGGGGGCCGGGGACCCAGCCGTTCGAGGTGATCGTGCATCGGCGCTACAACCCGGAGGCCATCACCGCCTACAACATCGTACCCGGCCTGCTGGGCGTGATCCTGTCGATGACGCTGGTGATGATGACCTCTCTGGGCATGGCCCGCGAGCGGGAGCGGGGCACGATGGAAAGCCTGCTGGCCACCCCGGTGCGGCCGCTCGAGGTCATGATCGGCAAGCTGACGCCCTATGTGCTGGTCGGCCTGATCCAGGCGGTGGTGATCCTGGTCATGGCGCGGCTGCTGTTCCAGGTGCCGATGAGCGGCGGCTGGATCGCCCTGGGGGCGGGGCTGATGCTGTTCATCATCGGCTCGCTGTCGCTGGGATTCCTGATCTCGACGGTGTCGAAGACCCAGCTGCAGGCGATGCAGATGAGCGTCTTCTACATGCTGCCGTCGATCCTGCTGTCAGGCTTCATGTTCCCGTTCCGGGGCATGCCGGACTGGGCCCAGGCCCTCGGCACGGCGATTCCCGTCACCCATTTCCTGCGGGTGGTGCGGGGATCGCTGCTGAAGGGCGTCGGGCTGGAAAACGCGGGGCCCAGCCTGTTCGCCCTCGCCCTGTTCGTGCTGGTGGTCGGGGCGCTGGCGATGCTGCGCTACCGGACCACGCTGGACTAGGCGGGCGGGGAGCCTGTCAGGATAGGGCCGGTCCGGAAGCCGACTCGCGCAGCAGTGCGCCGGCCAAGGTCGTGAGGCTGCTCACGACGCCCAAGATATCGAATATCTGCAGATCAGCATATGACGCCGAAGACCAATGAGCGCCGCCGAACTGATCAGGATAAATATTGAGATTGATATTTGACGACATTATTTCACGCGCTCCAATGCGCTATGAAATACTATAACGGCTCCAGGCAATATTGGTTGCCTGGAGCCGTAATCTCTTCGGGCCGGAGGGTCTGCCGTAGGCCGCTGTCCGCAGCTTCAGCCGGCCGTCAACGCCACGTCCACATTCCCGCGCGTGGCGTTGGAGTAGGGACAGACCTGATGAGCCTTCTGGATCAGGTCGTCGATCACCGCCTGTTCGAGACCGTGGTCGGTGACCTTGATGGCGATGTCGAGGTTGAAGCCTTCGCCGCGCGTGTTCGGACCGATGCCGACGGCGGTATGGATCTTCGTGTCCGGCCCGACCGGCGTGCCCGCCTTGCCGCTGACAAGCCTCAGCGCGCCCATGTAGCAGGCGGCGTAGCCGGCCGCGAACAGCTGTTCGGGATTGGTCCCGGCGCCGCCCTTGCCGCCCATTTCGGCCGGAAGCGAGAGCAGGACGTCGATCTTGCCGTCGTCGGTGGCCGAACGGCCCTCGTCGCGGCCGCCTCCGGTCGAGACGGCGTGGGCGGTGTAGAGGACTTGCATGGGACGGCTCCTGATGGGGGTCCCTTAGCTAGGCGCTCCGAGCGGCCGCGCTAGGCCAGGCCCGCCTTCTTCAGCGTCTTGTAGGCCTTGATGACGCTCTGCAGCTTGGCCTCGGCGCCGCGGTCGCCCTGGTTCAGGTCCGGGTGGAAGCGCTTCAGCATCTCGTGATAGCGCGCCTTGATCCCGGCCTTGTTGGTTCGGGCGTCGAGGTCGAGGACGGTCAGCGCCGCCCGTTCCAGCTTGCCGAGGCGAAGCGTGTCCTCGCCTTCGGGTCCGGCCTGCTCCTTCGTGCGGCGGCCGAACAGGCCGAAACTGTCCTGCCAGGTGCCGGCGCCCCTGGTGTTGGCCGTGCCCATCTTCGAGGCGAAGGCGGCGGCCTCGCGGCTGAATTTGCCGGCCTTCATCTCCCAGGTCGGACGGCCGCCGGTCATGGCCTCGTTTTCCTTGGCCGCGCGGACCTCGCCGTCGCTCATGCCGGCGTAGAAATTCCAGCCCTTGTTGTACTCGCCGGCGTGGCGCTGGCAGAAATCATAGAAGTCGTTCAGCCGCTCGCGCGACTTGGGGGCGCGCGCGGTGGCGGGCGCGCGGCAGTCCGGCCAGTTGCAGGCCTTCTCGCCGGGCTTCAGGTGCAGGACATCGGCCTCGGCCGCCTCCTCTTCGGGGCGCGGCGGCTTGATCCGCATGTCCTTGAAGCGGGGCTTGTATTCAAACTCGGATGACATCGGCGCAAGTGTAAGGTGGAATTGGTCACCAACAAGGACACACCCATGCCGGAAGGCCCGATTGCGACGATTATCCGGGAAAAACTGACGGCGGGCCTGTCTCCCGACCGGCTTGTCATCGAGGACGACAGCGCCCGGCACGCCGGCCATCATCATGAAGGGGGGGCGGACGGCCGCCCGGGCGGCGAAAGCCACTTCAACCTGGTCGTGGTCGCGGCGGCCTTCGAGGGGCAGGGGCGGGTGCAGCGGCAGCGGGCGGTCAACGAGCTGCTGCGCGCCGAACTGGCCGGTCCGGTCCATGCCCTGTCCATCCGGGCGCTGACCCCGGCCGAGGCGAGCGCGGCCGGTTGACGTTCGTCGAACGCTGATGCTGAAAACCCTCAGCGTTCATCTCGTCTTAGAGACTTCGCCATAGCGTTCGGCCCGGGACTTAAAGGGGCTGGGCGCGCATGGTTGAATCGGACGGCATCGGCAAGTCGATCAACGGCGAACCGGGCGCTGGCGAGGCCGCGCAGGCCCTTCGCGCGATTCTGCAGACGCAATACCTCCGCTATATGATCATCGGCACGTGGGCGCTCGGCCTGCTGGCCACCGTCGGCCTGACGACCGCCGCCTTCTGGTTCGTGGGAACGATCGCCGCGGGCGCCATCCGCGGAGCGGTCGAGAAGCGCATCAGCGACCGGGTCGGCGCGGGCTGGGGACTGGTGTTCCCCGCCGTGGCGACCGCGACCACCGCGGCCTGGGCCACGGCGCCCCTGCTGGCCTGGTTCTCCGGGGGCGAGTTCGGTCATGCCCTGGCCCTGGCCCTGCTGGTGTCGGGCTATGTGCTGGTGTTCGCCCAGCTGCGCAGTTCGCCGCGTCAGGCCATCGTGATTTCCTCGCCCTACGGCGTCGCCGCCCTGATCATCGCGGCCAGCCTGTGGGGCACGCCGACCTTCTGGCAGTTCGTGGCCGTGGTGCCCTTCACCGCCGCGGGCCTGGTGGTGCTGGTCATGATGACCATGCTGCGGGAAGAGCGCATCCGCGCCTTCCAGGAGCATCAGGCCCATCTGATCGAGGAGCTGGAGGCCGCCCGCGACCGGGCCAACGCCGCCAACGACGCCAAGTCCAGCTTCCTGGGCGTCATCTCGCACGAGCTGCGCACGCCCATGAACGGCGTCCTGGGCGCGGCGCAACTGCTGGGAGCCACGCGGCTGGAGCCGACGCAGCGTGAGTATCTGTCGATCATCCGCAACTCGGGCGACAATCTGCTCAGCCTGCTGAACGACATTCTGGACATGACCAAGATCGAAGCGGGCAAGATGACCTTCGAGGTTGTCGACGTCTCGATCGAGGACCTGCACAAGCGGGTGACGGGACCCTTCCAGGCCCAGGCCGAGGCCAAGGGCCTGACCTTCGCGACCCGTTTCGAAGGCGAGATTCCCGCCGTGGTCCGCGGCGATCCCCTGCGGGTCTGTCAGGTCATCCACAATCTGTTGTCCAACGCCGTGAAATTCACCGACCGGGGCGAGGTCAGCTATGTCGTCCGCGGCGAGCGGCTCGAGGACGGCCGGGTCCGGTTCGACTTCGGAGTGACCGACTCCGGCGCCGGCATCTCGTCCGAGGATCTGGCGCGCCTGTTCCAGCCCTTCACCCAGGTCGACGGATCGTCGACGCGCCGCTTCGGCGGCACGGGCCTCGGCCTGACGATCGCCCGGCGCATGGCCAACATCATGAGCGGCGACATCAATGTGACCTCGACCGTGGGGGAGGGCTCGACCTTCACCTTCTCGGTCGAGACCGACGTGGTCGAATGGGCGCGGCAGGAAGCAGCGGAGCCCATCCACGCCGAAGTGACCGACGGTCAGGCGCTGAACGTGCTGGTGGTCGAGGACCATCCGGTCAACCGCATGATCCTGGAGGCCTGGCTCGGCTCGGCCGGTCACGCCTCGGTCAGCGCCGAGAACGGCCAGATCGCCGTCGCCATGGCCGAGGACCAGACCTTCGACCTGATCGTCATGGACGTGAACATGCCGGTGATGGACGGCCTGACCGCCACCCGGGCCATCCGAGCGGGCGACGGGGTCAACCGCGAGACGCCGATCGTCGTCTTGTCCGCCTCGGCGCGCAGCGAGGATCATGCCGCGGGTCTGGACGCCGGAGCTGACGCCTATCTGAACAAGCCGATCGATTTCGCCGCCCTCGCCGATCTGATGAACCGGGTCGGCGGCGGCCGGGCGGGCGTTCGCAGCTGTATCGAAACCCCCCAGGTCGCCGCCGCCTGACCCCGATCGGCCAATAGCGTTCCAAAGGCGCCCGCGGTCTGAACGGGGCATGACCATGGACGTTCACACCCGGCTCAAGCGCCGGGGACCAGAGTGCGGGCAAGTCGAGATCTTTCGGCCGCATCTGGAGACGTCTCATGAAGAAGATTCTCACCGCAGCCATCGCCGCGACGCTCGCCATGAGCTCGCTCGGCGTGGCCTCCGCCGCCGAAGCCCAGTCGCGCGGCCATCACGAGCAGCGCCAGGATCGTCGCGATGACCGCAACGACCGTCAGGACGATCGCCGCGACGACCGCAACGATCGTCGCGAATGGCGCCAGGACGCCCGCGAGGACCGCCGCGAGGCGCGTCAGGACCAGCGGGCCTACGCCCGATGGCAGCGTTCGGATCGCCGCTACAACGCCGGCCGCTACCAGGCGCCGCGCGGCTATCAGACCCGCCAGTGGGCCTATGGACAGAGCATGCCGTCCTCCTACCGCTCGAACCAGTACGTCGTGAACGACTACAGCCGCTATGGCCTCCGCGCCCCGCCGCGCGGCTACCAGTACGTCCGCAGCGGCCATGACGTGGTCCTGTCCAACTCGAACAGCGGCCTGATCGCCGCCGTGATCGCGAGCCTGTTCAACTAAACGACCCGCGCCTGAAGAGACGACGCCCCGGAGGGAAACCTCCGGGGCGTTTTTCGTTTGGGTTCAAGACGTTTAGATGAGGTCCGATGCGCGCCTTCGCCGAACTGCTGGACCGACTGTCGCTGACCGCGTCGCGCAACGCCAAGCTGGTGCTGCTGCGGGACTATCTGCGGATCACGCCCGATCCGGACCGGGGCTGGGCGCTGGCGGCCCTGACCGGCGACCTGACCTTCGACGCGGCCAAGCCGGCGATGATCCGCAAGGCGGTCGAGGCCCGCGTCGATCCGGTGCTGTTCGGCTGGTCCTACGACTACGTCGGCGACCTGGCCGAAACCGTCGCGCTGATCTGGCCCCGGAACCCGGACTACAAGCCGAATCGCGAACCCGAACTGGCCGAGGTCGTCGAGGCCCTGCGCACCGCCGGGCGGGGCGAGGTGAAGGCGCTGCTGGAGGGCTGGCTGGAGGCGCTGGAGCCCAAGGGCCGGTGGGCCTTGCTGAAGCTGATGACGGGCGGGCTGCGCGTCGGCCTGTCCGCGCGTCTGGCCAAGACGGCGGCGGCGATGGTTCGCCCCGCGGCGGTCAGCGAGCCGCCCGATCCGGACGGGCACGAGGGCGAGATCGCCCTGGAGCCCATCGACGCCTCCGACATCGAGGAGATCTGGCACGCGCTGGAGCCGCCCTATGCCGATCTGTTCGCCTGGCTGGAGGGCCGGACGGAACGCCCCAGCGGCGATGCGCCGGGCCGATTCCGTCCGGTCATGCTGGCGGTCGCCATCGACGAGGCGGTCGACTTCGCGCGCCTCTCGCCCGCCGACTACGCCGCCGAATGGAAATGGGACGGCATCCGCGTCCAGGCCGTGCGTGAGGAGGGGGTCCAGAAACTGTATTCCCGCACCGGCGACGAGATATCGGGCGCCTTTCCCGACGTCATGGCGGGACTGACCTTCGAGGGCGCGCTGGACGGAGAACTGGTGGTGTGGCGCGACGGCGCGGTGGCGCCGTTCGGCGACCTGCAGCAACGGCTGAACCGCAAGGCGGTCGATGCGAAGACCATGGCGGCCTTTCCGGCGGCCATGGTCGCCTATGACATTCTGGCGGACCACGGCGAGGACCTGCGGGCGCTGGCGTTGAGCGAGCGGCGGGCGCGGCTGGAGGCCGTGGCCGGCCAGGGCGGGGAGCGGCTGCATCTGTCGCCGGTTGTGCCCTATGCGGACTGGGACGACCTGGCCGTCCTGCGGGCCGATCCCCCGGTGGGGGCGGCGGCCGAGGGGCTGATGCTGAAGCGGTGGGACAGTCCCTATCTGGCCGGCCGGCCCAAGGGGCCGTGGTTCAAATGGAAGCGCGATCCCCATGTCATCGACGCGGTCCTGATGTACGCCCGGCGCGGTCACGGGAAGCGGTCCAGCTTCTATTCCGACTACACCTTCGGCGTCTGGACCGAGGAGGGCCCGCTGACCCCCGTCGGCAAGGCCTATTTCGGCTTCACGGACGAGGAGCTGAAACAGCTGGACAAGTTCGTGCGCGACCACACCGTCGAGCGGTTCGGCCCGGTGCGGTCCGTGCGGGCCGAGCGGGACTTCGGCCTGGTGCTGGAGATCGCCTTCGAGGGGCTGAACCGCTCGACCCGGCACAAGTCGGGCGTGGCGATGCGGTTTCCCCGCGTCAGCCGCATCCGCTGGGACAAGCCGGCGCGCGAGGCGAACACCATCGCCGACGTCATGGACCTGCTGGACGCCATCGAGGGCGGCGGCGGACGGATCGCTCAGCCGACGACGGGCTGACTCCGGGCGCGCCACGACGGGTCGCGCTGGTCGGTCAGGCCGCACAGCTGCAGGAAGCCGATCACGGGAACCTCGCGGCGCGGCTCGGCCCGGGCGAGAAACAGTTGCGGCGGCGCCTCGGCCCGCACGGTCAGCGGCAGGACCACCCACGAGCGGGGGAAGGGCCGCACGTCGATGTGCGGATCGGCCTTCAGATGCGGGCAGTACCGCAACGACCGGGCCGAACAGGCCTTGTGCAGCGGCGCGATGGCGCCGGCGTCGATCAGGACCCTGTCGTCCTCGATTTCGGCCGGCAGGGCTCCGCCGCGACCGGTGGCGCGCAGGGCGCCGGCGGTGAAGGGATGCGCCACCTGGGTGTAACGGTCCTCCGGCGTCGTCGGCTTGCCGCACATCGGGCACAGCATGTCGCGGACGGTCAGCCGCTGCCGCACCGCATGGTTCTGGGAATACAGGGGCTTGCCGTATCCGGCGTGGTCGGCCTGAACGATCGCCAACGCGCCGTTGACCGAGGCGCAGGGCCGCACGCCGAGAATGGCTTCGCCGGTCCAGCTGGTCACCCAGGGAACATCGACCCCGACCTTCAGGGCCGAGAGTTTGGCGGAGTCGTTCATGGGTGCAGTTTAGGACGGCGACGCCCCGACGCGAAACCGGAAATACCGGCGATGGGGTTCCAAATCGGGGCCGAGGCGTTAGACCCGGCCCATGTCTTCCCTCGTCGCCACCCTGAACGAGGCGGTCGCCGCCGGCCAGAAAGCCGCCGCGGTGGACGTCGCCATGATCGCCAAGCTGACCGACATGGCCGGCGACTTCGCGATCAATCTGGTCATCGCCGCGATCATTCTGGTCGTCACCATCTTCGCCTCGCGCTGGGCGTCGGGCGTGACGCGGCGGGCCCTGTCGCGCGTGCGCGGCTTCCGGCACGACCCGACCGTGCTCAGCTTCGCCGTGCAGGTGGTGCGGGTGCTGGTCTTCATCATCGGCTTCATCGCGGTGCTGCAGCGGCTGGGGGTGCAGACCACCTCGATCATCGCCGTGCTGGGCGCGGCTTCGCTGGCGGTCGGTCTGGCCCTGCAGGGCACCCTGTCCAATGTGGCGGCGGGCGTGATGCTGCTGATCCTGCGGCCCTATCGGGTGGGCGACCTGATCGACGTCGGGGGCCAGGTGGGCAGGGTGCAGCGGCTGGACCTGTTCCTGACCCAGATGTCGGACGCCAACAACGTCAAGATCGTCGTCCCCAACGCCAAGGTGTTCAGCGACACCGTCCTGAACCTGTCGGGCCAGAAGACGCGGCGGATCGAGCTGAAGCTCGGTGTCGGCTACGGCGCCAATCTGAACACGGCGCGCGACGCGCTGGTCGGCGCGGCGTCGGCGCACCAACATGTCCTGCCCGACCCTGAGCCCTGGGCCGGCGTGACGATGCTGAAGGACAGTTCGGTCGAGATGACCCTGCAGGCGTGGACGATGTCCGACGACTACTGGCAGGCCAAGGCCGACGTGCTTCAGGCCGCCAAGGAGGCGCTGGACGCCGCCGGGATCGAAATCCCCTTCCCCCATCAGGTCGCCGTGCCCTATGGCGAGGACGACGGGCCCGTCGCGCCGCCGGTGCGCAGGGCTCGCCGCCGGGACACGTCCAGCGATCCGTCGCCGGGCGACGCCCATCAGGACAGCGGCAGCGAGGGCTGAGGCGTGCGCTACGATTTCGGATCCGACAACACCGCCGGCATGGCCCCGGCCGCGCTGCGGGCGGTGGTCGAGGCCAACGAGGGCTTTGCGCGGGCCTATGGGGCGGACGACGTCACGGCGCGCGCCGCGGACCTGATCCGGCGGCGGCTGGATGCGGACGCGGATATCCGCTTCGTCTTCTCGGGCACGGCGGCCAACGCCATCTCCCTGTCGATGCTGGCCTGGCCGCATGAGGCGGTGCTGGCGCATCACGCGGCGCACATCTGCACCGACGAGACCGGCGCGCCGGGCTTCTTCGGCTCGGGCGTGGGTCTGATCGGCCTGCCGGGCTTTTCCGGCAAGATCGATCCGCTGGCGTTGCACGCCGCGCTGGACGAGCCGGAGGTCGGCCATCGCCAGCCGCCGGCGGCGCTCAGCCTGACCCAGTCGACCGAATACGGCACGGTCTATACCGAGGAAGAACTGCGCCATCTGATCGAGCCGGTGAAGCTGAAGGGCTGCGGCGTGCATATGGACGGCGCCCGGCTGGCCAACGCCGCGGCGGCGGGCTTCGACCTGACGCAGATCGCGCGGCTGGGGGTGGACGTGCTGGTGTTCGGCGGGGCCAAGGCCGGAGCGAATTGCACCGAGGCCATCGTCATGTTCGACAAGAGCCTGGCGCGGCGGATCGACAACCGGCTGAAACAGGCGGGCCAGACGGCCTCGAAGGCCCGGTTCCTGGCGGCGCCCTTCCTCGGTCTGCTGGAAACCAACGGGTGGGAGGACGGCGCGGCCCACGCCAATCTGATGGCCCAGCGCCTGGCCGCCGGCGTCGCCGGGCGGTCGCCCTTCATCCTCGCCCATCCGGTCGAGGCCAACGCCGTCTTCGTGCGCATGCCCCCGGCGGCGCACCAGCGGCTGAACGACATGGGCTGGGCGTGCTACCGGTTCGACGACGGGTCAGTGCGGTTTGTCTGTTCCTGGGCCACGCGGGAATCGGCTGTGGACGAGCTCATAGAGGCCATTTCCGCGCTTTAGGCCCGGCGAATGCTTGAAGCCTCCGGGCGCCCTTCCTAGTTTGGAACAAACCGGGACCGGGACCGTTCGAAGCCCGAGCGCCGGTCCGGCGTAAACTGCCAGGGGCGGACCAGATGAACGCGCCATCGCGCATCCCCGAGGGGATCACCGGGGACCTGACCCGCTTCAGAGACGTTCGTTCGGCCATGCCGGCGCTGGCCTCGGGTCTGGGCGTGGAAGACCTGTCCGCCCAGTCGATGCCGGATTGCAGCCCCGGAAAATGGCATCTGGCCCACACCAGCTGGTTCTTCGAAGCGATGATCCTGGGCGAGGAGCCCGGCTATCAGCCGGTCGATCCCCGCTTCCAGACCCTGTTCAACAGCTATTACGAAGCGCTGGGCCCGCGCGTGGCGCGATGCGAGCGCGGCCTGATGACCCGGCCGTCGCTGGAGGACGTGCTCGCCTATCGCCGCGAGATCGACCGGCGGATGACCGCCTGGCTGGGGCAGGGCGATGCGGACCCACGGCGCCGCTACCTGTTCACCCTCGGCCTGCATCACGATCAGCAGCATCAGGAGCTGTTCCTGATGGACCTGCTGAACCTGATGTCGCGCTCGCCGCTGGATCCCGCGGCCTACGACCGGACGCCGCGCGCGGGGCCGGTGGAGCCGCCGCGCGGCGGATGGACGCGGTGCGAGGGCGGCCTGGTCGAGATCGGCCATGGCGGCGGTGATTTCGCCTTTGACAACGAGGGACCGGCCCATCGCGTCTGGCTTGACCCTTACGCCCTCGCCAACGACCTGGTCACGAACGGCGACTGGCTCAACTTCATCGAGGATGGCGGTTACGCCCGTCCTGAGCTGTGGCTGGCGGACGGCTGGGCGACGGTCAAGACCGAGCGCTGGATCGCGCCTCTGTACTGGCGCGACGAGGGGGGGCGCTGGACGCGGATGAGCCTGACCGGCCGCGTGGACGTCGATCCTGGCGAACCGGTCAGCCACGTCAGCTTCTATGAGGCCGACGCCTATGCCCGCTGGGCCGGCAAGCGGCTGCCGACCGAGGCGGAATGGGAGCACGCGGTGCGTTGCCGGCCCGACGCCTTCTCGAATGCGTTCGGCGAGGCGTGGCAATGGACCGCCAGCGCCTACGCCCCCTACGCCGGCTTCCGGCCGACCGAGGGCACGGCTTCGGAATACAACGGCAAGTTCATGGCCAACCAGATGGTGCTGCGGGGTTCGTCCTTCGCCACTGCGTCCGAACATGCCCGGGTTACGTATCGGAACTTCTTCTATCCCTATCAGAGGTGGGCGTTCATGGGACTGCGACTGGCCGACGACGCTGCGACGCCGCTGACGCGGGCGTCCGAACCGGGCGAGACCGCCCGTTTCCGCCGGGACCTGATCGCGGGGCTGTCCCGCTCGCCCCGGACGGCCTCGCCCAAATGGTTCTACGACGCCGAAGGGTCTCGCCTGTTCGAGGAGATCACCCGGCTGCCCGAATACTATCCGACCCGTCAGGAAGCCGCTTTGCTGCGGCAGGTGGCGTCGGACTGGGCGGGGCGGTTCGGGCCGGACGCGGTGCTGGTCGAGTTCGGATCGGGCGCCAGCGAGAAGACCCGCATCGTGCTGGACGCCGCGGCGGACCTGGCCGCCTATGTGCCGATCGATATCAGCGCCGACGCCCTGGACGCCGCCGCGCGGCGCATCGCCGACGCCTATCCCGCGCTGAAGGTGGCGCCCCTCGTCGGGGACTTCCTGCATCTGGGGGCCTTGCCCGCGGAAATCGGCCAGGGCCGACGGGTCGGCTTCTTCCCCGGCTCGACCATCGGCAATCTGGAGCCGGAAGAGGCGATCGCCTTCCTGAAGGCCGCGCGCTCGCTGCTGGGCGACGACGCCCTGTTCATTCTCGGCGTCGATCTGGTCAAGGCGCCCGAAACCCTGATCGCCGCCTATGACGACGCCGCCGGCGTGACCGCCGCCTTCAACCGCAATCTGCTGGCTCGGGCCAACCGCGAACTGGGCGCGGACTTCGACATCGACGCCTTCGCGCACCGGGCTCTCTGGAACCGGACCGAGTCACGGATGGAGATGCATCTCGAGGCGACGCGCGACATGACCGTCAGCCTCGACGGCCAGACCCTCCGGTTCGCCCGGGGCGAAACCATCCACACCGAGAACTCGCGGAAATTCACGGAAGAGACCGTGCGCGGCCTGGCCCGCGCCGCGGGCTGGTCGGTCGCCGCGTTCGAGGCGGGGGAGGCTCCCGCCGTGGCGCTGGCGTTGCTGCAGGCCTGACGCGCAAAGGGACGGCGCCCTTGCGGACGCCGTCCCTCCGATCGCCTTGGTCCTGCGTTAGTCTGTGGCCGTGCCGGGCTCGCGAACCCGGGCGCCGTGGGACGCTTCCCCGCCCTTGCGACCGGCCTGGGCGGCGAGGCTGCGGTCCTGGGAGAAGCTGCGCTTCTCGCTGGGTACGCTGGCTCCGCCCTTGCGCGCGATCTCGCGCTGGCGTTCCGGGTCCATCGAGGCGAAGCCCCGCTTGGAGACGCCGGAGGCACGTGTGGGCTGACCTTGAGCCATGGAGGGGTTCCTTTCGTGGCGACGGTGGCGGTTGTTGAATGAACCCTCCCGTCCGCGTCCGGTTCCGGTTGCCCGGTCACACAATTGCGAACGAATCACAGGGTTTGCGTCATCAGCCGCCGTAGGGGCGGGCGTCGCCGGGCTCGCCGCCGGGGATATCCTGTTGCGGCATTTCCTCCGGGGCGCTGCCCGGATCGAGGTCCGGTCCGGGCGTGTCAGGCGGCATGATTTCGGGCTGTCCGCCGGGGCTGTCCGGTTCGACATAGGTCATGGCGATCTCCTCTTCCGCAAAGGAAACGCCGCATGTCGGGGCGCTGTTCAATCACGTTTCAGAAACGCGACATTTTGCCCGGAACCGCCTCGTCGGGCGGTGGTTTGACGGGCTTGCCCCCCGCACCCTCAAGGAGCCGCCATGACCGAGTCCTACGCCGGAACGACGACCATCGAAGACATCGAGACCGACGCCGACACCCCGACCGCCGCGCTGGACCGCGCGGCTGATGCGATCCTGGCGCGGGACGACGCCCGACGCCCTGGCGCCCGGCCGCTGCGGCAAGCCGTTCGCGAAGACGCCGCCCAGGCGCGCGACTGGGGCCGTCACAGGGCCGAGAGCCTGCGCGCCACAGTCGAGGCCGAGCCGGTCAAGGCGACCCTCTACGCCCTCGGCATCGGCGTGGTGATCGGACTGCTGGCGGCGCGCTAGGCGGGACCGGAGGCCGGACGCGCGATCGGCGTCCGGCGCATCGCCTCGTCCGAGACGAACGGATTGGTCCGGCGCTCGGCCCCGAAGGTCGAGGTCGGACCATGCCCCGGCACGAAGGCGACGTCGTCGCCCAGCGGCCAGAGTTTGGCGGTGATCGAGTTCAGCAGGCCGGCGGGATCGCTGCGCGGGAAATCGGTCCGGCCGACCGAGCCCTGGAACAGCACGTCGCCGACCTGGGCGAACCGGGCCGCGCGATTGAAGAAGATGACATGACCCGGCGTATGGCCCGGGCAGTGGTAGACCTCCCAGGTCGTGTCCCCCAGCGTCAGCACATCGCCATCGGCCAGCCAGCGGGTCGGGGTGAAGCTGCGGGCGTCGGGCAGGCCGTACATCTGGCCCTGGGCGGGAATGCCGTCGATCCAGAACTGGTCGTCCGGATGCGGGCCGATGATGTCGAGCCCGGTCTTCTCCTGCATCTCGGCCGCGCCGCCGGCGTGATCAAGGTGGCCATGGGTGATCCAGATGGCGTCCAGCGTCAGTCCCTGCTTCGCCACGGCGGCCAGCAGGGCGTCGACCGAGGCTCCGGGATCGATGATCGCCGCCTTCATCGTCTTGCGGCACCAGACGAGGGTGCAATTCTGCTGCAGCGGCGTAACCGGGAAGACGGCGACGCCGATCGGGGCGGAGGAGGAGCTCATTCCCTCCAGATAGCCTGCCCGGGCGCACACCGAAACCGTCCCCTGTCCCGCCTCTCACGTTGACCTTTGGAACCGTCCTCGACATAAGGGCGGGCTTCAAAGGCGCCGCCTCCAAAGGGCGGCCCTTGTTGCTTTACCCACACCGCGCAGCGCCTGCCTCAATGGCGCCGCCACAGAGCGTCAGAATCCCGGCCATGCAAGTTGTCGAAAAGTCCAACGAAGGTCTCAGCCGCGTCATCGCGGTGACCATTCCCGCCGCAGAGCTGAACCAGAAGCTGGACGCGAAGCTGAAGGAAGTCGCGCCGCAGATGAAGCTCAAGGGCTTCCGTCCCGGCAAGGTCCCGATGTCTCACGTCAAAAAGACCTTCGGTCGCGACCTGATGGGCGAAATCGTCAACGATGCGCTGAACACCTCGAGCCAGAAGGCCCTGGACGACGCCAAGGTGCGTCCGGCCGCGCCCGCCGAGATGAAGCTGACCTCGGACATGGACAAGGTCATCGCCGGTACGGAAGACCTGGCCTATGAAATGGCCCTGGAAGTCATGCCCGACTTCACCCCGACCGACGTCAAGAAGCTGAAGCTGGAACGCCCGACCTACGAAGCGTCGGACGCCGATCTGGACGAGGCCCTGACCGAACTGGCCGGCCAGGCCAAGTCGTATGTCGAAAAGACCGGCAAGACCGTGAAGGCCGCCGATGGCGACGAGGTCACCATCGACTTCCTCGGCAAGCTGGACGGCGAGCCCTTCGAGGGCGGCGCGGCCGAGGACACCCAGCTGGTGATCGGCTCCAACCGCTTCATTCCCGGCTTTGAAGAGCAGCTGAAGGGCGCCAAGGTCGGCGACGAGAAGGTCCTGAACGTGACCTTCCCCGACGACTACCAGGCCGCCCATCTGGCCGGCAAGGCCGTGACCTTCGACGTCAAGGTCAAGGCCATCAAGGCCGAGGCCCCCGCCGTGGTCGACGAGGAATTCGCCAAGCGCATCGGCATCGAGTCGCTGGACAAGCTGAAGGAACTGCTGCGCACCAATCTGAACCAGCAGTACACGGGCGCCGCCCGCTTCAAGCTGAAGCGCGCCCTGCTGGACGCCCTCGACAAGGCCCACGACTTCCCCCTGCCGCCCAAGATGGTCACGGCCGAGTTCGACGGCATCTGGCAGCAGGTCCAGGCCGACAAGGAAGCCGGCCGCCTGCCGGAAGAGGACGCCAAGAAGTCCGAGAAGAAGCTCAAGGAAGAGTATCAGAAGATCGCCGAGCGCCGCGTGCGCCTGGGTCTGGTGCTGGCCGAGATCGGTCGCGCCAACAACGTCCAGGTCACCGACCAGGAGCTGAACAACGCCATCATGAACGAGGCCCGCAACTATCCGGGCCAGGAGCGTCAGGTGCTGGACTTCTATCGCCAGAACCCCAACGCCGCCGCCCAGATGCGCGCCCCGATCTATGAGGAGAAGGTCTGCGATCTGATCTTCGACACCGCCAAGGTGACCGACACGCCGATCACCAAGGAAGAGCTGCTCAAGGAAGACGACGACATCTAGGGGCCCGATCGCGCCGGGGCATGACGCCGCCCTCGACGTGCATCCGTTCTGACGCCCGGCCCCTGTACGGCCATCTTCTCGGTCTCAATCTGGCTCCCGTCATGCGGGAGGGAAGTTCATGTCGTTTTCAGCGCTGGCGTTAGCCGCGGCTTTGTTGGTCCAGGTTCCCGGGCCCCCTCAGGTTCCGCCGGCAGAGGAGCCCTCCCAACTGGAGGATGTCGTCGTCGAGGGCCGACGGCTGCGCACGGTCATCCAGGATTTCGTCGGTGAGGTGGCCGCTCCGGCCGGTGTTCGCGGACCGGCTCGCTGGAACGGCCCGGTCTGCATCGGCGTCGTCAACCTGCGCGGCGAGGTCGCCCAGTATATCGTGGACCGGGCCTCGGATGTCGCTCGCGAGCTGGGGCTGACGGCGGGCGAACCCGGCTGCCGGCCCAACGTCCTCATTATCGCCGTCGACGACGGCCGTGCGGCGGCGGACAGCATCGTTGAAGCACGACGGGCGGCCTTCAGGCCCGGGGGATCGGGGATGACGCGGTCGCTGCGGGCCCTCGACGAGTTCAGAACCTCCGAGGCGCCGGTCCGATGGTGGCACGTCAGCGCGCCGGTGGATTCCGAGACCGGGGCGCTGGCGACGCGTCTGCCCGGCATGGACGCGCCCCGGACCGCCGTTTCGACCGCATCGCGAATCCGCACGGACATCCGCGACGACCTGTTGAAGGCCATCATTGTGGTCGATGTCCGGAAGACGGCGGCTGTCTCGCTGGCGCAACTGGCGGACTACTGCACCCTGGTGGCGCTGGCCCAGGTGGATCCCAAGGCGGACGTCGCGACGTTCGAGACGGTGCTGAACGTCTTCGCGGACCCGTCCACCCCGGGTCTGACGCCCTGGGACCTGGACTATCTGAAAGCGCTCTACAGCGTCGAGCAGAACAGCGTGGGGGCCAATGCGCGGGGCGCGGAGATCGTCGATCAGATGATGCGGCGCGCGGCAGAGGCCGCCGCCGAAGAGGACCCGGCTGGTCCGGGGCCGCGCCTTCCGTAGCGACCCCGACGACGCGTTTCGGGCTTGCGGGGGCGGATTGACGGAGGCGGTTTTCGGGACAAGAGTTCGACGCTGGCCGTCGAGCCGGTCGCAACCCGAGGGACTGTCATGATCAGCGCCCCTGTGATCGCCGCCCTGTCTCTCGCGGTTCTGTCGCCGCAGGAGGCGCCCGGGACCGTCGCCAGCCCTCCCGCCGTCGCGCCTGCCGAGCAACCGTCCACGCTTGACGACGTCGTGGTCGATGGTCGGCGGCTGGACGAGTTGGCGAGGACCTATGTCGACGCGGTGGCCGCACCCGCCAAACGCCGGGGTCTGGCGCGGTGGCCGGGCCGGATATGCGTCGGCGCCGTCAACATGCGCAGGGACCTGTCCCAGGCCGTCGTCGACCATGTGTCCAGCCTGGCCCTCGAGCTCGGCCTGCGCATCGGCGAACCCGGGTGTCGGCCCAATATCGTGGTCATCTTCTCGGCGGACGCCCGGAGTCTGGCGGCCAGTCTGGTCGAGGCGGACCGTCGCGCCTTTCATCTCGGCGTGGGCGGCCTGGATCGCGGCGGCGTCGCGCTGGACGCCTTCACGCGCTCGGAAGAACCGGTCCGCTGGTGGCATGTCAGCATGCCGGTGATCGGCGCCAGCCATGCCCGCGCCATCCGCATGCCCGGCGACTCCGGTCCCATCTTCGTTCCCGGGGAGGGCATCGTGAACCGGGGGCGGCCCATCAGCGACGATCTCAACAAGGTCGTCATCATCGTCGATGTCGATCAGCTGGAAGGCGCGACCCTGGCCGCGCTGAGTGAATATATCGCCATGGTGGCGCTGGCCCAGGTCGATCCGGAGGGCGACACCAGCGGCTACAGCACCATCCTGAACCTGTTCGCCGACCCCGGGGGCGTCCAACGCCTTTCGGAGTGGGATATGACCTATCTTCGCGCCCTGTATGACGCGCCGTCCGAGCGCCTGAATCCGAACCGGCAAGCCGCCTCGATCGCGCGAACACTGACGCGCGAACGCCGCGCGGCCGCCGCGGACCCGCTGAGGTAGCAGGACTGTTCGCGGGCGAACCGACTGGCCGGCGATCCTGATTTCGCCCCCGCGTCGCGCAGCCGCCCCGGGCGCCCTGGAACAGCACGCGACGGATAACCGGAACCATGTTACGCTGAATACATCTCTGGAGGGTGTTTCATGATCGCCGCACTGATGCTCGCCGCCGCGCTGACCCTGCCGCAACAGGAGCGCGCCGCGCCCCCGCCGGATCCGGACGCCGCGGTCAGACTGGAGGATGTGGTGGTGGACTCCCGCCGCCTCGAGGACGCGGCCCGGGAGTTCGTGGACGAAGTCTCCAACCCGGTGGGGCGTCGGGGGCTGGCGCGCTGGCATCGGGGCGTCTGCGTCGGCGTGGCCAATCTTCAACCCGAGCTTGCCCAGCCTCTGATCGACCGGGTCTCGGACGTGGCGCGCGGGATCGGGCTGACCTCCCACGAACCGCCATGCCACCCGACCATCCTGATCGTGGCCACCACGGACGCCGACGACTTCACCGAGAAATTCATCGCCATGCGGCCGGCGCTGTTCCGGCCGGGGGGTTCCGGCATGAACCAGGGCCCGGCCGCGCTGGAGCGTTTCCGGACCTCGGACCAGGTCGTCCGCTGGTGGAGCGTCAGCCAGCCCACGGACTCGGACACCGGCCAGTCGGCCGTGCGGATGCCGGGCCAATGCAACCTCAATTGCACCGGCACGGGGTCCGCCATCCAGTATGCGCCCAACACCCCGGTTCGCGGCACAGCCCGGCTGTCCTCGCAGTATCGGCAAGACCTGAAGCGGACCTTCGTCATCGTCGACGTCGACCGTCTGGGCGAGGTCACCCTGGACCAGCTCGGCGACTATATCGCCATGGTCGCCCTGGCGCAGATCGACCCGGACGCGGACACCAGCCGGTTCGAAACGGTGCTGAACCTGTTCGAGGACCCTTCGAGGGTGCGGGGTCTGAGCGGCTGGGACCAGGCTTACCTCAACGGCCTGTATGGCGCGTCGTGGTACCGGATCAACCAGAACAGCCAAGTGCACGCGGTCTCGGACACGATCGCGCGGGAATACCGCCAGGACCGGGCCAGCGAAGATCTGGACGACAGGACGGAATAGAGGGGCGTCCCTGCATCGCGCCATCGACCTTCGATCGGGATCTGCGCCGCTCTCGGCGAGAGGCGAGGTCAGGTGAACCTTCGCGTTTGGGAAAATCACGACATGCCGAAGACGCCCCTGGTCCTTCTCCTGTCCTTCGCGCTCGCGGCGGGGCCGGTCCTCGCCCAGGAACCGACCGCGCCGCCGCAGACCCCCGCCCCGGAACAGGCGACCGATCTGGGCGATGTCGTCGTCGAGGGCCGGCGACTTGAGGCGCTGGTCCGCGATTTCGTCGAGGAGGTGGCCGAGCCGGCGAACAATCGCGGTCTCGCCCGCTGGAACCGGCCCATCTGCGTCGGCGCCGTCAACCTGCGGTCGGCGGTCGGGCAGTACATGGTCGATCGGGTCTCGGATGTGGCCCGCGAACTGGGGGTCGAGGCGGGCGAGCCGGGCTGTAAACCCAACATCCTGATTGCGGGCACGGTGGACGGGGCGGCGCTGGCCGCGGCGCTGGTCCGGTCACGCCCGCGCAATTTCGACCTGCGCCACAACGGCACTGACGCGGGAACGCGCGCCTTTGAGGCCTTCAGGACCGACGACCGACCGGTGCGCTGGTGGCAGATCAGCATTCCGATTGACTCGGAAACCGGCGGACGGGCGATCCGGCTGCCGGGCGACGTGGATCCCGTCACCGGCCGGCCCATGGCGCCGCAGATCGAGGTTTTCGCCGCCTCGCGCATTCGGAGCCAGATTCGCGACGACATGGTCCGGTCGATCGTCATCCTCGACGTTGACCGGCTGGGCGGAGCCACCCTGGTCCAGCTGGCTGACTATGTGGCCCTGGTGGCGCTGGCGCAGATCGACTGGAAGGCCGAGGCGACAGACTACCGCACGATCCTGAACCTGTTCGAGGACCCGACGACGGCGCCGGCGGGGCTGACCGATTGGGACAGGGCCTACCTCAAGGCGCTGTACGAACACGACCAGCTGCGGATCAACCGCAACAGTCAGGTGCAGGCTGTGGCGGACGCCGTCACGCGCGACCGGCGGGCGGCGGCGGAGACCGCGCCGGAGTGATCGCGGGCGGCGTGCGGGTCGCGCCTTGCGTCAACGGCCCGGCGACGCGATATCCTGTCCAACAGGCATGCGGCCGGTGAGTCGCGCCTCCATGCATCCCAGAAGGCCCATATGCGCGATCCGATCGAACTGATGAACATGAACCTCGTCCCCATGGTGGTCGAGCAATCCAGCCGGGGGGAGCGGGCCTTCGACATCTTCTCGCGCCTGCTGCGCGAGCGGATCATCTTCCTGACCGGGCCTTTCGAGGACAGCATGGCGTCGCTGATCTGCGCCCAGTTGCTGTTCCTGGAATCGGAAAACCCGAAGAAGGAAATCAGCATGTATATCAACAGCCCCGGCGGTCAGGTGACCTCGGCGCTCGCGATCTACGACACCATGCAATACATCCGCTCGCCGGTTTCGACGGTGTGCATGGGCATGGCCGCCTCGGCCGGTTCGTTGATCCTCGCCGCCGGCGCCGCCGGGGCGCGGGTGGCCCTGCCGAACGCCCGCATCATGGTGCACCAGCCTTCGGGCGGCTTCCGCGGCCAGGCCTCGGACGTCGAACGCCACGCCGAGGACATCCGCTACACCAAGCGTCGCCTGAACGAGATCTACGTCCACCACACCGGCCGGACGTATGAGGAAGTCGAAAAGACCCTCGACCGCGACCACTTCATGAGCGCCGAGGAAGCCAAGGCCTGGGGCATCGTCGATCACGTCTACGACCGCCGCGAGCAGGCCGAGAGCGACGGCGTCAAGACCGTCTGATCCAGCCTCTCCATCAACCCGGGGAAGGGCGCGCCGTGACCGGTGCGCCCTTTTCTTTTGTGCTATCAGGCCGCCATGGAACAGACGCGCGAAACCAGCGGGACCGTCGAGGTCGACGGCGAGACCTATGAATGGGCGATCCGCCGCCAGCCCCGGCCGCTGGCCGGCGGCAAATGGGACGGCATGGGGTTGAGCCTGCGCCTGAAGGACTTCCCGCGTGAGGCGGTCGTGCTGTTTCCCATGCCGATGCGGCCGAACGGACGGCCCGACATGGAGAAGCAGCGCGTCGATCTGGACAGCGTGCGCAACGCCGTGGCTTCGGCGATCGCCGCGGGCTGGAACCCCACGTCGCGCGGCAAGGCCATGGTCTTCGACGTGGACGCCGACGGCCGCTGACGGTCAGGACTGCTCCTTGAACCGCCGGAAGCCGGCTTCGTCGGCGATGGCCAGCATCTCCGTATCGCCGGAGGTGTCGCCATAGGCGGCGGCCAGTTTCACATCCTCGCCAAAGGCCGCGCGCAACCGCCGCACCTTCTCCTCGCCCCGGCAGTTGGGGCCGGCGAAGGCGCCGGTGACCCGGTGGTCGGGGTCGAAGGTCAGCGGCGTGCCCAAGAGGGCCTCGGCCCCCAGACGGCGGGCGAACGGCGCCACGGTGGTTTCCGGAGACGCCGTGACGATGACCCGGTACGCCCCCTTCGCCCCCCAGTCCTTCCAGCAGGCGAGGGCGTCGTAGCGCATGAAGCCCGGCCAGACCTGGCCGGCGTAGGCCTCGGCGTCGGCCTCAAGCTGCCCCCGGGGCGTCCCCTTGAGGAATTCCCGCACCGAGGCGGCCTTCAGCCGGCCCCGGTCCCGATCAGCAAGGTAGGCGACCAGATCGGGCGTCATCCGCGCCAGCCCCCGGTACCAGCCGCCGGCGCCGGCCCGCCAGCGCAGGAATTGGGTGAAGCTGTCGCGAACCGTCAGCGTTCCGTCGAAATCGAAGGCGACGATGGCCTGATCCTTGCGAGGCGACTGGCGAACCATTGTGGGACTTCCCATGTCAGACATTCGCCGCGATCTCCCTCAACAGTGAACCGTCCGTTTCGCACTCCGGCCACGCTTGGCCGGGGTTGTGGCGGGCGTCGGTATGGGTGATTGTCAATTTTTGAAGACCTTTGCGCCCATGTTCCGGGAATCAACGCGAAGGATGCGCGTTAGCCCCATATCGGGGTGAACCGCGGGAGTGAGAAGGCTCGATGACCAAAGCCGCCGGCACAGACGCCAAAAGCACGCTCTACTGCTCGTTCTGCGGGAAGAGCCAGCATGAGGTGCGCAAGCTCATCGCCGGGCCGACCGTGTTCATCTGCGATGAATGCGTCGAACTGTGCATGGATATCATCCGTGAAGAACACAAAATCTCATTCTCCAAGGCCAAGGACGGCGTGCCGTCGCCCAAGGAGATCCGCGAGGTCCTGGACGACTACGTCATCGGCCAGAGCCACGCCAAGAAGGTGCTCTCGGTCGCGGTCCACAACCACTACAAGCGGCTGAACCACGCGACGAAGAACAACGACGTCGAACTGGCCAAGTCCAACATCATGCTGATCGGGCCGACCGGCTCGGGCAAGACGCTGCTGGCCCAGACGCTGGCCCGCATCATCGACGTGCCCTTCACCATGGCCGACGCCACCACCCTGACCGAAGCCGGTTATGTGGGCGAGGACGTCGAGAACATCATCCTCAAGCTGCTGCAGTCGTCCGACTACAACGTCGAACGGGCCCAGCGCGGCATCGTCTACATCGACGAGATCGACAAGATTTCGCGCAAGTCCGACAATCCCTCGATCACCCGCGACGTCTCGGGCGAGGGCGTGCAGCAGGCCCTGCTGAAGATCATGGAAGGCACCGTCGCCTCCGTGCCCCCGCAGGGCGGCCGCAAGCACCCGCAGCAGGAGTTCCTGCAGGTCGACACGGCCAACATCCTGTTCATCGTCGGCGGCGCCTTCGCCGGCCTCGAGAAGGTGATCGCGGCGCGCGGCGACGGGGCCTCGATCGGCTTCGGCGCCAAGGTCAAGGAAATCGACGAGCGCCGCACGGGCGACATCCTCAAGGGCGTCGAGCCGGACGATCTGATGCGTTTCGGCCTGATCCCCGAGTTCATCGGCCGCTTGCCGGTCCTGGCGACGCTGGAGGACCTCGACGAGGAAGCCCTGGTCACCATCCTGACCGAGCCCAAGAACGCCCTGGTCAAACAGTACAAGCGCCTGTTCGAGATGGAGAACGTCGACCTGACGTTCACCGACGACGCCCTGATCGCGGTGGCCAAGAAGGCCATCACGCGCAAGACCGGCGCCCGCGGCCTGCGGTCCATCCTGGAAGGCATCCTGCTGGAGACGATGTTCGAACTGCCCACCTTCGAGGGCGTCGAGGAAGTCGTCGTCAACGCCGAGGTCATCGAGGGCAAGGCCCAGCCGCTGCTGATCTACTCCGAGACCAAGTCCAAGAAGGCCGCGCCCGACAGCGCCGCCTGATCCGGGGCTGACACTGAAGAAGGGCGGGTCCGGCGACGGGCCCGCCCTTTTCTGCGCCCGCCGTGATGCGCCCGCGCCACAACCGCCATCGGTGCGATCTTGCCATGGTTCGCGGCCCGGCCGCACGGCCCGTGCCGATATCCAGCGACCCGCGCGCCCGCCATGCCGCCGGGCGCTTGTGGATGGAAAGCGGCGGCGCTGACCGGCGACGCTTGAACGCAGCGTCCGGTAAACCACATACTCAATCGAAGGCCGCCGAACGGCGGGCCGAGTCGAAACGGGGGAGCACAGGCGCTCCCCACGCCGGAGCGGCGGGTCCGAGATGAACGAGGACCCCGTAGAAAGTACGCATCCATGTCCGAGACAAAAACCCTGCCCGTCCTGCCGCTGAGGGACATCGTCGTCTTTCCGCACATGGTCGTGCCGCTGTTCGTGGGACGCGAGAAGTCGGTCAAGGCGCTCGACGAGATCATGAAGGGTGAAAAGCAGATCCTGCTGGCCACCCAGAAGAACAGCGTCGATGACGACCCCGCCGCGGACGCCATCTATCCGATCGGCGTTCTGGCCACGGTCCTGCAACTGCTCAAACTGCCCGACGGCACCGTCAAGGTGCTGGTCGAGGGCAAGAGCCGCGCGCGCCTGACCAAATTCACCGACCGCACCGACTATTTCGAGGCCGAGGCCGTCGAGATCGCCGACGACCCGGGCGAGCCCGCCCAGTCGGAAGCCCTGCTGCGCGCCGTGATCGAGCAGTTCGAAAACTATGTGAAGCTGAACAAGAAGGTGCCGCCCGAGGCGCTCAGCTCCATCCCGCAGATCACCGATCCGTCCAAGCTGGCGGACTCGGTCGCCGCCCACCTGTCGGTCAAGATCGCCGACAAGCAGGGCCTGCTGGAGACCATCGCCGTGCCGTCGCGCCTGGAGAAGGTCTACGGCCTGATGGAGGGCGAGATCTCCGTCCTGCAGGTCGAGAAGAAGATCCGCTCGCGCGTGAAGCGCCAGATGGAGAAGACCCAGCGCGAATATTATCTGAACGAGCAGATGAAGGCGATCCAGCGCGAGCTGGGCGAGACCGACGACAGCCGTGACGAGATCATGGAGCTGGAGAAGCGCATCCGTAAGACGCGCCTGTCCAAGGAAGCCCGGATCAAGGCCGAGGCCGAGGTCAAGAAGCTGCGCAACATGAGCCCGATGTCGGCCGAGTCGACGGTGGTGCGGAACTACCTCGACTGGCTGCTGTCTATCCCGTGGGGCAAGGCCAAGACCAAACCCATCGATCTCGACAAGGCCGAGGCCATCCTCGAGGAGGACCACTACGGCCTCGAGAAGGTCAAGGAACGGATCATCGAGTATCTGGCGGTGCAGGCGCGCACCAACAGCCTCAAGGGCCCGATCCTGTGCCTCGTCGGTCCTCCGGGCGTCGGCAAGACCTCGCTGGCCAAGTCGATCGCCAAGGCCACGGGCCGGGAATATATCCGCATGTCGCTGGGCGGCGTGCGCGACGAGGCCGAGATCCGTGGTCACCGCCGGACCTACATCGGCTCCATGCCGGGCAAGATCATCCAGTCGATGAAGAAGGTGAAGACCACCAACGCCTTCATCCTGCTGGACGAGATCGACAAGCTGGGCGCCGACTGGCGCGGGGACCCGTCCTCGGCCCTGCTGGAGGTGCTGGATCCGGCGCAGAACAACGCGTTCGGCGACCACTACCTCGAGGTCGACTATGACCTGTCCAACGTCATGTTCGTGACCACGGCCAACAGCCTGAACATGCCCCAGCCCCTGATGGACCGGATGGAGATCATCCGGGTCAGCGGCTACACCGAGGACGAGAAGGTCGAGATCGCCAAACGGCACGTCCTGCCCAAGGTGACGGCCGAGAACGGGCTCAAGCCGGAGGAATTCGTCGTTCCGGACAGCTCGATCCGCGACCTGATCCGCTACTACACGCGGGAAGCCGGCGTGCGGTCGCTGGAACGCGCCCTGGGCGGTCTGGCGCGCAAATCGGTGCGCGAGATGTCGAAGAACAAGACCCTCTCGGTCACCATCGACGAGGCCAAGCTGGCCGAGTTCGCGGGGGTGCGTAAGTTCCGCTACGGCGAGACGGACGAGGAGGATCAGGTCGGCATCGTCACCGGCCTGGCCTGGACCGAGTTCGGCGGCGAGATCCTGACCATCGAGGCGATCAAGATGCCGGGCCGCGGCCGCATGACCGTGACCGGCAACCTGAAGGAGGTGATGAAGGAGTCCATCTCCGCCGCCGCCTCCTACGTCCGGGCCCGGTCGCTCAGCATCGGCGTCAAGCCGCCGGCGTTCGAGAAGACCGACATCCACGTGCACGTGCCCGACGGCGCGACGCCCAAGGACGGTCCCTCGGCCGGCGTGGCCATGACGGTGGCCATGGTCTCGGTCCTGACCGGCATCCCGATCCGCAAGGACATCGCCATGACCGGCGAGATCACCCTGCGCGGCCGGGTCACCGCCATCGGCGGCCTGAAGGAGAAGCTGCTCGCGGCCCTCCGCTCGGGCATCAAGACGGTGCTGATCCCGGAAGAGAACGAGAAGGACCTCGCCGACGTGCCCGACAATGTGAAGTCGGCGCTCGAGATCGTCCCGATCAAGACCGCCGACGAGGCCCTGAAATGGGCCCTGACCGGCACCCTGACGCCGGTGGAATGGGACGAGGCGACCGATCCGCTGCCGGCGTCCTTGCCGGTGCAGGACCCGGGGACCGTGGTCGCCACGCACTGACGGTGTGAAGCAAAAGAAGAACCCCGCCCGGAGCGATCCGGGCGGGGTTTTGCATTCTCCTTCTCCCCTCGGGGGAGAAGGTGTCAGGCGGAGCCTGACGGATGGGGGCTGGCGGTTTCAGTCCGGCTGGCGAGGGAGATGCGTCAGGCATCCCCCTCATCCGAGCCGCTCCGCGGCCCACCTTCTCCCCCGGAGGGGAGAAGGGACGCTACAGACTATCCACCATCACCAGCTCGGCGTCCGCCGTGGCCGTGATCGTGATCTCGGTTTCGTCCTTGATCGCGGCCCCGTCGCGGGCGTTCAGCGGCACGCCGTTGACCTCGACCGCGCCGACGGCGGGGACCAGATAGGCGTGGCGGCCTTCCGCCAGGCTGTAGGTCAGGCTTTCGCCCGCGTTCAGCGTCGCGCCCAGCACGCGGGCGTCGGCGTTGATGGTCAGGGCGTCGTCGGTCGAATCGCCCGAAGCCAGCACCGAGAACTTCCCGGTCCGGTCGTTCTTCGGAAACACCTTGGCGCCCCAGCTCGGCTTGGCGCCGCGCACATCGGCCTCGATCCAGATCTGGAACAGGGTGGTCATCTCGTCCTCGAGATTGAACTCGGAATGGCGCACGCCCGTGCCCGCGCTCATCACCTGGACGTCGCCCGCGCCGGTGCGGCCCTTGTTGCCCAGCGAGTCCTCATGGGTGATGGCCCCGGTGCGGACATAGGTGATGATCTCCATGTCGGCGTGGGGGTGGGGCGGAAAGCCGGACCGGGCGGCGATCTCGTCGTCGTTCCAGACGCGCAGCCGGCCCCAGCTCATGCGGCTCGGGTCGTAGTAGTTGGCGAATGAGAAATGGTGTTTGGCGTTCAGCCAGCCGTGGTCGGCGCCGCCGAGGCTGTTGAAGGGTCTGACGTCGATCATGGGATGCTCCCGGGACTCCGAGGGTTAGGAACCTCGCTGGCGCCTATATAAGCAACAGTGTTGGTGGCTGAAAGGGGTCAGCCGATCTGGGCGCGATGCCGCAGCAAGGCGTCCGCCAGCACGCAGGCCGCCATCGCCTCCACCACCGGCACGCCGCGCAGGGCCACGCAGGGGTCGTGCCGGCCCTTGGTGCGCAGATCCGTCTCCTCGCCGTCGCGGGTGATGGTCTGGCGCGGCGTCAGGATGGAGGAGGTGGGCTTGAAGGCGATCCGCGCCGTCAGCGGCTGCCCCGTCGATATGCCGCCCAGAACGCCGCCGGCGTGGTTGGACAGGAAGACGGGCCGCCCATCGTCGCCCATGCGCATCTGGTCGGCGTTTTCCTCGCCCGACAGTTCCGCCGAGCCGAAGCCGGCGCCGATCTCGACGCCCTTGACCGCGTTGATCGACATCATCGCCGCCGCCAGTTCGGCGTCCAGCTTGCCATAGACCGGCGCACCCCAGCCGGCGGGGACGCCCGTGACCTCCAGGGCGACCACGGCGCCGATCGACGACCCGGCCTTGCGGACGCCGTCGAGATAGTCCCCCCACGCCGGCACGACGTCAGCCGAGGCCGCGAACAGGGCGTTGCCGTATACGGCGTCGAAGTTCACCGCATCGGGCGCGATCCGGTGCGGCCCGAGCTGGACCACCCCGGCGCGGATGCGGACCCCATCTCCTAAAATCTTGCGCGCCACAGCCCCGGCCGCGACCCGCACGGCCGTCTCGCGCGCGGACGACCGGCCGCCGCCGCGGTGATCGCGCACGCCGTATTTGGCCTGGTAGGTGTAGTCGGCGTGGCCCGGCCGGAAGGCGTGGGCGATCTCGCCATAGTCCTTCGAGCGGGCGTCCTCGTTGTCGATCTGGATGGCGATGGGCGTGCCGGTGGTGACCGGGCCGTTTCCGTCGTCGAACACGCCCGACAGGATCCGGGCCGTGTCGCTCTCGCGCCGCTGGGTGACGAAGCGGCTGCCGCCGGGCTTTCGCCGGTCCAGCCATGGCTGAAGGTCGGCCTCGGTCAGGGGGAGCAATGGCGGGCAGCCGTCGACGACGCAGCCGATCGCCGGCCCGTGGCTCTCGCCCCAGGTGGTCACGCGAAACAGATGGCCGAAGGTGTTGTGCGACATCCGGCGACGCTAGGCCGCCAGCCGGTCCGGCGTCCAGACGCGTGTGAACCGCACCAGCAGATCCTCGGCCGCCGACGGCGCGTCCTCGGACGGCTGCAGCGTCACGAACAGATGCCCCTGCGGCCGCGCGCCGCGCGCCGGCAGGCCCAGGCCCTTGAGGCGCAGCCGCAGCGGCTGATGGCCGCCGACCAGCCAGGCCGAGCGCGGCCCGGCGTGGGTCTCGATCTCCAGCCGCCCGCCGTCTTCCAGCAGCCGCAGCGGGACCGGGCAGGTCATGTGGAGGTCGTCGCCGACGGCGCTGAGCCGCCCGTCGCCGCGCACCAGCACCGGCAGATAAAGGTCGGCGCCGCCGTCTCCGGCCGCCTTCAGCCGCAGGTGTTCGCCGCTGCGCAGGCCCGCAGGAACGCGGATCCGGAGCTTGCGGCGGCCCAGCCGGACCTCGACCACGCCGCCGTTCAGGGCCGCGTCCGGGCCCAGACCGACCACGGGCAGGGCGGGGACGCAATGCGCGGGCGCGGCCAGGGCCAGCGGGGCCGTATCCTGCTGGATCAGCCGCCAGGCGGCGATGGTCTTGCGGAACCGGGTGTCGTCTCCGCCCGGCGCATCAGGCCGCGCGGCCTTGATCGCCGTGCGGAAGGCGGCGGTCAGCGCCTCGCTTTCCGCCGGGCCGGAGAGGCCGAGCAGGGCGTAGGCTTCACGGGTCGAGACGACCTCAGGGAGCGAGCGGGCGCGCATGCCGCCACTAAGGCGCGACATAGGGTCAATGCCCGGTTAACCGTGACGCTCTCGCCCGGCGGAGCGGGATGCCCTATCTGACCTGCATGACCGCACCCGTGATCCCTTCCAGCCCGACCCGTGAAGACTATGCGCGCGACTACGCCGCCGCCCTCGCCGCGAACGGGGACGAGACGATTTTCGACCGGGCCGAGCCGATCGCCCTGTTCATCGACTGGCTGGCCGATGCGAAGGCGACCGAGCCGAACGACGCCAACGCCATGACCCTGTCCACCGTCGACCCGGACGGCGCGCCGGACAGCCGGGTGGTGCTGCTGAAGGACGTCGATGCGCACGGCTTCACCTTCTATTCGAACGCGGAGAGCGCCAAGGGCCGACAGTTGGCGGCGCGTCCGCGGGCCGCCCTGCTGTTCCACTGGAAGTCCCTGCGCCGTCAGGTGCGGGTGCGCGGACGGGTCGAGCCGGTGACCCCGGCCGAGGCCGACGCCTATTTCGCCAGCCGGGCGCGCGAGAGCCGCATCGGCGCCTGGGCGTCCGACCAGTCACGCCCGCTGGAGAACCGGGCCGCCCTCGAGCAGGCCGTGGCGCGCGAGGCGGCGCGGTTCGAAGGCCAGGACGTGCCTCGCCCCCGGCACTGGACCGGCTGGCGCGTCGTTCCGGACCAGGTCGAGTTCTGGCGCGACCGGCCCTTCCGCCTGCACGACCGCCTGCGCTTCGACCGGGACGGCGCCGTCTGGACCCGGACCCGGCTCCAGCCCTGATCCGTCAGACGCCGTAGCGGGCGAGGAAGGTCTCCACCGCGTCGGCGGCGATCTGGTCCACGGCGCGGACGGGCATGACCTCGTCCCCGGTCACCAGCGGCATGAAGAAGACGGGATGCTCGATCATTCCCATCAGCTGGCCCGCCGCCCAGGACGTGCGCTCGATCCTGAGTTCGCCCCGCTCGACCAGTTCGCCCAGGGCGTCGATCAGCACCTTGCCGAAGTCGGCCTTGCCGCGGTCGAAGAACCGCATGGCCACGTCCCGGAACCGCGGACGCTCGGCCATGACCAGCCGGAACACCGAGCGGATGAAGGGGTCGGCCATGAAGCCGGCGTAGGCGATGGCGAAACCGGTCAGCCGCTCGCGGGCCGGGCCGCTCGCCGTTCGGACGTGGCGCATCAGCCGGTCGAAATCCACGGCCGCGTCCTGGATCACGGCGGTGAACAGCTCCGCCTTGCCGTCGAACAGGGCGTAGAGGGTCGCGGTGGACACGCCGGCGTCCCGCGCGATCGGTTCGATCTTGGCGCCGGCGTAGCCCTCGGTGATGAACGACCGGCGCGCGTGCCGCAGGATCGCCTCCCGCTTCGGATCGGGGAAGGAGGGGGGGGACGGGGCCGGGGTCTGCATGGAAATTCGCTGCTCTCTGAGCGGCCAGGGTGGCCTGGCGGCGGACGGTGAGCAAGAGGGGCGCCGGGTCGCGGGCAATCAGCGGTCGAGCAGGGCCGCCAGCAAGGGATGCGCCAGCACGGGAGCGGCCAGCCGGACCACGGCCTGCGGGTCCTCCAGCCGCACCGCCGCGGTGGCGTCCGCCACCACGAAGTCGGCGTTCAGCCGCGACGGCTCGGTCAGCCGTTCATGTCCGGGCCGGACGGTGGCCAGATACTGGTCGATGACCGACTCCGCCGTGCGTCCCCGTTCGGCCTGGTCCCGCAGCAGCCGGCGAATGAAACGGATGTCGGCGGGCGTGTCGACGAAGACGCGGATGTCGAACAGGCTGACGAGCCCGGGGGTGCACAGGACGTGCGTGCCCTCGACGATCACCACATCCGCCGCCGCGACGGCCTCGCCGTCCGGCTCGCGCCCGTGCCGGATGAAGGAATAGACCGGCGCGGTGATGCCGCCTCCGGCCTTCAGCGTGCCGAGATCGCGGATCATCAGCTCGTGGTCGCGCGCCGCCACATCGTCGAAATCGAAGGTTCGCGGGTCGAAATCGGGCAGATCCGCCGCGTCGCGATAGTAGGAATCCTCACGCAACAGCACCGCGCTGCCGTCCGGCAGGGCCGAGACCAGGGCTTCCGCCAGGGTGCTCTTGCCGGAGCCGGAGCCCCCGGTGATGGCGATCAGGATGGTCATGGACCGCTTCTAGGGCCGCGCACCCGGTTTCGCCAAGCCGGGCGGGCCTCCGGGTGACCTTGCGTCACGTTGCTTATCGGCCATCACGCCGATAGCGTGACTCCAAAGCGCCTCGAAAAGCAGGCGCAGGCTTGAGGGATCGTGATGCTCGGATTGATGCAGGACTGGCCGCTGACGGTCGACAAGATCCTGGACCATGCAAAGAACTGGCACGGCCACCGCGAGGTCGTCACCCGATCGGTCGAGGGGCCGATCGTCCGCGCCACCTATGCCGAGATCCACGCCCGCGCCAAACGCGTCTCCAGCGTGTTGAAGGACTGGGACGTCCAGGTCGGCGACCGCATCGCCACCCTGGCCTGGAACAGCGGCCGCCACATGGAGGTCTGGTACGGGATCATGGGCATGGGCGCGGTCTGCCACACCCTGAACCCGCGCCTGTTCCCCGAGCAGCTGGCCTACATCATCAACCACGCCGGGGATAAGATCATCTTCGTCGATCTGACCTTCATTCCCCTGCTGGAGGCCGTGCTGCCGCACTGTCCCTCGGTCGAACGGGTGGTGGTGCTGACCGACGAACTGGCCATGCCGGCGACGCTGCTGCCCGGCGCCGAATGCTATGAGGCCCTGCTGGCGACGGCCTCGGAAGACATCGCCTGGGGCGGGTTCGACGAACAGACCGCCTGCGGCCTCTGCTACACCTCGGGCACGACCGGCAATCCCAAGGGGGTGCTGTATTCGCACCGCTCGAACTTCATCCATACGCTGCTGGGCATGCAGTCCACGGTGCTGGGGCCGTCGCCGAAGGAGGTGATCCTGCCGGTGGTGCCGATGTTCCACGCCAACGCCTGGGGCATCGCCTTCGCGGGGCCGGCTTCGGGCGCCAAGCTGGTCATGCCGGGCGCGCGCATGGACGGCGCGGCCATCTATGAGCTGATCGAGAGCGAGGGCGTGACCTTCTCCGCCGCCGTGCCGACGGTGTGGCAGGGGCTGCTGACGCACCTGCGCGAGAACAATCTGCGCATCCCGACCGTCAAGAAGGTCCTGATCGGCGGCTCGGCGGTGCCCGAAAGCCTGATCCGCGCCTTCCAGGAGGAGTTCGGCATCGAGGTTCTGCAGGGCTGGGGCATGACCGAGACCTCGCCGATCGGCACCCTGTCCAACCTGCCGCCCGAACTGCTGGCCCTGCCGTACGACGAGCAGATGAAGTGGCGCGTCAAACAGGGCGTGCCGCCGCTGGGCGTCGAGCTCAAGCTGAAGAACTACGCCGGTCAGGAGATGCCCCACGACGGGGTCACCTACGGCCGTCTGATGATCAAGGGGCCGACCATCGCCGGGGCCTATTTCAAGGGCGAGGGCGGCGATATCCTCGACCATGAGGGCTTCTTCGACACGGGCGACGTCGCGACCATCGACGAGCACGGCTTCATGCAGATCACCGACCGGGCCAAGGACGTGATCAAGTCCGGGGGCGAGTGGATCAGCTCGATCGAGATCGAGAACATCGCCGTCGGCCATCCGAAGGCCGAACTGGCCGCCGTCATCGGCGCCGCCCATCCCAAATGGGACGAACGGCCGGTTCTGATCATCAAGCTGAGGGCCGGCGAGTCGGAAGACAAACAGGAGCACCTCGACTTCCTCCTGGGCAAGATCGCCAAATGGTGGATGCCCGATGACGTCGTCTTCGTGGACGACATCCCGCTGGGGGCGACGGGCAAGGTCGACAAGAAGCTGATCCGCGAGCGCATGAAGGACTATCGCCTGCCGACGGCGGGGGCCTGACGCCATGGCGCGGGGACGGGTCCGGGGCGGCCGTGTGGTCGGAGCCCTGCTGGCTCTGAGCCTGGCCGCGCCCCTGCTGGTGCTGGCCGCCGCCCTGGGGACCCGCGCGGGCGGCCTGTCGCCCGAGACGGGCTATGATCTGCTGACCCTGCGGATCGGCTGGTGGCTGGCCCTTGTCGGCGGCCTTGCCGCGGTCGGGGCGGTCGTTCTGGCCTTGCGGGATTTCCGCCGGCTGGGTCTCCTCGCTTTGGCGGCGGTCGTGACCAGCGGAGGAACGCTGGCCGCCTATGTCTGGCACAACAGCCGGCAGGCGGACGCTCCCCCCGAGGACATCAGCACCGATCTGACCGAGATTCCCGGCTTCGGCGATCTGCGCGGCGAGCGGCAGGGGCGGGGGCCGCGCGTCACCGCCGGCGTCGAGGCCTGCCCCGGGGCCCTGCCGCTGATGACCCAGGTCGCGCCCGGTTCCGCCGCCTGGGCGCTCGAACAGGCCGGTTTCACCATTCGCGGGGCCGGGGTGGCCCGCGCCGACGGCAGTCGTGAAAGCTTCTGGTTCGGCTTTGACCATGACGCCGTGATCCGTATCCGGCCCGGCCGCACCGACATCCGCGTCGCCGCGCGCGACGACCGGCCCCACGGCGGCGACGCCTGCCGGATGGCGTCCCGTATCAGCGAGGCGCTGCGGACCAGCCGCTAGGCTTCAGGTCAGGGTCCAGTCGGCGTCGAGCGCCGGCCCCGGTCGGGCCGCTACCCGTCCGGCCGCCTCCAGCGCGATCAGATGCGCCCAGACCGAAAGGCTGGCCGCCGGCCACAGGCGGGAATCCACGGCGGCGTAGAGGTTCGGCACGATCGCGGAAATCCGCCGGTCGCCGGCGGCGAGGCGCCCGATGACCTGCGCCTCGCGCAGGAGCCGGTGGGCCTTGTAGGCCGCGAGGAAGGAGCCGGGCTCTGTCACCGGCCCCCCGTGGGTCGGCCACAGCGTCGAGAAATCGCGGGCGATCACCCGGTCCAGACTGTCCATATAGGCAGCCATGTCGCCGTCGGGCGGCGCCACGACGGTGGTCGACCAGCCCATCACATGATCGCCGCAGAACAGGGCGTTCTCCTCGCGCAGGGCGAAGGCCAGATGGTTCGAGGCGTGCCCAGGCGTGGCGAGGGCTTCCAGGGTCCAGCCGTCGCCCGCCAGAATCTCTCCGTCCGCCAGCACGGCGTCCGGCGCGAAGGTCTCGTCCTCCTCCTCATCCGGCGCGGGCGAGACGTGGACCGTCCGGGCCGGCGGCCGGGCGGCCAGGATCGGCGCGCCTGTGGCCTCGGCGAAGGGGCGGGCGAGGGGGGCGTGGTCGCGGTGGGTGTGGGTCACCAGCACATGGCTGACACGTCGGCCGGCCACGGCCGCCAGCAGCGCCGCCAGATGGGCGTCGTCCAGCGGCCCCGGATCGATCACCGCCACCGCCGCCCCGGGGTCGGGGCGGCCGACGATGTAGGTTCCTGTGCCGGTGAAGGTGAACGGTCCCGGATTGTTCGCGATCACCCGCTGGATCAGGGGCGAGACGCCGTCGGCGCGGCCGTATTCGAACGCGGGCATGGAGACGAACGGGATCATCCGGCGCGGCCCGGGCCTTGCGTCAAGGTTTCGTAAACCTTCTGCGGAGTGCGCATTTTGGCCGTTTCCATCGCCCTGGCTGTCTCAAATCGGCTCCAGCCCGTGGCTGTGGCCTTCCTGTGTCTCATGGCGATGCAACTGGCCGCGGCCTCCTGCACGCCTGAACCCGCACCCTACGCCACGCGGGTCGCCATTCTGCGCTGATCCGTCAGAGCGGCAGCCGGCCGAGGTCGTAGCCCGCGCTCGCCGCCGCGGCGCGCAGGTCGTCCGCGTCCGCGCCGCGCGTTCGCTCCGACATCGCCCACAGGGCGGCCGAACGCGTGCCCGAGCGACAGAACATCACCGTGGGTCGACCGTCGGCCAGCAAAGCCGCCGCCGCCGCGACCTGGGCGGGAGCGGGCATCCCCGACACGGGGATCCAGTCAAAGTCCATTCCGGCCTTGCGCGCCGCGGCTTCCATCTCGGCCGCCGTCGGCTGCCCGGGATCCTCCCGGTCCGGCCGATTGCTGATGATCCGGCGCACGCCCGCCGCGGCGAGGTCCGCCAGGGCTTCCGGCGCCAGCTGCGGCGAGGTCCAGACGGTCGGCGACAGCGGACGGGGCGTCATCGCTACTGCCGCCGCACCCGCACGGCGCGGCTGTCGCCGACCGTCATCAGGAAGCTGCCCATGCTGGCCTTTCGCACCCGCACCGCGTCGCCCTGGCGGGGACGGAAGCGAAGCGGGTCTGAATCGATCTGGCGCCAGACGCCGCCATCCGCGAGGCGGAAAACCCAGCGGTTATCGGCGATCCGGGTGGCGCTTTGAAGCGTGGTCTCGATCGAGTCGAGCGAAGCCGGGCCCTCGTCCCCGAACAGGCGGGGCATGGCCGGCATCTCGAAGCCGAACAGCTGGCGTCGGGCCTCGCCGATCTGGGCGCGATCCATGACGACGACCTCGCCCTGGCGTTCGGCGGAATCCAGCGCGCCGACGGCGGTGTCATAGCAGGTCAGGCGAGCGGCCCCGTCGGCGATGGCGCGGCAGGCCGTCACGCGTGACAGGGTCTCCGCTCGCTCCTGCGGCGGCGTGGCCTGGCCGGACAGGGCCGCGATGGCCGCGACGGCCGCAAGACCCGAGATGAATGACATGATTGGTCCTCGTCCAGCTGTCCGCCCGCCCGGCGACCTAAGTCGGTCAAGTGGTTCCCGGCGTCAACCGGATTGGGCCGCAACAGGCGCTGTGACCGTATCGTGGCCTAAATACGACAGTCACGCTTCGACACGGTTACAACCGTGTAATTATGCTGGCGAACAGCGCGGTGCAGAGCATAACGTCGGTCAACTGCGGCGGGGGAATCTGTCCGTGGGAGAAGGGAATATTCCATTCTAAGGCCGCGACGCCCCGGTAACAGGGAGACGTCGAACATCAGGAGACGACCTTTGAGAACCCAGAAAACCCGTATTCGGCTTCTGTCGACGACGATGATCGGCGGCTTCGCCGCCTTGGCCTTCGCCGCACCCGCCATGGCGCAGACGGCGCCGGCTCCCCAGGATGAGACGCAGCTCGACGAAGTCGTCGTCACCGGCTCGCGCATCCCGCAGACCAATCTGGTCACCACCAGCCCCGTCACCCAGGTGACCGGCGAGGACATCGACATCGCGGGCGTGACCCGGGTCGAGGACCTGGTGAACCAACTGCCGCAAGCCTTCGCCGCCCAGAACTCGACGGTCGCCAACGGCGCCTCGGGCACGGCCACGGTTTCGCTGCGCAACCTCGGTTCGTCGCGCACCCTGGTGCTGATCGACGGTCGCCGCATGGGCTACGGCTCGCCGAACGACGACGCGGCCGACCTGAACCAGATCCCGGAACAACTGGTCGAGCGCGTTGAAGTCCTGACCGGCGGCGCTTCCGCCGTCTACGGTTCGGACGCCGTCGCCGGCGTCGTCAACTTCATCATGAAGAAGGACTTCGAAGGCGTTCAACTGGACGCCCAGTATGGCTTCTACCAGCACAACAACGACTATGACGGCGTCGGCAACCTGCGTGCGGAAATCGCGCGCCGCGGCACGACCAACCCGTCGCAGTTCGCCCTGCCGGACGACAACGTCTCGGACGGTGAGAGCCGCTCGATCAACCTGACCGTCGGCGTCTCGGCGCCGGACGGCAAGGGCAATGTGATGGCCTACGCCGGCTATCGCAACAACAACGCGATCCTGCAGCGCGACCGCGACTACTCGGCCTGCAGCCTCGGCGCTCCGGCCGCCGTGCGTCCGACCACCTACACCTGCGGTGGTTCGGGCACGTCGTTCCCGGGTCGTTTCACCGACTTCAGCACCTTCAACTCGACGCTCGGCGCGGGCCGCACCTTCGTTCCGTTCAGCGCCGACGCCAACAACTACAACTTCGGTCCGGTGAACTACTATCAGCGGCCCGACGAGCGTTACACCCTGGGCGCCTTCGGTCGCTACGAGATCAACCCGCACGCTGAAGTGTTCGCCCAGCTGATGTTCTCCGACTACAAGTCGGTCGCGCAGATCGCTCCGTCGGGCAGCTTCTTCAACACGCCGGATGTCAACTGCGACAGCCCCCTGCTCGGCGCGCAACAAGCCGCCACGATCGGCTGTACGGCGGCCGACATCCTCGCCGGCAATCGTCGTACGCTGTACGTCGGGCGTCGTAACGTCGAGGGCGGCGGTCGTCAGGACACGCTGAACTACGAATCCTACCGCGGCGTCGCCGGCGTCCGTGGCGAGATCGTCCCCGGCTGGAACTATGACGTTGCGGCCCAGTTCTCGCGTGTGAACCTGTCGCGCGTCTATCAGAACGACTTCTCGGTGACTCGTCTGGGCCGGGCCCTCGACGTCGTCAGCGTGGGCGGCGTTCCGACCTGCCGTTCGGTCGTCAATGGCACCGACCCGGCCTGCGTTCCCTACGATGTCTTCATCGCCGGCGGCGTGACCCAGGCGGCTCTCGACTACCTGCAGATCCCGCTGATCCAGACCGGTGAAACGACCCAGCAGGTCGTGACCGCCGCGATCACGGGCGACACGGGCTGGAGCATGCCGACGGCCTCGCGCAACCTGCAGGTCGCGTTCGGCGCCGAGTATCGCCGCGACGCCCTGGGCTCGATCACCGACACCAACTTCCAGTCCGGCGACGGCGCTGGTCAGGGTGGCCCGACGATCGGCTTCACGGGTGACGCGGACGTCGCTGAAGTGTTCGCCGAGTTCCAGCTGCCGCTGGCCGACGATCAGCCGTGGGCTTATTCGGCCTCGATCGACGGCGCCTATCGCCGGTCGGAGTACGAAAACTACGGCACCGACACCTACAAGCTGGGCGCCGACTACGCCCCGGTTGAAGACATTCGCTTCCGCGCCAGCTACTCGCGCGCGGTTCGCGCCCCGAACGTGATCGAACTGTTCACGGCCCAGGGCTTCAACCTGTTCGACGCCGACTTCGATCCCTGCTCGACCCCCGGTCGTGCGGCGAACGGCGCCGGCGCCCTGCCCGCGAACTGCATCGGCACCGCCGCGTATCAGGTCACGGCTGGCCAGGCTGCCAGCGGCGCTCTGGACAGCCCCGCCGGTCAGTACAGCTTCCTGCAGGGCGGCAACCCGAACCTGAACCCGGAAGAAGCCGACACCTACACGGCCGGCGTCGTCTGGGAGCCCAGCTTCTTCCCGCGCTTCAACCTCTCGGTTGACTACTTCAGCATCAAGATCGACGGCGCCATCCAGACGCTCGGCGCCCTGAACACGCTGAACCTCTGCTATAACCAGAACGACGCCGCCGCCTGTAGCCGCATCAGCCGTAACCCGGGTGGCGGTCAGCTGTGGGTTGGTTCGGGCAACGTCGAGGACCTGAACATCAACATCGGCGGTTACGAAACCTCCGGCGTTGACGTCAATGCCAACTATAGCGTGGACCTGGAAGACTGGGGCGTCGCCGGCTACGGCTCGCTGTCGGGCTCGTTCGTCGGGACCTACCTCAGCGAACTGGTCACCGACACGGGCGCAGGCCAGTCTGACTCGGTCTATGACTGCACCGGCTTCTACGCCAACCAGTGCGGCGTTCCGAACCCGGAATGGCGTCACCGCGCCCGTCTGACCTGGTCCACGCCTTGGGACCTGGACGTGTCGGGCACCTGGCGTCACTACGGCGAGGTTGAACTCGCCGTCCTGGGCGCCGGTGGTTCGCTGAACAACGGCGGCACCCGTCTGGACCGTTACTTCGACGCCGAAAACTACTTCGACCTGGCGGCGACCTGGCAGGTGATGGATACCGTCACCTTCCGCGCCGGCGTCAACAACGTGTTCGATAACGATCCGCAACTGTCCTACAGCGTGGGTACGACCGGCAACGGCAACACCTATCCGCAGCTGTATGATGCGCTGGGCCGCTATGTCTTCTTCGGTGTCACGGCCAACTTCTAAGGCCTGATACCCAAGACCAACTGGGGCGGCGGATCTTCGGGTCCGCCGCCCTTTTTGTTGCCCGAACCCGCGCCGCACAAAAACCATTTGCGGTGTTCAAGCGTTGGCGACCGACACCCGTCATCCACCGTTCCAGGCGTCCTCATGCTGATCACCCTCGTTTCCGCCCTGATGCTCTCGACCCAGACTCCCGCGCCGGCCCAGGACGGCGGCGTGGTGAACACCGCCCCGGGCGTGGAAGCCGTGGAAACCGAGCGCTTCCGTGAAGCCGTCGCCTACGCCAATCCGATGCCGCGTGGCGCGCCCGAGGGCGACTATCCGCTGGTGGCCTGGTGCGAGGCGCTGGTGAACGGCCACGTGGCCCTCGGCGAAACCCTGACCGACGCCGATCCGCTGGATCAGGACATCATCCGTCTGGGCAGGCTGGAGGCCGCCGACTTCCGCGCGGCGCTGGACGCCGCCGAGCCGCGCCAGACCCCCGCCAGCCGCGCCGCCGCCCGCGCCGCCGCCGCCGAGGCCACGGCCAAATGGACGCCGCTGGCGGGGCAGGACGAGGTTGTGCGCAGCCAGGCCTTCGGCCTGTTCTTCGGCCTGCCGGGTCGCTGCGAGCACGCCGCGCGGCGCATCCGCGAGAACATCACCACCGCCCCGGCGACCCCGGCGGACGTGGGTCTGGAATAGGCGAGGAATTCGGCGACGAATTCACGAGGAATTCGAAGGCGGGCGACGAGGATTTCGGGGACTTGAGAGACGGAAACGCGACCCCTTCTCCCCTTGCGGGAGAAGGTGTCAGGCGAAGCCTGACGGATGAGGGGTCTCGCTGACGGCGGGAGTCATCGGCCGCCGGTGGATCGCTCGCCAGCCCGGCCAGCGCGACCCCTCATCCGACCTCGCTCCGCTCGGCCACCTTCTCCCGCAAGGGGAGAAGGGATGGCGCGTCAGGCCGCGTCGCTTCTCGCCGCCGCCCCCGGCTCATAGTTCAGGATCGGCGACAGCCAGCGCTCGGCCGTGGCCACGTCCCACCCCTTGCGCCGGGCGTAGTCCGCGACCTGGTCCGGATCGATCTTGCCGACGCCGAAATAGTGGCTCTCGGCATGCCCGAAATACAGACCCGACACCGAGGCCGGCGGCGTCATGGCGAAGCTTTCCGTCAGGGCCATGCCGGCGTTGGTTTCGGCCTGCAGCAGACGGAACAGGGTCGCCTTTTCGGTATGGTCGGGCTGGGCCGGATAGCCCGGCGCGGGGCGAATGCCCTGATATCGCTCGGCGATCAGGTCCTCGACCGTGGTGTCCTCGTCCGCCGCATGGCCCCACAGCTCGGTGCGCACCTTCTTGTGCAGGGCCTCGGCGAAGGCTTCGGCCAGACGGTCGGCCAGGGCCGTGGCCATGATGGCGGAATAGTCGTCGCCGGCCTCCTTGAACCGCTTTGCGATCTCCAGTTCGCCGTGGCCGGCGGTCACCGCGAAGGCGCCGATATAGTCCTGACCGGTTTCGGCGACGAAGTCCGACAGGGCCAGATTGGGCTTGCCGTTCGACTTCTTGATCTGCTGACGCAGGGTGTGGAAGCGGGCGATCTCTTCGGTGCGGCTCTCGTCGGCCCAGACCACGATGTCGTCGCCGTCGGCGTTGGCGGGCCAGAAGCCGACCACGCCGCGCGCCGTGAACCATTTCTCGTCGACGATCCGCTTCAGCATCGCCCGCGCGTCCTTGAACAGGTCGCGCGCCGCCTCGCCGACGATCTCGTCCTCGAGGATCAGCGGATAGCGGCCGATCAACTCCCAGCTGGCGAAGAAGGGCGTCCAGTCGATGTGGTCGGCCAGGTCCTGCAGGTCCCAGCCGTCGAAGGCGCGGACGCCCAGGAACGACGGCGCGCCCGGCAGCGGCGTCGCCGGATCGGGCTTGAAACGGTTTTCGCGGGCGGCGGGCAGGGACGCCCGCGCCTTGACCTCCTGACCGCGCGCATACTGTTCGCGGATGCGGACGTATTCGTCGCGCGTCGCGGCCTCGTTCTTCGCCCGTTCGGTCTTCGACAGCAGGCCCGAGACCACGCCGACGGCGCGGCTGGCGTCGACGACATAGGTGGTCGAACCGGCGCGATAGCCGGGCTCGATCTTGACGGCCGTATGGGTCCGGCTGGTCGTCGCCCCGCCGATCAGCAGCGGGATGTCGAAGCCGCGCCGCTCCATCTCGCGCGCCACGAAGACCATCTCGTCCAGCGACGGCGTGATCAGACCCGACAGGCCGACGATGTCGACCTTGTGCTCGACGGCGGCGTCCAGGATGCGGTCGGCCGGGACCATGACCCCCAGGTCGATGACCTCGTAGTTGTTGCACTGAAGAACGACGCCGACGATGTTCTTGCCGATGTCGTGGACGTCGCCCTTGACCGTGGCCATCAGGATGCGGCCGGCCTGCTCGCGCGGCTTGCCGGCCTTCTCGGCCTCCATATAGGGCTCCAGCCAGGCCACGGCCTGTTTCATCACCCGCGCCGACTTGACCACCTGGGGCAGGAACATCTTGCCCGAGCCGAACAGGTCGCCGACGACGTTCATTCCGTCCATCAGCGGACCTTCGATGACGTGCAGCGGCCGGTCGAACGACAGGCGCGCCTCCTCGGTGTCGGCGTCGATGAACTCGGTGATGCCGTTGACCAGGGCGTGTTCGATCCGCTTGCCGACGGGCTGGTCGCGCCATTTCAGGTCGACGACCCGGGCCACGCCCTTGTCGCCCTTGTAGTTGGGCGCGATGTCGACCAGCCGCTCGGTGTTCGAGACATTGGTCCGCTGCGGCCGGTTCAGGATCACGTCCTCGACGGCTTCGCGCAGCGTCGCCTCGATGTCGGTATAGACGGGCAGGTCGCCGGCGTTGACGATGCCCATGTCCATGCCCGCCTGGATGGCGTGGTACAGGAAGACGCTGTGGATCGCCCGGCGCACCGGCTCATTGCCGCGGAAGCTGAACGAGACGTTC
>NZ_JBAZOS010000027.1:0-39445 GCF_041648615.1 Brevundimonas sp.
CAGCAGCAGGAAGGCCGTGATCAGCACCGACCAGGCGAACAGCGGCATCCGGTGCAGGGTCATGCCCGGCGCGCGCATGTTGAAGATGGTGGTGATGAAGTTGATCGCGCCCAGGATCGAGCTGGCGCCCGCCACGTGCAGGGAGAAGATCGCCAGGTCCATGGCCGGGCCGGGGTGGCCGGTCGTGGAGAGCGGCGGATAGATGGTCCAGCCGCCGCCGAAGCCCTTGCCCGGGCCGCCGTCGACGAACATCGACAGGCACAGCAGCACCCAGGCCGCGACCAGCAGCCAGAACGAGATGTTGTTCATGCGCGGGAAGGCCATGTCCGGCGCGCCGATCATGATCGGAACGAACCAGTTGCCGAAGCCGCCGATCATCGCCGGCATGACCATGAAGAAGATCATGATCAGGGCGTGGGCGGTGACGGTGACGTTGTAACCATGGTGCGAGGCCTCAACCAGGCCCAGCTTGTCGATCAGGCCGCCCTCGACGAAATACTGGATGCCCGGCTGGGCCAGCTCGAGGCGGATGAAGCCGGACAGGATGCCGCCGACCAGGCCCGCCATGATGGCGAACAGCAGGTACAGCGTGCCGATGTCCTTGTGATTGGTCGACAGGAACCAGCGGGTGAAGAAGCCTGGCTTGTGGTCGTGGTCGTCATGACCGTCGTGGTCATAGGCGAGGTTTTCAGCTGCGGTGGCCATGATCTGTGGGCTCTCGCGGATCGTTACTGGGCCGCCGGCGCCGCGGCGGGAGCCGGGGCGGAGGCAGCGGATTGGTCAGGGGCGGCGGCGGCGACGCCGACCGTCGGGATGGAAGTCGGGGCGGCGACGGCGCCGTCGGAGACCGTCGGGGCCCCGGTGGTGCCGGCGGCCACCTGGGCGGCGGTGCCGCCCGGAGCCTGCTCCGGGGTCTTCGGCGTCATCGAACCGCCCTTGGAGGCGACCCAGGCTTCGAACTCGGCCTGGGTGACGACGTTGATCTGGATCGGCATGAAGGCGTGGTCGACGCCGCACAGTTCCGAGCACTGGCCGTAGAAGGTGCCGACGCGGTCGGCGCGGAACCAGGTTTCATTGACCCGGCCGGGGACGGCGTCGGTCTTCAGGCCGAAGGCCGGCAGGGCGAAGGCGTGGATGACGTCGGCGGCGGTGACCAGCACGCGGACCGTCTTGCCGACCGGCACCACGATCGGTTCGTCGGCGGCCAGGCGGTACAGGCTGTGCGGCATGCCGCGCTGGGCCAGTTCGGCCTCGGGCAGCATGTTGGAGATGTACTCCGGGATGCCCTGGTCCGGATATTCATAGGCCCAGTTCCACTGGTTGCCGGTGGCCTTCACCGTCAGGTCCGGCGTCGGCATGTCATGATAGGCGAACAGCAGCCGGAACGAGAACAGCGAGATGAACACCAGGATCAGGACCGGCAGGACCGTCCAGATCACCTCGACCAGGGTGTTGTGGCTCCACCTGGCCGGAACCGGGTTGGCCTTCTTGTTGTAGCGGACGACGATCCACAGGAGCAGCGCCAGCACCAGCAGGGTGATGAAGGTGATGATCGGCATCAGGATGATGTCGTGGAAGAAGTGCGCCTCGACCTTCAGCGGCGAGGCCGCCGGCTGCAGTCCGAGAGCGCCGTCCGTCGGCTGACCCACCAGTTCCTTCGCCCAAACGGGCGTGGCGGAGAATACGGCCAGGCACAGGGCGGTGAAACCACCCCCGATCGACGCCCGGGCCCGTGTGCCCATCCCCATGCGAGACATCCTCATATTACCGTTTCGTCGCAAACGCTTGCGAGAGAACCGCAAGCAGGCGCCCGGACATGACGCCCGCAGCGGTTCTTTGCGCGGTCCATATCGCCCCGTCTGACGCTTGCCAAGCGATGAGCAAGAGATTGCGTGCGGCTGCGGCCATCGGCCCACGGATTAAATCGCCGTCATGTTATGACAGCTACCTTGCGTCACCAGATACCTTGCGATACGTCTTTGGCATCAAAGGAGGACGCCACGGTGCCCGAAACCATCGAGATACAGTTGAAGAAGGGAGTGCTGACGCTATGCGTTCTGGCGCTCCTGAACCGGCATGACAGCTATGCGTATGAGATCGCCTCGACCCTGTCGGACGCGATCGACATGGGCGAAGGGACGATCTACCCGCTGATGCGGCGGATGCAGTCCGACGGACAGGTCGAGACCTATATGGTCGAATCGGCGTCCGGGCCGTCGCGCAAATATTATCGCCTGACCGACGCCGGTCGCGCCGCGCTCGACGCCCAGACGGCCGAGTGGCGCGCCTTCGCCCGCGCAGTCGAATCCGTTCTCGACGGCGCGGCGCCCATCACCGCGCCCGCCGCGAAAAAAACCGACAAGGGAGCTGAACTATGACCCGCGCCGAATTCATGGGCCGGTTGCGCCGGGGACTGGTCGGCATGCCGACCGCCACGGCCGCCGACATCGCCTCGGACTATGAGACCCATTTCGAGGACGGAGCCGCCGCCGGCCGCTCCGAAGCCGAGGTCGCGGCCGCCCTGGGCGATCCGGACCGCCTGGCCCGCGAGCTGCGCGCCGAAGCCGGCGCCCAGCGCTGGCATCAGGAGAAGAACCCGTCGGCCGCCGCCGGGGCCGTGTTCGCGGTCCTGGGACTGGGCGCGATCGACCTGCTGATCCTGCTGCCCATCTTCATGAGCGTGGTCGGCGTGCTGTTCGGCTTCTTCATGGCCGCCGTAGGCGTCTTCATCGGCGGCGGCGTGGTGATGATCGCCGGGCCGGTGGCCGGTTTCCCGGGAGGCGTCGCCACGGCGATCCTCGGCGGTCTCGGCCTGATGGCCGGCGCCACCGCCCTGGGCGCCCTGACCGCCATCGCCACCATCCTGCTGGTCAACGCCACCGTCTGGTACGCGCGCCTGCACTATCGCCTGCTGAAGCCGGCGCTGGGGGAACAGACCCCGGCCGACGGCAAGTTCTGAGGGAGGACCTGACATGATCCGCACGCTTCTCATCATCACGGGCGCCAGTCTGGTGCTCTGCATCGCCGCCCTGTCCGGCGCCGCCGCCATCGGCGGCAATGACCTGGCCCGCAACGGCTGGGAATGGACCTTCCGCGACGCCGAAAGATCCGAAACGATCACATTCCAGCGCGGCGACGTCGGTCCGTCGGTGACCCGCAACCTGGCCTGGACCGGCGGCGACAAGCTGACGATCGAAATCCCGGGCGAGGTCACCTACATCCAGGGCGACACGCCCTCGGTCGTGGTGACCGGCCGGAAGGGAATGGTCGATGAGGTCAGTCTGACCAATGGCCGGCTGTCCTGGTCGGACGATGGCGACCGCTCCGAACACGTGGTCTTCGGCTGGAGCAACCATGACCGGCTCAGGGTCGTGATCACCGCCCCGTCGGTGAAATCCTTCGACCTCGAAAGCTCGGCGGACCTGTCGATCCGGAGCTATGACCAGCCGACGTTCGACCTGAATGTTTCGGGATCGGGCGACGTCGACGCCGCCGGCCAGACGCAGACGGCGACGATCGACGTCAACGGCTCGGGGGATTCCGATCTCTCGGCGCTGCGGATGACAGACGTCAACGTCGACGTTTCCGGATCGGGCGACCTGCGCGTCGGCCCGACCGGGGCGGCCCGGATCGACATCTCGGGCTCCGGCGACGTCGATCTGACCGACCGCCCGGCCAATCTGCAGCAGACCATCTCGGGTTCCGGCGACATCGACCAGAACTGACCCGGTGACGCGAGGGCGGTCAGTCCCTACTTAGGGCCCATGACCGTCCTCGTATCGCCTCCCGCCATTCTCGACAGCGCCGACGTCGGCGCCGACGAAGCCCTCTCCATCCTGCAAGGCGCCCTCCAGGGGGCCGACGACGGGGAGCTGTTCCTCGAACGGTCCGAAAGCGAATCGCTCGTCTTCGACGACGGCCGGCTGAAATCCGCCGCCTATGACGCCAGCGAAGGCTTCGGCCTGCGGGTGGTGGCGGGCGAGACCGCCGGCTACGCCCACGCCAACGAGATCAGCGGCCCCGCCATCCGCCGCGCCGCCGACAGCGCCTCCCTCGCCAAATCCGGCCATGCCGGGATCACGGCCGAGGCGCCCCGCGCCACCAACCAGCAGCTCTATGCCGCGGTCGACCCCCTCGCCTCGCCCGCCTTCTCCGACAAGATCGCCCTGCTGTCCGAGATCGACGCCTGGGCCCGCGCCCGCGATCCGCGCGTGGTGCAGGTCTCGGCCAGCCTGATCGGCGAGCGCCGCCAGATCGAGATCCTGCGCGGCGACGGCCGGCTGGTCCGCGACATGCGGCCGCTGGTGCGGATGAACGTCTCCATCACCGTCGAGGCGAACGGCAAGCGCGAGAGCGCCTCGGCCGGGGCCGGCGGCCGCGCCGGCTTCGAGACCTGGATCGCGCCCGACCGCTGGCAGAGTCAGGTCGATGAGGCCCTGCGCCAGGCCCTGGTCAATCTGGAGGCCGTCGACTGCCCGGCCGGCGAGATGGATGTGGTCCTCGGCGCCGGCTGGCCCGGCGTGCTGCTGCACGAAGCCATCGGCCACGGCTTCGAGGGCGACTTCCACCGCAAGGGCTCGTCGGTCTTCTCGGGTATGATGGGCCAGCGCGTCGCCGCGCCGGGCGTCACCGTCGTCGATGACGGCTCCATCGCCGGACGCCGGGGTTCGCTGTCGGTCGATGACGAGGGCACGCCGACCTCGCGCACCGTCCTGATCGAGGACGGGATCATGGTCGGGCTGATGCATGACCGGATGTCGGCGCGTCAGCTGGGCGCCCGCGCCACCGGCAACGGCCGGCGCCAGTCCTTCGCCCACATGCCGATGCCGCGCATGACCAACACCTTCATGGAAGGCGGCCGGGACAAGCAGGCCGACATGATCGCCTCGACGAAGCGCGGCCTCTATGCGGCGAATTTCGGCGGCGGCCAGGTCGACATCACCAACGGCAAATTCGTCTTCCAGTGCACCGAGGCCTACCTGATCGAAGACGGCAAGATCACCGCCCCGGTGCGCGGCGCGACCCTGATCGGCGACGGGGCCACGGCCCTGCAACGGGTGCGGATGATCGGCGACGACTTCGCGTTCGACCCCGGGGTCGGCGTCTGCGGCAAGGGCGGCCAGGGCGTGCCCGTCGGCATCGGCCAGCCCAGCCTGAAGATCGGCGGTCTGACGGTGGGCGGCACGGCGGTCTGAACCTACGTCCGATATTGACGCAGGGCGGCGCTACTCTGCCCGCATGAAAGGATATGCTCCCGCCGCCGAAGTATACGAAGTAGACGGAGTAGACGCCTTTTTCGGAGTCTGCCTCGTCCACCTCGGCCCCGGCCTATCTCGGCGCCTGTTCCCGCCATTCCGGCCCGACGACGTCGAAGCCGCGGGCCTCGAGCCCGTCCAGCACGCCGCCCGGTTCCGCCAGAATGCGCAGGGGCGCGACGGCCAGCGTGACGCCCGCCTGGCTCAGCGCCTCGTTCGTCGCCTCGGCCCAGCGCGTGCGCAGCACGGGCGCGATCTCGGGGTCGCCGCTGGGCCAGCACAGGTTCAGCGCCTGATCCAGCGGATTGGCCAGGACCTCGGCCACGCGCAATCCGCTCCAGGCGTTCAGCCGCGCGGCCGCACCGGCGGGACCGGCTTCGGCCGCGGCCGTCGCCGCCTCGACGCAGGTCACATAGGTCGAGGGCGGCAGGGTGATCAGATTGTCGATCAGTTCGTCGCCCCGCACCACGCCGACCGGCTCCCCCGGGATCCGCGCGGCCCGCGCGGCGGCGCGCACCACCGCCGGGGCTCCGCGCGCGCGGCGTTCCCGCCCCGCGTCCCGCATAAGATCGAAGCTCAGCCCCACAAGGCTTTCGGTCCGCCACGAATCGGACCGCTCGCCGGCCTTCAGCCGCTCCAGCCGGGCCAGCAGCTCCGGCGGCACATGGTCGGCGATGGTCGTTCCGGCGGGCAGGCGGGCGATGGTGCGGATGCGCCAGAGCATCCGCAGGATGTCCGCCGCCGAGGCGCGCGCCTCCATCGGATACAGCACCCGTCGGGAGTCCCGCGTCGCCGCCTCCAGCGCCTCGGGCCGCCAGAGATAGTCGCGGGGCACGCCCTCGATCGACCCCACCAGGATGACGACGCTGTCGCCCCGTTCGACGGTCCACATGGGCGCTCCGGCCCGGCGGGCGGTGACGATGACGTCATCCAGGGCCGAGGCGGCTTCATCCTCCGCCTCCGGTGTCTGGGCCATCGGGACGTCTGGCGCGCCCACGCCGGCCAGAAGGGCGACGGTGAACAGGCCAGCTGCGAGAAATCTCATGGCTATACCTTCTTGATTTGAAGGACCCAAGTAATGACAAGACTAAATGCAAACACAATCATAACATCTCTGTAATGATGTCTCCGATTTAATCCACCTGTCTGTCTTGTAACTGGAGGCTCCCGCGACAGACGGTCACACCTCTCGTCACATGACGAGGGGACTTCTGCAATGACCAAGACCATCCTGCTGGCGACGACGGCGCTCCTGTTGGCCGCCGGCGCGGCGTCCGCCCGGACGCCGGGCGAACAGCAGGCCACGCCCCGGGCCCAGGCGGACCAGCAGGGCGTCCTCGTCTTCACGCCGGACTTCTTCGCCGACCAGCGACCCAACAGCGCGCTGGACATGGTCAACCGCATCCCGGGCTTCGGCGTCGTCGACGGCGACGGCAGCCGCGGTTTCGAAGGCTCGGTGGGCAACATCCTGATCAACGGCTCCCGCCCGGCGTCCAAGAACGACACCGGCTCGGCCGTCCTGGGCCGCACCCTCGCCGGCCAGGTCGAGCGCATCGAGCTGATCCGCGGCGGCGCGCCCGGCATCGACATGCAGGGCTTCGCGATCGTCGTGAACGTGATCACCAGAACCGAGTCCAGCCGGCAGTCGATCCTCACCCTGAACGGCAATATCTTCGATGGCGGGCAGGATGTGTTCGGCGGTTCCTACCAGTTCACGGCCAAGGAGGGCGACCGGACCTGGGGCGTGACCCTCAGCGACGGCATAGGCACCAGCGACTCCAACGGCGTGGGTCCCGTGATCCGGCGTGACGCGAGCGGGGCGGTCATCCGCCAGGAGGACTACTTCAACGACCAGTTCGGCGGCAGCCGCTCGATCCGGGGCAATTTCGCGACGCCGGTGATGGGCGGCAAGGTCGATCTGACGGCGCGCTACGGCGTCAACGATTATCAGAGCCTCACCCTGCAGACCTCGCCCGCCGCCCGGCGCGAAAATCTGTATGAAGAGGAAGGGTCGAGCGGCGAATTCGGGGTCGTCTACACCCGGCCGCTGACCACGAAGCTGAACCTCGAGACCCGGTTCATCCATCAGTTCAGCGACTTCGACAACGTCTCGACAGCACACACCCGCGTCGGCGGCGTCGACAGTCCCGAACAGCGCTTCATCGCTGAAGGAAACGACTCCGAGACCATCGCCCGCGCCCTGGTGCGCTTCGAACGCTCTCCGGCCCTGACGTTCGAGGGCGGCGGCGAGGTGGCCTACAATATGCTGGAGGTCCAGCAGGCCTTCAGCGTCGGCGGCGTCGGCGTGCCCCTGCCGTCGGCCTCGGTCAAGGTCGAGGAGACGCGCGGCGAGGCCTTCGGCAAGGGAACCTGGCGCGTCCGCCCCACCCTGACCCTTGAGGGCGGCCTGCGGCTGGAGGCCTCGACCATCACCCAGTCCGGCGACGCCGATCAGGAGAAGAGCTTCTTCTTCGCCAAGCCCCGCCTGCAGGCCACCTGGACGCCGATGCCGAACAACCAGTTCCGCTTCCGCTTCGAGCGCGAACTGGGGCAGCTGGACTTCGGCGACTTCGCCGCCTCCTCGGATCTGGACGAGGAGAATGTGCTGGGCGGCAACGCCGACCTCGAGCCGGAACAGCGCTGGATCACCGAGGCGACCTATGAGCGCCGCTTCTGGACCGACGGCATCGTCAGCATCGGGTTGCGCCACGACGAGATCGTCGACGCCATCGACGTCATCCCGCTGGACGGCGGCCTGTCGGCCGTCGGCAACATCGGCGACGGCACGCTGGATCAGCTGGCGGTGAACGTCCTGGTTCCGATGGACAGGTTCGGCTTCACCGGGGGGCGGCTGGGCTTCCGCAACACCTGGAACCACACTGAGGTCACCGATCCGACCACGGGCGAGACGCGCGCCATATCGGGCGTCCGTCCGTCGCAACCGGTCTTCACCATCGCCCAGGACATCACCTCGTGGAAACTGCAGTGGGGCGGAGCCTGGATCGCCACCCTGCACCAGTTCAGCTACGATCCCGACCAGACATCGGGCTTCCGCGGCGCCGACTATTTCGAGCTCTGGGCCGAGTACAAGCCGACAGCCACCCTGTCCCTGCGGGCCCAGATCAATCTCTGGGACGACTTCGAGGTCCAGCGCACGGTCTTCGCGGACCGCACCCACGCCCGCCCCGTCGCCTTCCACGAGAACCGCTACATCGACCCGCGGACCTTCGTCTCGCTGCGACTGCGCAAGACGTTCTGATGCCTCCAGCCGCGGGGCGGTCATGGGGCCGCCCCAAGCCTGTCGGCGAATTAATCCACCTGTCCAGCTTGTAACTGGAGGCTGCGCCGGCCCTCGCGCACCCTTGCCGCGACAGGGAGAGGGTTCATGAGAAGAGGAGTGTGGCTGGCCGGCGCCGCCCTGTGCGCCCTGACGCAGCCGGCGATGGCCCAGACCTCGCCCACGCAGACCGCCGCACCCCGGTCGACCGTCCCGGCGCCGCGGCAGGGCGTACTGGCGTTCGAGCCCGCCTTCTTCGCCGACGCGCGGCCCGACACGGCGCTGGACATGATCGCCCGCCTGCCGGGTTTTGGCCTCGACACCGGCGACAGCGGCACGCGCGGCCTGGCGGGTACGGCCGGCAACGTCCTGATCGACGGGGTCAGGCCCTCGACCAAGAGCGACAGCCTCGACCAGATCCTGCGCCGCATCTCGGCGGCCGGCGTGGCCCGCATCGAACTGATCCGCGGCGGCGCGCCAGGCATCGACATGCAGGGCCAGTCGATGATCGCCAACGTCGTCCTGGTCCGCACCGTCGTCACCGAACGCGTGCTGGAGACCAACGCCTACTTCTATCCCGACGGCTACATCGGGCCGGTGATTTCGGCCCGCTGGTCCCGGCGCGAGGGCGACAACCAGGTGGAGGGCTCGATCAACGCCTTCACCGACCGCACCGACGGCACCGGCGACGGATTCCGCCGCCGCCATGACGCCGCCGGCCATCTGATCCAGGACGCCGATCTGGTGCTGTGGGACCGCATCCGCACGGTGCGCGCCACGGGCGCCGTCCAGCGCCGCGTGGCCGACGGTCTGCTGAAGGTGAACGGCCTGGTGGGCTGGTTCGGCAATGAGAATTCACAGGATCTGCTGATCCGTTCCGGCGCCGGATCCGACAGCTTCAACGACGAGGAATCCGACGAGATCGACGGCGAGCTGGGCGTCAACTGGACGCGGGACCTGGGTCCTCGCATCGGGCTGGAGCTGACCGGGCTGCAGCGCTACGGCAGCGATGCCTACACGGGCGTGTCCACCGGCAGCGGCGGCAGCTCGACCTTCACCGCCGACGCCACCGCGGGCGAATCGATCGCCCGCGCCACCCTGCGCTACCGGCCCGATGAAAGGTTCGCCGTCGAGACCGGCGGCGAGATCGCCTTCAACTTCCTCGACAGCAGGAACGCCTATGAGGAGAACGGCGTGGCCATTCCCCTGCCCTCGGCCTCGGTCCGGGTCGAGGAGCTGCGCGGCGAGGTATTCGGCCAGACGACCTGGCGGCCCGGCCCCAAATTCACGCTGGAGGCCGGGGTGCGGGTCGAGGTCTCGGAAATCAGCCAGACAGGCGACAGCGACCAGTCCAAATCCTTCGTCTTCCCGAAGCCGCGCGTCCAGATGACCTGGACGCCGTGGGCCGGCCATCAGTTCCGCCTCCGGGCGGAACGCGAGTTGGGCCAGCTGGACTTCGGCGACTTCGTAGCCTCGGCCGACATCGACATCGGCCAGGTGGAAGGGGGCAATCCGGATCTGGAGCCGGAGAAGGCGACCGTGCTGGAGGCCATCTATGAGCGCCGTTTCTGGACCGAGGGCGTGCTCGACTTCACCCTGAGCCACGCCGAGATCGAGGATGTGGTCGACATCATTCCACTGACCGGCGGCTTCGACGGCGTGGGCAATATCGGCGACGGGACGTCGGACTTCTTCCAGACCCGCCTGACCCTGCCGACGGACAAGCTGGGAATCCCCAACGGCCGCCTGCAGATGCGCGGAAGCTGGTCCCGGACCTCCGTGACCGATCCGGTGACGGGCGAGGAGCGGCGGTTCCAGGGGAACCAGGCCTTCGGCTGCGGCGTGGCCTTCAATCAGGATCTCAAGGGCGGCCGGTGGTCCTATGGCTTCGACCACGGCTGCAATGTCGACAAGGGCGCCGCCTTCCGCGTGCGCGAGATCCGCTACTTCCGCTCCGAGCCCGGGGTCAGCGCCTACGGCCAGTGGAAGCCGCGCGGCGATCTGACCGTGCGGGTCGACCTCGGCAACGCCACCAACCGGCGCAACGGCTATGACCGCTACATCTACACAGGGCCGCGCGACACCGCTCCGCTGGCCTTCCGCGAGGTGCGCAGCACGCGGATGAGCCCCTGGCTGTATCTCCAGATAAGAAAGACCTTCTGAAGAAGGCGACCCCGCGTCCCGAAACTGACGTGCGCCCGCCGCGCACGAAAAAGGGCGGAGCCGCGAGGCTCCGCCCTTTCTGTCGTTCGCGGGGCGCTACTGAACGCCGCGCATCATCCACTTCAGAACCGGCGAGATCAGCAGCAGCACGAAGCCGATGCCGACCCCGTACAGGCCGATGGTCTGGAACACGCCGGCGTAGGTCTCCAGCGCCAGCTGCGGGTTGGTCACCACGCCGCCGACCGTCTCGGTGGCCGTCGACTTGGCCACGATGCCGGCGACGATATGCGCCAGGGCCGAAGCCATGAACCAGGCGCCCATCATCATGCCGACCATGCGCGGAACCGACAGCTTGGTGATCATCGACAGGCCCACAGGCGACAGGCAGAGCTCGCCGATCGAGTGCAGGAAGTAGGCGAGGAACAGCCACAGCAGCGGAACCTTGAAGTCCGCGGTCACGAAATGCTTCGACGCCCACACCAGCACCAGGAAGCCGGCGCCGACGAGGATCAGGCCGAAGGCGAACTTCAGCGGCACGCTGGGGTTCAGGCCGCGTTTGGCCAGCAGGACCCACAGCGCCGCCATGACCGGGCCGAAGATCACGATGACGCCGGGGTTGAAGGTCTGGGTCTGGGCCGCGTTGAACCAGCTCGGCATCTGGGTGGACTGGTCGGCGAACAGGGTCAGGGACGAGCCCGCCTGTTCGAACAGGGTCCAGAACAGCACCGAGAACATGGTCAGGATGATCGCCGCCAGCATCTTCCAGCGGTCGTCGCCCTTGAGGAAGGTCAGCGAGTAGAGAAGCAGGCCGACGAAGACCGTCGGGACCAGATACAGCAGCGACGCCTCGACGGCGTCGTGTTGTTGCACGATCAGCCAGGTCGGAATGACGAACAGGATGCCGAGGATGTAGATCCAGGCTTCCCGCGGCACGCCCAGGGTCTTCTTGTCCAGTTTTGCGCTGGCGGGCGGATCAGCGCGACCGCCGAGCCATTTCTGGCCCATCCAGAAGGTCAGCAGGCCGAAGAGCATGCCGACGCCGGCGAGGCCGAAGCCGTAGCGCCAGCCGTATTGAATGCCGAGCCAGCCGCACAGGGCGGTGGCGAGGATCGAACCGAGGTTGATGCCGACGTAGAAGATGGTGAAGCCGGAATCCCGGCGGGGATCGTTCTGTTCGTAGAGCGAGCCCACCACGGTCGAGATGTTGGGCTTCAGGAAGCCCACGCCGACGATGATCAGCGCCAGGGCGAAGAACAGGGTCGCCTGACCGGGCAGGTCCACGGTCTTGCGGATCTCGTATTCCCCCGGACCGATCAGGGCGGGGAGGGCGCCGGGAGCGGTCACGGTCGCGGCCGGACGCACGGCGTCGGCCAGGGTCTCGGGCGAAGTCGCTACGGCGGTCGCGGGGCCGTCGGCCGGAACGGCGGCGGCCTCGGGGTCGGTGACGGTGGCCGCGGCGGGAACGGTCGCCTGGGACGAGGCGGCGGAGCGGGCCTGGGCCTCTTCAGCCGCCGTCGGGACGCCGGAGACGCGGATTCCGGTCGGACTCACGTCGATCGGGACCCTCTCCTCGCCGACCATGGCGTAGAGCTGGCGACTGGTGTCGCGGCCCTCGACCTCGATCCGGTATTCCTGGCCGCCGTACTGGATGTACTCGCGACCGCCGCTGCCTTCGAAAGCCATGGTGAAGTGGCCGGCGACCAGCAGCAGGGCGCCGATGGTCACGGCCTTGCGCGATCCGAGGAACCGGTCGGCGATGGCGCCGCCCAGGACGGGCATCAGATAGACCAGCGCCGCATAGGCGGCGTAGATGCCTTGCGCCTCGGCCGAGCCGAACAGGAAGTGCTGGGTCAGGTACAGGACCAGCAGGGCCCGCATGCCGTAGAAGGAAAAACGCTCCCACATCTCGGTGAAGAACAGGATCACCAGACCGCGGGGATGTCCCAGAAAAGTCTTTTGGGGCGTCGTTGTCGTCGCGCCTCCTCCGTCCGTCATACTCAACGGCTCACTCCCTTATTGCTGCGCCCCACCTGACGCGCGAAAGGCGCATAACCAGCACGGTGAGCCAGACCGGACAAGAGTTAAGGGTAAATTGGTTGGAACGCGGCGCGCGGCGTGGCACGGCGGGCGATATGCAGAATTCGGGGACAGGGCGTTTGATGACCACGACACGGCGGTCGGCCTTGATCAGCATGGGCGGGGCGATCGCGGTCGCAGCCTGCACGCGCGCCTCTTCGCCGACCGACAACCGGAATGTGGTCGCCGCCGGGTCGCCGGCGGCGCTTCTCGTCTGGGCGGTCGCGCGTGAGCGGCTGGCGGGCTGGCCCCGCAAGCCCGGACCGGCGTCACTGGCGGCGCTGCCGGCGCTCGCCGCCGAACTGCCCGAACTCGGGACGCTGACCGGCGGCGGCCGGCCGGCCGGTCTGGAAGCGATCGCCGCCCTGAAGCCGCGGCTGATCATCGACTACGGCGGCGTCGACGCCGGGTATCAGGCCCTCGCGCGGCGTCTGGAGGATCGGCTGGGTGTCGACTGGAGTCTGATCGACGGCGCCCTGACCCGTATTCCCGAGGCGATCCGCCAGGCGGGTGGGCTGCTTGAGTCCGAACGGACGGCCGGCCCGCTGGCCGAAGAGGCCGCCGAAGTGCTGGAGCATTGGCGGCTCACACCCCCGGGACCCGGCTTCTACTACGCCCGCGGCGCGGACGGACTGGAGACCGGCTTTCGGGGAGCCCTGGCGACCGAGGTTCTCGAGGGCGCGGGCTGGACCAATGTCGCCGAGGGATCGCGCGACATCGGCCGCGTGACCCGCGAACAGGTCGCCGCATGGGACCCCGAGGTTCTGGTCACGCTGGACCACAGGTTCGCGCAGTCTGTTCGCCATGATCCCGTCTGGCGCTGGCGTCGCAACGGCGACCGCCGCCGACTGCTGCTGCTTCCCGACCTTCCGTTCGGCTGGGTCGACCGGCCACCCTCGCTGAACCGTCTGCTTGGCTGCGCCTGGATCGCCGATCCGAAGACCGCCACCCTGACCATCGCCGCCCTGAGTCGCCGCCTGTACGGCATGGCCCCGGCGGAGATTCCCCAGCCGCGTTGGATTCAGTGAACCGGCTGAAGGCCGCGCTTCCGACGCTGGGGCTGGCCATGCTGGCTTTCGCCGGCGTCGTCGCGGTGCTGGCGACCGGCCCGCTGGCCAGCTCTCCCGATGCTCTGCTGGCGGCCCTGTTCGGCCACGGCCCGCCTGACGCCGAACTGGCGCTGGCCCTGCGCGGCCCGCGGCTGCTGGCGGCCCTGACCTGCGGCGCGGCTCTCGCCGGAGCGGGTGCGGGCTTCCAGATCCTGTTCCGCAATCCGTTGGCGGCGCCCGACCTGCTGGGCGTCTCGTCCGGCGCCGGTCTGGGCGCGGCGCTGGCCCTGCTGTTGGGGGCGGGAACCGCATTGGTGCAGAGCTCCGCCTTCGTCGGCGGGCTGGCCGCCGGCGGCCTGGCGCTGGGATGCGCCGCCCTGACGCGCAGCGGCGACGGGCGGCTGGCCCTGATCCTGTGCGGCGTGGTGGCGGGCGCCCTGGCCTCGGCCGGACTGGGCCTCGTCGTCATCGTCGCCGAGCCCTATTCGCAACTCCCGACCATCACCTACTGGCTGCTGGGCTCGTTCACCCGCGCCACCCTGGCCGAGGGGCTGTTCGCGCTGGCGCCCGTCTGTCTGGGCGCCGCGATCCTGCTGTGGCTCGGCTTCCGGCTCGACGTCCTGTCGCTCGGCGACGAGCAGGCGCGATCGCTGGGCCTGCCCGCGCGCCCGCTGCGGCTGACGGCCCTGGCCGCCGCCGCCCTGATGACGTCGGCGGCGGTCGCCCTGACCGGGATCGTCGGCTGGATCGGCCTGCTGGCGCCCCATGCGGCGCGGCTGATCGTCGGCGAGCGGGCGGGGCGGCTGATCCCGGCCTCCATGGCGATCGGGGCGCTGTTCGCCCTCGTCATAGACCGGCTGTCCACCGGCTTCGGTCCGGCGGAAATCCCCGTCGGCCTGTTGTCGGCGGCCATCGGCGCTCCGGCCTTCCTCTTCCTGTTCATCGCCACATCGAGGCGGTCATGAGCGGTCTGCGACTGGAAGGACTGGTGGCCGGGCATCCAGCCCGAAACGGAAAGGGATTCCGTCTGCCCGCGCTGGACCAGTCGGTCCCGCCCGGCGCGATCGTCGCCCTGATCGGGCCCAACGGAGCGGGCAAGACCACCTTGCTGAAGACCCTCGCGGGCCTGCTGCCCCCCCTCGCCGGGTCGATCACCGCCCCCCGCGCAGCGTATCTGCCCCCTCCGGGCGCGGTCGAGGCCGGCTTTTCGGCCCTGCACGTCACGGCTCTGGGGCGATCGCACCTGCGGCGCTGGTCATCGGGCCTCGCTCCGGCCGATCTGGACGCGGCGCGGTCGGCCCTGGAGCGGCTGGGTGTCGGCGACCTGGCCGACCGGCCCTTCGATCGCCTCTCCAGCGGCCAGCAGCAACTGGTCCTGATCGCCCGGCTGTTCGTCCAGGACGCGGGCCTGTGCCTGCTCGACGAGCCGCTGGCCATGCTTGATCCCGCCCATGCCCAGGCCGTCGAGGCGGCGATCCGCGCCCTGGCCGGCGAGGGACGCATCGTCATCGCCTCGACCCACCACCTGCCGTTCGCCGCGCGCGCCGACCGCGTCCTGACCCTCGGAACGGACCGGGTCGACATGGCCTCGCCCGCCCTCGCCGTGGCCCCCGACCGCATACGCGCCCTGTTCGGCGTTCAGGCGGACGGCTGCCCCTGTTGCGGTCGCCCCTTGAGTTGAGCCCGCGCTTGGTCGAGGTTCGGGCCGGATTTTCGAAAGGCCGATCATGTCCCTCACCCGCCTCGCTCCGGCCGCGCTCGCGCTTCTCCTGTCGGCTCTCCCCGCCGCGGCCCAGGAGGCGCCGCGCTGGTCGTTCGCCATCCATGGCGGGGCGGGGGTCATCGAGCGCGCGAGCCTGACGGCCGAACAGGACGCCGCCTACCGCGCCGCCCTGAAGCGTGCGCTCGAGGCCGGCTCCGCCGTGCTGGCCGACGGCGGCGCGGCGCTGGACGCGGTGCAGGCCGCCATCGAGATCATGGAGGACGATCCGCTGTTCAACGCGGGGCGCGGCGCGGTCTTCACCGCCGCCGGCCGCAACGAGCTGGACGCCGCGGTCATGAACGGAACGGACCTCACGGCCGGCGCCGTTGCGGGCCTGACCACCACCCGCCATCCGATCGCGGCCGCCCGCGCCGTCATGGAGCGCTCGCCCCATGTCATGCTGATTGGCCCGGGGGCCGACAGCTTCGCCGCCTCGGTGGGGCTGGAGCAGGTCGATCCGTCCTTCTTCTTCACCGAGCGCCGCTGGCAGGGGCTGGAGCGCGCGCTCCAGCAGCAGAGCCTGCCGATTCCGCAGCGTCCCGCCGGGGCCCCGGGTCCGCAGGCGGCCAACGACCTGCCCGCCCCACCCCTGAACGAGCGCAAATTCGGCACCGTCGGTGCGGTGGCGCTGGACAGCGAGGGACGCCTCGCCGCTGGCACCTCGACCGGCGGCATGACCGCCAAGCGCTGGGGCAGGGTCGGCGACGTGCCGGTGATCGGCGCGGGCACCTACGCCTCCAACCGCGACGGCTGCGCGGTGTCCGCCACCGGAGATGGCGAATTCTACATCCGCGCCTCGGTCGCCCGCGATATCTGCAGCCGCATCCAGGGGGGCGCTTCCGGACAGGCCGCGGGTCAGGCGGAGGTCGATGACGCCCTGTCGCTGGGCGGGTCGGGCGGCGTCATCGTCATGGACCTCAAAGGCCAACCCGCCTTCGCCATGACCACCTCGGGCATGTATCGCGGCGCCGTGTCCTCCAGCGAACCGGCGCGGGTGGCCATCTATGGCGACGAGGCACTCCAGCCATGAAGAAGCCCGACACGCCCGGCGTCATCGCTCCGCCGCCGCTGATCTATCTCGGCTTTGTGCTGGCCGGCTGGGGTCTGGCCGAGCTGGGCGCCCGGCCCGAAGCGGTCGAGGCGGGCCTCGGCTGGCTGGCCGCCGGCTTTGGCCTCGACATGCCCGTCCGGCGCGGTCTGGCGCTGACCCTGATCGTCGGCGGCCTGTTGTTCGACGGCATGGCGGCCGGTCTGTTCCGTCGACGCGGCACGGCGGTCGAACCGTGGAAACCGACCACCGCCCTGATCATCGAGGGTCCGTATCGCTTCAGCCGCAATCCGATCTACGTCGGTTTCGCCGTGACCTACGTCGGCCTGGCCATCGCCATGAACAGCTGGATCGCGCTCATCCTGCTGGTCCCCTGCCTGTTCGTCGTCGACCGGTTCGTCATCCAGCGCGAGGAACGTTACCTCGCCGCCAAATTCGGCCCGACCTATGAAGCCTATCGCCAGAAGGTCCGCCGGTGGCTGTGAGCGACGACGAACTTTCAGCCATGGCCATCGAGGAGCTGGACATCGCCTGCGCCCTGCCCTGGCCGGACATGAAGTCGGTGGCGCCCTGGGGCGACAGCTACACCGGGTTCGCGCCCTCGGGTCGCGAGGTCGAGATCGAGCGCCGCTACCTCTGGGCCCACGAACCCGAAGGCGCGATTTCCGTCGAGGTCGAGGTGCGCCACGCGGGCGCCCCTACAGGCGCAGAGGCCAAGGCCCTGATCACCTCACCGCGCTGACCCCGCCGAAACCGGGACGCCGTTAACCTTTCTCTTTGCCAAGCCGGACCGTCGGGGCAAGATGCGCGGCGCAAACATCCGCGCGGATCGGGAGGACAGCAGCATGGCCTATGGCGCCGACTTCGCCGCAGCCGACCCCGCCAATGCGCCGCTGGACGCGCCGCTGATGATCGGCGCCGATCCCATCCTGTGGGGCGCATTGCTTCTCGGACTGGTCGCCGCCGCCCTGGTCGGCTGGTATTTCGGCCAGGGCTCGCGGAGCGCGCGGGTCGACGCCGCGGAGTCGATCTGGGAGGAGATCGACGACGCCGCCAAGGAGGCGATGAAGGCCGACGGCGATTCCCTGCCGGCCAGGGCTTCGGCGCTGCGCCGCACGATCGACCGGCGGCTGGGCAAGACGCTCGGCGTCGCGGGCGGGGCGGGCAAGCTGATCAAGGCGCTCGATCTGGCGGTGAAGGGCGAGCCGGCCGACAAGCCGCATCCGCCCAAGGCCGACCACGGCCATGGCCACGGCGGGGGTCATGAAGAGAAGCCGGGACATCCCGAGGCGGCGCCCGCCTCCATAGGCGGCGTCACCGTGATCGTGAACAGCGGCCAGGGCGACGGTCACGAGCGCAAGGACGCCGCTGACGGCCACGGCGACCATGAGGCGAAAAAGCCGCTCAGCGTTCAGGATCGCAACGACGCCCTGCGTGTCGCGATCGGCCACTTCAACGACCACTGGGGTCTGCGCCGCGAACGCGTGCGCGAGCTGCGCGCCGCCCACGCCGAACTGTCGACGCCCGGCCCCAGGCGTCCGACGGCGGGCACGATCAGCGGGACGCGCGCCGGTCACTGACCGATCCAGGCACGGTTTCCTCGCCGGACAAAACCGCCTAAGCCTTGAGGCATGAAACTCGCCTCGCTCAAGCACGGCCGCGACGGTCGACTCGTTCTGGTCTCCAGCGACCTCGCCTGGTTCACGGACGCCTTCCTGATCGCCCCCACGCTCCAGTCCGCGCTGGACAACTGGGACCGGGTCGAGCCCGACCTTCTGGCCCTTGCGGAAAGCCTCGAGCACGGCGGCGTACCGCGCGGCCGGTTCCATGAGCGGGAAGCCGCGTCGCCCCTGCCGCGCGCCTACCAATGGGTCGACGGCTCGGCCTATGTGAACCACGTCGCCCTGGTGCGCCAGGCGCGCAACGCCGAAATGCCCGACAGCTTCTGGACCGATCCCCTGATGTACCAGGGCGGATCCGACGGCTTCCTGGCCCCTCGCGACCCTATTCCGCTGGCCGACGAATCCTGGGGCTGCGACCTTGAGGCCGAGGTGGTCGTGGTCACCGGAGACGTGCCCCAGGGCGTGACCCGCGAAGAGGCGCTGGGCTATATCCGGCTGGTCGGCCTGATCAACGACGTCTCGCTGCGCAACCTGATCCCCGCCGAACTGGCCAAGGGCTTCGGCTTCGTCCAGTCCAAGCCGGCTTCGGCCCTGTCGCCCGTCTTCGTCACGCCCGACGCCCTGGGCGACCGCTGGGCCGACGGAAAGCTGAAGGGGGAACTGTCCGTCCAGCTGAACGGCGAGGACTTCGGCAAGGCGGACGCCGGCGTCGACATGACCTTCGACTTCGGAACCCTGATCGCCCATCTGGCGAAAACCCGCGCCCTGTGCGCAGGCACCATCATCGGCTCGGGCACGGTGTCCAACCGCGACGCGGGCGGCGGCCCCGGCAAGCCGGTCTCCGAAGGGGGTCTGGGCTATTCCTGCATCGCCGAGGTCCGGACCGTGGAAACCATCCTGCATGGCAAGGCAGAGACGCCCTTCCTGAAAGCCGGCGACACAGTCCGCATCGAGATGCTGGACGACGGGCGCCACTCGATCTTCGGCGCCATCGAACAGACGGTGGAGGCGGTCTAGCCGGCGGCCAGCCGCACGGCCTCATCCAGCGCCCGTTCCGCGCGTGTCGGTTGGATGAGGGCGCTTGCCTCCGCCCCGACGCCCGCCGTGGTCGTCGCTTCCTGCGCCAGAACCGCCGCCGGTCCCTGACAGGACAACAGCAGGCCTGACGCAATCGCCAGCATCACACGCTTCATCTCGACCTCCGATTTTTCAAGAGGCAGAGGCGTCGGCGCGCCTTTACGGATGCGTGGGACGGATTAAGGTTTCGACAGTTCCGCGGCCATTTCGGGCCGCATGGCGGGGGGCCGGCCATGACGCCACAACAGTACGGTCCGCTGATCGGCATCGGCATCGCCCTTGTCGTGATCCTGCTGCGCAATCGACAGAAGCGGACGCTCAGACCCGAGCTGATGTGGATCCTCCCCACGATCTTCGCCGCCCTGATCGCGTTCGGCCTGTGGGGCATGCGTCAGGCGCCGGGCGCGGATCTGGCGCCCTATGGTCCGGCCGACTGGGGCGTGCTGGTCGGCGGCGCCGTGCTGGGCGCGCTGGGCGGTTTCTGGCGGGGAAGCATGGTGACCATCGAGAAGGATCCGGACGGCGTGCTGAAGGCCCAGGCTTCACCGCTGGGGATCATCCTCATCGTGGTCCTGCTGGCCGTCCGCTCCTTCGCCCGTCCCTGGCTGGAGGGTCACGCCGAAAGCCTGGGCCTCCACGTCGTCGCGGTGGAGCAGGCGTTCCTGCTGCTGGCCGGCGGCCTGATCATCGTCCAGCGGATCGAGATGTTCGTACGGGCTCGCCGGATCATGGCCGGACAGCCGGACAGCCATGTGGAAGTCGTGGCGTGAGGGTCGCCGCGATTGGCCTGGCCGCCTTGCTGCTGGCCGGTGACGCGACGGCGCAGGATAGCTGGGATTTGGAAGTGAGCCCCGCAGGCGATCTCACGGTCGCCAGCGTCACCTACGAGGGCGGCGTCGGTCTGGCGGTCCAGTGCCGGGACGGAAATGTGGAGGTTGCGCTCCTGGGCTTGCCTCCGGCGCTGCCCGGCGAGATCAACCAATACCAGATGCGAACGCTCGCCACCGGTCTTGCTCCGGCTCCCATGGAAGAGTCGCCATGGATGACCTCGGCGGGGTCCACGACCGCCCTCAGTGCTCTGCCCCTCCGGCGCGCACGCGGGTTGAAACGGGGCGGATTGCTTGTTGTGCGTACAATCCCTCCCTCTGGCGTCGGGGCGCCGCGACGTCTGGAGATTCCTCTACCCTCGGACAGTTCAGCGATTGATCGGACGCTCGAAGCCTGCGGCAAGCGAACCGTGGATCCACGCGATGATCTGCTGTTGGCGGAAGACGTCATCACCCCGGCTGAATGGAGCCGGTCCCGGATGTTTGAGATGCCGCCCTGGTCGGGCCGTGGGCCCACGAGGGTCGAGGTCAGTTGCATCGTCGCCGAAGCGGGCCGCGTACGGGATTGTCAGGTGGAGAGTGAAAGCATGCCGGGCCTCGGAGCCCGGATGTTGCTCGACCAACCCAATGTCCGGCTGGGGTTGAGGGAGAACGCCGAAACCGCGATTGGCCGCGTCATTTTTCTTGTCGTACAGGGCGCTCGAATACGCCGTTGACGGCCTGTGTGGCTGACTGGATCGCCGACATCAAAGGGCCGATGTCACGACCATTGCCGGATTGACCCGCCCGGACCCCGCACGCTACCAAGCCCGCCTGCCGAGAAGACCGGGCGGCCTGTGCGGGCGTGGTGGAATTGGTAGACGCGCTGGACTCAAAATCCAGTTCCGAAAGGAGTGCCGGTTCGACCCCGGCCGCCCGCACCACGCCATCTCCAGCACCCTCAACCCGTCGGCGGCAGATATTCCGCGGGGATGGGCGCGGCGGGCGTTTCGGCCTGCCAGTAGACGCTGATGATCCACCAGCGGGCGCCGTCATTGAACAGCTGGATGCTGTTGATCCCTCGGGCGAAGGGCTGCGGGTCGGACAGACTGTGCAGGCTTTCGTACGTGGACCAGACATGGACGATCCGGCCGAACCGCTCCGGGCGGCGCGCGATCTCGCGCTCATGGAACCCCTCGGCCACAAGCAGCGGTTCGCTGCGGGTGATGTATTCGTCGGGCGTGATCGAGCGGACGACGCCCTGGCCTTCCCGGGTCGCGCCCGAGGGCGCCAGACGCGCGGTGGAGTGAAACAGCGACCGGAAGCGATCCCAATCCCGCGCGACTCCGGCGTCGCCCGAGATGACGTCATAGAGCGCCGCGACGATCGCCTCGGGCGTGGCGACGTCGGCCGGGGCGGGGGCCGAAACAGGAACCGGCGAGACCGGGGCCTGGGCGGCGGCCGGGGTCGCGAAACCGAGAGCCAGCGCGGCCGCGAGTATCGAAAGACGCATCCGGATCCTCCCTGATGGCCGGATTATGCCGGGGAGCCGCCCGGCGCGCCAGTACGGCCGTGGCTCAGCTCGACCACTTCCCCGTCTTCCTTGACGAAGCGGTCGGGCCGGCGGTCCAGCAGATCGAAGACCTTTTCGGAAGGCCGGCACAGGGCGGCGCCGCGCGGCGTGCGGACGATGGGACGGTTGACCAGGACCGGATGGGCGAGCATCGCCGCGAGGATCGTCTCGTCCGGGGTCGCGGCGTCCAGCAGGGCCGGATCGATCCCGGCCGCCTCCTTTTCGCGCAGGGCGTCGCGCGGCGTCAGCCCGGCCTCGGCGAACAGATCACGCAGCTGGGCGGCGCTCCATCCGGCCTGCAGATATTCCACGACCTCGGGCCGGTAGCCGGCGGCCTCGACCATGGCCACGACATTGCGCGACGTACCGCAGGCCGGATTGTGGAAGACCGTGACGGGAAAATTGTCGGACATCTAGCGCTCCTTTTCGGCGTTGCGGCGAACGGCCGGGCCGGCCTCGTACCACCCCTTCGAGCGGTTCACGATCCAGACCACCGACAGCATCACCGGCACCTCGATCAGCACGCCGACGACCGTCGCCAGGGCCGCGCCGGAGTTGATGCCGAACAGGCTGATCGCGGCGGCGACGGCCAGTTCGAAGAAGTTCGATGCGCCGATCAGGGCCGACGGTCCGGCCACGCAATGCGCCTCGCCGGTCGCGCGGTTCAGCCAGTAGGCGAGGCCGGAGTTGAAATAGACCTGGATCAGGATGGGGACGGCGAGAAGGCCGATAATCAGCGGCTGGGCCAGGATCTGTTCACCCTGGAAACCGAACAGCAGGATCAGGGTGGCCAGCAGGGCGGTGATCGAGACCGGGCCGAGCCGGGTCAGCAGCCGCTCCAGCCTCGCTTCGCCCGACCGCGCCAGCACCGTCCGCCGTACCAACTGCGCCACGATCACAGGCAGGATGATGTAGAGGCCGACCGAGATCAGCAGCGTCGCCCACGGCACGGTGATCGCCGCCAGCCCCAGCAGCAGGCCGACGATCGGGGCGAAGGCGACGATCATGACGGCGTCGTTCAGCGCCACCTGGCTGAGGGTGAAATTCGGCTCGCCGTTGGTCAGGCGGCTCCACACGAAGACCATGGCGGTGCAGGGCGCCGCCGCCAGGATGATCAGGCCGGCGATATAGCTGTCGATCTGGTCGCCAGGCAGCCACGGCCGGAACAGCATGGCGATGAACAACCAGGCCAGCAGCGCCATCGAGAACGGCTTCACCGCCCAGTTGACGAACAGGGTCACGCCGATGCCCCGCCAGTGGCGCCCGACCTGCCGCATGGCGGCGAAGTCGACGCGCAGCAGCATGGGGGTGATCATCAGCCAGATCAGGACGGCGACGGGAATGTTCACCCGCGCCGCTTCCAGCCGGGCGATGGCGGCGAAAACGTCCGGGACCAGCCAGCCGAGGCCGATCCCGACCACGATGCACAGGGCGACCCAGAGGGTGAGCCAGCGTTCGAAGATCGACAAGGCTCAGACCTCCGCGGGAATGCAGCGCGATCGCGCCGCGGCCGCGGCGACGGGGGCGCAGACTTCAGGGGCCCCTGCGCAACAGTCGTCCGCGAGGAAGGCCATCAGGGCGCCCATGCGGTCGAACCGCGCGGCATAGATGATCGACCGACCGTCTCGCCGCGACTGCACCAGACCGGCGTGACCCAGGGCGGTCAGGTGGGCCGACAGGGTGTTGGCCGGCGTCCCCAGCCGGCGCGCCACCTCGCCGGCGGCCAGCCCCGACGGTCCCGCCTGAACCAGCAGGCGGTAGGCCCTCAATCGCCCCTCGTGAGCGAGGGCGGACAGACTTTCGACGGCGGCTGTCATTTCCATATTTCTCGAATATCAGAAATGAATGGCCGGACAAGACCTCGGCGTTCTGAAGACCGGCGGCTGAAGCGCTCACATCGCGTTTCGCCGTCGCTATTTCAGTCGGCCCCGGTTGCGATTGTCGCCCTTGACCCGCATCTGGCCGTGGATGACCTCCCCGACCCTTGCGCCTGCCGCCGCCGTCAAGGGGCCCGGGTTTCCCGAATTCGTCGCCCTGATCGCCATGATGATGGCGCTGAACGCCCTGGCCATCGACTCGATGCTGCCGGCCCTGCCCGCCATCGGCGACGCGCTCGGCGTGGTCTCCGAGAACAGCCGCCAGTGGGTCATCACCGCCTATCTGCTGGGCTTTGGCGTGACCCAGATCATCTATGGCCCGCTGGCCGACCGCTTCGGCCGCAAGCCGGTGCTGATGGTCGGTCTGGGCCTCTATGTCCTGTTCAGCGTCCTGGCCGCCTTCTCGCCGACGTTCGAACTGCTGATCGCGGCGCGGGTCGGGACCGGCGTCGGCGCGGCCGCCCTGCGCGTGCTCGCGGTCTCCATCGTCCGCGACCGCTATTCGGGACGGACCATGGCCCGGGTCATGTCGCTGAGCTTCCTCGTCTTCCTCGGCGTGCCCATCCTGGCCCCGACGCTGGGACAGGCGATCCTGACCGTCGCGCCCTGGCCCTGGGTGTTCGGCGTCCTGGCGCTGGGCGGAGCCGCCTTCGCCACCTGGGCCGCGATCCGGCTGCCCGAGACCCTGCACCCCGAGGACCGGATGCCGATCCAGGTCGGGCGCATCGCCTCGGCCTTCCGCCAGGCGCTGACCAACCGCCAGTCGATTGGCTACACCCTGGCGATCACAGCCATTTCGGGCGCCCTGTTCGGCTTCATCAACTCCAGCCAGCAGATCTTCTTCGACGTTTTCCACGAGCCGCAACTGTTCACGGTCGTCTTCGCCCTGGTCGCGGGCGGCATCGCCGTGGCCTCGCTGCTCAATGCGCGGCTGGTCGAGCGGCTGGGCTCGCGGCTGATCTCGCACACCGCCTTGCTGGGCTTCATCGCCATGTCCTCGATCCACGCGGCGGTGGCGCTGACCGGCCATGAGACGATCTGGACCTTCGCCGTCCTGCAGGCCCTGACCATGTTCTGCTTCGGCTTCATCGCCGGCAATTTCGGCTCCATGGCCATGGAGCCGATGGGACACATCGCCGGCACGGCGTCCTCGGCCCAGGGCTTCATCTCCACCACCTTTGGCGCCTCGCTCGGATTCCTGATCGGTCAGCAGTTCAACGGCTCGGCCGCGCCCATGACCATCGGCTTCGTCTCCCTCGGCCTTACCGCCCTGGTCTGCGTCCTGTTCGCCGAGCGGGGGCGTCTGTTCAAGGCGCGGAACCTGTCTCCGGTCCTCGCCCCCTCTTGATCTTTTTCGCCCGCCGGAGCGTTGTCCCGGCAGGAAACGAACCCGGCCCGACCGCCCGAACAAGGACGGCGGGCCTTCTGGTCAAGGACTCTCGATGATCCGCACGTTTGGACTGGTCTCCGCCCTCGCCCTCGCGACGGCCATGGGCGGATGCGCCTCGATGCCGGGTTACGGCCCGTCGTCCGGCTCCGACATGCCGCCCCTGCCCGCTTCCGCCGCGGCGCCGGCCGACTATGCGCGTGACGCCCACACCTATGCCCGACCGGAGATCGCCCATGTCCGCCACGTCGCTCTCGACCTGACCGCCGACTTCCAGACCCGGACCCTCGCCGGCACGGCCGCGCTCGACATCCAGGGCCGCCTTGGCGCCACCGAGGTCGTGCTGGACGTCAAGAACCTCGACATCCGCAACGTCACCGACGCCGACGGCGCGCCGCTGCAGTACGAAACCGGCGCCAATGATGCGATCAAGGGTCAGCCCCTGACCGTCCGCTTCCCGGCCCTCGCCGCGGGCGAGACGCGTCGCATCGTCGTCGCCTATGCGACCCGCCCCGACGCCGCCGCCCTGCAGTGGCTGACGCCGGGCCAGACGGCGGGCGGCCAGAAGCCCTATCTGTTCAGCCAGGGCCAGGCCATCCTGACCCGCACCTGGGTCCCGACCCAGGACAGCCCCGGCATCCGCCAGACCTATGACGCCCGCATCGTCGCCCCCGCCGACCTGCGCGTGGTCATGAGCGCCCAGCAGCTGACGCCCGAGGGCGAGGCCGCCGGGCCCGGCCTGAAGGCCTGGCGGTTCCGCATGACCAATCCGGTCCCGCCCTATCTGATCGCAATCGGCGTGGGCGATCTGGCCTTCGCCGCCATCGACGAGCGCACGGGCGTCTTCACCGAGCCCTCGCGACTGGCCGCCGCCCGCGCCGAACTGGCGCCGACCGCCGACATGGTCGACGCCGCCGAGCGGCTGTACGGCCCCTATCGCTGGGGCCGGTACGACCTGCTGGTCCTGCCGCCCTCCTTCCCGTTCGGCGGGATGGAGAATCCGCGCCTGACCTTCGCCACCCCGACCATCATCGCCGGCGACCAGTCGCTGGTCTCGCTGGTGGCGCACGAGCTGGCGCACAGCTGGTCGGGCAACCTCGTCACCAACGCCACCTGGAACGACATGTGGCTGAACGAGGGATTCACCGTCTATTTCGAGAACCGCATCATGGAGGCCCTCTATGGCGAGGACCGCGCCCTGATGCTGCGCGCGCTCGGCTGGGGCGACCTGCAGGCCGAGATGGCGGGCCTTCCGCCGGCCGACACCCGCCTGCACCTCGACCTCGAGGGTCGCGATCCCGACGAAGGCCTGACCGATGTCGCCTATGAGAAGGGCGCCGCCTTCCTGTTCACCATGGAACGCATCGTCGGCCGCGAGCGGTTCGACGCCTGGCTGAAGGGCTATTTCGAACGCAACGCCTTCCGCCCCATGACCACCGAACTGTTCCTCGAGGACATCCGCACCCACCTCGTCACCACCCGCGCGCTGGAAGACCAGCTGATGATGGACGCCTGGATCTACCAGCCCGGGATGCCGTCGAACTGGGTTCCGCCGGTGTCGGGCGCCTTCGCCCCGGTCGACGCCGCGGCCCGCGCCTTCTTCGCCGACAAGGGTCCGGCCTCGGCCATCCCCTGGGCGGGCTGGTCCACCCAGGAGCGTCAGCGCTTCCTCGCCTGGCGGCCTTCCGACCTGCGCGACGGCGCCGACTGGCTGACCGACGCCCAGCTGGCCGATCTGGAATCGTCCCTGAATCTGCGCAACGAAGGCAATGCCGAGGTGCTGTTCGCCTGGCTGCAGATCGCCGTCCAGCACCGCTATCAGGCAGCTGTCCCGACGCTGGAGAAGTTCCTGACCACCATGGGCCGGCGCAAATTCGTCCTGCCGCTGTTCACCAGCCTGTGGGCCGAGGGCGACTGGGGCCGGTCCATCGCCACCCGGGTCTACGCCCGGGCTCGCCCCGGCTATCACCCGGTGACCACCGGCTCGGTCGACGCGTTGGTCGGTCGGCCGTGAAACCGACTCCTTCCCCCTTCACGGGGGAAGGTGGCAGGCGAAGCCTGACGGATGGCGTCTGGCGACGGCGGACTTCGCCCTCTTCGGTGATGACGCGGACAGAGCCCCCATCCGAGCCGCTCCGCGGCCACCTTCCCCCGAAATGGGAGAAGGATGACCAACGCGCATGTGACCGCCCCCCGCCTTGGCTTCCGCCCTTCCGGCTACTAGGTTCCGCCCCGAAAGCGGCGAGCAACGCCGCGACGACCCCAGGAGACGCCCCATGCACGACGCGCCCCAAACCGACGCGGCCGCCCGGCTCGACACAGAAAACCCCCTCGGCGTCGACGGCTTCGAATTCGTCGAATTCACCGGCCCTGATCCCGCGGCCATGGTCGCCCGCCTAGAGCTGATGGGCTTCACCCAGACCCATGTGAATCCGGCCAATGACGTGGTCCGGATGAAGCAGGGCGACATCACCCTGCTGGTCAACCGCTCGCCCAAGGGTCAGGCGGGCGAGTTCGCGACCGAGCATGGCCCCTCGGCCAACGGCATGGCCTTCCGCGTCAGCGATGCGAAGACCGCGTATGAAGGCGCCGTGGCGCGCGGCGGACGCCCGGCCGAAGGTCACGACGGCGGCGCCCTGGGCGGCGGCTACCCCTACATCGTGCAGGGCATCGGCGGTTCGCTGTTGTACCTCGTCGACCAGTATGGCGACGCCGGTTCGCTGTACGACGGCTGGGACGAGATCGAGGGCTGGGAGGAGGCCGAGCGCAAGAATTCGGTCGGCCTGTTCATGCTGGATCACCTGACCCACAACGTCCGCCGCGGCCAGATGCGCACCTGGTCCGGCTTCTATGGCGACGTCTTCGCCTTCGAGGAGCAGAAATATTTCGACATCAAGGGCAAGGCGACCGGCCTCTTCTCCCAGGCCATGATCGCCCCCGACCGCGCCATCCGCATTCCGCTGAACGAAAGCCAGGACGACAACTCCCAGATCGAGGAGTTCCTGCGCCGCTACAACGGCGAGGGCATCCAGCACATCGCCCTGGCCACCGACGACATCTTCGAGACGGTGGAAGAGCTGAAGCGTCGCGGCATTCCCTTCCAGGACACCATCGAGACCTATTTCGAACTGATCGACAAACGCCTGCCGGGCCACGGCGAGGACGTGGCCCGCATGCGCCTGAATCGCATCCTGATCGACGGCTCGGACGAGGAAGGCCTGCTGCTGCAGATCTTCACCCAGGACACCTTCGGCCCGATCTTCTTCGAGATCATCCAGCGCAAGGGCAACCAGGCTTTCGGCGAGGGCAATTTCCAGGCCCTGTTCGACTCCATCGAGCTGGACCAGATCCGGCGCGGCGTCATCAAGGTGGATGCCTAAGCCGCCGGCGTGGCTGCCCTGGCTCGGACCGCTTCTGGCGGCCGGGGTCGGGGCGGCGGTCGGCGAATACGGCCTGGGCGGCGGTTTCTGGACCGTGCTGATCACCGCCCTGGTGTGCGGTTTCGCGCCGATCGTGGGGTATCGGGTTTGGAAGTGGCGGTTTCAGCGGCGGGGGTAGTCGCCAGCGTCTCCCCTTTCTCGTTTTGGTCTTCCTTTCTCCTCGAAACGTCTCCGAAACCGTCGACGTCCTGTCAATGAAAATCCCGCGAGCCGGGCAGCACCCTGACATCCCGCGGATGCCGCCCGCGCGCCGGCGAATGCCCTGAGCCCGGCGCGGAGTCGGGCGTCAGATCCCCCAGCATCGGGGTCCAGTCCTCCAGATGATCGACGACCAGATGGGTCACGCCCTCGGCCGTCTGGACCTTGCCCCGGGCCAGCACCATGCGGGCGCCCATCGCGACCGGCCGGAAACGCTCGAAGACATCGGGCCACAGCACCAGATTGGCCACGCCGGTCTCGTCCTCCACGGTCATGAAGCAGACGCCCTTGGCCGTGCCGGGCCGCTGGCGCACCAGCACCACGCCGCCGACAGCCCCGGTCCGGCCGTTGGGACGCGCAGGGTAATCCTTCGTCGTCAGCGCCCCCGCCCGCGTCAGCCGCTCGCGCAGGAAGCTGACAGGATGGCCTTTCAGCGACAGGCGGAGGGTCTGGTAATCGCCGACCACCTCCTCGGACGGCGCCAGAACAGGCAGGGCCTCGGGCGGGCGGCCATCGGCCTCGTTCAGCCCCATGGCCTCGAACAGGGGCGCTGACGACGCCGGCGCCGCGCCCCTGGCCGCCCACAGCCCCTGCCGTCGCGTCAGGTCCAGCGAGCCACAGGCGTCCGCCTCGGCCAGCCGGTCCAGCGCCGGGGGCGGCAGGGCGGCGCGGCGGCGCAGGTCGTCAAGGTCGGTGAAGGGGCCCGCCTTCCGCGCCTCCATGATCGCCTCGGCCCAGACCTTCCTGAACCCGTCGATGGAGCGCATGCCCAGCCTCAGGGCGCGCCGTCGACGGCGCGGCCGCGTCTCCAGGGCAGCGTCCCAGTCGCTGGCGTTTACGTCCGGGTGTCGAACCTCCACCCCGTGCTCGCGCGCGTCCCTGACGATCTGGGCCGGGGCGTAGAAGCCCATCGGCTGGCTGTTCAGCAGACAGGCGGCGAACACGTCCGGATACAGCCACTTCACCCAGGCCGAGACATAGACCAGGTGGGCGAAGGAACAGGCGTGGCTCTCGGGGAAGCCGTACTCGCCGAAACCCTTGATCTGGTTGAAGCAATTTTGTGCGAAATCGGCCTCATAGCCGCGCGCGATCATCCGCCCGACCATCAGGTCCTCGTAGTTTCCGATGGTGCCGTTGTGGCGGAAGGTGGCCATGGCCCGGCGCAGGCCGTTGGCCTCCACGCCGGTGAACTCGGCCGCGACCATGGCGATCTTCATCGCCTGTTCCTGGAACAGCGGCACGCCCAGCGTCTTGCGCAGCACATTGGCCAGTTCGTCCGGATCCTTCGCCGACCCCGGCATGGAGAAGCGATAGCTCCCGGGACCGTGCACCGCCTCATGGTCCCGCCGCTCCTTCCGCCGCTGCAGATAGGGATGGACCATCTTGCCCTGGATGGGGCCGGGGCGGACGATGGCGACCTGCACCACCAGATCGTAGAACTCCACCGGCCGCAGGCGCGGCAGCATCGACATCTGCGCCCGGCTCTCGACCTGGAAGACCCCCAGCGAGTCCGCCTTGCACAGCATCCGGTAAACCCCGCGTCGCTCGGCCGGGACGGCGGCGGTATCCGGCAACGGCCGCCCGTAGGACTCCCCGATCATCCGGAACGCCCGCTTCATCGCCGTCAGCATGCCCAGCGCCAGCACATCGACCTTCATCAGCTTGAGGAAGTCGATGTCGTCCTTGTCCCATTCGATGAAGGTCCGGTCCGGCATCGCCGCATTGCCGATGGGCACGATCTCGATCAGCGGGGCCTGGCTCAGCACGAAGCCGCCGACGTGCTGGCTGAGGTGGCGGGGGAATTTGATCAGTTCGGCGGTCAGGTCCAGCGCCAGACGCAGGCGCACGTCGTCCCGGCTCAACCCGGCGCGGTCGACATGGTCGTCCTTCACCTCCGACCCCCATGAGCCCCAGACGGTGTCGGCCATGCGGGCGGTGACGTCCTCGGTCAGGCCCAGGGCCTTGCCCACGTCCCGGATCGCCGAGCGGGGGCGGTAGTGGATGATGGTCGCCACGATCCCCGCCCGGTCGCGGCCATAGCGTTCGTAGACGTACTGCATCACCTGTTCGCGCCGCTCGTGCTCGAAATCGACGTCGATGTCGGGCGGCTCGGACCGGTTCGAGGAGATGAACCGCTCGATCAACACCTCCTGTTTTGTGGGATCGACATTGGTCACCCCCAGACAGAAGCAGATCACCGAGTTCGCGGCGGAGCCCCGGCCCTGGCACAGGATGGGGTCGGGCCGGGACCGCGCCCAGGCGACGATGTCGTGGACGGTCAGAAAATAGGGGGCGTAGTCCAGCTCCCGGACCAGCCGCAGCTCCTTCAGGATGATGGCCCGGATGTCTTTCGGCGTCCCTTCCGGCCACCGCGACCGGGCGCCCTTCAGCGTCAACCGGGCCAGCCAGCCCTGCGGGGAATAGCCATAAGGGACCGGCTCCTCCGGGTACTGATAGCTGAGCTCGCGCAGGCTGAAGGTGCAGGCCCGCGCCACCTCCATCGTCCGCGCCAGCGCCGCCTCGTGGCCACGGAACAGCCGCGCCATCTGCGCCGGCGGCTTCAGATGGCGTTCGGCGTTGGCCTGCAGCCGCCGGCCCGCCTTGTCGATGGTCGTCCCCTCGCGGATGCAGGTCAGGACATCCTGCAGCATCCGCCGGTCTGGGTGGTGGTACAGCACCGCATTGGTCGCGATCATCGGCGCCCCGGTGCGATGCGCCATCGCCGCCAGCCGGTTCAGCCGCTTGCGGTCGTCGCCGCGCCACAGGGGCGCCGCCGCCAGATACAGGGCGTCGGGCCAGGCCCGTCGCCATTCGGACAGTCGGGCCTCGAACACCGCATCGGGCTGTTCCGGCGCGGGGACCAGGGCGATCAGGCCGTCCCCCAGCCCGAGCGCCTGTTCGAAGGTCAGCCGGGTTTCGGCCTTTTCGATGCGATCGGCGTCCGGATCGGCTCCGGCCTGCGGCACGGCCTCGCTCTTGCCCAGCGACAGCAGCCGGCACAGCCGGCCCCAGGCGGGGCGGTCGCGCGGGAAGACGATCAGCTCGGTCCCGTCGGTGAAGCCGAGCCGCGATCCCGCCACCAGAGGAATGTCGACGTCCTCGGCGCCCATCAGCGCCCGCACCATGCCGGCCACGGTGTTGCGGTCCGCGACGCCGATGGCGGCCAGACCAAGCGCCTTCGCCTGTATCGCCATCTCGCCCGGATGCGACGCGCCCTCCAGAAAGCTGAAATTCGTCATCGCCCCCAGCTCGGCGTACTGGCCGTCCCAGCCAGAGCCCGGGCCGGTCACGACAGCACCCCGTGCATCCACCACGACGGCGCGCGCTCTTCGGCGGCCCCGCTATACTCCCGTCCGTACAGGCCCTCGCGGAACAGCCAGTAGCGTCCGCCGGCGTCGTCCTCGACGCGGTAGTAGTCGCGGGTGCGCATCTGCCGGTCGTCGGGGCGAGGCCGCCACCATTCGGGCGACAGGCGCTCGGGACCATCGGCGCGGGTCACCCGCCGCGACAGCCGACGCCAGGTGAAACGGGCCGGCGCGCCGTCGGGCAGTTCGGCGATCGCCTCCACCGGCTCGGGCGGATCCAGCAACAGGACGGGACGGCGCCCGCCCCCATCCTCCCGCGTCGTCGGGCTCCGGCCCAGCGCCGGCCGCCAGCGTTCGGCGCGTTCGGGCAGCCAGCTCTCGACGGGCTCGGGCATCAACACCCGGTCCTCCCCCAGCCGCGCGGTCAGACGATCGATCAGGGCGGCCAGGCTCTCGGCCTGTTTCGCCTCGGCCTCGGTTTCCAGCGCCCCCTGCCGCGCCGTCATCGCCTCGACCGCGTCGGCGGTCAGCATCAGGGCGTCGAGGCCGAAACCAAGCTCCAGCCGCCCCAGTCCCGCCTCGCGGAACAACCGCAGCCATATTCCGGCGTCGCGACCCGGGCGGCCCATCCGCACGGACAGGCTCGTGGTCCCGCCGTCCGACCGGAAGCCGGTCAGCGTCAGGGCCTTCGCCCCCTGACCGTCGCGCACCAGCGGCGCGGACAGGTCGGCGACCAGTTCCGTCAGCCGCGCCTCCACCCCTTCGATGTCGCCGACCGGCTCCATCCAGGCCTGCCAGGCCCGGTATTTCGGCGGCGGCCGTACGGGGGTCAGGGCCTCGCCCGCGAACCCGAGCGCCTGATCCAGCCGCTGGACCAGGTCCACGCCGTCCCCGTCGCGGAACCGCCGCGCCAGCCCCGCGCGCGGCATGGGATAGAGGTCGCCGATCCGTTTCAGGCCGAACCGCCGCGCCTGCATCACGGTGCGGTCGTCGAGGCGCAGGGCCTCGACCGGCAGGGGGGCCAGCAGGCTCCGCACCGTCTCGTCGGAGGCGATACACCCCTCGCCCCCGCCCTGGCCCCAGCGCGCCAGAGCCCAGGCCGCGCCGGGCGACGGGGCCATGGCGACGCCCGCCCGCGCCCCGGCCTCGACCAGCCGGTCCCGGATCTGCGCCGCCACCGCCGTCTCGCCGCCGAACAGATGGGCCGCGCCGGTCAGGTCGAGGAACAGGCCTTCCAGCCCCCCTCCCGCCGGATCGACGCTGACCGAAGGCGACCAGCGCTCGGCCCAGACCGCCAGCGCCGTCAGCGCCCGCGCGTCGGCCTCGGGATCGGCGGGCCTGCAGATCAGGTGCGGGATCATGGCCAGGGCGTCGGCCTGGGTCTGGCCGCGCCGCAGACCCGCCGCCCGCGCCGCCGGATTCAGGGCATACAGGATCGCCGCGCCCCGGTTGTTCTTCCGGACCAGGGCGAACGGGTTCTTCGGATCGAGGGCGGGGTCAGGCGGCGAGGCCGGACGACGCGCCCGCATGGCCGATCGCCGCCAGACCGCTATCGGCCAGTCGATCAGCCAGACGGAGACGATGCGTCTCATCATCCTGCTCCAGCATCCACGCCCCCGGTCGTTCGCCGCGCCCGCGCACCAGCTCGGCGGTCAGCCGCGCCGGGCCGGGAGCCCTGGCGTCGTCGGGATCGACGGCGCTGGCCAGGGTCGATATCCGCCAGCGCCGCCGCGCCGCGCTGAGCCCGTCCAGCCCGCGCGGCATCACCAATCCCACGCACCCGCCCTGTTTGGCGGCGAAATCCAGTCGCCGCGTCTGCGTCAGGGTCGCCGCATTCACCGCGCCCAGGGCCAGGGACACCGCCCCCGACCGCAGCGCCTGCTCCAGCGCCCACAAGGCCTCGACCGCCGTGTTGACGGGCGCGAGGATCAGGGCAACGCCCGGCAGGCCGGGCCCATAGGGCCGGCCGTGTTCGCCCAGCCATGCCCGCGTCGCCGTCATCAAAACCGGCCGTGCGTCCCCTTCCAGTCGTCGCGACAGGGCGAACGCAATCAGGGCCGCCCCGTCCCCGGAGCCCGCCGCGCAGGCCTCTTCCAGCGGCGCGGGCCGCTCGGGAAAAACGCCGGGGGCATACAGGGGCGAGGGGGTCATGAGAGTCCGGAAGTTCAGTTGTTCACTCTTTGTTCCAACTCACGCCAGAGTCAAACAGTGAATCCTGTTCTGCCGGTTTGATGGGAAATCAGACCCGCGGCCGCGCCTTCAATTCATCGCGGATCTCGGCCAGCAGGGCCTCGGTCGGCGTGAGCGCAGCAGGCGCCGCTTCCGGCGCCGCCGCCTGCTCGCGGCGCATCCGGTTGATCCCCTTGACCAGCAGGAACACCACCAAGGCCACGATGGCGAACTGGATCAGGGTGTTGATGAAGGCGCCGTACTGGATCGCCACCTCCTCGATCGCCTCGGTCGAGGGGTTCTCGGGAGCCAGCACCCATTTCAGCTTCGAGAAATCGACCCGGCCCAGCAACAGACCGATCGGCGGCATCACCACCTGTTCGACCAGGCTGGTGACGATCTTGCCGAACGACGCGCCGATGATGACGCCCACGGCCAGGTCGACGACATTGCCCCGGGCGATGAATTCCTTGAACTCGGTTACGAGGCTCATAGACGGTCTCCGGGGCTCAGGCGTCGCCGGCGTTCAGCCGCTCGCGGAGCTCCTTGCCGCTCTTGAAGAAAGGCACGGCCTTGGCCGGCACGTCGACGGTTTCGCCGGTGCGCGGGTTACGCCCGGCCCGCGCGGGACGGGCCCGGACGGAAAAGGCGCCGAAGCCGCGAAGCTCCACGCGGCCGCCCTCGCCGAGGGAATCGACCATCTGGCCGAGCACGATATTGACCACCCGTTCGACCTCGGCGTGGGTCAGATGGGTATTCTCGGCAGCGAGCTTCTCGATCAGCTCAGACTTTATCATCGGCAGGCCCCCGCCCAGTTCAGCCCTTCCCAGAGCCCATACGGGTGCATCCGGGCACGGGATGCAAGCCCACCCTAGCCTCCGCCCGCCGCAGGAAAAAGCCCCGCCGGTCGATTGCCGGGCGAAATGTCGGTTAACGCTCATAAATCGGCGCGCTGCGCGCACGAAAAAGGCGGCGGGATCGCTCCCGCCGCCTGATCCGTAATCAGAGATCACAAAGGAGACTATTCCTTCGTGCTGGCCTTCTCGCGAAGGGCCGCGCCGAGGATGTCGCCCAGCGAGGCGCCGGAGTCCGACGAACCAAACTGTTCGATCGCCGCGGTTTCGTCCTTCATTTCCAGGGCCTTGATCGACACCGAGACCCGGCGCGAGGCCTTGTCGATGCCGGTGACCATGGCGTCGACGCGATCGCCGACCGAATAGCGCTCGGTGCGCTGGTCGTTGCGGTCGCGGGACAGGTCGGACTTGCGGATGAAGGCGGTCGCCGGGGCGTCGTCTTCACCGAACTTGACCTCGATGCCGCCGGTTTCGATCGACGTCACGGTGACGGTGACCTGCTGGCCCTTCTTGAAGGTGTCGCCTTCCATCGGATCGCCGCCCAGCTGCTTGATGCCCAGCGAGACGCGCTCCTTCTCGACGTCGACGTCCAGCACCTTGGCCTTGACGGTTTCACCCTTGCGGTAGCGCTGGATGGCTTCCTCGCCCGAGACGTTCCAGTCGAGGTCCGACAGGTGGACCATGCCGTCGATGTCGTTGTCCAGGCCGATGAACAGGCCGAACTCGGTGGCGTTCTTGACCTCGCCCTCGACCGTCGAACCGATCGGGTTGGCGGCCACGAAGGCGTCCCACGGATTGTCCTGGGCCTGCTTGAGACCCAGCGAGATGCGGCGCTTGGAGGCGTCGACATCCAGCACGACCACGTCGACTTCCTGCGAGGTCGAGACGATCTTGCCCGGGTGGACGTTCTTCTTGGTCCAGGACATTTCCGAGACGTGGACCAGGCCTTCAACGCCGGCTTCCAGCTCAACAAACGCGCCGTAGTCGGTGATGTTGGTGATGCGGCCGGTCATCTTGGCGCCGACCGGATACTTGGCTTCCACGCCGTCCCACGGATCGGTCTGCAGCTGCTTCATGCCGAGGCTGATGCGCTGGGTGTCCGGGTTGATCTTGACGATCTGGACCTTGACGGTGTCGCCGACGGCGAGGACCTGCGAGGGGTGCGAGACGCGCTTCCACGACATGTCGGTGACGTGCAGCAGGCCGTCGATGCCGCCCAGATCAACGAACGCGCCGTAATCGGTGATGTTCTTGACCACGCCTTCGCGGACTTCACCCTCTTGCAGCTGGCCGACCAGCTCCGTGCGCTGTTCGGCGCGGGCTTCTTCCAGGATGGCGCGACGCGAGACGACGATGTTGCCGCGCGGACGGTCCATTTTCAGGATGGCGAAGGGCTGTTCCTTGCCCATCAGCGGGCCGACGTCGCGCACCGGGCGGATGTCGACTTGGCTGCCGGGCAGGAAGGCCGAGGCGCCGCCCAGATCGACGGTGAAGCCGCCCTTGACGCGACCGACGATGGCGCCGTTGACCGGCTGACCTTCGGCGAAGACGACTTCCAGACGGGTCCAGGCTTCTTCGCGGCGAGCCTTGTCGCGGCTGATGACCGCTTCACCCAGGGCGTTCTCGACGCGCTCCAGATAGACTTCGACGTTGTCGCCGACCTTCGGGATGACGGCGCCTTCGCCGATGCCGAACTCGCGGGCCGGGATACGGCCTTCGGTCTTCAGACCGACGTCGATGATCAGGATGTCTTTTTCGATGCCGACGACGCGGCCGTGAACAACCTGGCCTTCGCCAAGGTCGCGACCCTGAAGGGTTTCGTCGAGCAGCGCAGCGAAATCGTCACGCGAGGGATTGTGGGTGTCGGTCATATAGCTCTGGGGTTAAGGCGCGACCGGGTGGCCGCGCACGGGTGGATAGTCAGGGAAAGGAAGAGTCAGGTCGTCAGGACGCGAGGCCGGCGCAAGGGCGCGAACAAAAGATAGCCAGAACGCCCGCGGCAGCCGAGGTCAGGAGCGTTGGATTTGTCCAGCGAGGTCTCAATGCCTTCCCTACCGCATCGCTGCTTGAGGGAATGCTAGACCCCGGCCCGGACTCGCGCCGCCTCGACGATACGGCGGGCCGCATCGAAGGCGGCTTCTATACCCATATCGGTCGTGTCCAGCAAGACCGCGTCGTCCGCCTGGACCATGGGAGCGGAATCCCGACCGGAATCCCGCTCGTCGCGACGGCGGATGTCCTCCAGCATGTCGGCGAAGGCGATCTCCTGCCCCAGTTGCGTCAACTGCTTCCAGCGGCGCTCGGCACGGACCTCAGGGGTGGCGGTGACATAGAGCTTGGCCACGGCGTCGGGTGCGATGACCGTGCCGATGTCGCGGCCGTCCAGAACGGCGCCGCCGGCCTGGCCGGCGAAGTCCTGTTGCAGCTTCAGCAGGGCCGCGCGCACGCCCGGATGGCTGGCGACGCGGCTGGCCGCCTCGCCCGCGTCACGTTCGGTCAGGCGGGCGTTGTCCGACAGGGTCGAGAGGTCCAGCGACAGGGCCGCCGCCTCGGCCGCCTTCGCGTCGCCCAGATCCTGCCCCGCGTCCCGCACCGCCAACCCCACGGCGCGATACAGCAGGCCCGTGTCCAGATGCGCCAGACCGTAGTGGGTCGCCAGACGCGCAGCGATGGTCCCCTTGCCCGATGCGGCAGGGCCGTCGACGGCGATGACGAGGGCTTGGGTCAGGAGTTTGTCTTTCTTGTCACGTCACGAAGGGCGATCAGCAGGCAGAAGAGGGCGAAACCGCCGCCAGCCAGAACCGCCACACTGTAAAAACCGCTCAGCCCCCAGAAGACAAGCGGCTTGTCGCTGAGCGCGATGTCCGGGCCCTTGCCGTGCAGCAGGATTCCGCCCTGCCAACTGCGCCAGAGGAAGCGCGCGCCCTCAAAGCTGCACCAGGCCATAAAGCAGGCCGCGAGAACGAACTGAAGCCAGGACCAGAGCCCGGACGTCTTTCGCCCATCAGCCACGGCCGTGGCCGACATCCGCCCCCAGGCCGTTCATCAACGCGACAAAGCCGGGGAAGCTGGTGGCGATCATTTCCGGGTCCAGCACCGAAACCGGCTGTTCGGCGGCCATGCCGAGGATCAGGTGGCTCATGGCGATACGGTGATCATGAGCGGTGGCGACGATCGCGCCGCCCTTTACAGGCCCGCCCCCCACGGAGCCAGTGACGATGAAGCCCTCGGCCTCTTCCTCCACCGCAACGCCGCAGGCGGTCAGTCCGGCGACCATCAGGGCGATCCGATCGCTTTCCTTGACCCGCATCTCGCCGATGCCACGCATGATGGTGCGGCCCTCAGCATAGGCGGCGGTCGCCGACAGGATGGGATACTCGTCGATCATCGAGGCGGCGCGGTCCTCCGGCACCGTCACGCCCCTGAGCTGCGAATAGCGGGCGGTGATGTCGCCGACGCCCTCGCCGCCACTCATGCGGCGGTTGGAGATGGTCAGGTCGGCGCCCATTTCGATCCAGGTGTCGAACAGGCCTGTGCGCTGGGGGTTCAGCATCACGCCCTCGACGGTCACTTCCGAACCCGGAACGATCAGGGCCGCGGCCAGAGGGAAGGCCGCCGAGGACGGATCGCCCGGCACGGCGACGGCGGTTCCGGTCAGTTTCTGTCCGCCCTTCAGGCGAATGCGCCAGCCCTCGCCTTCCTCGGTCACGTCCACCACCGCCCCAAAGGCGCGCAACATCCGCTCGGTGTGATCGCGGCTCTTTTCCGGTTCGACCACGACAGTCTCACCCGCCGCATTCAGTCCGGCCAGCAGGATGGCCGACTTGATCTGGGCCGAGGCCACCGTCTGCACATATCCAATGCCGCTCAAGCCCCCGCCATGCAGGGTCAGCGGCACCCGGTCCTCGGCGCCGTTCCAGTCGAAACGCGCGCCCATGTCGGCCAGCGGCCCGGTGACGCGCTTCATCGGCCGTTTGCGCAGCGACGCGTCGCCGTCGAAGGTCGCGGTCAGGTCATAGCCGGCGGCGGCGCCCATCAGCAGGCGCACGCCGGTCCCGGCGTTGCCGCAGTCGATGACCGAGCCTGGGCTGGCGAAACCGCCCTGCCCCGTGACCCGCCAGCGCCCCTCGCCCAACTTTTCCACGCCTGCGCCAAAGGCCTCGACGGCGCGGGCGGTGGCCAGGATGTCGTCGCCTTCCAGCAGGCCCTCGATCTCGGTCACGCCCTCGGCCATGCCGCCGAAAATGAGCGAGCGGTGCGAGATCGACTTGTCGCCCGGCGCACGAATGCTGCCTTTCAGGGCGGGAACAGGACGCGCGATAAGGGTCGAAGGGGCAGTCACCCGGCCAAAAACTCCGATTGTTGTGGAACGGCCGCGCGGGCGCGAACAAGAAGGCTTTTGACAGCGGCCCCCGTGGGTGGCAAGGGAGCCGGCCGAATTCAACTCCTGCCGAAGGTTTATCCCGTGGCCAATCCCGAACTGGGCCAAAAGCAGGTCTGCCCGAAC
>NZ_JBAZOS010000028.1:0-38195 GCF_041648615.1 Brevundimonas sp.
GGCGGCGGCGGCGGTCAGCGCCTCGTGGGCCTGCAGCCGGGCGGCGTCGGCCTCGGCGCGCAGGGCGGCCTCGCGGGCCCGGGCTTCGTCGCCCCCGACCTCGTCGGCCGTCGTCATGGCCTCGGTTGTCCCTTCGGACGACGCGATGTCCGTATCCGAATTCCCGCCGAGGTCTTCGCCGCGCTCGCCCGCCAGCAGCAGGGCGTCGACGGCGCCGTCGGCGTCGATCAGGGGCAGGATGGACCAGCGGACCCCGTCGACTCCGCCGTTGCGTGACGTGATCGGCCCGGCCTCGCCCGGGGCGGCGGACAGGGCGGCCCGCAACGTCTGCCGACCCTCGACGCGTTCATCCTCCGACAGAAACAGATCTGCGAAGTCGCCGGCCGCCTGATCGCGGCCCAGCAGCTGCAGGGCGGTGCGGTTGGCCTCGCGCATCTGTCCGTCGGGGCCGACCACGACCAGGGCGCTGGAGGCCGCGTCGAACACCCGCCGGGTCAGGGCCTCGGACGGGGGCGGGGCCGTCTCGGGCATGATGATTTCGGGCGTCTGCAGGCCGTCGCTCTCGACGATGGCCGCGGTCGAACCAGTGATCTGGCCCAGCTCGTTCTCGATCGGCATGGCCGTCACCGAAACCAGCATCTTGCGGCGCGAGGCCGGATTGGCCAGCAGATGCTGGAAGCCCTTCACCGTCTGGCCCCGCAGCGCGCGGGCGCTGGGCAACAGGTCCGGCGGCACCGGGCGGCCGTCGGGGAAGGTGATGCCCCAGGTCGCCGAATGGAAGCGCAGGCCGATCAGCTCGGCGTCCTTACGGCCCAGCAGCTGGTGCGCGGCGCGGTTGGCGAAGACGAATTTGCCCTGTTTGTCGGTCTCGACCAGGGCCACGGGGATGGCGTTCAGGGTTTCGAACAGCCGCTTCTGCGACTCCTCGGCGACGCGCTGCACCAGATCGAGCTGATCGGTGGCGCTGGTGTGCTGGGTGCCTTTGCGGACGGCGAACCACAGCGCCACAAGGCCGATGGCCCAGCCGACGGCGGCGACGCCCCCCAACACCCACATCCAGTTGACCTGGCCTTCGAGAAACATGCGACCCGACTGTCCCGTTCTGGCGCCTGGGCGCCCGTTCGGGAGATACCTTGCAAACGGCGAACCGGACCGGCCCGCTTTCGCCCCAAGGGCGACCTAACCGGGGTTCGGCCCGCGGTCCAGCGATACCGCTAACCGTCTCGTTCATGTCACGAAAAAGGGCCGGGCGTCGCCGCCCGGCCCCCGTTCATCCGACCATGGTCCTGGGTCAGAAGGCGACGCGCATGACCATCTGGTAGACCGGACCGGCGCTTTCGGTTTCCAGCTCGTACTCGTCGTAGTCGCGGGCGATCTGGTCGGCCTGATCGTTGAACTTGTCGAACACCTCGTCCTTGGAGCTGTCCAGCAGGTTGGAGCCGGTCAGGCGGATGACGGTGTTGGAGAACAGCCGCTTCTCCAGGAAGACTTCCAGATCGGCGCCGTAGGAGGTCGCGACCTCTTCCGCATAGACCCGTCCGAAGGCGTCGCCCTGCTTGCGGTAGGTGGCGCCGAAGGCCGCGCCCCAGGTCGGGATGTCGTGGGTGAAGCCGAAGTTCACCACATAGTCCGACTGGTCGTTGAAGCGGCGCTCGCCGAGGATGTCCTCGACCTGGCTGTCCAGCCACGAGGCGTTCAGGAACACGCCCGTGGTGTCCATGCCGATGAAGTCCAGCGGCGTGGAGAGGTCGAACTCGACGCCATAGACCTGACCGTCGCCGACGTTGTCGATCGATTCGATGAAGGTCCCCGCGCCGCCGCTGCCCTGCAGGCCGGTGTTCACGTCCTCGATCAGGTCGGTGACGTCGCGATAGAAGGCGTTGATCCCGACCACGCCGCGACGGCCCAGACGGCGCTCGAAGCCGAGGTCCACGCCCCAGGCCGTTTCGGGCTCGAGCAGCGGATTACCGCGGAAATCGTTGTCGCCGTGCTCCTCCTCCAGCGTCACCGGAGCCAGGTCATCGAAATCGGGGCGGCGGACGGTCCGGGCGACCGACAGCGTCAGGCGATCCGAGTCCGACAGGCGGTAGCGCAGGCTGGCCGAGGGCAGCAGCTCGGCGAAATCATTGTCGATGCCGGCGATGGTGGTGTCGGTGGTCTCGTAACGCAGCCCGACCTCCCACTTCAGAGCGCCGTTCTCGCCCGAGACCATGACGTAGGGGTCGATCCGGGTTTCCTCGATGACATAGCTGCCCTCGGTGAAGACGAACGGCGGCTGGGCCGGGCGGGGGGCCGGGGCGTTGGGAATGGTGAAGCGGACGCGGTTGGCGACCCGGGTCGTCGAATCGCGGTCCTTCTGGATCGCCTGGACGCCGAACTCGAGCTCGACATCGTCGCCCAGCGGACGCGTGTGCTCGAGCGCGGCGGACACTTCCTCGTCCTGCAGGTCGCGATATTCCAGATCGGCGGTGAAACGGTCCTCTTCCGGGAAGGGCAGGCCGTCGCGCAGGTATTCCGCCTCGTTCTCGAACTCGGACTGCTGATCGTCGAAGCTGGCGAAGCCCAGCTTGAAGCGGGTTTCGCCGCCGAACATCTCGCGCTCATAGCGGGCGCGCAGGTTCAGGTTGTCGGTTTCGATGTCGACGTCGTTGTCATTGATCGTCAGCAGGTTGGCGGTGGTCTCTATGCCGTTGCGGTACTCGATCGAGTCCTCGTCCTGCAGACGCTCGGTGCGCACGAACACGCCCGACAGATCCAGCGTCCCGCCGCCGACCTCGACCTCATAGGCCGCGTTGAAGGAATAATCCGTACCGCTGCGCACATCGGTCTGGACCTCGGTGTTGTCCAGCGTGCCGCCCGGTTGGTCGAAGCGCTGGCTGTATTTGTTCTTGGGATTGCGGCGGTCCTGGACGCTGCCGCCGACCAGCAGCCGGCCCGGTCCGACCTGACCGCCATAGACGGCCCCGAAGGTCCCGCCGAACTCGTCGTCGGGGAACAGGATGGCGCCGGCCCGGATATAGCCGCCGTCCAGGGCGAGGGCGTCGCGCAGCACGATGTTGATGGTCCCCGCCAGGGCGTCGCCCGAACGGTTGGCGGACGAGGAACGAACCACCTCGACCCGCTCGATCAGCTCGGCCGGGATACGATCCACGAAGAAGGAACGATCGGCCTCGCCGCCGGGCACCCGTTCGCCGTTGATCAGGATCTGGGTGTAGCCCGGATCGAGACCGCGCAGGCGCACGCCGTCGGATTCGAGAATGTCGGACAGGAAGGTCACGCTCGGCACGCGCTTGAGGGCGTCGCCGACGGTCAGCGGCTCGAAGCGCTGGAAATATTCGAGGTCGTAGGACAGGGTCGGAACGACATCGTCGGTGCGGTTGCGCATGACCGGTTCGCCGGTGACGATCACCTCTTCGAGGGCGGTGGTCGGCCCGACGGGATCGGCGACCGACTGGGCGAGCGCCGGAGCGGCGAAGGCCAGCGGCGTCAGCGCGGCCCCGAGCAGCAGTGCGAGTTTCATTTGAGGCATCCCCGATGGTCCGATCGGCCCCCCGGCCGCCGGCTCTGAACAGCGCAGCTAAGCCGTGGCGACGACGCCCTCGCGACGGTTCGGCGAAGACAAGGCGTCGTTTCACTCACGCCGTGATGACAATCTTTCCGGCGCGGGAGCGATTTTCGCCGTTTCGGCACGGAACCGTCATGGACGGCGTCTTGACCGCACCGGCGCCCCGTGGTCAGGCGACGCCTTCATATGCGGGGCGCCCATGACAATCCGGACCTTGTTTGCGGCGACGGCCGCGGCCGCTCTTCTGGCAGGCTGCGCCGTATCGGAAGTGGACTTCCAGGGCGAGGGCGAGGGTTTCGTCGGCCAAGGCGTCCCCGTGCAGGCGCGTCTCGAGACGCCGTCGGTCGGAACCGGCGGCGGCGAGGATGCGGCCGACGATCCCGCCATCTGGGCCTCGCCGACGCCGGTCCTGGTCAACGGCCGCTCCAGCCCCGGCTTCGTCGCCGGCACCGACAAGAAGGCCGGGCTCTACATCTACGGCTTCGACGGCCAGGTCCTGCAGTTCCTGCCCGAGGGACTGTTGAACAACGTCGACGCCACGGAAGGACTGACCGTCGGCGGACGCCCCCGGGTGGTGCTGGGCGCCAGCGACCGGACTCCGGGCAAGACCGGCGTGGCCCTGTATCTGTTCGACCCGGCCGGAACCGGCGACAACGGCGTGCGGCCGTGGGGAAGCATCGCCACCGACGTGGTCGAGCCTTACGGCTTCTGCTTCGCGCGCCGCGGGGCCGAGGTGCACGCCATTCTGGTGGGTCACGAGGGCGAGGTGCGTCAGTTCGTGCTGACCGCCGACGCCGCCGGGGCCCCGGTCGCCCGCGAGGTTCGCCGCTTCGACATCGGCACGATCTCGGAAGGCTGCGCCGCCGACGCGGCCACGGACGCCCTGTATCTGGCCGAGGAGAATGTCGGCGTCTGGCGCTATCGCCTCGATCCCGCGGCCGGCGCCGGGCGCACCCTGGTCCAGGGCGTCGCCCGCGACGTTCTGGTCGCCGACGCCGAAGGCCTCACGATCATCGCCGACGGCGCCGCCCGCTATCTGATCGGTTCGAGCCAGGGCGACTCGGCCTTCCCCGTCTGGCGCATCGACGGCGCCGCGCCGGTCTACAAGGGGCGCTTCATCGTCGCCGAGGGAGCCGTGGACAAGGTGACCGGCACGGACGGACTGGCGGCGCTGGGCGGTCCGGTCGGAGATTTCCCGGAAGGGCTGGTCGTCGTCCAGGACGACGTCAACGATGTCGGGACCCAGAATTTCAAATACATCGACTGGCGCGACATCCGCACCGCCCTCGGGCTCTAGCCGCCGCTCAAGCGGCGAGCGACCGCGCCCTCAAGGAAAGATTTCTCGACTGGAGCGGGCGAAGAGATTCGAACTCTCGTCACCAGCCCTGGCGAACTCACGCCGCCGGGCGGAATTGAAAAAGGCCCGGTCGGGGACCGGGCCTCTTCAGGTCGACTGGAGCGGGCGAAGAGATTCGAACTCTCGACCCCAACCTTGGCAAGGTTGTGCTCTACCACTGAGCTACGCCCGCACTTCAGTCGGAGGCGGGCGTATACCTAGCGCTCTGGCCCCTCGCAAGTCCCCAGCGCACATTTCTCGCGCTCAGACAGCGAGGCCCTGCGAGCCGGGCGACAGCGCCCTGCCCGCGCGTCAGCGCGGGGCGAGCCGGATGGCTCCATCAAGGCGGATGCATTCGCCGTTGATGTAGACGTTGCGGACCAGCTCCAGCACCAGCGACGCATAGTCCGCGGGCGTCCCCAGACGGCTGGGGAAGGGAATGGCGGCGGCCAGGGCGTCCTGGATCTTCTGGTCCATGCCGGCCATCATCGGCGTCCACATGATGCCGGGCAGGATGGTGTTGCAGCGGATCCCTTCCTGGGCCAGGTCGCGGGCGACCGGCAGGGTCATGGCGTAGACGCCGCCCTTGGAAGCCGAATAGGCCGCCTGGCCGATCTGGCCGTCCTGGGCCGCCACCGAGGCGGTGTTGACGATCAGACCCCGCTCGCCGTCGGCCATGGGCTCCAGCGTGACCATGCCGGCCGCCGACTGCGACAGGACGCGGAAGGTGCCGAACAGGTTGACCCGCACGGTGCGTTCGAACTGGGCCATGTCATGGGCGCGGATCTCGCCCGTGTCCTTCTTGCGGCTGACGGTCTTCTGGCCCGTGGCGATGCCGGCGCAGTTGACGGTCAGGCGCTCCTGCCCGTGGGCGGCGCGGGCCTTTTCGAAACCGGCGGCGACCGAGGCGTCGTCGGTCACGTCGACCGGACAGAAGACCCCGCCGATCTCCCTGGCGATCGCTTCGCCCTTCTCGGCGTTCATGTCGAACAGGGCGACCCTGGCGCCCGTGGCCGCGATGGCCCGCGCCGTCCCCTCGCCGAGGCCCGAGGCGCCGCCCGTCACCACCGCCGCAATCGAACTGTCGAGTTTCATGGCCGCAGCCCCTATGTTGTGTGAACCTTGAGATCGCCGCGGGGTTTAGCCGCCATGTCCGCCAAAGCCAATCACGCCGCCGGGCCCATGACGCCCGAAGACGCCCTGGATCCGTCGCGCGCCCTCGTGCCCTCGATCCAGCGGGTCAACGAAGTGCGGGTGCAGAAGGGCTTCTGGCCCAAGATCCGGCGCACGGCCTCGCGCATCCCCTTCGCCGGCCAGGCCCTGTCAGTCTGGTTCGCCGCCCGCGACCCCGAAACGCCGACGGCGGCCAAGGGGATCATGGTCGGGGCGCTGGCCTATTTCGTCCTGCCCTTCGACGCCATTCCCGACATCTTCGCCGGCATCGGCTTCACCGACGACGCGGCGGTGATCGCGGCCCTGATCGCCACCCTCGGGGCCAATATCAAGCGTCGGCACAAGGACCAGGCGAAGTCCGCGCTGGAGCGACTGCGCGACTAGGTCTCCACCGTCACCACCACCTTGCCCATCACCGACCGGTCGCCCAGCGCCTTGATGGCCTCGTGGGCGCGTTCCAGCGGGAAGGTCTGGCTGACGCGCGGGCGGATCTTGCCGTCCTCCCAGAACCGCAGCAGGTCGGCCATGTTGGCGGCGTGGGCGGCCGGATCGCGCATCACCGCCGCGCCCCAGAACACCCCGATCACCGACACCGACTTCAGCAGGGTCAGGTTCAGCGGCAGCGACGGAATCCCCGCCGGGAAGCCGACCACCAGATAGCGGCCGTTCCAGTCCATCGAGCGGATCGCCGGCTCGCAATAGTCGCCGCCGACGGCGTCATAGACCACGTCCGGCCCGTCGCGGCCCGAGGCCAGCTTCAGCTCGCCCGACAACTCCTTCTGGGCCGCCTTGTCCATCTTGCCCGAGGGATAGATCAGGCCGTTGTCGGCCCCCGCCTCCAGCGCGAACTGGACCTTGTCATTGGTCGAGGCGGCGGCGATCACATGCGCGCCCATGGCCTTGCCCAGCTCGACCGCCGCGACGCCCACGCCGCCGGCCGCGCCCAGCACCAGCAGGCTCTCGCCCGCCTTCAGCTGCGCCCGGTCCTTCAGCGCGTAATACGAAGTCCCGTAGGTCATCACCAGGGCGGCGGCGGTGTTGAAGTCCATGGCGTCGGGGATCTTCATCACCGAGGCGGCCGGGACCGCCAGCCGTTCGACCATGCCGCCCCATCCGGGCACGGCGATGACGCGGTCGCCCTTGCGGACGCCGGTGACGCCCTCGCCGATCGCCTCGACCACGCCCGCGACCTCGCCGCCCGGCGAGAAGGGCCGCGTCGGCTTGAACTGGTATTTGTCCTCGATGATCAGGGTGTCGGGGAAGTTGACCCCGATCGCCCGCACCTCGATCACCACCTCGCCCTTCATCGGACGGGGGTCCATGACCTCCTCGACGACCAGGGTTTCGGGACCGCCGGGGGCCTTGGAGAGGACAGCGCGCATATTTGATCCTTAGGGGGCCTGTCGCGCTTCGCGCTACCTGAGGCCCGGTTTGAGCCGGTTTGCGTCCCGCCCCGGTGGCGCGCGCGTCGGCATGAGGCTAATCAGCGTCCCGCCCGTTTGAAAGGGGCGATCCGGAGACGACCCTGAATGACGGCCCTGATCCTCCACGGCGGCGCGGGCGCGCGGCGCGAGCGCGACTACACCCGCGAGATCGCCCATATGCGCGAGGTCGTCACGGCCATGAAGGCGCGGCTGGACGCGGGCGCGAGCGCCCTGGACGTCGCCGTCGAGACCACCGTGCGGCTGGAAGACTCCGGCCTCTATGTCGCCGGACGCGGGGCCTCGCCCAATCTGGCCGGCGCCTATGAGCTGGACGCCAGCCTGATGGACGGCGCGACCCGCAAGGCCGGGGCCGTCGCCGCCCTGCAGGGTTTCCGGAACCCGGTCGTGGCCGCCCGCGCGGTCATGGACCGCACGCCGCACGTCATGCTTGTCGGGGAAGGGGCCTCGCTGTTCGCCCTCGATCAGGGACTGGAACGGATCGGCGACGAGGACGCCTGGTTCACCCGCGCCGGCCAGGGCGAGGACAATCATCCGCCCGGAACCCTGAGTCACGGCACCGTCGGCTGCTGCGTGCTGGACGATCAGGGCCGGCTGGCCGCCGCCACCTCGACCGCCGGGGTGTTCGGCAAGATGCCCGGACGCGTCGGCGACACCCCCATCCCCGGGGCCGGCAGCTGGGCCGACGGCCGCGTCGCCGTCTCGGGCACCGGACAGGGCGAGTATTTCATCCGCGTCGCCGCCTGCGCCCAGGTCAGCTGGCGCGTCGGCGCCGGCCAGACCCTGGCCGAGGCCGGTCGCGCCGTCATCGACGAGATCGGCGCCCTGGGCGGCGACGGCGGCCTGATCGCCCTCGACCGCGACGGGACCATCGCCCACCCCTTCAACAGCCAGGGCATGAAGCGGGCCTGGCTGACCCCGGACGGCGAGATCGGGGTCGAGGTCTTCGGGCGCCAGGACGCGCGGCTTACGACGATTTAATCTCCCGTCGAACACGGTTCATCCGGCGTTCACCGGCCGCCACGCTAAAGCTTGGCGGCAAATCGGGAGCCTGAAATGAAGTCCGCCGCCATCCTCGCCGCCGCCGCCCTGCTGACCACCGCCGCCTGCGCCCCCGTCGTCCAGGGCGGGCCGCCCATCGCCCTGCCGCCGGGCCTGCAGGAGACGGCGCAGGTCGGCAGCATCACCCTGTCCAGCGCCTGGCTGAACGCCGAAGACGACTTCGCCGAAACCTTCTCGGACGAGGTCCACGAGGAGCTGAAGCGCTGCATGTGGGGCACGGCCCCGATCGACGTCCGCGTCCACATCGACGGGATGCGGCGCGCGGGCCGGCTCGAGACCCTGCTGAACGGTGACGGCGTCCACACCCTGTCGGGCACGGTCGAGTTCGTCGATCCGACGCATGGGAACCGCGTCGTCGGCCGCTTCCCGGTCTCGGTGGCGACCAGCGCCCGGGGCCGTCTCGGCGGCCTGCTCGGCGACCGCCAGATGATGGTCTCGGAAGAGTTCGGCCGCGCCGTCTGCGACCAGGCCTTCGGCCGCAACCCCCGCGACCGCGGACCGCACAACGCCACGGGCGGTTAGGGCGGATATTGCATTTCGGAGTTCCGGGAAGCCGGGGTAGCGTTCGGCCCGGGTCGGGCTTCGCGGCTCCACGCCGCGCTTGAGCATGCCCCGGGGAGGGGCGCACCATGTCCCGCATTGTCGCCATGAGCCTGACGGTCCTCGTCCTCACCGCCTGCAAGCCCGCGGATCAGACAGCGCCGCCTGAGCCGGCCGCGCCATCGGCGGCGGCCAGTACGCCCCAGCCCTCAGCCGCGGCGTCCTGGGAGGCGACGCAGGAGCGCTACCGACAGGTCGATGCTGCGCCGTCTGACCCCCTGGAGGCGTTGGAGTGGCGTGGTGTCCTCTGTGAGCATTATGCGGGCGAATTCGGCGGAGACGGTTCCGAACGCGACCGGTGGCTGAACGCACAGATGGACAAGCTGCGGTGCGGAGATGATTTGACGGCCGAGGCGCGCGCCATGCGGGACGTCCGCTCCGGCGAGCCCTTTGTCGTGGCCCGGCTCGAAGCCGTTCTTGCAGCGTCCGGACAGTAGGCCCTCCGTCGCGCTCGGGGCAGAGCAAGGAAAAGGGCCGGCGGATCGCTCCGCCGGCCCTTTCCGTTCGGTCTGATGTCGAGGCCTATTCCGCCGTACCGCGCGCCAGGTTGCGCAGGACGTAGGGCATCACCCCGCCGGCCTTGAAGTAGTCCAGCTCGGTCTGGTTATCGATGCGGCAGCGGACCGGGAAGCGGGCCATCTTGCCGTCCGAGGGACGGAACAACTCGACCCACAGGTCCTGACGCGGACGCAGCTTGCCGACGTTGACGTCGGACAGGCCGCGGATGGTGACGATCTCCTCGCCGGTCAGACCCAGGCGGGTCCAGCCGTCGGCCTTGAACTGCAGCGGCACCACGCCCATCCCGACCAGGTTGGAGCGGTGGATGCGCTCGTAGCTCTCGGCCAGCACGGCGCGGACGCCCAGCAGGCGGGTGCCCTTGGCCGCCCAGTCGCGCGACGAGCCCGTGCCGTATTCCTTGCCCGCGAACACGACCAGCGGCCGGCCCTCGGACTGGTAGCGCATGGCGGCGTCGTAGATGGACATGGTGTCCTGCGAAGGGAAATGCTTCGTCACCCCGCCCTCGATCTCCGGCGTGATCTTGTTGCGGATGCGGATGTTGGCGAAGGTGCCGCGCATCATGACTTCGTGGTGGCCGCGCCGCGCGCCGTAGCTGTTGAAGTCCAGCGCATCCACACCGCGGCCCGACAGATAGACGCCGGCGGGCGAGGTCTTCTTGATCGAACCGGCCGGGCTGATGTGGTCGGTGGTGATCGAGTCGCCGAAGATGGCCAGCACCCGGGCCTCGACGATGTCGGCGACCGGGGTCGGCTCCATCGACAGGCCCTCGAAATAGGGCGGGTTGGCGACGTAGGTCGAGGTCTCGTCCCAGGCGTAGGTCTGGCCGCCCTCGACCTCGATGCCCTGCCAGTGCTTGTCGCCCTTGAACACGTCGCCATAGCGTTTGGCGAACATGGCCGGGGTGACCGACTTCTTCTGGATGTCGGCGATCTCCTTCGAGGTCGGCCAGATGTCCTTCAGGAAGACGTCCTTGCCCTTCTTGTCCTGTCCGATCGGATCCTTCGAGATATCGATCCGCATCGAACCGGCCAGCGCATAGGCGACGACCAGCGGGGGCGAGGCCAGATAGTTGGCCTGGACGTCGGGGTTCACCCGACCTTCAAAGTTGCGGTTGCCCGACAGCACCGAGGTGGCGACCAGACCGTTGTCGTTGATCGCCTTCGAGATGGTCTCGGCCAGCGGGCCCGAGTTGCCGATGCAGGTGGTGCAGCCGTAGCCGACCAGGTTGAAGCCGAGGGCGTCGAGATCGGCCTGCAGGCCGGCGGCGGTCAGATAGTCGGTGACCACCTGCGAGCCGGGGGCCAGCGAGGTCTTGACCCACGGCTTGACCTTCAGGCCCAGCTTGTGGGCCTTGCGGGCCACCAGGCCGGCGGCGATCAGGACCGACGGGTTGGAGGTGTTGGTGCAGCTGGTGATGGCGGCGATGACCACGTCGCCGTCGCCGAGGTCGAACTTTTCACCCTCGACGGCGACGCGCGGGGCGTCGACCGGGCGGTTGAAGACCTCGCCCAGGGCGGTTTCGAACGCGGGGGCGGCGACGGTCAGTTCGACCTTGTCCTGCGGACGCTTGGGACCGGCCAGCGACGGCACGACCGTGCTCATGTCCAGTTCCAGCACGTCGGTGAAGATCGGGTCTTCCGAGGTCTCGTCGATCCACAGGCCTTGCGCCTTGGCGTAGGCTTCCACGAGGGCGACGCGCGCCTTGTCGCGGCCCGTGGCGGTCAGATAGTCGATGGTCGCGCGCGACACCGGGAAGAAGCCGCAGGTGGCGCCGTATTCCGGGGCCATGTTGGCGATGGTGGCCTGATCCTCGATGGTCAGGCTGGTGACGCCGGGGCCGAAGAATTCGACGAACTTGCCGACCACGCCCTTCCTGCGCAGCATCTGGGTGACGGTCAGGACCAGGTCGGTGGCGGTCGTGCCTTCCGACATGGCGCCGGTCAGGCGGAAGCCGATGACTTCCGGGATCAGCATCGGGATCGGCTGGCCCAGCATGGCCGCCTCGGCCTCGATGCCGCCGACGCCCCAGCCCAGAACGGCCAGGCCGTTGATCATGGTGGTGTGGCTGTCGGTGCCGACCACGGTGTCGGGATAGGCGACGGTCTTCTTGCCCTCTTCCAGCGTCCAGACGGTCTGGGCCAGGTTCTCGAGGTTCACCTGGTGGCAGATGCCGGTGCCGGGGGGCACGACGCGGAAATTGTTGAAGGCCGACGAACCCCAGCGCAGGAACTTGTAGCGCTCGATGTTGCGCTCATATTCGCGCTCGACGTTCTGGTTGAAGGCGCCCGGCGTGCCGAAATGGTCGACCATGACCGAGTGGTCGATGACCAGGTCGACCGGGTTCAGCGGGTTGATCTTGGTCGGGTCGGCGCCGAGGGCCGACATGGCGTCGCGCATGGCGGCCAGGTCGACGACGGCGGGCACGCCGGTGAAGTCCTGCATCAGCACCCGGGCGGGGCGGAAGGCGATCTCGTGCTCGACCGAGCCCTTGTTCTCGGTCCAGGCGGCGATGGCGCGCAGGTCGGCCTCGGTGACCGAAACCCCGTCCTCGTTGCGCAACAGGTTCTCCAGCAGCACCTTCATCGAGCGCGGCAGACGGGAAATCCCGGCCAGACCGGCTTCCTCGGCGGCCGGAAGGCTGTAATAGGCGTATTTCTTGCGCCCGACGGAAAGGTCCTGACGGGTCTTGAGGCTGTCGTTCGACGGCATGGAGAGGCTTCCTCTGGTCAACGCCGCCCGACAATCCGGTTGCACGAACGCGCGGCTTGCGGCGGGGCGCACAGGTCCCCGACGCGCGCGACGATCGCCTGCTGCGGCGCGCCCGGATATAGCGATGGTTCCCGGCGGCGTCCATGTATCCACGATGGATGCAGGGGCATTGCGAAACGTTCTCACACTTCCTTCCCCCTTTACGGGGGAAGGTGGCCTGCGGAGCAGGTCGGATGGGGGTGCTGGTACAGTTGGCAGACGGGAGCAAATGTTCGCCAATCGGTCTCTACGGCGTCTCACCCCCCATCCGTCAGGCTCCGCCTGCCACCTTCCCCCGCAAGGGGGGAAGGGATGATCACAGCAACTTCCCTCACCGTTTCCCGCGGCGAACGCCTTCTGTTCCGCGACCTGTCGTTCGCGCTGGCCTCCGGCGAGGCGATCGCCCTGACCGGCGCCAACGGCGCGGGCAAGACCAGCCTGCTGCGCACCCTGGCCGGCTTCATCCGGCCCGACGGCGGCACGGTCGCCTTCGCCGACGTCGAACCCGCCGGGGCCCGGGCCAACCATGTCCACTGGCTGGGCCATCTCGACGGCCTCAAGAGCGGCCGCCGGGCCAGGGAGGAGCTGACCTTCCAGGCGCAGTGGTCGGGCGCCGATGCGGACGGGATCGCCGCCGCCGTCGACGTCCTCGCCCTGGAGCCGCTGCTGGATCTCGAGGTGCGCAAACTGTCGGCCGGACAGCGCCGCCGCCTCGCCTTCGCCCGGCTGATCGCGGCGCCGCGTCCGATCTGGCTGCTGGACGAGCCCTTCGCCCCGCTCGACGCCCGCTGGCGCGCCGCGCTCGGCCTGCTGATGCAGGCCCATCTCGACAAGGGGGGCGGCCTCATCGCCGCCGTGCATGATCCCCTGCCGCTTCCCGCCCGCGTGCTGGACATCGGAGCGGGACGATGAGGACCCTCCTCGTTCTTTTCCGCCGCGAACTCGCCCTCGCCTGGGCCGGCGGCGGCGGGCCCCTGCTGGCCTGCGGCTTCTTCCTGTGCCTGACCGTGCTGGTCCCGCTGGCCGCCGGCGGCGATCCGGCGGGGTTGAAGCCGGTCGCGGGCGGGATCGCCTGGCTGGCCCTCGCCCTGTCGTCGATCCTGTCGCTGGAACGGCTGTTCGAGCGCGACCTCGAGGACGGCGCCCTCGATCTGATCGCGCTGGGGCCCGTCCCGCTGGAGCTGGTCGTTCTGACCAAGGCCAAGGCGCAGTGGCTGGCGGTCGGCGCCCCTCTGGCGATCACCGCCCCCCTCGCCGCCGTCACCCTCGGCCTGCCGCCGGCGCTGGCGCCCCTGGTCGGCCTGTCGGCCCTCATCGGCGCCCTCGGCTTCGCCCTGACCGGAGCCCTCGGCGCGGCGCTGGCCCTCGGCGCCAAACGCGGCGGCCTGCTGATCGCCGTCGTCGTCCTGCCCCTGTTCATTCCGCCGGTGGTCTTCGGCGCGGGCGCGCTGGAGCGGGCGGCCAACGGGCTCGACCCCACACCGGCTTTGGCATTCCTCGCCGCCTATGTGCTGTTCGCCGCCGTGGTCACGCCCTTCGCGGCGGCGGCCGCGATCCGGAACGCCCAGGGCTGACCGATCAATGCAGGCCGACGGTTCCCTTGAGCCCCGTCAGGATCACCGCCGGGTCATAGCCGACGCCTGATTTGAACACATACTGGAACCGGTCCAGCGCGGTCGGATCGGTCGACGGATCGCCGTCGATCAGGATCAGGTCCGCCCGCTTGCCCGCTTCGATCGAGCCGACCTCCGCGTCGCGCCCCAGGAACCGCGCCCCGTTCAACGAAGCGATCCGCACCACCGTCTCGAAGTCGAACCCCGCCTCCAGCATCAGCTGCAATTGACGGCGTGAGGAAAAGCCCGGAATGACGCCGCCATAGCCGGTCGGATCGGTGCCGGCGACGAGGGTGCCGCCGGCGTCGGCGAAGGCCCGTTCAAGCCGCATCATATTGGCCAGCAGGTTGCGGAATTCGTCGCCCGGCCGTTGCTGGACCAGCGGCCAGACCTGTTCGTACTGGGCCCGCACCGGCGGGGTCAGCAGCTCCAGCGCCGCTTCCGGCGCCTTGGGCCGGCCGGTCGTCAGGGTTTCGATGATCGTCAGGGTCGAGGTCAACACAACGCCCTTGTCGACCAGGCGCCGGATCAGGGCCTGGACCTCGGGCGAGGCAGGATCGATGGTCGCCAGAGCGGTCAGGGTCGCCGCCTGGTCGGGGCAGACGTCCGGCTGTTTGTCGGCCACGAAGTCCGTCGAGGCGAAGAAGCCATGCTCGAGGTTGTCGATCCCCAGATCGGCCGCTTCCCGATAGGTCACGGAACAGAGATGGCCGGTGACCTTCTGGCCGCGCGCGTGCGCCAGCTCGACCACCCGGCCGAGTTCGGCGCGGGTGATCTGCATATAGGTCTTGTAGGAGGTCGCGCCCTCGGCGGCCCAATAGTTGACCATGCGCTCCGCGTCGTCGGCGCCCTCCAGCGCATTCACCTGCACGATCGGCAGGCCGGGCCCGTTCAGATAGGGGGCGGTCACGTCCATGTCCGGCCCCGGCGTGCGCCCCGCCGCGATCTCGGTCCTGAGGTTCAGGTCGGCATAGGGCGACATCGAGCCGGCGGTGCGCAGGGTGGTGACGCCGCCGGCCAGATACAGGCGCGGGAAGCTGAAGCTCATCTCGCCGTAATTGTCCCGCCCGGTCGGATAGAACATGTGCTCGTGCATCAGGACGAGGCCGGGAGTCAGGGTCTTGCCGGCTCCCTCGATCACCCGCGCGCCCTCCGGAGCCGCCAGATCCGGGCCGACCCCGTCGATGCGGCCGTCGCGGATCAGCACGCTCATGCCCGGGCGTGCGGGAGCGCCCGTGCCGTCGACCAGACTCACATCCCGGATCAGGATCACCGGCTCGTCGAACGCCAGCCAGGCCGGGCGGCGCGGCGCCGGCGCGGCCTGGGCCTCGGGCGGGGCCGGGATCTGGGCGAGCGCCGTGCCGGCGGCCAGGGCGAGGGCCAGTCCGGCCAGGATTCCGCGGGCGGTTGTCATGATCGATCCTCCGACTGCGCCAATGGCTAACGGAGTTGCGGCCGCCCGAACACTTAAGCCTTCGTAATCCGCCGTCAGGCCTTTTTGACGAACTCGGTCCGCAGCACGAGGCCGCGCACCTTGTCGACATTGGCCTCGATCTCGTCCGTGTCGCCGGTCAGCCGGATGTTCTTGACCAGCTGGCCGCGCTTCAGCGTCACCCCGCCCGAACCCTTGACCTTGAGGTCCTTGATCAGGGTCACGCTGTCGCCGTCGGCGAGGACGTTGCCGTTGGAATCCTTGGTGACATCGTCAGTCATGGCGGGCCTTTCAGACTTGATGGGCGACGCTCTAGCACAGCTTGGCCGTCCGTCACGCCCCGGGGCGTTCGAAGCGCGACGACCCGCCAGGCGGCTCATGTAGCGCGAAGCGCGATAGCCGACTAAAGAACCCCTCGATGTTCCTCGCCAATCCAGACCGCTTCCTGCGTTTCACCCGTCCGCTGACGCCCTTGCTGTGGGCGCTGGCCGTCGTGCTGCTGGCCGTCGGGACCTGGTTCGCCTTCGCCGCGCCCGAGGACTATCAGCAGGGCGACACCCTGCGGATCATGTTCGTGCACGTGCCGGCCGCCTCGGTCGGGCTGATGATCTATGCGGCCCTGGGCGTCTCCAGCTTCTTCGCCCTGGTGTTCCGCCATCCGCTGGCCGATGCGGCGGCGCGGGCCGCGGCCCTGCCCGGCGCGGCCTACACCCTGCTGGCCCTGATCACCGGCAGCCTGTGGGGCAAGCCCATGTGGGGGGTCTGGTGGGCGTGGGGCGACGCGCGGCTGATGTCGGTGCTGATCCTGTTCCTGTTCTACCTCGGCTACATGGCCCTGCGCGCCTCCATCGACGACGAGGCCAAGGCGGCCCGGGCCGCCGCGGTGCTCGGCCTGGTCGGCCTGATCAATCTGCCGATCGTCAAATTCTCGGTCGACTGGTGGAACACCCTGCACCAGCCCGCCTCGCTGCTGCGGGCCGAAGGTCCCGCCATGCCCGCCGTCTTTCTCACGCCCCTGCTGACCATGATGGCGGCCTTCGGGGTCTTCTTCCTCGCCGTCTGGATCACCTCGATCCGCACCGAGATCGTCCGCCGCCGGGTCCTGACCCTGCGCGCCCGCCGGGCACAGGAGGCCTGAAGATGATCGACCTCGACATGGGCGCCTACGCCGCCTTCGTCTGGCCCGCCTGGGGGATCAGCGCCGCCGTGCTGGCCGTCCTCGCCGTCCGCGCCCTGATCGCGTCGCGGCGCTGGAACGCGGAACTGAAGCGCCTCGACGAGACCGTGGACACGACCCGCGCTCAAGCAGGGCGAAGCCCGGCGGCGCCCACACAATGAGCCGCTGGCTGTCCCTCATTCCGCTGGTGGTGCTGGTCGCCCTCGCCGCCCTGTTCATCGGCTGGTCGCTGAAGCGCGATCCGGCGATCAAGCCCGACGCCCTCGTCGGCCAGTCGATCCCCCAGACCGTCCTGCCGATCCTGACCGGCGCCACGCCCGGCCCCGGTCATGTCGACATTCGCACCGCGGGCGTGGGCAAGCCCATGCTCGTCAATGTCTTCGCCAGCTGGTGCCTGCCCTGCAAGGTCGAGCATCCTAAGCTGATGGCCCTGAAAGCCCGCGGCGTCGCCGTCGTCGGCGTGGCCTGGAAGGACGATCCCGCCGACACCCGGCGCTTCCTCGACGAACTGGGCGATCCCTATTCCATGGTGCTGGTGGATCAGGACGGCCGGGCCGGACTCGATCTGGGCATCACCGGCGCGCCCGAGACCTTCGCCGTCAACGCCATGGGCCGGGTGGTCGCCAAGTCCAGCGGCCCCCTGGTCGACGACGCCGAGATCGAACGGATGGTCGCCGCCATCCAGGCCCCGCCTCGCCCCCTGCCGACCGCGCCGCGCCGTTAACCCTTTTCCTGCGGTTTTCATTAACCCTGTCGGCATGAGCGCGATTCGTCCCAACCTGCCCTCCGCCCTGTTCCCGACGCACCCCGCGGGCCAGACGCCCGTGCGCGCCTCGCGATCGGACTTCTTCAAGGCCGCCCTGGAGGCCGTTCAGGGCCCGCCGGCCGGGCCCGACCTGAAATCCGCCGCGCCGCAACCGACGGCCGCCCCCTTCGAAGCCCAGTCCGCCCGGCCGGGGGCCCTGCTGGACATCCGCGTCTAGGACGGGGCCCGTTCGGCCTTCACGCGAAAATGAGCGGCGTGTTTTCGCCTGCCGTGATTAACCTGCCGCCCATGCGTACGAAGGGCTGGATCATCCCTGCGGCGGCCCTCGCGGCCGCCTTGCTGGCGGCGGGGGCGGGAGCCCAGCCGGCTCCGAAACGCGTCGCCCACCGCGACGCCCCGCCGCCCGAGCCCGTCGTCGTCGAACTGTTCACCGCCCAGGGCTGCGCCGGCTGTCCCGAGGCCAACGCCCGGATCGAGGCCGTGGCCGACGAGCCCGGCGTCATCGCCCTGACCTGGGCCGTCGACTACTGGGACTATCTGGGCTGGCAGGACACCTTCGCCCGGCCCGAGTTCGCCCAGCGCCAGCGCGCCTATCGCCGCCCGCTGCGTCTGCGCGACGTCTCCACCCCCCAGGTCGTGATCGACGGCCGCCGTCAGGTCGTGGGCGCCGGCGGCCCCGCCCTGCAATCGGCCATCGACGAAGAGGCGGCGCGCCGCATCTTCCCGCCCGAGATCGAATTCCGCGACACCGGCGACCGGGTCGGGGTCGGCTCGGGTCCGTCCCCGGCCGGCGGGGCGGAGGTCGTGGCCGTGATGTACACGCCCGGTCCGCAGACGGTGGAGATCGATCGCGGCGACAACCGCGGCCGCAGCGTGCGCCACACCAATGTCGTCCGTTCGGTCCGGACCCTGGGCGACTGGACCGGCCAGCCGCGCCTCTACGCCCTGCCCGCCGCGCGCGATCCGGACCAGGCCGTCGCCATCCTGGTTCAGGGCAAGGGCGACCGACGCATCCTCAACGCCGCCGTCCTGCCGCCGGGCTGAGGCGCGCCTGCCCCGACGAGGGCTGGTTCCGGCCGCGGGATCGCCTCAGGCCCCCGCCTTCTTCGCAAACGACAACGCCCCGGCCGCCAGCATCGGCACCTGTTCGGCCATGGCCCGGGCGTGGACGCTGGCGGCGGTGCCGTCGCGCACCCGCCCGGCGATGCCCTGACAGATGGCCGCCAGCCGGAACAGATTATAGGCGAACAGCCAGTCCAGATCGCCCGGCGTCGCCCCCGTCAGCCGGGTGTAGCGCTCGACCGTCTGCTCGACGGACGGAATCCCCAGGGCCTCGATGTCGACCCCGGCCAGGCCGTTGCGCGCGCTGGCCGGAATGACCCAGGCGATCAGCAGGTAGGAAAAGTCCGCCATTGGATCGCCGAGCGTCGACAGCTCCCAGTCCAGCACCGCCCGCACCTCGGCCGCATCCGGCGCGAGGATCATGTTGTCGAGGCGGAAGTCGCCGTGGACGATCCGCGTCGGCCCCTCCGGCGGCAGGGTGGCGGGCAGGAATTCGATCAGCCGGTCCATGGCCGGGATCGGCTCGATCTCCGACGCCCGGTACTGTTTCGTCCAGCGCCCGACCTGCCGCTCGAAATAATTGCCCGGTCGGCCATAGTCGCCGAGGCCGATGGCGGCGGGGTCGAAGGCGTGCAGCGCGGCCAGGGTATCCACCTGGACGTCATAGATGGCCCGCCGCTGCGCCGGTTCCATGCCGGGCAGTTTCAGGTCCCACAGCACCCGCCCCTCGACCTTGTCCATGACGTAGAACATCGAGCCGATGACGGTCTCGTCCGTACACAGAGCATAAGGCCGCGCGACCGGATAACCCTGCGCGTGCAGGGCCGAGATGACGGTGAACTCCCGGTCCACCGCATGGGCGCTGGCCAGCAAGGTCCCCGGCGGTTTGCGGCGCAGCACATAGGTCCGGCCCGGCGTGGCCAGCTCATAGGTCGGGTTCGACTGCCCGCCCTTGAACTGACGCATGGTCAGCGGCCCGGCGTAGCCCGCGACATTCGCCGTCAGCCAGCGCTCCAGCGCCGCCGCGTCCAGCGCATGGCGGGGATCGACCTCGCGCGTGCCCGAGAAGGCGGCCTGGGCGTCGGACAGGGCGGGATCGGAAAGATCAGGTGTGGTCATGTCGGGTCCGGATTCGCGGCGATGATGGCGGCCCGCACGGCGCCGCGCCAGCCCTTCAGCAGACGTTCGCGTTCGCCGGCCTCCATCCGCGGCGTCCAGCGCGCCGGGGCCTCGACCGGATGATCCTCCAGATCGCCGATCAGGCCGACGCCCAGCGCCGCCAGCTTGGCCGCCCCCAGCGCCGTCATCTCCTGAAACGCCGGCCGCTCGACCACGACCTCGCAGATGTCGGCCACGAACTGCATGGCGAAGGCGTTGGCGGTGACCCCGCCGTCGACCCTGAGCACCTTCAGCCCCGGCGCCCCGTCCTTCGCCAGGGCGTCCAGCAGGTCGCGGGTCTGATAGGCCAGGCTCTCCAGCGCCGCCCGCACCATATGGGCCGGCCCGCTGTCGCGGGTCAGGCCGGTGATCGTCCCCCGCGCCTCCGGCTCCCACCACGGCGCGCCCAGGCCGGTGAAGCCGGGGACCAGATAGACGCCGCCGTTGTCCTCCAGGCCTTGCGCCAACGCCTCGGACTGCCGTGACTCCGTGATCACCTTCAGCCCGTCGCGCAGCCACTGGATCGCCGACCCCGCCGAGAAGATCGATCCCTCCAGCGCATAGGCTGCGTCCCCGCCGACGGCGTAGCCCAGGGTGCCCAGCAGCCGGCTGGTCGAGGTCACCGGCGCCGCGCCGACATTGGCGACCAGGAACGCCCCGGTGCCATAGGTGATCTTGGCGTCCCCCGCCTTGAGCGCGCCATGGCCGACCAGCGCCGCCTGCTGATCCCCCGCCGCCCCGTGGATCGGCAGGGCCGCGCCGAACAGCGACGGCTCGCAGTCGCCGAGAGGATCGGCGCACCCCCGGATCTCCGGCAGCACCGTCATCGGCACATTAAACAGCGCCGCCAGATCCGGCCGCCATTGCCGCGTCGCCAGATCCATCAGCGAGGTGCGGCTGGCGTTGGTGGCGTCGGTGACGTGGCTGGCGCCGCCCGTCAGCTTCCAGATCAGCCAGGTCTCGATGGTCCCGACCTTGACCTCGCCCACCGCTGCGCGGTCGCGCGCGCCGGGGACCGCGTCCAGCAGCCAGGCGAATTTCGAGGCCGAGAAATAGGGATCGAGGATCAGCCCCGTCGCCGCCTGCACCATCGGCTCATGCCCCGCGGCGGCCAACTGGCCGGTGGCCGCCGCCGTGCGCCGGTCCTGCCACACGACGGCGCGGTGCAGGGGCTCGCCGGTCGCGGCGTCCCACAACACCGAGGTCTCGCGCTGGTTGGTGATGCCGATGGCCGCGAACCGCCCGACGCCGCCCGCCTTGCGGATGACCTCGCGGCAGGTCTGCAGCGTCGCGGTCCAGATTTCGGCGGCGTCATGCTCGACCCAGCCGGGCCGGGGGAAATGCTGCTCGAGTTCGATCTGGCTGACGGCGACGGGCCGCAGCCCGCCCTCGGGCGCGCATTCGAAGGCGATGGCGCGGGTGGACGTCGTGCCCTGGTCGATGGCGAGGATCAGAGACTTCATCGGCGCAGGTTAGAGCGGCCTTCGGCAGACTCAACCGCTCATCGCGGCGAGGCCGCAACCCCGGAGCCTGCTTTCGGGGCCGGGAGGTTCATCACGAAGAACACCAAGGGGTCACGAAGGACACGAACGCAGGCGAGACAGGCGCGGGTCCCTTTGTGCTCTTCGTGATCTCTTCTTCGTGTCCTTTGTGATGAACCTTCCGGCCGTTGGATTGACGCCGGAAGCCCGGCTTTCGCCGGGATGGTCGGGCCGCTATGAGTTCTGCATGCACACCGCCTCCTTCGCCGGCGTACAGGACGCCGCCCGCCAGTTGCTCGGCCACGCCGTCCGCACCCCGCTGATCGAAAGCCCGGCGCTGAACGAGCGCGTCGGCGGCCGCGTGCTGATGAAGGCCGAGACCCTGCAGCGCGCCGGGGCCTTCAAATTCCGCGGGGCCTGGAACCGCATCAGCCGCCTGACCCCCGATGAGCTGACGCGCGGCGTCGTGGCGTATTCGTCGGGAAATCACGCCCAGGCCGTGGCCTGCGCCGCGCGGATGAGGGGAACCTCGGCCGTCATCGTCATGCCCGCTGACAGCCCGAAGGTGAAGGTCGACGGCGTCATCGCCTTCGGCGGCGAGGTGCGGATGTACGACCGATATGCCGAAAGCCGCGAGGCCATCGGCGAGGAGATCGCCCGCACGCGCGGCTCCATCCTCGTCCGCCCGTTCGACGACCCCTTCGTCATCGAGGGCCAGGGCACCATCGGGCTCGAAATTATCGAACAGGCCGACGCGCCGCTCGACCAGCTGGTCTGCGGCGCCTCCGGCGGCGGCATGATCGCCGGGATCAATCTGGCCATGGCCGCCCTGTCGCCCGACACGCCGGTGATCGCGGTCGAGCCGCGCGACTACAACGACATGCAGCTGTCGATCGCGGCGGGCGAACGGCTGACCCACGCCCCGGCGAAAGGGACCATCTGCGACGCCCTGATGACCGACCGGCCCGGCGAGCTGACCTTCCCCATCAATCGCCGCATCGACCGCGTCGAAACCGTCTCCGACGCCGAGGTGGCCGAGGCCGTCCGCTACGCCTTCCACACGTTGAAACTGGTGGTCGAACCGGGCGGCGCCGTGTCGCTGGCGGCGATTCTGGCCGGCAAGGTCGAGGCGAAGGACCGAACCACCGCCGTCATCCTCTCGGGCGGCAATGTCGATCCCGCCCTGTTCGCCGCCATCATCGAAGACCGTTTCACCCCAATCGCCTGAGGAGCCTGACGCCCATGAGCCGCACCGAACGCAAGGGTCAGCCGACCCCCGTCGCCGACCTGCCCGGCCTGATCGGCCAGGAAATCGGCGTCAGCCGCTGGATCCGCGTGGACCAGGCCCGCATCAACGCCTTCGCCGAAATCACCGAGGACCGGCAGTTCATCCACGTCGATCCCGTGGCCGCGGCGAAAACTCCGTTCGGCGGAACCATCGCCCACGGCTTCCTGACGCTCTCCCTGCTTTCGGCCATGACCTATGACGCCGTCCCGCCGCTGGAAGGCGTGGTGATGGGCGTCAACTACGGCTTCGACAAACTGCGCTTCCTCGCCCCCGTGCCGACGGGATCGAACGTCCGGGGCCGGTTCAAACTCCTCTCGGCCGAAGACAAGGGCGGCGGCCGCTGGCTGCTGAAGCACGAGGTCACGGTCGAGATCGAAGGGGCGGAGAAGCCGGCGCTGATCGCGGAATGGCTGGGGATGCAGGTGGTGGGCGGGCGATCTTGAAATGGACCATTGATTGGTCCATATTTTGGCCATGACGCATATCGCCATCTCGGAAGCCAAGGCTCATCTGACCGATCTCGTCCGGCGTGCCGAGGGCGGAGAGGACGTGGTCCTGACGCGTCACGGCAAGGAGGTCATTCGCCTCGTTCCCGTGCGAGCCTCTGGCAAGCTGCGCGAACAGCGGGCGGCGGCGATCCGCGCCGCTCAAGCCTTGGTCGGGGATCTTCCGCCGGACTTCGACGCCGCGCGAAGCCAGGATTTCCTCTACGACGATAACGGCCTGCCGGCTTGATAGCCGTCGACAGTTCGGCCCTGATCGAGGTTCTGGCTCGCCAGCCGCTCGCGCCGCGCTGCATGGACGTCCTTCTGGACAACCGGCTGATCATTTCGGCGGCTACGTTCACCGAAACCCTGATCGTAGGGTCTCGCGCCGAGTTCCGCCCGGCGCTGCGACCGTTCCTGGCTGAACTGGCTCTTGAGGTTGTCCCGGTGGATCAGGCCTTCGCCGAACGGGCGGCCGACGCCTACCGTCGTTGGGGAAAAGGCTTCCATGCCGCCTACCTGAACTACGGCGACAGCTTCAGCTATGCCCTCGCCGAGATGTATGGCTGCCCGCTTCTGTACGTCGGGGACGACTTTGCGCAAACGGATATCATCAGCGCGCTCGACTGAAGGCTACCCCTCCCCCAGACACCGCAACGCCACTTCGAGGTTCCGCAGCCCGTCCTCCCCCGTCACCGCGGGCGGTTCGCCGGTGCGGATCGCGTGGGCGAAGGCCTCCAGCTCCTTCTTCAGCGGCTCGGCCGGCCAGCTGTTCACCGCCCGGGTCTGGTAGGAGCCGTCGGGCTGCTGACCGAAATACTCCGTGACCTGACGGGTGATCAGGTCGGCGACGACGAATTTGTTCATCGTCGCGACCTGCAGGGTGCGGACCTTGTAGGGCGTGACCCAGTTGGTGGTGATGTGGGCGATGGTCCCGTTCTCCAGCCGGAACTGCAGCAGGGCCGTGTCCTCGCGCTCGGCGCGGGTGCGGGCCAGCTGGGGCTGGACCTCGACGATCTCGGAATCCGTCAGGTGCCGGATGATGTCGATGTCGTGCACGGCCAGATCGATGACCACCCCGACCTCGCCCATGCGCGGCGGGAAGGGACCGACGCGGGTGATCTGGATCGAGATGACGTCGTCGCCATCGATGGCGCGCTTGACCGCCTCGACCGCCGGATTGAAGCGCTCGACCTGGCCGACCATCAGCACACGGTCATTCGCCCTGGCCGCGTCGATCATGCGCCGGGCGTCGGCGACCGTCGCCGCGATCGGCTTCTCGACCAGCACATGCACCCCGGCCTCCAGCAGGGCGACGCCCAGGTCGGCATGGTGCCGGTTCGGCGTGGCGACCACGGCGGCGTCCAGACCGGCGGCGATGAAGTCGGCCGCCGTGGTGAAGGCCTGGGCGTCATACAGGGCGGCGATCCCCTCGGCCGTGGCGGCGTCGGGATCGAAGACGGCGGTCAGGTCGAAATCGCGGATGTCCGACAGCACGCGGGCGTGGTTGCGCCCCATGACGCCGACGCCGGCGACGCCGACCTTCAGGGGGGGGAGATTCTGGGTCATGCGCGAACCTTAGCCGAAGCTGGCGACCGCCGCGATGATCCTGTCCTGCGTCGCCTCGTCGAGGTCGGCGTGCATCGGCAGGCTGATCACCCGCTGCATCAGACGCTCCGTCACCGGCAGACCCTGCGGCCCGCGCGGGTACATGTCATAGGCCGGCTGCAGGTGCAGCGGGATCGGATAATAGACCGCCGTCGGAACGCCCTGTTCCTTCAGGTGCGCCGCCAGACCATCGCGATCCCTGTGCTCGATCGTATACTGGGCCCAGTTGGAGACGTTTCCCGCCGGGACGTCCGGCACGGCGGCGACATGGGCCCGCAGGCCCTCGTTGTAGCGGGCGGCGATGCGGTTGCGCCATTCGATCTCCTGGCCGAACACCTTCAGCTTCTCGATCAGGACGGCGGCCTGGATGGTGTCCAGACGGCTGTTCAGGCCGATGCGCATGTTCAGATATTTGGGGTCGTGATCGAAGGTCTTGCCCTCCAGATCGCGCGCCACCGCCTTGCCGTGCACGCGGAGGGAATCGATCAGCTGGGCCAGGTCGTCGTCATGGGTCAGCACCGCCCCGCCGTCGCCGTAGCAGCCCAGCGGCTTGGCCGGGAAGAAGCTGGTGGTGGTGATGTCGGCCCATTTCAGGGGGTGTTCGCCATCGATGGTGCAGCCGAAGCCCTGGGCCGAATCGGCGATCAGCTTGAGCCCGTACTTGTCGCAGATCGCCTTGATGGCCGGATAGTCGGCGGGCTGGCCGAACAGGTCGACGGCGATGACCACGCGCGGCTTCAGCCGGCCTTCCTTCAGCGTCGCCTCGATGGCCGCCTCCAGATGGCCGGGGTCCATATTGTAGGTCGTGGCGTCCACATCGACGAAGACCGGCTCGGCGTCGAACCAGGGCACGATCTCGGCCGTGGCGGCGAAGGTGAAGCTGGGCACGAAGACCGCGTCGCCCCGCCCGATGCCCCAGGCCATCAGCGGCAGGGCCAGGGCGTCGGTGCCGTTGGCGCAGCCGAGCGCGTGTTTCGCCTGGCCGAAGGCGGCCAGATCGGCCTCGAACTGCCGCACCTGCGGACCCATGACCCAGGCGCCGCCCACCACGGCCTCCTGCACGGCGGCCTCGATCCGGCCGTTCAGGCGCAGACGCTGGGCCTGCAGGTCGATGAAGGGAATGGTCATGGCGGAAGGTCTCCGGTCGCGCGCGGCGCAAGCGGCGTCAGCCCCGGAGGGAGACGCGGTATGGGCGCCTCCTACCAAATCGGACGCCGCCACGCCAAATCGAACGCCGTCACTTCGCGTGACGGCTTGCAACGGGGGTGTACGGCGCCGTAAGCGCAACGACCATGACCACCGGCGTTCCCGCCGTGTTTCTCGATCGCGACGGCGTGCTGATCGAGGACACCGGCTATCCCCATCTGGAAGACCATCTCCGTCTTGTGACCGGCGCGGCCGAAGCGGTGCGGCGGCTGAACCAGCTGGGCTATCTGTGCGTCGTCGTCACCAACCAGTCCGGCGTGGCGCGCGGCCTGTTCACCGAAGACCAGATGAAGGCCTTCAACGCCCTGATCGTGCGCCGGCTGGCGGCGAAAGGCGCGATCATCGGCGCCGTCTACGCCTGCCCCTTCCATGCCGAGGGCCGGGTCGAAGCGTATATCCATCCGGATCACCCGGACCGCAAACCCAATCCCGGCATGATCCTGAGGGCTGTCGCCGACCACAATATCGATCCGGCGAAGAGCTTCATGATCGGCGACCAGCCCTCCGACATGGAGGCCGCCCGCCGCGCCGGCGTCCCCGGCTTCCTGTTCGAGGGCGGGGATCTGGACGCCTTCATCCGCGACCTGCTCGGTCATTAGCCGCAGCGCGGGCTGTGGGATTTCGCTCCCCGATGAAATAAGCTGGGGTTCGACCGCCCGGAGCCCTGCATGACCCAGACCTTCGCCGACCGCCGCTGGACCAGCGCCGACGGCCTCAGCCTGTACGCCCGCGACTATGCGGCCGCGGCGGGTCCCGCGAAACTGCCGGTCATCGCCATCCACGGCCTGACGCGCAACTCGGCCGATTTCGACGCCATCGCGCCCCTGATCGCCCAGAGCGGCCGCCGCGTCCTGGCCGTCGACGTCCGCGGCCGCGGCCGCTCGGACCGCGCGCCCGATCCGATGACCTACCAGCCCGCGACCTACGCCCGGGACGTACTGGCCCTGATGAGCCAGTCGGGGATCGAGCGCGCCGTCTTCCTCGGCACCTCCATGGGCGGGCTGATCACCATGGCCCTGGCCGCCATCCGCTCGAGGGTCATCGCCGGCGCCATCCTCAACGACATCGGCCCCGAGGTGGCGAAGGAGGGGCTGATGCGCATCGCCGCCTATTCCGGCCAGCCCGTCGACACCCCCGGCTGGGCCGAGGCCGCCGCCTATGTGAAGCTGCACAACGCCGTCGCCTTCCCCCACTATACGGACGCCGACTGGGACGCCTTCGCCCGCCGGGTCTTCAAGGTCGGCACCGAGGGCGCGCCGGTGCTGGACTATGATCCCGACATCGCCGTGCCGATCCGCGCCGCCGGGGCGAAGGCCCTCGTCCCCAATCTGTGGCCCATGTTCAGCCGACTGACGAAGGGCCGCCCGGTCCTGCTGGTCCGCGGCGAGACCTCCGACCTGCTGAGTCCGGCGATCGCGGCGAAGATGCGCAAGCGCGCCCCGAAGATGGACTATGTCGAGGCGCCCGGCATCGGCCACGCCCCCATGCTGGACGAACCCGAGGTCAAGGCGGCGATCTTCCCGTTCCTGAGCGAACTGCCGTGAGGAAAGGCAACAGGACTCAGGCAACAGGCATCAGGTTCTGTTGCCTGTTGCCTGTTGCCTGATCACTCCCCCGGCACATTCCCCTCCAGCTCGTCCAGCCACACCCGCGCCGTGGCGTCGGACGGCGCGCGCCAGTCGCCGCGCGGCGACAGCGAGCCGCCGGTGACCACCTTGGGCCCGTTGGGCAGGGCCGAGCGTTTGAACTGGCTGGTCTGGAAGAAGCGGAACAGGAATTTCGCCAGCCAGGCCTTGATCGTCGGCAGGTCGTAGGCGATCCGCTCGGCGTCCGGCGTCGCGGTCGGCCAGTGACCGGCGGACGCATCCTTCCACGCCTGATGCGCCAGATACGCCACCTTCGACGGCTTCAGCCCGAACCGGGTCACATGGAAGAGGAAGAAGTCGTTCAGCGCATAGGGGCCGACGGTCGCCTCGGTCGACTGGATCCTGCCGTCGGCGCCGGGGGGCACCAGTTCCGGCGAAATCTCCGTGTCCAGAATGGCGTTCAGCACCGCCGCCGCCTCGCCGGCGTGCTCCTTCGCCGCCACCCAGCGGATCAGGTGCCGGATCAGCGTCTTCGCCACCCCGCCGTTGACGTTGTAGTGGCTCATATGGTCGCCGACGCCATAGGTCGACCAGCCCAGCGCCAGTTCCGAAAGGTCGCCGGTGCCCAGCACGAAGGCGTCATGCTGGTTGGCCAGACGAAACAGATAGTCCGTCCTCAGACCGGCCTGCACATTCTCGAAGGTGATGTCGTGAACCGGCTCGCCCATGGCGAAGGCATGGCCGATATCGTTCAGCATCCGGGTCGCGGCCGGACGGATGTCGATCTCATGGGCGCTGACCCCCAGCGCCTTCATCAGGGCGTGGGCGTTCGACTTCGTCCCCTCCGAGGTCGCGAACCCCGGCAGGGTGAAGCCCAGAATATTGCCGCGCGGCAGCTTCAGCCGGTCGAAGGCCCGGCAGGCGACCAGCAGGGCCTGGGTCGAATCCAGTCCGCCCGACACCCCGATGACGACACGCTCGCCGTTTGTCGCCTTCATCCGGCGCATCAGCCCCTGGACCTGGATGTTGAAGGCCTCGTAGCAGTCGTGGTCCAGCCGCGCCGGATCGTCGGGCACGAAGGGGAAGCGGTCCAGCGGCCGGATCAGATCATCGGTCCGGCCGTCCTCACGCGCCTCGAACGGCACGATCGTCGCGGGCTCGCCCTCGATGCGGGCGCAGTCGGCGAAGGTGCCGTTGCGCAGCCGGTCCAGGCCGATCCGTTCGACGTCGATGTCGGCGATCGTCAGATGGCTCTCCAGCGAGAACCGCTCGCCCTCGGCCAGTCGGGCGCCCAGTTCATGGATCGTCGCCTGACCGTCCCACGCCAGGTCGGTGGTGCTTTCGCCCCAGCCCGAGGCGGTGAAGACGTAGGCGCCTTGCGTCCGCATCGACTGGCTGGCGCACAGCACGGCCCGCTCGTCCGCCTTGCCGATGACGATGTTGGAGGCCGACAGGTTCAGCAGGATGCGCGCGCCGGCCAGGGCCGCCCGCGTCGACGGCGGCAGCGGCGCCCAGAAATCCTCGCAGATCTCGGCGGCGAAGACGAAGCCCGGCCGGTTGGCGGCCTCGAAGATCAGGCCCGGCGCGAAATCGATCGTCTCGCCGTTCAGCACGATCAGGTCCTCGGACCGGCTGGCCGCCGGCGCGAACCAGCGCTTCTCATAGTATTCGCGGTAGTTCGGCAGATAGGCCTTGGGCACGACGCCCAGCACGGCGCCCGACCCCAGCACCACGGCGCAATTGTACAGGGCGTCGCCGTTGCGGAGCGGCGCGCCGATCACGGCCACGACGCCGGCCTCGTCCGCAACCTCGGCCAGTTCGGCGATGCGCCGCTCGACCTCGGCCAGCAGGGCCTCCTGCATCAGCAGATCATCGATGGCGTAGCCGCTCAGGCTCAGCTCGGGGAAGACGATCAGGTCCACGCCCTGCTCGCCCGCCTGCCGGATCAGGGCGGCGTGTTCCTCCGCATTGGCGACCGGATCGGCGATATGCACGACCGGCGTCGCGGCGGCCACGCGGACGAAGCCGTGGGTGCGGGGGGAGTGGAACGGGTGGGCTTTGGGCATCAAACTTTCCGTGCATCCCCGCGAAGGCGGGGACCCAGTGCTTTCGTAAGGCAAAGTGGGTGGGATCGCCATCAGCGGCAACTCCCATCGTCCGGTCGCCCAAGGGTCTGGGTCCCCGCCTTCGCGGGGATGCACGGAGTATTTTGCAGGTTCGCGTGACGCGCCCGCAATGCCCCGCTAAAGCCAACCCATGAACGACACGCCGAAAAAGGGCTGGCTCTCGCGCCTGGGCGAGGGCCTCTCCCGCTCCTCGAAACAGATGACCGAGCAGGTCGTCGCCGCCTTCGTCAAGGAACCCCTGTCCGAGGCCGCCCTGGACGGGCTGGAAGAGCATCTGCTGGAAAGCGATCTCGGCCCCGCCGCGACCGACCGCATCGTCGCCCGCTTCCGCGAGCTGCGCTTCGGCGCCGGCGCCAACGAACGCGAGGTCAAGGAGGCCCTGGCCGAGGCCGTCGCCGCCGAACTGGTCCATCACGAGGCCCGCTACGAGCCGCTGAACGGCCCCCGCCCCTTCGTCACCCTGTTCGTCGGCGTCAACGGCTCGGGCAAGACCACCACCCTGGGCAAGATCGCCTCCGACCTGACCGGCCAGGGCGCCAAGGTCATGATCGTGGCCTGCGACACCTTCCGCGCCGCCGCCCGCGAACAGCTCAAGGTCTGGTCCGAGCGCGCCGGGGCGACCTTCGAAAGCCGCCGCGACGGCGCCGACCCCGCCGGCCTGGCCTTCGACGCCTACACCCGGGCCAGGGCCGAGGGCTATGACGTCGTCCTCATCGACACCGCCGGCCGGCTGCAGAACAAGTCGGCCCTGATGGACGAACTGCTCAAGATCGTGCGCGTGCTGAAGAAGATCGACCCGGAGGCGCCGCATGAGACCCTGCTGGTGCTCGACGCCACCGTCGGCCGCAACGCCCTCGCCCAGGAACAGATCTTCGGCCGCACCGCCTATGTCTCCGGCCTGGTCATGACCAAGCTGGACGGCACGGCCCGCGGCGGGGTGCTGGTGCCCGTCGCCCAGGCCTCGGACGCCCCCATCAAGCTGATCGGCGTCGGCGAAGGCGTCGACGATCTGCAACCCTTCGACGCGCGAGCCTTTTCAAGATCATTGGTGGGGCTTGAGGACTGACTCATGAGTGATGACGCTGCCCCTGCCCCGAAGGCGCAAAAGGAGTCCCGCCTGCGCCAGGCGGTCGATTTCAGCGGCCTGCTGGCTTTCGGCCTCGCCTTTCTGGTGCTGCGTCTGCGCGGCCTGGACGGCGATGCGGCCCTGGTCAACGCCACCTGGTTCCTGGTCGCCGGCTCGGCCGTGGGCGTGGCGATCGGCCTGATCGTCGAAAAGCGGCTGGCCGTGCTGCCGCTGCTGGTCGGCGGATTCGCCCTGGTCTTCGGCCTGCTGACCCTGTTCACGGGCGACGGCCTGTGGGTCAAGCTCAAGGTCACCATCCTCAACGCCTGCCTCGCCATCGGTCTGCTGGGCGGTCTCTGGCTGGACAAACAACCCCTGCGGGCCCTGCTCGGCACGGTGATCCCGATCAACGACCGGGCCTGGCGCACCCTGACCTTCCGCTACGGCCTCTTCTTCCTGGCGGTCGCCATCGTCAACGAACTGGTGCGCAGCGAGGCCCTGGTCGGCTGGGCGGCCGCCCGCCTCGGCCGCGTCGATATCGATCCGGCCGATGTCTGGGTCAGCTTCCGGGGGGTGCTGTGGGTCGCCTCCTCGGCGTTCGGCCTGTCCCAGATTCCGCTGATCATGCGCAACCTGACCTCGACCGACAAACCCGTCGATCCGATGGCCCCGGCCGAGCCGGACCGGGCGCCGTGAACGGTCGACGTATCGTCCGTCGTCAAACCGTAAAATGCGCCTGCTAGCACTGTCGCTGCGTTCAAGGGGATACGGTCCATGGTCAAGTCCGGGAACAAGGCGAAACGCGGCGGGGGTCTGGGCGCGTCGCCCAGCCACCTGATGCATCGCGTGCTGCAGCTGGCGCTCGACATCTATTCCGAAGAGACGGGTGCGGACGGCCTGACCCAGCGCCAGTTCGCCGTGCTGGAAGCGGTCAGCCACAAGTCCGGCCTGACCCAGACCGATCTGGTCCGGGCCACCGGCATCGACCGCTCGACCCTGGCCGACCTGGTCTCGCGCATGACGGCCAAGGGCCTGCTGGACCGCGAAAAGTCCGTCATCGACGCCCGGGCCAAGGCCGTGCGCCTGTCCGTCGCCGGTCAGGCGGCCCTGGAAGCGGCCCGCCCGAAGGTCGAGGCGGCCGACAAACGGATCATGTCGCTGCTGCCCAAGGGCAAGCGCGACGGCTTCCTCGACCTGCTGGCCGAACTGGCCGGAGAGGCCGACGCCGCCCCCGCCAAGGCCAAGGCCGAGGCCCGCGCCGCCAAGAAGGCCGCGCGCGAGGCGAAGAAGGCCGAAAAACTGGCGAAGAAGGCGGACAAGCCCGCCAAACTTCCCAAGGCCGAAAAACCGGCCAAGGCGAAGAAGGCCAGGGTGCTGGAGCCGGCTTGACGTCCCTTCTCCCCTTGGGGGGGAAGGTGTCGCGCGAAGCGTGACGGATGAGGGGTCAGGTCAGGGCGTTCCGGCCGGAAGGGTGATCGCGTCAGGCATCCCCCTCATCCGGCCCTCCGGGCCACCTTCTCCCCCGGAGGGGAGAAGGGCGCCCCCTCAATCCACCAGCTGCTGGCTCAGATACACATAATGCCGGGCCCATCGCCGCGCGTTGGCGACCGGATCGGCGTCATTGGAATGCCCGCCTGACGTCTCTTCGTAATAGAGATGGTCGTGGCCCTGCTCGCCCAGCCGCGCCGCGAATTTGCGCGCATGGCCCGGATGCACCCGGTCGTCCCGCGTATTGGTGGTGATGTAGACCCGCGGATACTCTGTCTCCGGACGAAGCTGCTGATAGGCCGAATAGCGGGCGATGTACGCCGCCTCTTCCGGGATGCGCGGGTCGCCGTACTCGCCGATCCACGACGCCCCGGCCGGCAGTTCGTGATAGCGCAGCATGTCGATCAGCGGGCTTTCGATCACCGCCGCATTGATCAGCTCCGGATGCTGGGTGACGGCCACCGAGGTCAGCACCCCGCCGTTCGACCGGCCATAGATGCCGGTCCGGCGCGGCGAGGTGATCCCGCGCTGCTGCAGGTCCCGCGCGACCGCCGCATAGTCGTCGAACGCCAGCTGCCGGTTCTCCTTGAGCACCGACTGGTGCCAGGCCGGACCGAACTCGCCGCCGCCGCGGATGTTGGCGTTGACGTAGACCCCGCCGTTCTCGAGCCACAGCCTGCCCATCTCGGGGATGTAGGCGGGCGGCTTGGACACCTGGAACCCGCCGTAGCCATAGATGATCGTGGGAGCGTGGCCGTCCATGACCAGCGCCTTCGGCCGGACCACGAAATAGGGGATCTTCGTCCCGTCCGACGAGGTGGCCTCGAACTGTTCGACGACGTGGGTCGAGGCGTCGAAGCGGGCCGGGGCCTGGCGCACCGTCTCGGCCGTCCCCGCCCGCGCATCGGCCAACGCCAGGGTCGAGGGCGTCAGGAAGCCTTCGTAGGAATAGAAGATGCGGCCGGATTCCCGGCTGGACGAGCCCAGGTGGACGGCGGCGTTCTCGGGCGCCGGCAGCGAGGTCTCCGGCCAGCCCCGTTCGCCCCGGTTCTGGAACACGGCGGTGCGGCCGCGGACGTTGTCGTAGAGGGTGGCGACGATCCGGTCGTCCATGACGGCGACATCCTCGACCGACTGACGCGCCGTCGGCGTGAAGACGGTCTCGTCGAAGTTGGAGACGATCACCTCGTCTCGCCCGAGTGGTCGAAGCTTTGCGGTGACGACAGCGAGCAGGGAGCCCGCCGGGACGACGTGGTCTTCGTGGTTCCACGCCTCATCAAGCGTGACGACGAGTTGCTCGCCCATCATGCCACGAATGCTGACGCGTTCCGGCAGGTTCAGCTTCACCGGCGTTCCGTCCACCAGTTCCCATGTCTCGCTGCGGAAGGTGTCGAGTGGCCGGCTGATCAGCACGCCCAAGACCTCGCCCGCGCCGTTCCGATAGACCGACGGGCTCACCCCATACCCCCCGTCGCCGATGTCGCCGCGATAGACCTCGGTCGCCTGCGCCAGCGTCTGCCCCCGCTTCAGCGACTTGACGATGAAGGGATAGCCGCTCTCCGTCAGCGTGCCCGACCCGAAGTCCGTGGCCACCAGCAGGGTGTCGCGGTCCAGCCACTCCAGCCGGTGCTTGCCCTCCGGCAGGATGAAGCCGTCCTCGACCCACAGCCCCGTCACCGTATCGAACTCGCGTACCACGACCGCGTCCTTGCCGCCGTCGGACAGGTTGACCAGGCATCGCGTCTCGTCCGGCGCGAGGCAGTCGGCGCCCTTCCAGACCCAGTCCCGGCCCTCGGCCTTCGCCAGGGCGTCGACGTCGAGCATCGTCTCCCACCGCGTGTTCGCCGAGCGATAGCTGTCCAGCGTCGTGCGCCGCCAGATCCCCTTCGGATTGGCCGCGTCCTGCCAGAAATTGCCGATCCCCTCGCCGAGGAAGGACGGCCCCGGAATCCGGTCCGTCGCCGACAGGATGTCGAAGGCCTGCCGGCGGAAGGTCTCATAGCGCGGATCGCCGGTCAGGGCGGCCAGGGACCGCTCGTTCTCGCCGGCCACGAAGGCCATGGCCTCGGCCCCGTTGACCTCTTCCAGCGCCAGATGATCGTCGGCGGCGCGCACCCCGGCGGGGGTCAGATCCGCCGGCAGGTGCGGCGGCGGCGCGGGGCGCGCGATCCGCGCGGCGGGACCCCAGACGACCGGGGCCCCGTCCGCCGGCGCCGGCGCGGTGGACGCGCAGGCCGTCAGGGCGAGGGCCGAAGCCGTGAAGAGAAGGATGCGCATACGTTGACTCCGCTCATCCCGGCCAGCCGGGACCCCCGTGTTTCAGACCTATTCCTGGGCCGGCTCGTCCATCAGCCGGCGGCTCAGATAGGTGTATTCCAGCGCCAGCCGTCGCGCCGTCTCGCGCAGATTGGCCCCCGCCGCATGGCCGCCGTCGGTGTTCTCGTAGAACAGCACCGGATAGCCCAGCTCCAGCAGACGCGCCGCCGCCTTGCGGGCGTGGCCCGGATGGACGCGGTCGTCCTTGGTCGAGGTGTGGATGAAGACCTCGGGATAGGGCTGGCCCGCTTCAAGCCGCTGATACGGCGAATAGGCCTCGATCCACGCCCGCTCTTCGGGCACGTCCGGATTGCCGTATTCCGCCATCCACGAAGCCCCCGCCAGCAGCTTGTGGAAGCGCAGCATGTCGAACAGCGGCACCTGGATGACCGCGGCGTTGATCAGGTCCGGCCGCTGGGTCAGCATCGCCCCCATGAACAGCCCGCCCTGCGAGCCGCCCATGATGCCCAGCTTCGGCTGGCTGGTGATGTCGCGCGCGATCAGGTCCAGGGCCACGGCCTGATAGTCCTCGTGCGCCCGCTGCCGGTTCTGCTGCAGCGCCGCCTGGTGCCAATTGGGCCCGAACTCGCCGCCGCCGCGCGTATTGGCGATGACATAGACCCCGCCCCGCTCCAGCCACAGCTTGCCGACCGTGGCCGAATAGCCGGGCAGCAGCGAGTTCTGGAAGCCGCCATAGCCGTACAGCAGGGTCGGGTTCGACCCGTCCATGGCCATGTCGCCCTTGTGGACGACGAAATAGGGGATCCTGGTCCCGTCGGCCGAGGTCGCCTCGAACTGGTCGACCGTCATGCCCGTGGCGTCGAACTTGGCCGGCAGGGATTTGGTCAGGTCGGTCGCGCCCGTCGCCGCATCGGCCAGATACAGGCTCGACGGGTTCAGATAGCCGGTGACGCTGACGAAGATTTTGTCGTCCCGCTCGCTGGCCGAGCCGACGCCGACCGAGACGTTCTGCGGCAGGTCCAGCCGCGTCCGCGCCCACTCCCCCGAGGCAGCGGGCTCATAGACATACACCCCGCCACGCACGTTCTGGTACAGGGCCACGACCAGCGTGTTGCGCGTCGCGGTGATGCCCTCGATGGCCTCGCGCTCCGTCGGGCGGATCACCAGCTGCGCCGGCGTCGCCGGATCGGCCAGCCAGCGGTCCAGGTTCCAGGCGATGACGTCGCCGGTCCGGAATTCCTGCCCCGAGGGCGCGGTCCAGTCCTGATCGGTCGTCACCACCAGCTGGCCCCGCACCAGGGCGTTGATGTTCGACTTGGCCGGCAGCTCCAGCTTCGTCGTCGTGCCGTCCGCGTTCAGCCGGTGCGTCTCGCCCTCATAGAAATTGATCCCGCGGTTGATCAGCGTCGCCTGCACCACGCCGTCGGCGTCGCGCAGCGTATAGCCCGACACCGAGACGTCGGTCGGCTGGCCCGTGAAGACGGTGCGCGCGTGATCGATCGTCTGGCCGCGCGTCAGCACCTTGACGATCATCGGATAGCCCGAGCTCGTCAGGGTGCCCGGTCCGAAATCGCGCGCGATCAGCAGGGTGTTCTCATCGACCCACGACGCCCCGCCCTTGGACTCCGGCAGGATGAAGCCGCCGTCCACGAAGGTCTTCGTCGCCCGGTCGAACTCGCGCACCGTCACCGCGTCCTTGCCCCCGTCCGACAGGGAGATCAGGCAGCGCGTCTCCTCGGGCGGCAGGCAGGTCGCCCCCTTGTAGACCCAGTTCTTGCCCTCGGCCGCGGCCAGGGCGTCGAAGTCGAGGATGGTCTCCCACTGCGGCGCCTCGGTCCGATAGCTGTCCAGGGTCGTGGTGCGCCAGACGCCGCGCACATGCTCCGCGTCCTGCCAGAAATTGTCGATCGTGCCGTCGCGGTTGAAGCCGGGCGACGGGATGCGGTCGCGCGACTGGACGATCTCCAGCGCCTGCTGGTGCAGGGTCTCGAAACGCGGATCGCCGCGCAGCACGCCGAGGGACCGCTCGTTCTGCGCATTGACCCAGGCCATGGCCCGTTCGCCGTCGATCTCTTCCAGCCACAGATACGGATCGGCGGCGTCCGAGGTCGCGAAGCCTCCGGCGCTCCCTGCGGCGGCCGGGGCGGGTACGGAGGTCTGGGCCATGGCGGCGCTCGAAAGGGCGGTGGAAGCGAGAAGCGCGGCGAGCGCGGCGGTGCGGATCATGTGTGACGGTCCCCGATGTCGGTCGGGCGGCACCTTACCGGGCGACGGGTCGGTCACAAGCGTGAGCAGGCCGACGTTACGGCTTTGTCATGTTGGGGGAAGGAGGCGAGAGGCAACAGGCAACAGGCAACAGGAAGGAAGAGCGTCTGGCAGGGAAACTCGCTGCCCCCTGTTGCCTGTTGCCTGTTGCCTGCCTTCACGACCCCTCATCCGGAATACACAGCACCACTCCGCACGCCTTGCAGTGCACCGCGTCCGGATCGTGTTTCTGCAGGCCGCAGGTGGGGCAGGGGAATTTGACCTTGTGCGGCTTGAAGATGGTCTGGGCCAGCCGCAGGAACAGGGTGATGCCCGTCAGCATGACCACGATCGACAGCAGGCGGCCCCAGTTGCCGGGCAGGGTGATGTCGCCGAACCCGGTCGTCGTCAGGGTGGCGACGGTGAAATACAGGGCGTCCAGATAGCCGCTGATCCCCGCATGGCTGCCGCGGAAGGTGGCGTAGACGAAGCCGGTCACCACGAAGATGAAGGTCACCAGCGAGGCCAGGGCCCGGGTGATCTCCTCCACCCGCGTGTCGTCGTACTTGTGACCCACGGTGCGCCAGAAGAAGTCCGAGTTCAGCAGGGTCCACAGCCGCAGCAGACGCAGGAAGCCGAAGTTGAACAGCCAGGCCGGGAACAGCAGGGTCGCCAGCACGAACAGATCGACCCAGACCACCGGCTTCTTCAGCCAGTCCCTCAGGTCGGTGTGGGCATAGGCCCGGGCCGCGAGATCCAGCCCGAGCACGGCCGCGATCAGATAGTCGATGATATAGAAGACCAGCCCCGCCTCATGCAGGATCGGGGCGATCAGGAAGAAGCCGATGATGGCGAAATCGATGGCGATGACCGCCAGCCGGAACCGCACCGCCAGCGGCGACGAGCCGTGGTAGAGGTAGCGCAGCCGGGCCCGCAGACGCAGGCCGTCGGCCTTCGGAGGTTCGGACTTGCTGACGGGCGTCGCGCGACTCATGGCCCAGCTTAACGCGGTTCCCTCGCGTCGGGTCCAGTCCGTCTCTATATCGGCGCCGTGATGACCCGTCCTTTCGTCAAGATGAACGGCGCCGGCAACGACTTCGTCGTCGTCAATGCCCTGGAGACGCCGTTCGCCCCGACGGCCGGTCAGGCGCGCGCCATCGCCGATCGCGCGACCGGCGAGGGCTGCGACCAGCTGATCGCCATCGAACCGTCCACCGCCGGCGACGCCTTCATGCGGGTGTGGAACGCCGACGGCGGCAAGGTCGAGACCTGCGGCAACGCCCTGCGCTGCGTCGGCTGGCTGCTGATGGAGTCGACCGGCAAGGACAGCGTCGTCATCGACACCCTGGCCGGTCCGACGACGGCGCGGCGGGCGGGGGACGGCCGGATCACCGTGGACATGGGCGCCCCCCGGCTGGACTGGGCGCAGATCCCGCTGGACGAGGCGATGGACACCCGCGGCATCGAGCTTCAGGTCGGCCCGATCGACGACCCGGTGCTGCACACCCCCGGCGCCGTCTCGATGGGCAATCCCCATGTCGTCTTCTTCATGGATCATGCGCCGAACGACGGCTTCGTGCGCGGCACGGGTTCGCTGATCGAACACCACCCGCGCTTCCCCGAGGGCGTCAACGTCGGCTTCGCCCATGTGATCGCCCCCGACCGCATCCGCCTGCGCGTGTGGGAG
>NZ_JBAZOS010000029.1:0-37776 GCF_041648615.1 Brevundimonas sp.
CCTCGGCGTCACGCTCGACCCGCGCCGTCGCCGCCGCGCCCCGCGCCGCGTCCGCCGCCGTCCGTGCCGCCGTCAGCTCGGCCCTCAGCCCGTCCAGGGTTTCCGAAGGCGCGTCGCTCCCTTGCGCTTCGGCCAGGGCCGCCCGCGCCGCCTCGACCTCGGCCAGCAGCCGCGCGATCGTCTCGTCCAGCGCCTGGGCCCGCGCCTCCTTGCGCGCCTGTTCGCGGCCCAGGGCCTCGAGGCGGTCGCGGGCCGCCGTGACGGCCTTGTCCAGCGGGAAGGGCGCCGCGCGGGCGGCCTTCACCGCCTCCTCGGCGGCCCGGAAGGCTTCGCTCGCCGCCTTCTGCGCCGCCTGCGCCGCGTCCAGCGCCGGCTTGCCCGCGTCGATCTCGGCTTCCAGCTCGGACAGGCGGGTGCGCTGCGCCAGCCGCACCGCGGCCGGCCGCGGCGCCTCGGCCCGCTGCACGAAGCCGTCCCAGCGCCACAGGTCGCCCTCGCGGGTCACCAGCCGCGCGCCGACGGGCAGGGCCTTGGCCAGCCGTCCGATCTCGCCCGCCGCCGCCACGCCGCAAAGCGCCAGACGGGCCCCAAGCTGCTCCGGCGCCGAGATGTGGTTCGCCAGCGGCGTCACCCCCTCCGGCCAGGCCGGGGAGGGGACCTCGGCCCCCGCCCAATGCGCCGCCGCCCGCGCATCCAGCGCCGCGTCCAGATCGTCGCCCAGGGCCGCCGCCAGCGCGGCCTCATAGCCCTTGTCGGCCCGCACGCGGTCCAGCGCCGGCGGATACTCCCGCCTGCCCTGGACCAGCAGCTGGGCCAGTCCGCGCGCCTCGGTCTGCAGCCGGCCCAGCCGGTCCTCGGCCGCCCGCGCCGCCGTCCGCGCCTCGGCCTCGGCTCGCGCCCGGTCGCCGCGTTCGGTCTCCGCCGCCTCGACAGCCGCCCGCGCCGCCGCCAGTTCGGCCTGCGCCCTCGCCAGCGCCGCCGTCGCCGCCTCGATCTCGGGCGTCTGCAGCGGGCCCAGCCCGGCGCGTTCCGCCTGGGCGGACCCGAGCTGCGCCTCGGCCCGGTCCACCCGCGCTTCGGCGTCGCGCTTGCGGGCGTTTTCGGCGTTGACCCGCGCCTCGACCGAGGCGACCGCCCCCGCCACCCGCTCGACCTCGGCGTCGGCGGCCTTGCGCGCGTCCTCGGCGGCGGAGAGCGCCGCTTCCAGTTCCGGTCCCCGCGCCGGGGCGGCGGCGATCTCGGCCGTCAGGGTCTCCAGCGCCGCGCCCAGCCGGGCCAGTTCACCCTCCGCGTCCCCGGCCATGGCCGTTTCGCGTGCGATGTCGGCGGCGATGCGCGTCGTCTCGGCGGTCAGCCGCTCGACCTCGGCCCGCGCCGCCTGCTCGGCCATATCCAGACGGTCGCGTTCCAGCGAGGCGCGGTGCAGCAGGGCGCCGGCCACGGCGTCCTCCTCACGCGCCGGCTTCAGCGCCTCCTGCGCCGACAGCGCCGTCGTCTGCGCCCGGCTCGAGGCCGTGGTCGCCTCGCCCACCGCCCGCTCGGCCTGGGCCAGCTCCGCCGCCGCCGCCTCGGCCGCGACCCGCGCGTCGTTCCAGCGCACGAACAGCAGGGCCGCCTGCAGGGCCCGGATCTCGGCGGAGATCTTCTTGTACCGCTCCGCCTGCCGCGCCTCGCGCTTCAGCCGCGTCAGCGCCGTCTCCAGTTCGCGGCCGATGTCGTCCAGCCGTTCGAGGTTGGTCTCCGCCCCCTTCAGCCGCAGCTCGGCCTCGTGCCGCCGCGTATGCAGGCCGGCCACCCCCCCGGCCTCCTCGAGGATGCGGCGGCGGTTCTGCGGCTTGGCGGCGATCAATTCGCTGATCTGGCCCTGCCGCACCAGCGCCGGACTGTTGGCTCCCGTCGAGGCGTCGGCGAACAGCAGCTGCACGTCGCGGGCGCGCACCTCCTTGCCGTTGATCCGGTAGGTCGAGCCCTGACCCCGGTCGATGCGGCGCGACACCTCCAGCATCGGGCTGTCGGTGAAGGGCTGGGGGGCCCGGCGCTGGGCGTTGTCGATGGTCAGCTGGACTTCGGCGTGGTTGCGCGGCGGGCGGTCGGCGGCGCCGGCGAAGATGACGTCGTCCATGCCCTGGCCGCGCATGGCCTTGGCCGAGTTGGCGCCCATGACCCAGCGCAGGCCTTCCAGCACATTGGACTTGCCGCAGCCGTTGGGTCCGACCACCCCGGTCAGGCCCGGCTCGATATGCACCTCGGCGGGATCGACGAAGGACTTGAAGCCCACGAGCCGGAGGCGCTGGAACTGCATGGGTCCCTACGCGGTCAACGGCCGGCGGCGGCCGCCCGGATCGCGACCTCCAGCCCGCCCAGCGAACGGTCCGTCACCCGGCGTCCGTTGACGAAGAAGGCCGGGGTGGTTGTGGCGTCGGCGGCGATGGCGCTGTCGATGTCGCGGTTGATGGCGGCGCGGGTCGCCGGGGTCGCGGCGCAGGCGTCGATCTGGGCCCGGGTCCGGCCGCTGACCGCTATGGCCGGGGCGTACCAGGCGTCCACGGTCCCGCCGCGCAGCACCGCGGCCTGTCCGTGCATCAGGCTGGCGGCCACGTCGAAGAAGCGGTCCGGCGCCGCGCATCTCGCCAGGGCGTGCGCCGGCAGGGACATCTGCTCGGGCGGCGTCGGCAGGTTGCGGAACACCAGCCGGACCTGGCCGGTGTCGATGAATCGCGCCTTGAACGTCGGATAGACCAGCTGGTGCCAGTCGGCGCAGACGTGGCAGGCGAACGAGGCGTATTCGATCACCGTCACCGGCGCGTCGGCGCGGCCGATGCTGCGGTCCGCCGTCGTCACCGCCGCGACCGGTTCGGTCGCGATCGCCGGCGCCGAGGCCGAGGCCAGGGGCGCCGTCGCCAGCGCCAGGATCAGCAGGAACCGCGACGGACGCACCGGCGCGATCAGCCCTTCGCCAGCTCGGCGTCGATGGCCTTGGACAGATCCGCCATGGAAGTCCCGCTGTTCGACCCGGGCGTGATCACCTGGACGCCGTTGACGAAGAAGGCCGGCGTTCCGGTGACGCCCGCCTTGACCGCGGCCTCGCTGCGGGCCTCGGCGGCCTTCAGGGCCTCGGGGTCCTTGATGCAGGTCTCGATCTGCTGGTTGCTCAGGCCGGCGCCGTTGCCGACGCGGAACAGGGTGTCGCGCGGATTGACGCCCGCCTGCCACTCGCGCTGGCTGCCCATGATGCCGTGGACGACCTCGAAATATTTGTCCGGACCGGCGCAGCGGGCGATCATGAAGCCGGCGACGGCGACATTGGCCGGCGGCGTCGGCAGTTCGCGCAGGACGTAGCGGACCTTGTTGTTGTCGACATAGGCCGCCTTGAACGCGGGCCAGACCTCCTCCTGCCAGGCGGCGCAGTGACCGCAGGTGACCGAGGCGTATTCGACCACGGTGACCTTGGCGCCTTCCGGCGCGCCCAGGGCCATGTCGCCCTCGGCCGGCGCCCCCGCGCCGCCCCCGCCGCAACCGGCCAGGGCGCCCATGGCGGCGAGCGCGGCGGCGGTCATCGCCGCGCGGCGGCTCATGGCGGCGTATCGGGTGGTGGCGCTCATGGCGTCTTCCTCAACTGGCGGCGGGATCTATTCGAAGTATCGCGCGATTCCCCGCAGTCGCGCGCATCTGACCACCTTCGAGAACAGAAACGGCGAAGTTTTGTCAACGGCCCGCGCGGTCGCGGCCTTTTTCGGGATCGCCCAGAACCGCGCGGCCCAGCCGTTCCAGCGGCCCTTTCAGCACGTCGGGTGCGTCCGCCACCGCGGCCTTGAGCGCGGCCTCGTCCTGGGCCGCCAGCGGCTGGGCGGCGGGCCGGCGCTTCGGCGGGGCGGCGATGTCGGAAGGCGGCTTCACCGGCCCTTGGGCGATGCGCAGCCGGTCGACGCTGCCGGCGCCGAGGAACAGGTTCACCCGGGCGAGGATGTCTTCCGACTGGTGCTGCACCAGCAGGGCCGCCGGGCCGGCGACGCGCAGCTCCAGCGTTCCGCCCGCGCCGCCGCGTCCCTTGGTCAGCTTCTGCGGCCGGGTGACCCGGGCCAGCCGGTCGCCGACGATCTCGCGCCAGCGCGGCTCCAGCGCCTGGGCGCCGCGGCCGAACCTGGCATCCAATTCCTTGATCAGTCCCTGCAACGCCCGGCCGGCCTTGGGCGCGGGGCGGGGCGCCGGACGCGTGCGCCGGCGCGACAGGATTTCGCGGACCTCGGCGTCGGTGGGAAGCGTGCGCGGCATTTCCGGGTTATAGCGCGGTCGATGCCTCCCGTCCCGCTCCACCCGCCCTCTGACCGGCCCGCCCAAGGAGGCGCCCTGCGCGCGGCCCTGCTGGACTGGTACGACGCCCACGGGCGGACGCTGGCGTGGCGCAGCCCGCCGGGCGCGACGGCCCCCGATCCCTATCGGGTCTGGCTGTCCGAGGTCATGCTGCAGCAGACCACCACCCCGCACGCCACGCCCTATTTCGAGGCCTTCACCGCCCGCTGGCCGACCGTGCGCGATCTGGCGGCGGCCGGGGACGGCGACGTCATGGCCGCCTGGGCCGGCCTCGGCTACTACGCCCGCGCCCGCAACCTGCTGGCCTGCGCGCGGGCGGTGGCCGGGGACCATGGCGGCGTCTTTCCCGACACCGAGGCCGCCCTGCTGGCCCTGCCGGGCGTGGGCGCCTACACCGCCGCCGCCGTGGCGGCCATCGCCTTCGACCGCCCGGCCAATGTCGTCGACGGCAATGTCGAGCGCGTCATGGCCCGGCTGTTCGCCGTCGAGACCCCTTTGCCCGCCGCCAAACCGGAACTGCGCCGTCTGGCCGGATCGCTCGTGGCCGACGATCGTCCCGGGGACTGGGCCCAGGCCCTGATGGACCTCGGCGCCACCGTCTGCCGTCCGGGCAGGCCCCTGTGCATGCTGTGCCCGCTCACGGCGTGGTGCGCCGGCTTCAGATCAGGCGCGCCGGAACGCTACCCCCTGAAGACGAAGAAGGCAGAACGCCCCCACCGCACGGGAACCGCCTGGGTCCTGCGCGACGCCGTCGGCCGGGTGGCCCTGGTCCGTCGTCCCGACAAGGGCCTGCTCGGCGGCATGACCGGCCTGCCGACGTCAGACTGGTCCGTGGAGGCCGGTCCGGCGGTTCCCCCGGTCCCCGCCGACTGGCGCGACGCCGGCGCGGTCGAGCACGTCTTCACCCATTTCTCGCTGAGCCTGTCCGTGCGCACCGCGACCGGGCAGGGCGACTTCCTCTGGACCGACCCGGACGAGGCCCTGCGCTCCCTGCCCACCGTCTTCCGCAAGGCGCTGGAGCGCGGACTGGCCTAGCCGACCGTCCGCACCGCCACCGGACCTTCGCGCCGGCGCGGGATGACCACCGTATGGTTCCCCATCTGCTGGAACGACAGGTCCACCACCCCGTCGCCGACCTGCAGATTGGTGACGTTCAGCCGGTCGATGCCGGTCGGGAGGACCGGGTCGTCGATCTCGACCACCCCGGCGACCGCGTCGATGCCGATCCCCAGCGCCGACTGCAGCATCAGGAACACCGATCCCGCCGCCCAGGCCTGGGGCAGGCAGGCGACCGGATAGGCGATCGGCGGCTCGCCCGTCTGGCGCTCGAAGCCGCAGAACAGCTCGGGCAGGCGAAGATGGAAATGGGCCGCCGAGGCGTAGATCTCGCCCAGCAGCAGGGCCACGGCCCGGCGCTCGCCGTAGCGGGCCATGCCCGCCGCCGCCATGGCCGTGTCGTGCGGCCAGACCGAGCCGTTGTGATAGCTCATCGGATTGAACCGCGCCTGGCCCGTCGCCAGCGTCCGCACGCCCCAGCCCGAGCGGAACTCGGCCCCCAGCAGCCGCTTTGTCACCCGCTTCGCCCGTTCAGGCGAGGGCAGGCCCGTGAACAGCAGATGGCCCGCGTTCGACCCGATCGACCGGCACTGCTCCCCGTCGCCGTCCAGGGCGATGGCGTAGAAGCCCTCGTCCTCCATCCAGAACCGGTCCTCGACCAGGGCCCGCACCCGCTCGGCCTGGGCGGACCATTCCGTCTGACGCTCGTCGCCGAGCGTCGCCGCCAGATCGGCCATCGCCGTCCAGGCGGCATAGGCGTAGCCCTGCACCTCCAGCAGGGCGACGGGCCCCTTGGGAAAGCGGCCGTCCGTGTGGAAGATCGAATCCTCCGAGTCCTTCCAGCCCTGGTTGGACAGCCCGGTCTCGGCGGCGCGCTGATAGCGGATCAGGCCGTCGCCGTTGATGTCGCCATAGTCCTTCATCCAGCCCGCCGCGGCGATCAGACTGGGCCACAGTCTGCGGATCAGTTCGAAATCGCCGGTCCTGCGCGCATAGGCGCCGGCCAGGGCCACGAACAGGGGCGTGGTGTCGACCCCGCCGTAGTAGAGGCCGAACGGCACCTCGCCCAGCGCCGACATCTCGCCGCGGCGGGTCTCGTGCATGATCTTGCCGGGCGCCGAGTCCTGGAAGGCCGAGACTTCCGTGGCCTGCCGCATGGCCAGATAGGTCAGCACGCCCTTGGCCAGGGACGGATCCAGCCACAGCATCTGCCAGGCGGTGATGATCCCGTCGCGCCCGAACGGCGTCGAGAACCACGGCACCCCCGCATAGGGGTAGGGGCCGGTCGGCAGGTCGGTGGTCAGAAGGGCCACGTCGGCGCGGCTCTGGTCCAGCCAGTCGTTGAAGCGCGGGCTGCGCGGGCCCCTCAGCGAGGCGCCGCGTCTCCGGCGGGTGCGCATGGCCAGCCGCGCCGCCACCGCATGGATCCGGAACCGCGCCTCGTCTGGCGCCTCGCAGCCCTCCGGGCCGCATTCGATGTACAGGTCGGTGCGCTTGCCCCTGGGCAGGCTGAACATGAATTCGGCGCGCGCGCCGTTCAGCCGCGCGGGGGGCTCGGAAAAGGCCAGGCAACTGGTCCGCCGCACGCCGTCCAGTCCGACATAGCCGAACGTCACCCGCCGCCCGTCGTGCGTCGGCATCTCCGTCGTCCCGCACTTGTCCCGCCGCGTGCCCCGCACCTGGAAGATGTCGGCGAAGTCGGCGGCGAAATCGACCGCCAGCGGCAGCAGCATGTCTTCAATGCCGTGGTTGAAGATCCGCACCCGCTCGAACATCCGGCGGTCCCGGACGAAGCGCCGCCGCTCTATGTGCAGCACCCCCGCCGGCGCCGAGCGGCCGCCCATGGGCGGCAGGGGCCGGTTGGTCGAATGGCAGGTGAAATAGACATTGTCCTGGCTGACGCCCGAGCTCAGCCGCGACGGCCGCGCCGATCCGACCGTCAGGATCAGGCGGGACAGGATCCGGGTGTCATGGTCGAACAGGCCGTCGGCCCCGCCCCTCATGTCGCCCCAGCCGTCCGCGACGGCGAAGGTGTCCGCGTCCTTCAACGCCATCAGCTGTTCAAGGCCGTCGGTGTCCGAGGTCTCGGCGGCGGTGGTCTGAACGGAGTAGGCGTCGTCCATGAAGGCTCCGGCGGGGTGAGTCAGGAAGGCCTGAGGGTTCACCCCGAATGGGGAGGCTTGATGGCGCTTCGGTACGGTAATGGACGAAGCCGCCGACGGTTCAGCTGTTGGCCGCGAAGCTCCGGCTTTCCAGCCCGCGCAACGGCGTCACCACATCCGCCAGCGGCGTCTCGGCGAAAGGCCGTTTGGCCAGCAGATCGCCATAGACGTCCAGATACCGCCGCGCCATGGCCGTGGCCGAGAAGCGCAGGTCGAACCGCGCGCGGATCGCCTCGCGGTCCAGCAGATGCGCCCGCCCGGCCGCCGCCACCGCCTGTTCCAGCGTATCGACCAGGAACCCCGTCTCGCCGTCCTCGATGACCTCCGGCGTCGAGCCGCACCGGAAGGCCACCACCGGCGTGCCGCAGGCCATGGCCTCGATCATCACCAGGCCGAACGGCTCGGGCCAGTCGATGGGGAACAGCAGGGCCTCGGCCCCGCCCAGGAACTCCGACTTCTGATGGTCGCCGATCTCGCCGATGAATTCGACCAGGGGATTGGCCTCGATCATCGGCCGGATGACCGTCTCCCAATAGACCGTGTCGGCCGCGTCGACCTTGGCCGCGATCTTCAGCGGCTTGTTCAGCGCCGTGGCGATCTGGATGGCCCGGTCCGGCCGCTTCTCGGGAGAGATGCGCCCCAGGAAGGCCAGATAGCCGTCGGCCTTCGGCGAGAAGCGATAGGTCTCGCCCGGCATGCCGTGATGCACGGTGGCCTTCCAGTTCGCCAGGGGCAGGGGCCGCCGCTGGTCGTCCGAGATGGAGACCAGGCCGAATTCGGGCCAGCGCTCGTAGACGCCCGGCAGATCCTTCAGGTCCAGACGTCCGTGCAGGGTCGTGATGGTCTTGTCGGCGCGGCGCGCAAAGAAGGGGAAGTGGATCATGTCCGTGTGGAAATGGATCACGTCGAACTCGTCGGCGCGCTTCATCACCTCGGCCAGCAGCGTCATGTGGGCGGCCAGATCCGACTTCAGGGGGGCCGGGTCCAGCCGGATCGCCTGATCGCGCACGGGAACCAGCCGCGCCCGCGTCTCGGCGTCGGCCGAGGCGAACAGGGTGACGTCATGGCCCAGATCGACAAGGGCGTCGGTCAGATGGGCGACGACTCGCTCGGTTCCGCCGTACAGTTTCGGCGGCACGGCTTCATACAGCGGCGTGACTTGCGCGATCTTCATGGCCGTAGCTCCCGACACCCCGGGGAGGGGGCGCCGGAATCAGCAACTATCTCGCAGGTGCGAGGTTCCCGAAACGCTGATTTTTCCTGTGCGAAGTGCGGAGGTTACCGTTGTTACAGTGTCCGCCGCCGCTCACTGCATCCCGGCGCGGACCTCGGCGCGCAGGGTGTCGATCGACCTAAGTCCCTGATCTGTCTTGAATCGCCAGTAGGTCCAGCCGTTGCAGGCGGGCGCGTTCTCGAACAGGGCGCCCATCTTGTGAATCGATCCGCTGAGTTCGCCGGCGACCAGCGACCCGTCCGCCCGCACCCGCGCCTCGCGATCGCCCTTGGGACAATACAGCTTGTCGCCGGGCGACAGCAGACCGGCCTCGACCAGGGCTCCGAACGGCACCTTCACCTCGGCCCGCTTCGAGCCCATGACCATCAGGTCTTCGGGCGAGGCGGCGATGACCGCCTTGATCCGTTTCTCGGCGACCTTGGCGTAGGTCTCGTCGCGCTCGATGCCGATCCAGCGGCGGCCCAGCCGCTTGGCCGCCGCGCCGGTGGTGCCGGTGCCGAAGAAGGGATCCAGCACCACGTCGCCAGGCCGCGTCGCCGCCAGCAGCACCCGGTGCAGCAGGCCCTCGGGCTTCTGGGTCGGGTGGGCCTTCCGGCCCTCGGCGTCCTTGATCCGCTCCTCGCCGGTGCACAGGGCCAGGGTCCAGTCGGACCGCATCTGGACGTCCTCGTTGAAGGCCTTCAGGGCGTCGTAGTTGAAGGTGTAGCGCTTCTGCTCACGCGACTTCGCCGCCCAGATCAGGGTCTCATGGGCGTTGGTGAAGCGCGTGCCCTTGAAATTCGGCATCGGATTGGTCTTGCGCCAGATGATGTCGTTCAGCACCCAGAAGCCGAGGTCCTGGATCGCCGTGCCCAGGCGGAAGACGTTGTGATAGCTGCCGATCACCCAGATCGAGCCCTCGGGCTTCAGCACCCGGCGGCACTCGGCCATCCATTCGCGGGTGAAGGCGTCATAGGCGGCGAAGCTGTCGAACTTGTCCCAGTCGTCGTCGACGGCGTCGACCAGGCTGTTGTCCGGCCGCAGCAGATCGCCGCCCAGCTGCAGATTATAGGGCGGGTCCGCGAAGACCATGTCGACGCAGGCGTCGGGCAGGGACCGCAACACCGCGATGCAGTCGCCCCTCATGACGACGTCGGTCTTCAGATCGGACATGGAAACGCGGCCCCGTACAGCTTGAAGGCTGATTGGTGAATCATCGCGGTTAAGGACGGGTTGAGATGCTGTGTGAACTATGGTTGACAGGGCCAAATCTGTGAACCATAGTGGGCGCCATGGTCGAGGTGATCCGCAGTCGCGTGTTCGCCGGGTGGCTGGACGGCCTCGGGGACCGGCGGGCCGCCGCCCGCATCATTGTCCGGATCGAGCGCCTCGGCTTCGGTCAACTCGGCGACCACAAATCGGTCGGCGGCGGGGTGACGGAACTGCGGATCGACTACGGGCCGGGTTATCGCGTCTATCTGCTCCGGCGCGGCGGTCGGCTGATCGTCCTGCTCTGCGGCGGCGACAAGTCATCCCAGGCCAGGGACATCGCCGCGGCCCATGCCATGGCCGCGGCCTTCAAGGAGACACCGGATGACTGACTACGCCCCCTTCGACGCCGCCGAGCATCTGAAGACCGATCAGGACATCGCCGCCTATCTGGAGGCGGTTCTGGCGGAGGTCGAGGCCACCGACGACGTGAGCTATTTCGCCCATGCCCTCGGCGTGGTCGCCCGCACCCGCAACATGAGCCAGCTCGCCCGGGACGCCCGGATGTCGCGGGAAGGGCTCTACAAGGCGTTGTCGAGCGACGGGAACCCGTCCTTCGCCTCGATCCTCAAGATCACGCGCTCGCTGGGCCTGCGTCTGGCGTTTGAACCGGCCTGACGCTGAGCGTCGGTTATCGGGAAGCAGGCCGAGGACCGCTGTCGACCCGTTTCAGACATCCGGTTCGGGCTGCGTCGGGCCGTAGATGTCGAGATCGACTACGAGGCCACGCTCACCGATCCTGACCAAGGTCTCGGGTTGAAGGGTCAGGCCGTCGTTCTGGGAGGCAAGGAACAGCCCGCAGAAGACCCGTCCACGATAGCGACCAGCCAACGACCTCCACGCACCCAGATCGTCGTTGAGGCGCGAAAGTAGATCGTTGATCTGCCAATCGAGTTCTGCGGGCTCTCTGGGTTCCGCCACCAAACGCCACGATCCAGTCTTGGCGGTTCTCTCGGTGCCATATTCGTTAACCCAAGCTTCGCCCTTAGCGACGCCCACAGTTGGCTCGCCGAGGGCCAGCGTGATCTCTGACGGGTCAAGATCGTCGCCATAAAACCCGATGCTTGCCTGTGACGATTCCAGTCTTCCCATGGCGAGAGCGTATCAGACAGGCGTCCGCTCACCACCCCGAACCGACCTCTGTGATGTCTGCTCCCGGCAGTCTGGTTTGAGGTCCACGATCAGGCCTGAGGCCAATGACCCCCTCCCGAACGGGCCGGGCGGGACTCCCGCCCCGCCCGATCGGCCCTTCTCGCCCCCGATTTCGGAGACTCTCGCCCCCTCAACCACGCCGCCAAACCCCGTCCGTCCGATTTTGACGCCCCTGTATGCTTGTATGACCTCATGAAGGATGCACACCGCCACAGCAGGGCGAGCCGACCCATCGGCGCCCACAATCCGACGACGTCGCCGAGCCGACCGACCTCCCGAATGTCTCGAGAGTCTCCATTTTCGCATTTTTCCGGGCCGGCCCGGTTTTCGGCCCTTCCGAACTCCGGAACCGTCACAGCGGCTCACGTTTTGTTACACCCTCAGCCTCGCCTTGCCGCGCCTCGCGCGGTAAGCGGGGCCCTGCACCGCGAGGGATGCGAGTCCCCCGCGACCGATCAAGGCTCAGGGGCTTGTCTATGACTCAGTGGGTGTACGGCTTCGGCGGCGGATCCGCCGACGGCGACGCGTCGATGAAGAACCTCCTCGGCGGCAAGGGCGCGAACCTTGCCGAGATGTCCTCGCTCGGCCTGCCGGTGCCGCCCGGCTTCACCATCACCACCGAGGCCTGCGTCCACTACTATTCCAACGCCCAGACCTACCCCGACGCCCTCGCGGCCCAGGTCGCCGCCGGCCTGAAAAAGGTCGAGGCCGTCGTCGGCAAGACCTTCGGCGACGCGAAGAACCCCCTGCTGGTCTCGGTGCGCTCGGGGGCCCGCGCCTCCATGCCCGGCATGATGGACACCGTCCTCAACCTCGGTCTCAACGACCAGACGGTCGAGGGCCTCGCCGCCCTGTCCGGCGACCGCCGCTTCGCCTTCGACAGCTATCGCCGCTTCATCACCATGTACTCCAGCGTCGTCCTCGGCCTGTCCCACGACGACTTTGAGGAGGTGCTGGACGACCACAAGGACCGTCTGGGCGTCACCATCGACACCGACCTGTCCGCCGCCGACTGGGAAAAGGTCGTCGCCGACTACAAGGCGGTGGTCGAGGACCGTCTGGGCCAGCCCTTCCCGCAGGACCCCCATGACCAGCTGTGGGGCGCCGTCTCGGCCGTCTTCGCCAGCTGGATGAACGACCGCGCCAAATTCTATCGCCGTATGCACGACATCCCCGAAAGCTGGGGCACGGCGGTCAATGTCCAGTCGATGGTGTTCGGCAATATGGGCGACACCTCGGCCACCGGCGTGGCCTTCACCCGCAACCCCTCGACGGGCGAGGCCAGACTCTATGGCGAGTTCCTGATCAACGCCCAGGGCGAGGACGTCGTCGCCGGCATCCGCACGCCCCAGTCCCTGACCCGGGCCGGCCGCGAGGAGATGGGCGAGACCGCCCCCTCCATGGAAGAGGCCATGCCGGTCGTCTTCGCCGAATTCGTCGATGTCGTCGGCCGGCTGGAAAGCCACTATCGCGACATGCAGGACATCGAATTCACGGTCGAACAGGGCCGGCTGTGGATGCTGCAGACCCGCAACGGCAAGCGCACCGCCAAGTCGGCGCTGAAGATCGCTGTCGATCTGGCGGCCGAGGGGGTGATCTCCGAGGAGGAGGCCGTCTCCCGCGTCGAGCCCTCGGCCCTCGACCAGCTGCTGCACCCCACGCTCGACCCCAACGCGACGCGCACCGTGGTCGCGGCGGGTCTGCCCGCCTCGCCGGGCGCCGCCACCGGCAAGATCGTCTTCGACGCCGACGAGGCCGAGCGCCTCAACCAGCTGGGCGACGCCGTCATCCTGGTGCGCGAGGAGACCAGCCCCGAGGACATCCACGGCATGCACGCGGCGCGCGGCATCCTGACGGCCCGGGGCGGCATGACCAGCCACGCCGCCGTCGTCGCCCGCGGCATGGGCCGTCCCTGCGTCTGCGGCATCAATGAGCTGTCGATCGACGACAAGGCCGGGACCTTCACCGCCCGCGGCCGCACCTTCAAGGCCGGCGAGATCATCACCATCGACGGTTCGAGGGGCGAGGTGCTGGACGGCGCCGTGGCCATGATCGAGCCCGAACTGACCGGCGACTTCCAGACCCTGATGGCCTGGGCCGACAAGGTCCGCCGCCTGCGCGTCCGCGCCAACGCCGAGACGCCGCTCGACGCGAAGACCGCGCGCGGCTTCGGCGCCGAGGGCATTGGCCTGTGCCGGACCGAGCACATGTTCTTCGACGACGCCCGCATCGCCGCCGTGCGCGAGATGATCCTGGCCGACGACGAAGCCGGCCGCCGCCTGGCCCTGGCGAAGATCGCGCCGTTCCAGAAGGCCGATTTCGTCGAGCTGTTCACCATCATGGCCGGCCTGCCCGTGACGGTGCGCCTGCTGGACCCGCCGCTGCATGAGTTCATCCCCCACACCGACGCCGAGATCGACGCCCTGGCGGTCACCCAGGGCCTCGACGCCGCCAAGCTGAAGCGGCGGGCGAAGGAGTTGCACGAGACCAACCCCATGCTCGGCCACCGCGGCTGCCGGCTCGGCGTCGCCTATCCCGAGATCTACGAGATGCAGGTCCGCGCCATCCTCGAGGCGGCGCTGGAAGTGAAGCAAACAGGCGCGCAAGCTGCCCCCATCCCCGAGATCATGCACCCGCTGGTCGCCCTCGGTCTGGAGATGAAATACCTGCGCGAACTGACCGACCGCACCGCCGAGGCCGTCTTCGCCGAGGCCGACGACCGCGTCGACTATCTGGTCGGGACCATGATCGAACTGCCCCGCGCCGCCCTGCGCGCCGCCGACCTGGCCGAATACGCCGAGTTCTTCTCCTTCGGCACCAACGACCTGACGCAGACCACCTTCGGCATCAGCCGCGACGACTCCGGCCGCTTCCTGCAGGCCTATATGGACAAGGGCATCTTCGAGACCGACCCCTTCGTCCGCCTCGACCAGGACGGCGTCGGCGACCTGATCCGCATCGCCGCCGAGCGCGGCGGCGCTGCGCGGCCGGGAATCAAGATGGGCATCTGCGGCGAGCACGGCGGCGATCCGTCCTCCATCGCCTTCTGCGAGGACGTCGGCCTCGACTACGTCAGCTGCTCGCCCTACCGCGTGCCGATCGCCCGCCTCGCCGCCGCCCAGGCCGCGCTGCACGCCCGGGCCGGAACCGAACGCGAAAAGGACCGCTGAGGGAAGCCGAGCCGTATCTGCCACAAAACTGTCTTGTTTGAGGTAACGCGGTCTGTGCCTCGCGCCACACAGTCATTGTTATGTATTCGGGCGCCACTGGAACGCCGCTTTCGACCGCCCATTTCTGTCCTCGCTGGATGGGGCTGGCAGCCGACGGTTGCCACATCTAGAGGATACAAGAAACAATGCGTAACATTCTTCTCGCCACCGCCGCTCTTACTATGCTGGCCGCGCCCGCCATGGCTCAGAGCATCTCCAACCCGCAAGTCAACGGCTCGATCGGCTACACCCAACTGGACGGCGACGACGCCGACCTGGGCGCCGTCACCGGCCGCCTGACCGCGAAGTTCAACCGCTACGTCGGCGTCGAGGGCGAAGCTTCGTTCGGCGTCAAGGACGACGAGATCACCGTCGGCGGCATCACGGGCGACCTGTCCCATGAATACGACGCCGCAGCCTATGTCGTCGGCGTCCTGCCGGTCACCCCGAACTTCGAACTGTTCGGCCGCGTCGGCTACGGCACGACCCAGATCAAGGCTGACGTCGCCGGCTTCTCGGCCACCGAAGACGGCGAAAGCGTCAACTACGGCGCCGGCGCCAACTACTTCTTCGACGGCCGCAACGGCGTCCGCGCCGACTGGACCCGCCGCGACTTCACCGACGACAACGGCGGTGAACTCGACACCTACGGCCTGAGCTACGTCCGCCGCTTCTAGGAGCTGACAGCTTCTGAAACGACGAAGGCGCGCCTCCTTGCGGAGGCGCGCCTTTCGCCATTTGAGCTCTGTGGCTCAGGCGACGCCGGGTTGCAGCGCCCAGCGCATCGAGCCTTCGCCGAACGGCTTGAAGAACAGGTCGCGGTATTTCTCGAACACCTCGACGATCTTGTTGGCGAGGTCCTGGGCCACGGTCTCGCCGCGCTGGCGTTTCATCGCGGCGACGCACTGGACCACGTCGCGCTGGTGGGCCGAGCCGCCCATGCGCTTGAGCACCGCGGCGATGTCCTGCGCCAGCGGATCGACCTGCGCCGCCCATGGATTGGTGTTCTGAGTCATGCGGGACGCCCCCTTGTTCTCGACACAAGCGAAGCGGTCGCAAAATCTCGCCGACGATGCAAGCGTGACCGCGAATTCGTGATCGAGGAGAGATCGGGAGCCGTCGAGGCCGAACCGCGTTCCAGACCCATGCCCCTGCATCGACTCGCCCCGTTCGCCGTCCTCATCCTGGCCGCCTGCGGCCCGTCAGAGACCAATCCGCCGACGGAGCCGGCCGCGGCCATCAATACGGCCGAGGCCGAGGCTCCGCTCCCCACTCCGCCGCCGGGCGTGGGCTCGATCATGCCGGGATCCGGACCCCGGACCTTCGTCGGCCGCTGGGCCGCCAACACCGCCTGGTGCGCCAATCCCCGCGGGGCCGAGCGGCCGATCGAAATCAGCACCACCCGGTTCGAGGGCTATGAAAACAGCTGCGGCATCGGGTCGATCCGCCAGGTGTCGGACGGCTACGAGGCGGCTCTGACCTGCATGGCCGAGGGCCGGACGTCGGACGAACGCGTCCGCCTCGCGGTTCAGGGCGACTCCATGCGCCTGACCTGGTTGAACCGGAACGGCGCCGCGGTCACCCTCGCGCGGTGTCCGCCGCCGAAATCCGATACGCTCCCGGCCGCCGGAACCCCGCCGCCTAGTTGAACAGGAAGTTCATCACGTCGCCGTCCTTGACGACGTAGGACTTGCCCTCGGCGCGCAGCTTGCCCGCTTCCCGCGCCTTGGCCTCGCCCTTCAGGGCCACGAAGTCGTCGAAGGCGATGGTCTCGGCGCGGATGAAACCCTTCTCGAAATCGGTGTGGATGACGCCGGCCGCCTGCGGGGCGGTGGCGCCGATCGGAATGGTCCAGGCGCGCGCCTCCTTGGGCCCCACGGTGAAGTAGGACTGCAGGCCCAGCAGGGCGTAGGCCTCGCGGATCAGCCGGTTCAGGCCCGGCTCGGCCAGGCCCAGGCTTTCGAGGAATTCGGCCTGTTCCTCCGGATCCAGAACGGCCAGCTCGGAATCGATCTTGGCCGAGATGACGACCGCGTTGGCGTTGTCGGCGGCGGCGCGCTTCGCCACCAGATCCGACAGCTCATTGCCCTTGTCGGCCGAGGCCTCGTCAACGTTGGCGACATAGAGGGCGGGCAGGGAGGTCAGCAGCTGCAGCATATGCCAGGCCTTCTCGTCCTCCTTGTCGACCTTGACCACGCGGGCGGGCTTGCCGGCGCGCAGCGGGGTCAGGGCGAGGTTGATCAGACGCAGGGTGGTCTGGGCGTCCTTGTCGCCGCCCTTGGCCTTCTTCTCGACGTTGACGACCCGCTTCTCGAGGCTTTCCAGGTCGGCCAGCATCAGCTCGGTCTCGATGATGTCGAGGTCCGAGATCGGGTCGATGCGGTTTTCGACGTGGGTGATGTCGTCGTCGACGAAGCAGCGGGCCACGAAGGCCACGGCGTCGCAGTCGCGGATATTGGCCAGGAACTGGTTGCCCAGGCCCTCGCCCTTGGACGCGCCGCGGACCAGGCCGGCGATGTCGACGAAGGTGATCCGCGACGGGATGATTTCCTTCGAGCCCGCGATCCCGGCCAGGGCTTCGAGGCGCGGCTCCGGCACCGCCACGTCGCCGGTGTTCGGCTCGATGGTGCAGAACGGATAGTTGGCGGCCTGCGCCGCCGCCGTCTTGGTCAGGGCGTTGAACAGGGTGGACTTGCCGACGTTGGGCAGGCCGACGATCGCGACTTTAAGAGCCATGGGCTTGGGCGGTTCCTGAAGCCTCTTCAGCGGGGGGACGCACAGTCCCGTCCGCAAGAGGCGGCAAAGCGGAGTGGTGAGCGCGAGCCTTTAGCGGGTCGCGCCCGGTTTGTCAGGTTCGGCGTCAGGAACCGCTGTCGGGCGCCGCCTGATCGTATTCCGACACGGAAGGCTGGCCGACGGTCGCCGTCACCTCGACCGGGGCGGCGGTCTCGAAGATCAGCTTCAGGGTGACGGTGTCGCCCGCGACCAGAGGCTCCTCGACGCCCAGCAGCATCAGGTGATTGCCGCCCGGCGCAAGGACAGCCGTCTCGCCCGCGGCCAGCGGCAGGCCGTCCCGCAGCTCCCGCATCATCATCATATTGCTCTCCATGCGGCTCTCATGGATCTGGACGAGGGTGGCGGCGGGGCTTTCGACCGAGACCAGCCGGTCGGCCGCGCCGGCCGTCAGCGTCATGTAGCAGCCCGTGACCCGACGGCCCTTCGGCGTGGGCCGGCACAGGGCGTCCGCGACGGCGACCGTGGGCGCGCCGGGCCCGGGCGCGGGTTCGCCCGGGCTGCAGGCCGCCAGCGACAGCAGGGCGGCGGCGGAGGCGAGTACGCGGTTCATGGGCGTTCCTTCAGGCTGGGCGCGGTCTATCCGCGCCGCTCCCGGCAGACAAGACGGTGCGTCTAGTCGTCGCCCCGCGCGGCCTGACGGGGGCTGAATTTGGGGGCGGGGGCCAGGCGCATGACCTCGGCCTGGTAGCGTTCGTCGTCGCCGGCGAGGGCGAAGGGCAGGGCGTCAGAAACGGCGGCGAGCATCGGATCCAGCCAGACCCGGTCGGCCTTGTGGAAGTCGCCCAGCACGTGCGGCATGACCAGGTGGCTCTCGCCCGGATGGCCGACGCCCATGCGTCCGCGCCGGAAGTCGGCGCCCAGATGGCTGATCATGGAGCGCACGCCGTTCTGGCCCGCCGCGCCGCCGCCGGTCTTCATGCGGAACCGGCCCGGAGCCAGATCGATCTCGTCATGGAAGACGATCACGTTCGACGGCTGGACCTTGTAGAAGCGCGCGGCCTCGCCGACCGCCCGGCCGCTCTCGTTCATGAAGGTCTGGGGCTTCATCAGCAGGACGCGGATGGTCCCGGCGGGGGTCGGCACCTCGCCCTCGCGGATCACGGACTGGAATTTGGCCCGTTCGGGACCGAACCGCCAGCGCGAGGCGATCTCGTCGGCGGCCATGAAACCGATGTTGTGGCGGTTGCCCTGATATTTGGGGCCCGGATTGCCCAGGCCGGCGATGATGATCATGGCTCAGGTCCGGATAAGGAAACGGCCCCGTCCGTCGCCGGATGGGGCCGTTCCAGCAGCAGGTTGTCGCAAGGCGATCAGCCCTCGGATTTGTCTTCCGCGGCTTCGGCTTCGGCGGTGGCGGCCTGTTCGGTCGCTTCGACTTCCGCGGCCTCGGCGGCGACTTCGGCGTCCTGGGCTTCGTCGGCGGCGGCCGAGATGGCGGCCGAAGACGTCTTGATCGAGGCGATCACGAAGTCACGGTCGGTGATGGTCGGCTCGACGTCCTTGGTGCCTTTCAGGTCGGTCCAGCGGATGGTGTCGCCCATCTTGTGGCCGGCCAGGTCGACGATCAGGTCTTCCGGGATGTGATCCGCGCGGACCTTCACCTCGACCGAGTGACGGACGACTTCCAGCGAACCGCCCTGACGGAAGGCTTCGCACTGGTCCTGGTTGATGAAGTGAACCGGGATTTCGATCTTGATGGTCTGCTTTTCATCGACGCGCATCAGGTCGAAGTGCAGCGGACGGTCCGACACGGGGTCGAACTGCACGTCGCGTGCGATGACCGGCTGGCTCTCGTCGCCGTACTTCAGCGTCACCAGGTGGCCCAGCAGCTTGCCGGTGTAGAGCGACTTGCGGAATTCGCGCTCGTTCACCGAGATGGCCACGGGGGCCTTGTCGCCGCCGTACAGCACGCCCGGGACCATGCCCGCACGACGCGCGGCGCGGGCGCCGCCGGTGCCAACGCCATCACGGACGTCCACGTTCAGAATGATCTCGGCCATCGCCTCGCCTCAACAACACAAACGCCGCGCTGACCAGTCAGCCCTCGCGGCGGGGTCTAGGGACCCTGAATTCAAGAGCGCGGGTCATTACACGCAAGAACCCCCGGACGCAACAGGCCGGGCGCGGTGAACGTGTTTCAGCGGCTGTTGTTCAGCGCCGCCGTCGCCGCGGTTGAGACCGCGGCCGCTTCGGCGGCGACGGGAGTCTGTTCGGGAGCCCCGCCCGCCACGGCGGTCTGGGGCGCTTCAAGCGGCGCGGGGGTGATGTTCTGGGCGGTGCAGGTCGCCAGATCCCGCGCCACGTGCCGGCCGACGCAGAACATGTCCTCATAGCTGGGGCGCGAGGCCGCCAGGCACTGGAACAGCATCAGCTTGGACATGTTGAGGCAGAATTCGCTGTTCTGCTCGACCGTCAGGGCTTCGGTGTTGGCGCGGGCGTCCTCGCCTCCGGCGCCCAGGGCCGCCAGGGCGGCGACGGCCAGCGAGCGGACCACGGCCGGGGTATAGGGCGGACCCGAGCGGGCCGAGCCCATGCCCAGTCCCGAACCGCTGTTGGCGGCGGCGAACAGCCGGGCCGATTCCTCGGCCGAGGGCAGCATCTGCACCGCGGAAAGCGACTTGGCGCCCTCCAGCCGGGTGACGCGGTCGGCGATATGGACGGTGGCCCAGCGGCGGCGCGGATCGCCCCGTCCCTGGATCGTATAGGCGTCTTCCTCGACGGCCTCGGCGATCAACAGCATGGCGGCGGAGTCGCGGCCGATGGTGTCGACGATCAGGCCCGCGGCGGCGTCGGCCCCGGGGAAGGTCGCGGCGGTCGCCGGATCGGCGAGAATGCGGGCGATCATCTGCTGACGCTGGGCGGGGTCGACGGCGAAGGTGCGGACGCCCTGGACGAACTCCGGCGATTGCAGCGCCAGGATGGAGCCATAGGCGATCATGCCGCGCGAGAGCTGCGCGGGTTCATAGGACGCGCCCTTGCGGATGGCGGCCTGGATGGCCTCGGCGCTGTCGAAACCGGCCCGGATGGTGCCGGCCTCGCGCATGAAGGCGACATAGATGGACGCGGCCTGGGCCACGCCTTCATTCAGGGTGACGGCCGGCGGCGGCGGCGGCGGCGGCGGCGGGGGAGCCGGTTCGGGCTCGGGCGTGGCGCAACTGGCCAGAACAAGGGCGGCGACGGCAGCGGCGACCGAGAGGCCGCGACGCGGATAGGCCATGAGCATGCGAGATTCCCCAGAACACGCGCGGCGCCTTCGCGGGACGCCGAAACCGCAGGCCCTTATAACGCGGCGCGAATCGTTTGCCGATCACTAATCCGCCAGCACGATCGCAAACGCATCAGCCGCCGGATCCCCCGGGATTCGGCGCGCCGGGCCCGGTGTTCAGCATCTCGGTCGGAGACACGGGCGCGAGCCGGGGGGGACCGACCGGCGCGATCACGATGGCCGGAGGCGACGGATCCGCCACGACCGGGTCGGAGACCGTGATGGTCGCGGCCGGCAGGGCCGAACTGCGGGTGCAGGTCGCCAGATCGCGCACGATATGGCGGCCGACGCAGAACATGTCCTCATAGCTGGGGCGCGAGGCCGCCAGGCACTGGAACAGCATCAGCTTGGACTCGTGGAGGCAGTTCCGGCTGGTCGGTTCGGATTGCAGGGCGACGGTGTTGGCGCGCGCATCCTCGCCGGCCGCGCCGAGGGCGGCCAGCGCCGCCAGGGCGAGGGCGTTCGTCACCACCGGGGGATAGGGGCCCTCGCGGCGTCGCCCGCCGGTCACGCCCAGGCCCGCGCCGCTGTTGGCGGCCGCCAGCAGGCGGGCGGAATCCGTCGCCGACGGCGGCATTGTCTGGCCTGACAGGCTCTTGGCGCCGGCCAGCCGCGTCTCCCGGTCGGTGATGTGGGCGATCGCCCACGAGCGGCGGCCATCGGCCTGGATGGCGTAGGCGTCATCCTCAACCGAGTTGGCCGCCGCACTCAGGGCGGTGATGTCGGCGTTCAGGGCCGCCATGATCAGGCCGGCGGCCTCGGGCGCGCCGGGCATGTAGGACGCGACGCGCGGGTCGCGCACGATGTCGGCGATCATCTTCTGCCGCCCGGTCGGATTGATCCCGTACTGGTTCACGCCCGAGACGAACGCGGGCGACTGCAGGGCGACGATCGAGGCGTAGGCGACCAGCCCCCGGGAAATCTGGCCGGGGTCGTAGGCCGAACCCTTGCGCAAGGCGGACTGGATGGCCTCGGGGTTCTCGAATCCGCCCCGGAGGGTGGCGATCTCGCGGGCGAAGGCGAGATAGACCGAGGCGTCCTGGGCGACGCTTTCGGACAGGCTGATCGCCGGCGGGGTGCGGGCGGCGAGGGCGGCGGCCTCGGCCAGGCGCGCGGCTTCAGCCTCGGCCTCGGCCTTGCCGGAGGCGCAGCCCCCGAGAAGGGCGGCGGCGCACAGGGCGGCCAGCGACAGGCTGCGGCTTGGGGTTGCCGAACGCATGAACTCTCCTCGAACTGTCAGTCGTGGAGCAGAGAACGCGCGGCCGGCCATTTTGAGGCAGGCGCCCGGTCAATCGAAAAGTTTGGAGACCGATTCCTCGTTCGCGATCCGCCGGATGGCCTCTCCGATCAGCGGAGCCACGGAGACCGTGCGGATCTTGGCGCAGGTCAGGACTTCGTGCGGCTGCTCGATCGAATCGGTGATGACCAGCTCCTTCAGCGGGCCGTCGGTGACGCGCTGGACCGCCGGTCCCGACAGGACGCCGTGGCTGATATAGGCCGAGACCTCGGTCGCGCCCTTGTCCATCAGGGCCTTGGCCGCATTCACCAGGGTGCCGCCCGAATCGACGATGTCGTCGAACAGGATGCAGCGACGGCCCTCGACGTCGCCGATGATGTTCATGACCTCGCTCTCGCCGGCGCGGGCCCGGCGCTTGTCGACGATGGCCAGGTCGGCGTTGAGGCGCGACGCCAGCGAACGGGCGCGGACCACCCCGCCGACGTCGGGCGAGACGATCATCAGGTCTTCGCCGCGCGGATAGTGGTCCTTGATGTCCTGGGCCAGCACCGGCGTGGCGACCAGGTTGTCGGTCGGAATGTCGAAGAAGCCCTGGATCTGGCCGGCGTGCAGATCCATGGTCAGGACCCGGTGCGCCCCGGCGCGGGTGATCATATTGGCCACCAGCTTGGCCGAGATCGGCGTGCGGCCGCCGGTCTTCCGGTCCTGCCGGGCGTAGCCGAAATAGGGCATGACCGCCGTGATCCGCCTGGCCGACGCCCGCACCAGGGCGTCGGTCATGATCAGCAGCTCCATCAGGTTGTCATTGGCCGGATAGCTGGTCGACTGGATGATGAAGACGTCCTCGCCGCGGACGTTTTCCTCGATGACGGCGAACACCTCATTGTCGGCGAACCGCTTCACCTGGGCCTTGGTCAGGGGCATGTCGAGGTGGGCGGCGATCGCATGGGACAGGGTCCGGTTGGAGTTGCCAGAGAGCAGCTTCATGTCCGGTCATCCTTTCGCCGTCATCGCCGGGCTGAGAATGCCCGTGTGGCGCTGGCGCGCTACATACCAGCGGACGGCCCGGCGACAAGGCGCGACGCGTCTTTTTATCGGCTGTTTCGCGCATTGGCGCTGACAAGTCCGCTGGTGTAGAGATCGCGTCTCGTTTTCGGGGGCGCCGACGGGTTCGCGCCCGCCGGCTTGCATTTTGAGGTCGTCCTTGCCTGCTTTCAAGTTCCGCGCCGGCCTGATCCTGGCCACCGTGGCTGTTTCGGCCCTGACGCTCTCGGCCTGTAACGGCGGCGCCAATCGTCCGCGTCTGGCCTATGAGGAGCGCCCGGTCGAGGCGCTCTACAACACCGGCTACCAGCGCCTGCAGAGCAAGCGCTGGGCCGACGCGATAGACTATTTCCAGGAGGTCGAGCGCCAGCATCCGTATTCGGAATGGTCGCGCCGCGCGATCCTGATGCAGATCTACGCCTACTATCAGAACAACAATTACGCCGAGGCGATCGCCGCTTCGGACCGGTTCATCCAGCTGTTCCCCGGCAATCCGTCCGCGCCCTACGCCTTCTACATGAAGGCCCTGTGCAATTTCGAACAGATCACCGACGTGGGCCGCGACCAGGGCTACGCCCAGGCGGCGCTGAACGGCCTCCGGGATGTGCAGCGCCGCTACCCGGGCACGTCCTACGCCCTCGACGCCACGGTCAAGATCGACATGGTCAACGACCAGCTGGCCGGCAAGGAAATGGCCATCGGCCGCTACTACCAGCGCGCCGGCCAGCCTCTGGCCGCGATCAACCGGTACAAGGCCGTCATCGACAATGAAGCCTATCAGCGCACCTCGCACACGCCCGAGGCGCTGTATCGTCTGGTCGAGGTCAATCTCTCGCTCGGCCTGACGGAAGAGGCGACCCGCAACGGCGCGGTTCTGGGCTTCAACTATCCGGGCAGCCCCTGGTACGCCGAAGCCTACGCCCTGCTGTCGGAAGACGGCCGCCAGCCCGATGTCGCCCCGACCGGCCAGCGCGAAAGCTGGCTGCGCCGGATCATCCCGGGCTGACGTTTCCTATATGTTCCGCTAACCTCGGGCTTTACCCGGGGAGCGAAAGGCCAGCATTCTCCGGCGTCGCCAGAGAGATCGATTCGCTTTGCCTCACCCTGATCCCTGCGCCTTCGGTCCCGTGACCCTCGACGGACCGGGCCCATGCTGACCGCCCTTTCCATCCGCGACATCGTGCTGGTGGAGGCGCTCGACCTCGAGGTCGAGGGCGGCCTCACCGTGCTGACGGGCGAGACCGGGGCCGGCAAGTCGATCATCCTTGACGCCCTCGGCCTCGCCCTGGGCGCACGCGCCGACGCCGGACTGGTGCGGGCGGGGGCGAAACAGGCCTCGGCCACCGCCGTCTTCACCGCCCCCGACGATCCCGCCCTGATCGCCCTGATCAGCGAGCGCGGCTTCGACGTGGCGCCGGGCGAGGAGCTGATCCTGCGCCGCACCGTGGCCGCCGACGGCCGCAGCCGCGCCTTCGTCAACGACCAGCCCGCCGGCGTGACCGCCCTGCGCGAGATCGGCCAGGCCCTGGTCGAGGTGCACGGCCAGCACGAGACCGTCGGCCTGCTGGACTGGAAGACGCACCGGGCCCTGCTCGACGCCTACGGCGGCCTGCAGCCCCAGCTGGACGGCGTGGCCGGCGCCGCCGACCGCCTGAAGGCGGCTGAACGCACCGTCTCCGATCTCAAGGCCGCCGCCGCCGACGCCGCCGCCCACGCCGAGGAGCTGACGCAGAACCTCGCCGACCTCGACGACCTCGACCCCCGCGCCGACGAGGAGACCGAACTGGCCGGCGAACGCGCCATCCTCGGCGCGGCGGAGAAGGCCGTCGCCGATCTGGCCGACGCCCGGACCCAGCTGGGCGGCGACAAGCTGTCCCAGAAGCTGTCGGCCGCCCTGCGCGCCGTCGAGCACGCGCGGACGCGGGCGGGGCAGGCGGGCACCGACCCCGAGCACCCGCTGCTGCAGAAACTGTCCGCCGCCGCCGAGGCCATCGACCGCACCATGGTCGAGGCGGAAGAGGCCATCGCCTGCGTCGACGCCGCCGCTGACGCCTTCGACTTCGAGCCGGGCCGCCTCGACAAGGCCGAGGAACGGCTGTTCGCCCTGCGCGCCGCCGCCCGCAAGCTCAACACCTCGGTCGACAGCCTGCCGACGCTGCGCGTCCGCTTCCGCGAGCGGCTCCGCCTGATCGAGGACGGGGCCGAGGCCATCACCGCCGCCGAACGCGCCGCCTCGGCCGCGCGCGAGGCCTATGACGTCGCCGCCATGCTGCTGACCTCGGCGCGCGAGGCCGCCGCCGAGCGTCTGACCGCCTCGGTGATGACCGAACTGGGCCCGCTGAAACTGGACCGCGCCCGCTTCCGCGTCGCCTTCGAGCCCGTGGCCGAGGGCCGTCGCGGCCCTCTGGGCGTCGAGACCGTCCGCTTCGAGATCGCCACCAACGCCGGAACCGCCTTCGGCCCGCTGGACGCCATCGCCTCGGGCGGCGAACTGGCCCGCTTCGCCCTCGCCATGAAGGCGGCCCTGGCCGGCCGCGAGGACCAGCGCCAGCCGGTGATGATCTTCGACGAGGTCGACCAGGGCGTCGGCGGCGCCGTGGCCTCGGCCGTCGGCGCCCGTCTCGAACGTCTCTCCGCCGGCGCACAGGTCCTGGTCGTCACCCACAGCCCCCAGGTCGCCGCCCGCGGCCACGCCCACTGGAAGGTGCGCAAGGCCGACGCGGGCGGGTTGACCACCACCACCGTCGACGCGCTGGACGACGAGGCGCGTCGGGAAGAGATCGCGCGCATGCTGTCGGGGGCGGTGGTGACGGACGAGGCGCGGGCGGCGGCGCGGTCGCTGATCGGGTGACGTCTCTTCGCTTTCCGTTTGGAGAAAAAGGTGGCCTGGTATTCCTAGGCTCAGCGACAAAACCTTCTGGTTGATCTACAGATCGCCGTTATGAGGAAGTCTATCTTGATCCTCGGGGTGATGTTCGCGCTGACCTCATGCGGAAAATCGGATGGCTGGATGCTCCAATGGTATCCGCGCGCCGACACCGACTATGGCGAACTGACACCCGGCTTTGGGTCCCTCGAAATGTGTCGCAGAGCAGGGGCCGGAAAAACCATTGCGGCTCTCGGCGGGCTGGCGACGATGGTGACGCCTGATGGCCAGATGACGATCCCTTCGGAGAACGCGCCTTACTTCGAATGCATGAAGGGGTGTCGGCCAATTCGTGAGGGGGGCTACCTTCTTCAGTGTGGCCAGATCGAAGAGTTTAAGGGCGCCGCCGCCGTCACCCCGCACTGATCGGATAGACCATGCTGGCCACCGCTCTTGCCATCCTCGCTCTCCAGACTCAGACCGAGACCGTTGTTGTCAGCCCGAAATTCAGGGACGGCGTTCACTTCGCCTGCGAGGCCGCCTTCGACGTTTACGTTCAGGACACCGCCTACTTCCGTGGCCAGCCCGTCGCGGTCTCAGGGAGCTTCACCTTCTACAACTGGCCGGATCAGAGCCGGGTGTTCATCGGGATGAAGCTCGGCGTTCTGGCCGTGGAGAACGGCGGCTGGCGCCCGCCGTCAAACGCGTACGTGGTCAACGGCTACAAGACGAACCTTTCGGAGCAACAAGCAAACATCGAGGCTGAAGATCCGAACTTCCGTCTATTCGTCTACGACTTCACCGGCACCGAGACGATGAACGCCCTAGCCCGCATGTCTTACGAAGGTCGGCTCGATGTCGCCTACACCTTTGAAGGCGGGTCTATGCCCACGACCTTCCAGGTCATCCTGACGGATGAACAGGCTGGGCATTGGGGCGAGTGCGTAGCCGCACTTGCGGGCCGGGATCAGTAGCAGGGCGGCGTCGTGATTGAGGAAGATCAGAGCCATGCCGCGAGCGAGGCGGCTTTCAACGCCACGTCGGCAATCCTCCACGAGTTGCGCCCGAAGCTACGGACCGTCGTGACCGAATCATTCCTCGGCCATCCCGCCTATGCCGAGGGCACCTTCCCAATCTGGTGGCAGGGTCAGAACAACGACCAGTTCATCAAACAGGCGAAACCGCCATTCTATGTCCGTTTCTCGCATCACCCCTCACGGACTCATCAAGGTGTGATGAAGGGGCAAGCGCACATCCAGTGCTACGCCCAAACAGAACCTTGGACCGAAGCGCTCCGCGATCTCGTGATAGGTGCCTACCCGATTGGTGCGGCTACCTCCGGTCTGATGATCCAGTCAGTGGACGCGGCCCGCGCGTGGCCGGTGAAGGGTTGGGACAAGGACAAGCCCTGGCCAGAGAAAGCTGACTTCATGCTTCCCGTGTCGGTCTGGTGGAGTGTCAGCCTAGAATGATGAAGCCCATCCGAAAAGGCGATCGGGCGTCACGTGAGACAGACGTCACAGTCGGCAGACTGTCGCGCGGGAGACGGTCATGAATGAGAAGGCTGGTGCCGGTTGGAGGCTCTCTCCTCCGCCGCCCGTTCTGTACAAGTATCGATCGCTCTCCGCCGGGGTCGCCCGAGACTTCACGCGGGACATCATCGTCAACAGCCGGCTGTGGTTCGCGCAGGCGTCGTCCTTCAACGATCCCTTCGATTCCTATCCGTTCTTCACCCTCGACAGCACGCCGGAGCAGTACGAAGCTTATCTGCGGCACGTCGTCGATAAGGCGAACACCGACACGAGTGAAGGCGTGCGCCAGCGGGTGTTCGCCTATCTGATGGGACTGTCACCGGAGCAGATTGCCCACCAGCTTCAGCAGGCGAGCGGACTTCACCTTCAGGGGTTGGCGGTCTGTTGCCTCAGCGCCGTGAACGATCAGGTCCTCATGTGGTCCCACTATGCGGACTCTCACGCGGGCATCTGCCTTCGATTTAGGACACGACCACTCTCAGGCGACATTCCCGATCTCGCCTACCGGGTCAGTTACTCGGCCGATCGTCCCGTCGTGAACCGGGCGACAGCCACCGAGGACTACGCTGCGCTTTTCGACGCCATGTTGGTGAAGGCTGACTTTTGGGAATACGAGCAGGAGCATCGCCTCTTTCGCCGGGAGGTGCTCGGCGGCGCGGGCCTTGAATCCTTCTCTCCTGACCGCCTAGACGGCATCATCTTCGGCGTGCGGTGTGGCCCCGACGAGCAGGCTCTCGTGAGGACATGGGTCGAGGAACGCGGTCTCGAAGTCGAGTTCCTCAAAGCCGTGCCGGATGCGAGGCAGTTCCGGGTCTCAGTCCAGCCTGTCTGAACGAGAAAACCAGCTGTCCCGGCAGCAGATGTCGAGCGGTCTGTCCCGGTGTCGCCAAAGTACCCGACTGCTCGGCGTCCACCCGGGTGCCCGATCTTCTGACAGGCCAGAATCTTCTCCGCGACATGGAGACTCTCGCCCCCTCCTACCCGCCCTTTTGAGGACAAGAATCCGCTACTTCCGCCCCTCTCACGAGCGCATCCGTCGCTCCGGAATCGGCTTCCGACCGTTTCTGACGCAGGCCCGTGCACAATAGCCAGATGCCCGCCAGGCTTGGTCTTTGACAACATCCACCCCCCCCGCCGCGACCGGTCCAGGCGCGACGCACACCTCTTGAACCGGGGCCGACCGATTGTTGGAGTCCGTGTTCGAATTTTTCGGGCCGGGTACGAGACTCTCTGCCCTCGACAATTCACGGGGATTGGGTTGGCCTACCCCCGCAGCACCTTCAGCAGCTGCGGATGCAGTTCCGAGTTCGTCGCCAGGATCTGCGCCCCCGTCTCCGGCCGGCCCTCGCCGTCGATGGTGGTGACGACGCCGCCGGCCTCGGTGACGAACAGGATTCCCGCCGCCACGTCCCAAGGCTGCAGGTTGCGTTCGTAATAGGCGTCGTACCGCCCGGCGGCGACCCAGGCGAAGTCCAGCGCCGCCGAGCCGAGGCGGCGGATGCCGGCCACCCGCTGGCCGATGGCGTGGATGTCCTTGATGGCCTGGGCGTGGCCCGTCTTGCCGATGAAGGGCAGGCCGGTGGCGACCAGGCTTTCCGACAGGTCGCGACGTCCGGCGACGCGGATGCGCTGGTCGTTCAGATAGCAGCCCTTGCCCTTTTCGGCCCAGAACAGCTCGTTCATGACGGGGTTGTAGGTCACGCCGGCGACGATCTCGGACGAGCCGTCCGGCGCGGTGCGCTGCAGGCCCACGGTGATGGCGAAATGCGGCATGGCGTGCATGAAGTTGGTGGTGCCGTCGATCGGGTCGACGATCCACATGTGGGACTTGTCGGTCCCCTCCATCATGCCGCGCTCCTCGCCCAGGAAGCCGTAGCCGGGGCGGGCCTTCATCAGCAGTTCGTACAGGGTGTCCTCGGCCCGGATGTCGGCGGCGGTGACGAAGTCGCCGGGACCCTTGCGCGACACCTGCAGCTGGGCGACCTCGCCGAAGTCGCGGAGCATCGGCCGGGCGGTCTTGCGAACCGCGTCGAGCATGACGGTGAGGAGGGCGGAAGCGAGGGCCATGGGGATCTCCTGGTCCGCATGTCCTGAAAAGGCCGTGAGCCCGGAGATGCGGAGAAGTTCAACGGCCCCGTATGGGGCCGAGTGGTAGTGAGTAGTGAGTAGTGAGTAGTGAGTAGTGAGTGGTGAGTAGTGGATGGTGACCGGGCAGACACCCTGAGGCCGGTCTCAGACGCCAGGGCGACTAATCACGACTCACCAGCACCAATCACTACTCGGCGCGGCGGACGTATTCGCCGGTGGTGGTGTCGACGATGATGCGTTCGCCCACGCCCATATAGGGCGGAATCATGATGCGCACGCCGTTGTTGGCGATGGCGGGCTTGTAGGAGGACGAGGCGGTCTGGCCCTTCACCGTGGGCTCGGTCTCGACGACTTCCAGCGTGACCTGGTCGGGCAGGGTCAGGCCGATCGGCCGGTCCTCGTGCATCTCGATCGTGACCTTCATGCCGTCCTGGAGATAGGCGACCCGATCCTCGCCGACCCAGTCCTTCTGCAGCTCGGTCTGCTCGTAGGTCTGGTCGTCCATGAACACCAGGGCGTCGCCCTGCTCGTACAGATAGGAGAACTCCTTCTGCTCCAGGGTGACGCGCTCGACCTTGTCCTCGGACCGGAAGCGTTCGTTCAGCTTGTTGCCCGTCTCGAGGTTCTTGGCCTCGACGTTGGCGAAGGCGCCGCCCTTGCCCGGCTTGACGTGGCTGGCCTTGGTCACGACCCACAGGCCTTTGTTGTGCTCAATGACCATGCCGGGCTTGATGTTGTTGCCGTTGATTTTCATGGGGTCTCGGAAAGGGTTGGGGCGCTCCGCATCGGACGCCGACGCGCGCGAGAACGGGCGCAGTCCCTAGAGGAAGCCGCGCCATCCGGCAAGGCGCGGGTCTCTCAGTGCACGGTCGGCCGGTGTTCCGTCTTGCGCTGGAGGAAGTTGGCCAGGCGCACGCGCCCGCCGGTGGGAGACGCCAGCTTGCCCGCCCCCTCGTCGAGCTTGCGCGCCTCATGGGCGAAGGCGGCGGCCAGTCCCGCCGACGACATGGCGGCGGCGATCTGCAGGCCCCGGCTGGTCGGGCGCAGGGCGATCCACACGGCGTTCAGCGCCTGGGCCGCGGCCCACAGCCCCATGGCCGTCGTCCGCTCGGGCCGCGCCGGGGCGTTCCAGACCCGCACCGCTGACAGCGTCGTCACCGAGAAGACGGCCGGCAGGATCAGGCTCAGGGGCCCGCGTGGCCGCTCCGTGATCGGGCCGTCCTCCTCGCCCGGGTGCATCCGCCGCGGCCGGATCGTGCTCCGGGCCAGCAGCGTCGCGCCGAGGGCGAAGCCCAGCGTCACCGCCACGCCCAGCACGACATGGCCGACATCGCGCTCGTTGGCGTTCAGGAAATCGCCGGCGGCGTCGCGCGCGTCGTCCAGAATGTCGTCGATATCGGTCACGCGCCGCTCTCCCTGCCTGCGGACAGACAATGGCGTGGCCGGGCGGCGGTTCCCTCAGGCCTCGTCGTCGTCGACCGGGGCCAGGTCCGCGGCGTCGAACCCGTAGTCCAGCAGGTCGCCGGGCTTGCAGTCCAGCGCCGCGCACAGCCGCGCCAGGGTGCGGAAACGGATGCCCTTCACCTTGCCCGAACGGAACAGCGACAGCTGGGTCTCGCTCAGCCCCACCTCGGCCGCCAGATCCCGCGCCTTCAGGCCCTTCTTCACGATCAGGGCGTCGAGCGTCACGCGGACAGGCATCAGATCATCTCGTCCAGCTCGGCCTGGACCCGGCCGGCCTGATCGATCACGCGACCCAGCAGGAACAGGGCGCCGCCGATCATGCCCAGGGTCATGCCCGCGACGTCGAAATGCAGATAGCCGCCCCGCGACTCGCCCGTCAGGCGGATCAGGTTGGTGACCCCGAACACGCTCAGCACCCCGCCGACGCCCAGGGCCACACCGACGCGGCGCAGGGCCTGCACGAGCGTGGGCTGGATCAACCGGCCCTTCGACAACTGGCCCATGGCTGACCCGATCGACCAGACCGCGAACAGATAGAAGGCGCTCGGCAAGGCCCAGATTCCTTGGGAAAGCCATTGCATCGGCGTGACGCTGAGGTCGCCCCGGAGTGAAAGGACGCCAGGGGCGATCCCGTACATCAGCGCCAGCAGCGCGCCGACGCTGACCACCATGAACACCGCCAACCAGCGGAACTGGGCGCACATGCGGCGAAAGCGGGCGATGTCGTCGAGGCTCACGGCGGGCTCCGGAAACTGTCTGATCTTTAATCTTGACTTAAAGGCGCGGGTTTCGCAACTTTATATAAGACTTAAACGAAAGCGAGCGCCGCGCCATGACAGCCGCCATCGAAACCGAGGCCCTGACCCGCTGCTTCGGCCGCCATCGCGCCGTCGACGCGGTGTCGATGACCGTGCCGGACAGGGCGGTCTACGGCTTCCTCGGGCGCAATGGCGCCGGCAAGACGACGACGCTCAAGATGCTGCTGGGCCTGATCCGTCCGACCTCGGGTTCGGCCCGGATCGCCGGCATCGATGTCGCCCGCGACCGCCTCGGCGCGGCGCGGCGGGTGGGGGCCCTGCTGGAGGCGCACGGCTTCTACGCCAATCTGACGGGGCGTCAGAACCTCGACCTGACCCGCACCCTGCTCGGGCTGCCGGCGACCGAGGTCGATCGGGTGCTGGAGGTGGTCGAGATGAGCCCGAACGCCCGGCGCCGGGTGTCGGACTATTCGCTGGGCATGCGTCAGCGGCTGGGCCTGGCCCGCGCCATGCTGGGCGCGCCGCCGGTGTTGATCCTCGACGAACCCACCAATGGCCTCGACCCCGACGGCATCGCCGACATGCGGCGCTTTCTCAGGGATCTGCCGGCCCGAACCGGCGCCACGGTCCTGCTGTCCAGCCATCTGCTGGGCGAGATCGAGCAGATCGCCACCCATGTGGGGATCATCCATGACGGGCGGCTGGTGCTGGAGGGGGAACTGGCGCGGATCAAGGCCGACCTCGCGCCCGAGATCGCCCTGCGGGTCGATGACGTCGCCCGCGCGACCGCCGTGCTCAAGCCTTTCGATCTGGCCCTGTCTTCGGCCGACAATGGTATGACGGCCCGGCTGAGGCCCGGAGACGATCCCGACGCAGCGGTCCCCGCCATGACCCGCGCCCTGGTCGAGGCCGGCGTGGCCGTGGTGGCGATCGGCGCCCGCGCCCGTTCGCTGGAAGGAATCTACCGCGAGGCGTCCGCTCCCGCCCCCGTCACCCCGTCCCAACCGGAGTTCGTCTGATGCTCGCCGTCCTGTCCGTGGAAATCCGCAAGCTGAACCGGTCGCTGGCCGTCCTGCTGGCGGTCGCCGCGCCCTCCCTGATCGCCGTCTTCACCTTCTTCAACCTGATGCGCGGCAAGGCGCCCCAGCCGTGGGAGATGTGGATGGTCAGTTCGATCGGCATCTGGGCCTTCTTCATGCTGCCGATGAGCGTCACGGCCCTGACCGCCCTGGTCGCTCACATGGAGCACGGGCCGAAATCCTGGGACCATCTGCGCAGCCTGCCGCTGCCGCGCTGGCGTCTCTATGCGGCCAAGGCGATGGTTGTGCTGGCCGTGGTCGCGATGATGAGCGCGGCGACGCTGGGCCTGACATGGGGCGCGATCACTCTGGCCACGACGCTGAAGCCGAACCTGACGCCGACGGGGCCGCTCGATATCGCCCTCTACGCCACGACCATGGGCAAGGTCTTCCTCGCGGCGATCCTGATGGTCGCCATCCAGCTGTGGACCGCCCTGCGCTTCGCCAGCTTCGTGCCGGCGCTGGTGCTGGGCATCGGCGGGACCTTCTTCTCGGTCGTCGCCACCTCGGCGAAGGCGGGGGTCTTCTTCCCGTGGCAGATGCCGGTCAACATGCTGATCTCGAGCCAGGCATGGCGCGCGAACACCGCCCTTGGGCTTGGCTGCGGCCTTGGCCTGGTCGTGATGGCCCTCGCCGTCGCCCATCTGGCCCGGCGCGAGGTGCTCTAGCCGCCGGTGGGGGAGACTGCTTACATAAGGTTGTGAGTCGGGGGACGCGCACGTTTCTGGACCATCCATTGTCGGACACGTCCATGACCGCGCGCAGATTATCGCAGTTCCTCGCCCTCGCGCTGGCGGCGCTCACCTTCTGGGTGCTGATTTCGCGCCCGGGTGTTGTTGATCCCCAGTTCGCCGTGGAGATCCATGTCGCAATCCTGCTGTTCGTTGCGGCCATCTTCGGAATATCGTTCGTCGCCCTGCGCTTTGGAGCCGGCGGCTCGACGACATTCTGGACCGTGGATCGCGCGGATCAGGTCCGGCCGATCCTGTGGATGGAACTCGCGACGCTCACGGCGATGCTGTCGGCGGACGGGGTCTTCCATTGGCTCGGCCAGGCAAGCCCTGCGTCAGCTGAGATCAGCTACCTCCTCGCCGGAACGCTCGTGCCGGCGGCGTTCCTGCAGTTCGGACTGGTCACCTGGCCCTCTCGTTCGAGCCGTCCGGGGCGGCTCAGGCTGCTCATCATCGCCGGGCTTGCGATCGGTCTTGCGGCGGCATGGACCTACGGGGCCTACTCAAGCGCTTCAGACAAGTCAGTTCTTCCTCAAGCCCCCGACCTGATCGTCACCGTGGGCGCCGTGATCCTGGGCGCGACGTTCGAGGAGATCGTGTTCCGGGTCCTGCTTCTGACGGCGCTGCTCGACCGGACCGGTTCACGCTTCCAGGCGGTATTCCTGTCCAGCGTCGCCTTCGGCCTGATGCACGTCCCGGGCGCCTTGCTGGATCCAGTCCTGCACGGCGACTGGGCGTTCCTTCAGCAGGTGGCTTTCGAATACGCGCCCGAGTTCCTCATGCAGACGTTTATCGGCCTGCTTCTGGGAGTGCTCTGGCTGCGATCCGGCTCGATCACGCTCATCGCCGCGACCCATGCCATCCTTAACCTGGGCAACGCGATGGCGTATGGCCTGCTGGCCTACGGCTAGTTTCCCGTCGCGCTCCGGTCCGGGGCGATCTCGGTCATGGCCGACTGCAGATAGTTCTGCTCGCCCAGCTGTTCGATCAGCTTGTGCTGCGCCTCGAGGAAGTCGATGTGCTCTTCCGTGTCGGCGAGGATCTCTGTCAGGATCTGGCGGCTGATGAAGTCGGACGCCGCCTCGCACTGGGCGATCCCGGCCAGCAGCGTGTCGCGCCCGCCCAGCTCCAGCGACAGGTCGGCGCCGAAACACTCGAAGACGTTCTCGCCGATCTTCAGCTTGTGCAGATCCTGCATGTTCGGCAGGCCGTCGAGGAACAGCACCCGCTTGATCAGCTTGTCGGCGTGTTTCATCTCGCCGATCGATTCGTCGTAGATGATCTGGCCGAGGTGTTTCAGGCCCCAGCTTTCGAACATCCGCGCGTGCAGGAAATACTGGTTCACCGCCGTCAGTTCGTTGGTGAGGACCGCATTGAGCGTGCGGATGATCGCGGGATCGCCCTTCATGGTCGTTCTTTCCGTCAGCGGCGCGGCGGTCGACCGGACCATCGTGAATCACCGGCTGTGAGCGCCTGATTTAACACGCCAGGCGGCTCTGTGTTCAATGCGAACACTTCTCACAGTCCTGAATATGCGAATGAATAACGCCGGAGGGGGGCGAGGCGCCTATTCGGCCGCCATGGCGAAGGTTTCACGGGCGTCCTGGATCATCTCGCGCATTTCGCAGACGCATTTGGCGCACTGGGCGGCGCACTGGTTGCGGGCGAAGACGTCACGCGGCCGCGTGGCGCCGGCCTCGATGGCGGCGGCGACATCCCGTTTGCGAAGGCCGTTGCAGTTGCAGACGTACAAGGCGAACCCTGAGGCTTGTTGCGAATGGTTCTTTCTAACAGGCTGTCGGCGGAGAATGCAAGTCGTTCGCATCGGCGGAGTTGACGCGGGCGTGCGTCCGTCGCACTTCGCAGCCATGGCCAAGACCCCCGTCGCCCCGACCCGCCCGCCCTGTCAGCTCTATCTGATCACCCCGCCCGCCTTGCCGGACCTCGTCGCCTTCGCGCGCGATCTCGAGGCGGCGCTGGACGCAGGCGCGGTGGCGGCGCTGCAGATCCGGCTCAAGGACGTGGATGACGCGGCGATTCTGGCCGCCGTGGCGGCGTTGAAGCCGATCGCCCAGGCGCGCGGCGTGGCGGTCATCCTCAACGATCGGCCCGATCTGGCGGCGCGCTCCGGCTGCGACGGCGTCCATCTGGGGCAGGGCGACGCCTCCCTGGCCGAAGCGCGGGCCGTCATGGGCCGTGACGCCATGATCGGGGTGACCTGTCACGACAGCCGGGAACTGGCCATGGATGCGGCCGAGGCCGGCGCCGACTACGTCGCCTTCGGGGCGTTCTTTCCGACGGAAACCAAGGCGACCTTCCATCGTCCGGATCCCGAGATCCTGACCATCTGGCAGGAGACGGTGGAAATCCCCTGCGTCGCGATCGGCGGGATCACGGCGGCGACGGCGGGCGAGCTGGCGCGGGCCGGCGCCGACTTCGTGGCGGTCAGTTCGGCGGTATGGAGCCATCCGGACGGTCCCGCGGCGGCCATACGCGAACTGGGTGAGGCGCTGGCGGCGAACGCCTGACCTTCAGGGGATATTAGGAAGCGCGAGCATAAGGAACGACGACGATCTGTCGTTCCAGGACCTGACATGCCAATGAGCCGTGCGCTCGACCCCTTGGACCCCGCGACCGGCGTTACGGCGCCGACAGCTCCGCGCGTCCGGGACCTGTCGCGCCCCGTCAGTGGCGTAGGCCCGCCCCTGGCGCCGATCTTCACGGCGATGGCGGTCATGGTTCTGGTGGTCATGGCCATCACCTTCGCCCGCTCCGCCGGCGTCGTCGCCGCCCTCTGGGGCGCGGGCGGTCTGGCCGTCGCGGTCTGGCTGCGCACCTCGCGCGGTCCGCTTTACGATCTGTCGTTCGGCGCCCTGGTCGCCATGGGCGTAGCCGCGGGCAACCTGCTGGCGGGCAATTCCGCCGAGCTGACGGCGATGTTCACCGTCGCCAATATGCTGGACATCTATGTCTCCGTTCTGCTGGCGCGCCGTTTCGCGCCCACGCTGAACCTGGCCTCGGTTCAGGGCGCGTGCCGCTTCCTGCTCAGCGCGGCCGTGCTGGGCCCGCTGCCGGCCGCCGTGTTCGCCGGCGGCATGTTGTGGTGGATGCAGGGCGCGAGTTTCCTTGATTCCGCCCAGACCTGGTGGTTCGGGCATGCCCTCGGCGTGGCCGTGCTGTCGAGCTTCGGCCTTGCGCTGACAAGACGCGAGGTCGTGCGGTTCCGCGCGCCGGCCAAGGCGATCGAGGCGGTCGTCCTCATCGGTCTGCTGGCAGGACTGTGTCTCATTGTCCTGTCGCACCACGTTCCGATCGGCTTCGTCACCATGCCGCTGCTGCTGCTGATCGCGGTTCGCCTCCGGATGCTGGGCGTCACCGCGGCCCTCGTCGTCCTCGCGATCCTGATGGTCGGCGGAACCATGCGAGGCTTCGGCCCCTATGGCGTCACCTTCGCGGGCGCCGATCGCGCCATGATGGCCCAGTTGCTGATCCTGTTCGGCTATATGCCGATCATGCTGGTCGCGGCCCTGCTGGAAGAGCGGGATCGTCTGTCGGATCGCGCCAAGGCGGGCCAGGTCCGCGCCGAACGCGCTTCGGAAGCCAAGTCCCGCCTGCTGGCCAATGTCGCCCATGAGATCAAGAGCCCCGTCGGCGGGGTGATCGGCATCGGTGAACTGTGGAAGACCGGACAGCTGGGGCCGGTCACGACCACCCAGGCCGAGATGGCCGAGATGCTGGTCAAGACGGCGCGTCAGGTCGAGGCGCTGGCCCACGATCTGCTGGACGTCGCCCGCGCCGAGTCCGGAGCGGTCAAGGTCGAACTGCGGCCCACCGACGTGCCGGGCGTGCTTGAGGACGTGAAGCGGGCCGTGGCCCTGCGCCCCGAGTCCCGGGGCGTGTTCCTCGAAGTGATCAGCGAGGGGGATGGTCTGGTCGCCCTGGCCGATTCCCAGCGCCTGACCCAGGTCGTCGCCAACCTGGCCTCCAACGCCGTCAAGTACGGCGGCGCCGGCGGCATCGTCATCTTCCGCGCCAGCAGGATCTACGACGGCGTGCGGATCGAGGTCAGCGACCGCGGCCCGGGCCTGTCCCTCGAGAAGCAGGCCCAGCTGTTCGAACCGTTCAACCGGCTGGGTCTGGAGCGGTCCGCGGTCGAAGGCCATGGCATCGGTCTGGCCCTCGCCAAACGTCTGGTCGAGCTGCAGGGCGGGTCCATCGGCGTGACGTCGACGCCGGGTGAAGGCGCCGTCTTCTGGGTCGAGCTTCCGGCCGCCTGATCGCGGCGGCGCCGTGGCGGCCCTGCGCTCAGGGCCTTGCCGTTCCCGGGCTGAAGGGCGAAGGTTCCGGCCATGAAACTCCAACTGATGACCGCCGCCGCCGCCCTTTCGCTGGCCGGCGCCGCCCATGCCCAGACTCCGCCCGCGACCCCGCCGGCCAGCGACCTGACGCGCGATCTGAACAGCGGCCCGCCGTCGCCCGCGGCCTATATCGCCCCGGCCCCGGCCCCGGCCCCGGCGCCCGTCGCCGCCGCGCCGGCCAGCACG
>NZ_JBAZOS010000030.1:0-37291 GCF_041648615.1 Brevundimonas sp.
GCAGCCGGGCCTCCAGGGCGCGGGTGGCCCGTTCCGCCGTCTGCGCCTCGGCCCGCAGCACGGCCTGCAGCGCGGTCTTGCGCGCGGTCAGGGCCTCGATGCGCGCCCGTCGGTCGCCGCGCGCGCTTTCGGTGGTGAACAGTCGTTCGCTGTTCAGGGCGGCGATGCGCCGGACGCGGTTCACCTCGTCCTGACGGTCCGCCAGTCCCTGGGCCCGCGCCTGCAGCGTCGGGGTCATGGCGCGGATCAGGATGGAGGCGCGGACGGTGTCCACCGCCTTGTCGGCGGGCGTCAGCAGCGGCGGCGGCGGGCGGCGGCTCATCATTTGCAGCGCCGACAGCAGCCGGCCCTGCCGGCCCCGCGCCTGCGACAACTGCGTCACCAGCGGCGCCTCGCGCGCGCCCAGCTCGCGCAACCGGGCCCGCTGGGCGAGGATCAGCCGGTCGTCCTCGCCGACCGAGGCGCGCAACTGGCCCAGAGACCGCTCCAGCCCGGCCAATTCGGCCGTGGCCTCGGCCGCTTCGGCCCGCAGGCGTCGGGCGCGGGCCTGTTCGTCGCGGAACTCGGCCTGAAGCCGCGCCACGTCGGTGATCGGCGCCGCGCCTACGGGGAGGGCGGTCAGGCTCAGGCAAAGGATCAGGACCAGCGGACGCATCAGTCGCGATGATAGGGCGAACCGGCCAGGATGGTCACGGCGCGATACAGCTGTTCCGCCAGCATCGCCCGCGCCAGCGCATGCGGCCAGGTCTGGGGCCCGAAGGCCAGGGTCGAACCCGCCGCCGCACGCACGCTCTCGTCCAGCCCGTCCGCCCCGCCGATGGCGAACACCAGACGGCGCTCGCCGCGGTCGCGCAGCATGGCGATATGGTCGGCGAAGGCGCGGCTGGAAAAGGTCCTGCCGCGTTCGTCGCAGGCGATCAGATGCGCCCCCTCGGCGGCCTTGAGGATCAGCTCGGCCTCGGGCGCCTTGCCCGGCTTGCGCGGCTCGAGGTCGACCAGCTCCAGCGGTCCCAGCCCCAGGGCCCGACCGGCCAGGGTGGCGCGGTCGGCGTAGTCGGCGGCCAGCATGGCTTCGGGTCCCCGCCCCGGCTTGCCGATGGCGATGACGGCCAGCTTCATGGGTTCAGGACTTGGGGATCAGGAGATCAGGCGCGGGCGTCGACGCGATGGCCGCTCTCGACCGACCAGATCTTCTCGATGTTGTAGAAGGCGCGCACCTCGGGACGGAACAGGTGGACGATGACGTCCCCCGCATCCAGCAGCACCCAGTCGCAGTGCGGCAGGCCCGAAACCTTGACCTTGCCCAGACCCTGTTCCTTCAGCGCGCGCTGAAGGTGGTCGGCCAGGGCGCCGACGTGACGGTGCGACCGCCCGGAGGCGATGATCATGGTGTCGGCCATCGGGCTTTTGCCCTTCAGGTCGATGAGGACGATGTCCTGGGCCTTGTCGTCGTCGAGACGCGACAGAATGGCCGTTTCCAGAGCGGTGGAGCCGACGGGAAGGGGAGCCTGCGGACCGTCTTCGGAGCGGATGGGTTCGAATTCGTCCATCTCGTGCGCCGTGTTGGAAACGGCGGCGTCTTGCGCATCGTGCGCGGGCGAGGGGGTCAGCGGAGGGCTCCGGGGAGATTACTAAAGGCGCAGTCTATCACAAATGCGCGGCGGCGTCACGCGCGGCCCGCAGCGCGGTTGAGGAACGGGGATTCAACGGCGCCGTCAGCCAGGTCCAGGCCGGCGCCTCGAGGTCGGGCAGGAGCCGTGCGCGGGCGGCCGGAATTCGCGCCGCCGCGAACCGGGCCGCGGCGGGAGAGGTGCGGCTCTGGTGCAGGGAGCCCGGCCGGGCGATCACCGCCATCGGCATCATCCGCATGATGTCGGTCCAGCCGCGCCACTTGTGGAAGCCGGCCAGATTGTCCGATCCCATCAGCCAGACGAAGCGCACGCCGGGATGGCGGGCGGTCAGGGCGCGCAGGGTGTCGACGGTCCATTGCGTTCCGACCCGGGTCTCGAAGTCCGAGACGATCATGGACCGCCCGTCCGCCGCCAGCCGCGCCGCCGCCCGCGCCGAAGCCATGCGCTCGGCCAGGGGGGCGCTGTCGCGGGTATCCTTCAGCGGATTCTGCGGCGACACCAGCCAGATGACGCGATCCAGCCCCAGCCGCCGCATCGCCGTCTCGGCGACATGGGCGTGGCCGTCGTGGGCGGGATTGAACGAGCCTCCGAACAGGCCGACCGCCATGCCGGGCTGCAGGTCAAGCCCGTCGCGCAGGGCCCCGGGGCGAGGCCCCGGGGCTTTGGGTGCGGGACCGGCGTGGAAGAAGGACAAGGCGGCAGGGCTCGCGGGGACTTATGCTCACAAGGGAGCTAACACGCGGTCTGTCCGGTGTCGCCTGCGATCCGGCTTCAGGGCCGGATCTGGCCCTGGCCGCGGATCACGTATTTGAAGCTGGTCAGCTGTTCGGCGCCGACCGGCCCGCGGGCGTGCAGCCGGTCGGTGGAGATGCCGATCTCGCCGCCGAAGCCGAACTCGCCGCCGTCGGCGAACTGGGTCGAGGCGTTGGCCAGCACGATGCCGGCGTCCACCTCGGCCAGGAAGCGTTCGATCACCACCGGATCGGAGGCCACGATCGCCTCCGTATGACCCGAGCCGTGGCGCGCGATGTGGTCGAGGGCCGCGTCGACGCCGTCGACCACCCGCACGGCGAGGATCGGCCGCAGATATTCGGTCGACCAGTCGGCCTCGCTCGCCGAAGTCGCCAGCGGAACCAGCGCGCGCGCGGCGGCGTCGGCGCGCAGCTCGCAGCCCGCCGCGGTCAGGTCGGCGGCGATCAACGGCAGCAGGCTGTCGGCGGCCGCCCGGTCGATCAGCAGGGTCTCCGCCGCGCCGCAGACCGACACCCGCCGCATCTTGGCGTTCAGCACCACCGCCCGGGCCATGTCCGGCTCCGCGCTGGCGTGGACATAGACGTGATTGACTCCTTCCAGATGTCCCAGCACCGCGACGCGGGCGTCCCGCCGCACCCGCTCGACCAGCGACCGCCCGCCGCGCGGGATCAGCAGGTCGATGGCTCCGTCCAGACCGGTCAGGATGCTGCCGACGGCGGCGCGATCGCGGGTCGTGACGAGCTGCACCGTGTCGGGGGACAGGCCTGCGGATTCCAGCCCTTCGACGAGCGCCGCGTGGATGGCCAGGTTGGAGCGCAGGCATTCCGAGCCGCCGCGCAGGATCACCGCATTGCCCGACCGCACGGCCAGGGCGGCGGCGTCGGCGGTGACGTTGGGCCGGCTCTCATAGACGATGGCCAGCACGCCGATCGGGGTGCGCACCCGGGCGATGTCCAGACCGTTGGCGGGGGTCCAGCGCGCCGTCTCGACCCCGACCGGATCGGCGATGGCGGCGATGGCGTCCAGCGCCGCGGCGACGCCCTCCAGCCGGGCGGGATCGAGGGCGAGGCGGTCCATCAGGGCCTCGGCCATGCCCCCGGCCCTCGCGTCCTCCCGATCGGCGGCGTTGGCCGCCAGCACCCGGTCGGACCGCGCCCGCAAGGCCTTCGCCATGCCGGCGATGGCGCGGGTGCGGGTCTCCGGCCCGGCCAGGGCGAGGGCGCGGGCGGCCGCGCGGGCCCGGCGGCCCATGGCCAGCATATCCGCCTCGAGAGGGGCGACGGGCGTCGAGGGCGGAAGGTCGGAGGACGGGCTCATCCGCTCAGGGTCGCATCGTCCGCGCCCGTGTCAAAGGGCTCAGGGCCGCCGAAGCGCCAGATCATCGGCATGGACCACGACCGGTCCGCCTTCGTAGCCGAGGGCCGCGGCCAGATCGGCCGAGCGGACGCCGATGATCTTCGACAGCTCGCCGGCGTCGTAGCGGACCAGGCCCCGGGCGATCTCCATCCCGTCGCCGTCGACAATGCCGACCGGATCGCCCTTGCCGAAGGCGCCGTCGGCGGAGACCAGCCCCACGGCCAGAAGCGAATTGCCCTCCGCCAACGCCCGGGCGCAGCCCGCATCGACGACCAGTGTCCCGCGCGGCGCCAGCGACCCGCCGATCCACTGCTTGTAGGCGGCCCTCACGGTCGTGGCGGGATCGATCAGGGTGCTGCGCAGGTCTGCGAAGCTCTCGCCCGCCTCCAGCGACCGTCCGGCGGCGATCAGGGTGGCGCAGCCGGCGTCGGCGGCGATCCGGGCGGCCATCAGCTTGGTGGCCATGCCGCCGGTCCCCATGCCCGCCCCGGCGTTGGGGCCCGTCGCCATGGCCTCGATCGCCGGCGTCAGGGTCTCGACATGGGGAATATGGACGGCCTCGGGATCGGACCGGGGGTCGGCGGTATAGAGGCCGTCGACGTCCGACAGCAGGATCAGCAGGTCGGCGCCGATCATCTGCGCCACGCGCGCCGCCAGCCGGTCGTTATCGCCATAGCGGATCTCGTCGGTGGCCACGGTGTCGTTCTCGTTGACGACCGGGATCACCCCCATGTCGAGCAGGGCGCCGACGGTGGCGCGGGCGTTCAGCCAGCGCCGCCGCGTCTCGGTGTCGTCTCGGGTCAGCAGGATCTGGGCGGTGATCCGCGCGTGGGGCTCGAACGCCGCGGCCCAGGCCGCCATGAGCAGGGACTGGCCCACGGCGGCCGACGCCTGTTTGGCTTCAAGGCTCCCGGCCCGCGCTTTCGGACCCAGCCGCCGGGCGCCGAGGGCGACGGCGCCCGAGGAGACCACCAGCACCTGCCTGCCCTGGTCCATCCAGCCGGCGACGCGCGCGGCCAGTCCCTCCAGTCGCGCGTGATCGACCGTGTTGGTCCGGCCGTCGACCAGCAGGGACGAGCCGATCTTGAGCACGATGCGCCGGGCGTCGGCGATCGCCCGGGCGGATCGGGACGCGCCGTCGACCATCAGGGCGCCCAGCCGCCCGGCGTCTCCATGACGGTCTCGTCTTCCTCGGCCGGGGCGATCTCGCCGCGGTCCTTGCGGACCTCGGTCCAGGCGGCGCGCAGCAGTTCGGTCACGCCCTCGCCCGAAACGCCGGAGACCAGCATGGGCCGGCGGCCGGCGACGGCCTCCAGTTCGGCCGCCTTTTCCTCGCGCGCCTCGGGGGTCAGGGCGTCGACCTTGTTCAGGGCCAGGACCTCGGCCTTGTCGGCCAGGCCCGCGCCATAGGCCTCCAACTCGTGGCGGATGGTCCGGTAGGCGCCGGCGACGTCGTCCTGGGTGCCGTCGATCAGATGGATCAGACAGCCCGAGCGCTCGACGTGGCCGAGGAAGCGGGTGCCGAGGCCCGCCCCTTCCGAGGCGCCCTCGATCAGGCCGGGGATGTCGGCGATGACGAACCGCTCGGTGGGCGACAGGTCGACCACGCCGAGGTTGGGCACCAGGGTCGTGAACGGATAGTCGGCGATCTTGGGCCGGGCGGCGCTGGCGGCGGCGAGGAAGGTCGATTTGCCGGCGTTGGGCAGGCCGGCCAGGCCGACGTCGGCGATCAGCTTCAGCCGCAGCCAGATCCAGCGCTCCTGGCCTTCCTGGCCCGGGTTGGCGTAGGCGGGGGCCTGGTTGGACGGACCCTTGAAGTGGACATTGCCCCAGCCGCCGTTGCCGCCCTTCAGCAGCAGTTCGGTCTTGCCGACATGATCCATGTCCAGCAGCACCGTCTCCTTGTCGTCGTCCAGCACCTGGGTGCCGACGGGGACTTTGAGGATGACGTCCTCGCCCTTGGCGCCGTGCATCTGCCGGCCCATGCCGTGGACGCCGGTCTGGGCCTTGAAATGCTGCTGGTAGCGGAAGTCGATCAGGGTGTTCAGCCCGTCCATGGCGGTGATCCAGACGTTGCCGCCATTGCCGCCGTCGCCCCCGTCGGGCCCGCCGTTCGGGATGAATTTTTCGCGCCGGAACGAGACGGCGCCCGCCCCGCCGTTGCCGGAGCGGATATAGATCTTGGCCTGGTCGAGAAACTTCATCGCGTGATTTCTAAGTGGGCGCTAACGCTCGCGACGCGGTCGCTCGCTGCTTGAGCGCGGCTTATGCCCCAAGAGAGCGGCGATTTACAGGCATGGGAGGGATTAGGGATGAGGGATGAGACGGGGAGCAGCAAGCGGGCGAGCCGATGAGCTCGCTTCCTCATCCCTCATCCCTAATCCCTGATCCCTGGGCTTCAGCCCTTCGCCCACACCCCGAACGGATCGCTCCACGGCATGTCCAGCGCCTCGGCGACGGCCGGATAGGTGATCTCGCCGTTCAGCACGTTCAGGCCGCGGGCCAGATGCGGGTTGGACTTCAGCGCGTCCAGACCGTGGTCGGCCAGGGCCAGGCCGAAGGGCAGGGTGGCGTTGTTCAGGGCTTCCGACGAGGTGCGCGGGGCGGCGCCCGGCATGTTGGCGACGCAATAGTGGACGACGCCGTCGATGACGTAGGTGGGGTCCTCGTGGGTCGTGGCGTGGCTGGTCTCGAAACAGCCGCCCTGGTCGATGGCGACGTCGACCAGCACCGAGCCGGGCTTCATCTGCTTCAGGTGTTCGCGCTTGATCAGCTTGGGCGCCTCGGCGCCCGGGACCAGAACGGCGCCGATGATGACGTCGGCCTTGACCATCTCCTCCTCGATCGCGCCGATCGAGGAATAGCGGGTGATGACCCGGCCCTGGGTGACTTCGTCGATATAGGCCATGCGCGGGATGGAGCGTTCCAGCACCACCACCTCGGCGCCCAGGCCCATGGCCATGCGGGCCGCGTTCAGGCCGACGACGCCGCCGCCCAGCACCAGCACCCGCGCCGGGGCCACGCCCGGAACGCCGCAGAACAGCAGCCCCATGCCGCCGTTGTGCTTCAGCAGGGTCTCGGCGGCCGAGAAGACGGCGATCCGGCCGGCCACTTCCGACATCGGCGCCAGCAGCGGCAGGCCGCCCTGGGCGTTGGTCACGGTCTCATAGGCCACGGCCGCGCATTTCGACGCCACCAGCCCCTTCGTCTGCTCGGGGTCGGGCGCCAGGTGCAGATAGGTGAACAGGATCTGGCCCTCGCGGAGCATTTCCCACTCGACCTTCTGCGGCTCCTTCACCTTCACGATCATGTCGTTGTCGGCGAAGACCGTCTTCGCGTCGGCGACGATCTTCGCGCCGGCCTTCCTGAAGTCGGCGTCGGTGAAGCCCGCGCCCAGTCCGGCGCCCGTCTCGATCGAGACCGTGTGCCCATGGGCGACATATTCGCGCACGGCGGTCGGCGTCAGACCGACGCGGTGTTCGTTCTTCTTGATTTCCTTGGGGACGCCGACGCGCATGGGAGTTTCCTGTTCCGGTGAGGATGCGGGCGCGCTCTCCGGCCGCCTCGCTTCGTGCGGCAATCTAGCGGCGGTTCGACCGCAGGTTCCTGTTCTTTTTGGCGGGTGAACGCCGTACATTCGCAGAATCTGCGAATGAGGTGGGTGATGAAGACAATCTCTGCTGTCGCCCTCGACGACACCGACCGGAAGATGCTTCGCGCCCTGCAGAGCGACGGCCGCATGACCAACGCCGATCTGGCCCGGACGGTGAACCTGTCCGAGAGCGCCTGCCTGCGCCGTCTGCGCGCGCTGGAGGCCGCCGAGGTCATCAGCCGCTACGCCGCCATCATCAACGAACGCGCCGTGGGCCTGCCGATCAGCGTCTTCGTGACGGTGACCCTGTCGTCCCAGGCCGAGGCCTCGCTGACGGCCTTCGAGACCGCCATCGCCACGGTGCCCGAGGTGGTGGAATGCTATCTGATGACCGGCGGCTCGGACTATCTGCTGCGGCTGGTGGTGCGCGACGTCGACGATCTGGAGCGCGTCCATTCCCACGAGCTGACGCGAATTCCGGGGGTCACGCGCGTCTCGTCCAGCGTGGCGATGCGAACGGTGGTGAAGCGCGGGGCCTTGCCGGTCTGAGCGCCGTCAGCCGCCCGCGGCGCCGGCGGCCATCGTATCCTGGATGCTGATGATCGCCGGCGTCAGGATGACGATGAACAGCACCGGCAGGAAGAACAGGATCATCGGCACGGTCAGTTTGGCGGGCAGGGCGGCGGCCTTCTTCTCGGCGGCCGACAGGCGCATCTCGCGGTTTTCCTTGGCCATGGTGCGCAGGGCCGAGCCCAGCGGCGTGCCATAGGTCTCGGCCTGGGTCATGGCGGTCGCGACCGATTTGACGCCCGGATGGTTGGTGCGTCTGGCGAGGCCCTCATAGGCCATGCGCCGGTCGGGCAGATAGCTGAGCTCGGCCGACAGCAGGGTCATCTCCTCGGCCAGGTCGATGGACGAGCCGCCGATCTCCTGGCTGACCTTCTGGATCGCCGCCTCGATCGACATGCCGGCCTCGACGCAGATCAGCAGCAGGTCCAGCGCATCGGGAAAGGCCTGCATGATCGAGGTGCGGCGCTTGGCGATGCGGTTGGCCAGGAAGATGTTGGGCGCATAGAAGCCGATCACCGCAGCGACCATGGTGATCGTCACCCGGACCATGAACGACAGGCCGAAGTCGTTGAAGACGAACAGATAGAAGGCCACGATCGCCAGGAAGACGAAGGGCATGGAGAAGCGGAAGAAGTAGAAGGTCGTCAGCGGCTTGGGTCCGCGATAGCCGGCCTGGGCCATCTTGTCGGCGACCTTGGGATCTTCCAGCAGCGTGGTCAGGTTCAGCCGCTCGACGACGCGCTTCTTGAACCCGTCGTCGGTGTGCCGGAGGCCCTGCGGGCCGGCGTTCTGGGAGGCGATCGCCTGACGCGACCGGCGCTTCAGCTCTTCGCGGCGAACCGCGACGGCCTGCATCCGGCTCTCCAGCTTGACCCCGCCGCCGAACGAACTCGCCAGCGTCACGATGGTGGCGAACACCAGCACCCCCACGCCGAGGCTCAGCAGGTTCTGGACGTTGGTGAAGAACTCAATCACGGGCCGGTTCCTAGAACTTGAACGAGATCATCTTCTTCATCACGAAGATGCCGAAGCTCATCATCGCCACGGCCACGAACAGCATGAACTGGCCGCGCGGGTCGGTGAAAAGCTTGGCCATGTAGGCCGGGGTGGTGACGCTGACGAGGATCATCACCGCGGGCGGAAGGGAGCCGATGATGCCGGCCGAGGCCGTGGCTTCGGACGACAGGGCCTTGATCTTCTCGCCCATCATCTTGCGGGCCCGCAGCACGACCGAGAGGTTGTTCAGCGCCTCGGCCAGGTTGCCGCCAGTCTTCTGCTGGATGGCGATGACGATGGAGAAGAATTTCAGCTCCGGCGTCGGCATGCGCTCGTACATCCTGTCCAGCGCCTGGGCCAGGGTCAGGCCGACGCCCAGGCCCTCGACCAGTTTCTGGAACTCCGCGCCCAGAGGCTGCGGGCTCTCGCGGGCGATGATCTTGAAACAGTCGTGCACCGGCAGGCCCGATTTGATGCCGCGCACGATGACGTCGACGGCGTCGGCGAAATGGCTCGAGAACTTCTTGCGCCGCCGCTGGCCCAGCATGCCGACCCACCAGCGCGGCAGACCCAGGCCGACGACGAAGGCCATCCCCAGCGCGATGAGGACGTTCAGGCCGAACAGCAGCGGCAGCAGGAAGGCGAACACGCCCAGCACCCCGCTGATGATCCAGAAGGTCGAGGGCCTGGTGTTCAGCCCGGCCTGCTTCAGCTTGGCCTGCAGGCTGATGCGCGCCTTGCGCTCGGCGCGCTCCGATTCCTGGAGCTGCTGCATGATCTGTTTGCGACGCGCCTCGGGCGTGTTGGCGGCGGCCGCCTTTTTCGACGCGGCGTTGTTCTGTTTCGGACTGCCGAAGCCCTCGGCGCGCTTGAGGGCGACGTCGCTGGAATCGCCGCCGCCGACGAAGGCCCAGCCCAGGCCGCCGATGGTGATGAAGGCCAGGACGGCGGCGAGGATCGGCAGCATCGTCCGCTACTCCGCCGCGTCGAGGGCTTCCGCCAGCTCGCGCTCCAGCCCGTAGTAGCGGGCGCGGTCCCAGAAGCGGGGCCGGGCGATGCCAGTCGAACGGTGACGGCCGATGATCTTGCCGTTCTCGTCCTCGCCGGTGATTTCGTAGACGAACAGGTCCTGGGTGACGATGACGTCGCCTTCCAGCCCCACCACCTCGGTGATGTGGGTGATCCGACGGCTGCCGTCCCGGAGGCGCGCCGCCTGGACGATGACATCGACCGAGCCGACGATCATCTCGCGAATGGTCTTGGACGGCAGGCCGTAGCCGCCCATGGTGATCATCGACTCCATCCGGCTGATGGCTTCGCGGGGGCTGTTGGCGTGCAGCGTGCCCATGGAGCCGTCGTGGCCGGTGTTCATGGCCTGCAGCAGGTCGAAGGCTTCCGGACCGCGCACCTCGCCGACGATGATCCGCTCGGGACGCATGCGCAGGCAGTTCTTCACCAGGTCCCGCATGGTGATCATGCCCTGGCCCTCGAGGTTGGGCGGGCGGGTCTCCAGACGCACCACGTGCGGCTGCTGCAGCTGCAGTTCGGCGGCGTCCTCGCAGGTGATGACCCGTTCGGTCGGGTCGATGAAGGCCGTCAGGGTGTTCAGCAGGGTGGTCTTGCCCGAGCCCGTTCCGCCCGAGATGACCAGATTGCATCGCGACGCGCCGATGACGCCCAAAACGCGCGCGCCCTCGGGGCTGATGGAGGCGTACTCCACCAGGTTCTTCATCGTCAGCTTGTCTTTCTTGAACTTCCGGATCGTCAGCGTCGGGCCGTCGATGGCCAGCGGCGGGGCGATGACGTTGACGCGGCTGCCGTCCGGCAGGCGGGCGTCGCAGATCGGGCTGCTCTCGTCGACGCGACGGCCGACCTGGGACACGATCCGCTGACAGATGTTCATCAGCTGGGCGTTGTCGCGGAAGCGGACATTGGTCAGCTGGACCTTGCCGCCGACCTCGATGAACACCCGGCCGGCGCCGTTGACCATGATGTCGGCGATGTCGTCGCGGGCCAGCAGCGGCTCAAGCGGACCGTAGCCGAGGACGTCGTTGACGATGTCCTGGACCAGATGCTCCTGCTCGGCCACCGACATGGAGACGTTCTTGATCGCCACCAGCTCGGCGACGATGTCGCGGATCTCCTCCGACGCGGCCTTGGTGTCGAGCTGGGCCAGCTGGGCCAGATCGATGGTGTTCATCAGGGCGTTGAAGATCGTCGTCTTGGTGGCGTGGTAATAGTCGGACTGCTCGCGGACGATCTCGGCGACGGCCTGGGCCTTCTTCAGCTGTTCAAAGCCTGGCGTGGCCTTGGGGCCGGGACCGGTCCCGGCCCCCTCGCTCTCGCCGGCAGGCTTCGGCCGCATGGCCAGGGCGTCCAGCCGGTCGGCGGCGGGGGAGGCGGGCCTGGCGGCGTAGGACTCGGCCTTGCGGGTCGCGGCCAGGACCTGGTCGGGAGTCTGTTCGCCGCCGAAGGCGAAGGCTTCGGTCTGGATGCCGGGAGGCGGCTGGGCGGCCGGCGTCGACTGCGGCGCAGGCGCGGATGGACGCGGCGCCGTCGCCACATTCCCCGGTTGACCTGTGCGCTTGCCGAACACCCCTTACGACTTTTTCTTGAACAGGCCGCCGAACATGGACTTGCCCTCGCCCCTGGTCTTGTGGCCGGTCACCATCGGCAGTTCGCGGCGTGACACGATCTGCGCCAGCGTCTGGAAGGCCTCGGCCGCCTTCGACTTGGCGCTGGCGTCGAGGATCATCTGGCCGTTGTTGGCGGCGGCCCCGAAGGTCTTGGGGTCGAAGGGGATGATCAGGCTGGGATGGACTCCCAGGGCGGCTCCGAAATCCTTGGCCGGGATTTCAGGGCGTCCGGGCACGCCGACCTGGTTGAGCACCAGCCGGGGCGGGGCGTCGTTGGGGCGGCCCTGCTTGATCAGGTCGATCATGTTCTTGGCGTTGCGCAGCGAGGCCAGATCCGGCGTCGCGACGATGACGACCTCGTCGGCCGCGATCAGGGTGCGGCGCATCCAGCCCGACCACAGATGGGGCAGGTCCAGCACTACGAAGGGGGCGGTCGAACGGATCTGGGTCGTGACCTCCTCGAAGGCCTCGGGCGAGATGTCCCAGTCGACGTCGAGGGTCGCCGGGGCCGCGAACAGGCTGAGCTTGTCGGTGCAGCGGACCATCATCCGGTCCAGCAGCAGGGGATCGAGACGGTCCGGCTGGCTGAGCGCATCGGCGACGCCGCTCAGCGGGTCCTGATTGAAGTCCAGCCCGGCCGTGCCGAAGGGCAGGTCGTAATCGACGATGACGGTGTTGGCGCCGATCCGCTCCGACATCGCATAGGCGGTGTTGTGGGCGACCGAGCTGGATCCCGTTCCCCCGCGCGCGCCGACGAAGGCGATCGAGCGGCCGACGAAGGGCTGGGCCGGGTCGGCGAACAGGCCGCCGATCGCGGCGATCAGCTGGAGCGGCTGCAGCGGCGCGACCAGATACTCGCTGACCCCGCGACGCATCAGTTCGCGGAAAAGCAGGATGTCATTGGTGGCGCCGACGACGACGACCTTGGTGCCGGCGTCGCACACCTCGGCCAGCTGATCGACTTCCCACAGCAGGGTCTGCGGGTCCTTCATGCATTCGACGACGATCAGCGGCGGGGTTGGTTCGTGCTGATAGGCCTCGACGGCCGCGGCGACGCCGCCGATGCGGATCTGGGTCGTGGCGCGCGACAAGCGGCGATCCTGACCCGCGCGCTCGGCGGCGGCCAGGGTGTCCTGACGTTCGGCGAAGACGTGGATGGCGATGCGTGGCACCGAGATCTCGGCGGTGTGGCCGCCGCTGAGCATCGGGGCCGAGAAGGCCGAGGCGGCGCCGGCGACCAGTTCACCGACGGGATTGAAGCCGGCCGCGGCGGGAACGGCTTCACCGGCTTCGTGCAGGGGCGGGGCTGGCTGGGCGGCCAGGGCGGCGACGGCCGGGGGCGTGAACTGGAGGGGCGGACGCTGATCGACCGGCGGTTCGCCCGGAAATGCGGCGGGCTCGACGACGGTCGATCCGGCGACCGCGGCCTCGGGCGTCACATAACCCATATCAAGATCAAACTCGTCGTCGAACTCGTCAAAGGGTTGGGGGGCGAAGGCGTTGCTCATTGCCCTATTCCACGGCCCGGGCGACGCGACGATTGGTGAGCATTTGCTCCTGGGTCGCGGCGGTGTTCTGCCCGGTGCGATAGTTGGCGAAAACGACCCCCCGACGGGCCGCGTCGGACGGCGTCATTTGCCGTGGAGTGACGATATCGCGCGGCGTTTCTATCTGCGCGGCGAGATTGGCGTTGACCGCGCAGCCGAAGTTGGAGGACGGCTGATTGGTGGCCGAGCGGGTGAGGCTTCCCCAGTTGGTCCCGCACCGCGGAACGGCGGCCTGCAGGGTTTCAAAGCCCAGCAGGACCGGTGCGCGCGCGTCCGGGCCCGAATAGCTGACGACCTGGATCATACCGCCGGAGACCCCGGCCGTTTCCAGGGCGCTGCGGACCTTCCAGGCCATGTCGACGGCCACCGGATCCTCGCCGGCCGGGGCCTCGATGGTGACGACAGAAGCCCCTTCGCGCGCGAAGCGCGCCGCCAGATCGACGATGGCGGCGCGCTGCGGTCCGGAAAGGCCGGTCTCGTGCACCGCCAGGGCGATGCGATCGATTCCCGGCTCAACCTGCAAGGAATATCGCGAGGTCGGCGTCAGGGGGACGGGCAGGTCGCTTTCCACAGGCAGGCCCACGCATCCCGACATCAGGACCGCTCCGAGAAGGGCGGCGAGCGTCATTCCGCGGGCGGTCCGGGCGGGACGCGAAACAGACGGGGTGCGGGTCATGGAGGCGCTCATTCGATCACATAGCCGACGGGGCCTTGCCAGCTGCTCCGGGCGGCCGTCGGCTCGGATGCGTTGTAGGCCTGGTTCAACTGGCCGAGGAAAATGGTCTGTGCGTCGTTGGCGATGCGCAAACCATCGGCGGGCGTCTGCATCCGACCCGGCGAGGTGGGTCTGACGATGTAGGGTTCGACGATGACGACCAGTTCGGTTTCGCCGTTCAGATAATCGCGCGAACGAAACAGCGACCCGAGAACCGGCACGTTCATGAGCCCCGGAAGGGCGTCGATATTCTGCCGCGTGGTTTCCTGGAGCAGGCCGGCGATCATCATCGATCCTCCCGAGGGCAGTTCGACCGTGTTCTGGACCCGGCGCACATTCAGGCCGGACAGGGACGTGGCGGTTGTCGTGCCCGCGCCGATGGTGAGGGCGCCGGAGTTGGTCAGTTCTGACACCTCGACCGTGATCTGCATTGAAATCAGGCCGCCCGACATCACGATGGGGCGAAACGCCAGGCTGACGCCGTAGGGCTTGTATTCCGTCAGGATGGTGCCGTCCTGGTCTCGCCCCACCACGATCGGGAATTCGCCGCCGGCCAGGAAGGTGGCGCTTTCGCCGTTGACCGAGGTGAGGTTCGGCTCGGCCAGCGTCCGGATCAGGCCGGCGCGCTCGAACGCCTTGATGGTGGCCTCGCCCCGGTTGAGGCCATCACTTCCGGGGCCGGTGCCAGGCTGCGCCGTATCCCAGTTCTCGGCGCCGTAGCGGTTGTTGGGTCCATCGATGACGCCCATGCAGGTGGCGTCGGCGGGCAGGCCGGCCGCGCATGGAACCTGGAGTTGGTAGTTCTTGGTGGTGTCGATCGACCCCCCGCCGGAGAAGCCGCCCAGCAGGCCGCCGTTCACGCCGAAGGTCGCCGCCTGGCCGAGCAGGAACTGCGCGTCCCCCAGCCGGCCCAGCACGGCGCTGGTGTTGAAGCCCAACTGCTTGATGGCGGTGCGCTGGATCTCGACCACCCGAACCTTCAGCGTGACCTGGTCCGAGCCGGCGACGCTCAGCATGTTCAACACCTTCTCGGGCGTCGCCACGAAGGCCGATGCGATCTGCTGGGCCCGCTGGGAATCGATCGGGTTCAGGACCTGGCCGGTCAGGATGATGCTGTCGTTGATGGCCTCTGCATGGACCGCACCGCCCGGGACGATCCGGTTCAGCGTGTCCTGCAGCGCGGAAACCCCCGCGTCCACGCGGATCCGCAGGGACAGGATGGTGCGGCCGGCGGCGTCGAGAACCACCGCGTCGGTCTCGCCGGGCTGCAGGCCGATGATGGTGATGCGGCGCGGCGAATGCAGCATGGCCTCGGCGACCACGGGGTTCGGCACGATAACATCGCGGGCGTCCGACGGCAGGTCGATGGCCATGGACGAGCCGCGCGGCAGATTGATCAGCTGCGCCCCGGCGCCCAGGGGCACGGACGCGCGGGACTGGGCGTGGGCGACGTTCGGCGCGGCGGGAGCCGCGGCCGCGAATGTGAGGCCGGCCAGGGCGAGCGCGGCAAGACGCTTCATGGGGCGCTTCATTGGACCACCACCACTTCGGGCGCGCCGCCGCGGTAGATGCGGACAGCCGAGGATTGCCGGATGACCGGGGCGACCCGGCCGGAAGGTCCGGCCGTATCGGCGTAGGATCGAAGGACCAGGCTCAGCTCGCCCTCGGACTTGGCCAGGGCCAGGGCTTCGGCGTCGCGCGGTCCGAGCTCCAGCGTCGCCGTCGCGCCGACCACGGCCTGCTCGTCGTCGCCGGCCCGCGTCGACTGGTCGATCGCGAGCACCTTGACGTTCTGCATCACGGTGGACGAAGAAAACTTGGCCCGGTCGCCCTCCTGGGCGCCCGCGTTGCCGAGCGTGGTCTCGCGGGTCAGCAGGACATCGACCCGGTCGCCCGGCAGGATGAAGCCGCCGGCGGCCGTCTCGACCGTGACGCGGATGGCCATGGCGCGCATGCCGGGCTCCAGATAGGCGGCCATATAGCCGCTGTCCCCGGCGCGGACGATCTTGCGGCTGACGATCGGTTCGCCCGCCAGAATGGGTTCGCGCACGACCGAGCCGACATAGTCGGCCTTGGCCCCGCCGGTCGCCAGATCCGTGGCGGCGCGGGTCACCGAGGCGACGGCGCCTTCGGGCTTGTCGGCGGGCTTGGCGTCGGCGACCGCCCCGGCGGACGGCAGCGGAACGGTTCCATCGGTGATGAAGGCCGGATTGACCTCGTCGGCGGGCCAGTCCTTCCAGTCCAGGTCGCCCTCGGTCAGGCGTTGTCCGGGCTGCAGGTCCTTGGCGGCGACCAGCACCTTGGCCATGGGCCGCGCGGGAACAGCGGCGGCTGTGGCGACGGCGGTGGGGGCTTTCGAAGGCGATCCCATGGAGCGCACGACCAGGGCCAGGCCAATGGCGGCCACGGCGGCGACGCAAATCACGATGATACGGGCGGGCTTCATCCACGGTCTCCGGCAGGACCGGACCGAACCATCGAGTCGGTCCTCTGCCCCCTACCGTTAACGACCATGCCGGTTGCGGGTTAACGCGGACCTAAGTCGCTGTTACCCCGCGATGAAGGTCGCCAGCAGGGGGGAGGCCGGATAGGCCATCAGGGCGCCCGCGGCGATGGCCACGCCGTACGGGATGTCGCCACGCGGCTCCATCAGCTGCACGATCCAGCCCGGCGCGCCGATCAGATACGGGCGCGAATGGAAGCGGGCGAACAGCAGCGCCAGGCAGAAGACGCCGCCCATGACGCCGGTCCACAGCAGGAACATGCCGGAGCCCGACAGGCCCAGCCACAGGCAGGCGGCCGCCATCAACTTGGCGTCGCCGCCGCCGATCCAGCGCAGGGCGAACATGCCCGCGCCGATGACCAGCGCCCCGGCGGCGACGCCGAGGTTGGCGGCGACCGTCATCGGGTCGAGGCCCACGACGAGGGCGGCGGGGAAGAAGGCAAGCACCAGCAGTCCCGAGATCCAGTTGGGGATCTTCATCGAGGTCAGGTCCTTGAGCCCGGCGACGATGACAAGGGCCGGCATCACGCCGAGAAGGATCAGGGTCACGGTGTCCATGGCCGTATTTCACATACAGGCGGTTAAAGCGGGGTTGAGGGGACAGACAGACCGTAAAGCAGGAGGGCCGGGGCGCATCCGCCCCGGCCCTTCGCCGCTTTTCAGACGTTCGTCGGAACCGTCAGGCGCCGGCGGTGCCGCCCATGCCGGTGACGACGGCGTTGAACTTGGTCTTGATGGTCGTGCCCAGGGCGGTCACGGCCGAGATGATGACGACCGCGATGAGGGCGGCGATCAGGCCGTACTCGATGGCCGTGGCGCCCGACTCGTCGGACATGAAATTCGAAACGAACTTGGTCATTGGATTTCCCTTTGGATGGAGTGAAGCGAGCTACTCAAAACGGGGGGAGCCGGTAGCCCGCTTGACCCCCAAACGCAGGACTGTTTTCGCCCATGTCAGTTAAAACAGCGTAGGCGGTCGTAGTTACCGGGCGATTCACCTTGAATAATCGCATGCAGGCATTCTGAACCCGCCGGTCAGGACCACAGAAAAGGGCCGGGGCGTTTCCACCCCGGCCCTTCGCCGCTTTTCAGACGTTCGTCGGAACCGTCAGGCGCCGGCGGTGCCGCCCATGCCGGTGACGACGGCGTTGAACTTGGTCTTGATGGTCGTGCCCAGGGCGGTCACGGCCGAGATGATGACGACCGCGATGAGGGCGGCGATCAGGCCGTACTCGATGGCCGTGGCGCCCGACTCGTCGGACATGAAATTCGAAACGAACCTGGTCATGCTGAAACCCTTCTAAGTTAAAGCGAGCAATCGTTGACGCCGCCGGGGTCGTCGGTTTGCCCGCCTGACCCCCTTTTGCATCTTCACAATGCAGATCGCCGATTAAGGGCGAGTAAAACGGTGATCTGAGAGTTCGATTTCTTTATTGACGCCGCGTTTACTATAACCGCAACCGCGGTTGCATGATTTCAGACTTTATTGAGGATTGCGGGGCAGTGTCCGGTTCACGCTTACGCGCGCGCCCGTTCACCGGAATTCGACGCATGACCCGCACCGCCCGATCCGCCCGACTGGGCGCCGCCCTCGCCGCCCTCGCCCTGCTGGCCGCTCCGGCGGTCGGTTTCGCGCAGTCCGCGCGGATGAGCGTCGAAATTGATCAGGCCGCGCGGGTTCAGCTGCGGGGGGCGGCCGGGTCCATTATCGTGGGCAACCCCGAGATCGCGGATGTGACCGTCGTGGATTCCAACACCCTGTATATCACCGGCAAGGGTTATGGGGTGACCGAGATCGTGGCGGTCGACAGCGCCGGCCGGACTCTCTTCCAGAGCGAAGTCATCGTTACGGCCGGATCCGGCGCGGGCCGGGTCCGCGTCTGGCGCGGCGGCCAGGCCACGGAGATGGCCTGCGCCGCTTCATGCTCGCCGTCCGTGCTCGGGACCAGCGGCCCCGCGGCGCCGACGCCGTAGCGGCCATCCGCCGATGCGCGCTCGTCAACCCCGGTCTCCGGCCCTCCGCCGCGGTTTCCCTGCCCGACTGCTGGCGGCGCGGGACGGGTCGGCGGCTGTCGAATTCGGCATGGTCGCCTTGCCGTTCTGCCTGATGATGTTCGCCATCCTGGAACTGGGTCTCGTATTCGTCACGGACTCCGTTCTGGAAAACGCCACCATCGAGACCGGCCGTATGATCCGTACGGGTCAGGCCAGCGCCCAGGGCATGACGGCGGCGCAGTTCAAGACGGCCCTGTGCAGCCGGATGAGCATCTTCGCGCCCGACTGCGCCAGTCGCGCGACGGTCGATGTCCGGGTCATCCCCCAGTTCGCCGCCCCGCCGCCGGATCCGATGGCGGGGGGCGCGTTCGATGCGGCGGGAATGAATTACTGCATCGGCAACCCGGGCAGTCTGGTCCTGGTGCGGGTCTGGTATCGGCAGCCGTTGCTGACGACCTTTCTGGCCCAGGGGTTGTCGCGGCTGAACGACGGGACGGCCATGCTGACCGCCACCACGGCGTTCCGGAACGAGCCCTTCGCTCCCCCAGCGGGACCGTCATGCTGACCGGGGTCGACGCCGTGAGCGAAGAGCCCCTCGCATGAGGCGCCGCGGGCTCATTTCCCGACTGACGGGCGACGAACGCGGCGTGTCGGCTGTCGAGTTCGCCCTGATCGCGCCGGTCATGATCGCCTTCTATTTCGGGCTGGCCGAATTCTGCCAGGGCTATATGGCCCAGAAGCGCATGGGTCATGTCGCGGCCATGGTCGCGGACCTGGTGGCTCAGGAAGAGATCGTGGCGACGGCGAACCTGGATGACATCTTCCAGATCGGCGGACTGATCATGAAGCCCTTTTCCACGGCCACGCTGAATCAGCGCGTCAGCAGCGTCACGCAGACGGCGGGCGTCGCCAAGGTGGTCTGGAGCCGCGGCCGCGGTATGGGCTCGCGCCCGGTCGGCGAAGTGGTCGTCTTGCCGGCGGGGCTGATCTCCAATGGGGAAAGCATCATTCTGTCGGAAGTCACCTATGACTATGATTCTCCCGTCGACTATCTGATGCCCCCGGTGACGCGGTTCTCGCACACCTATTATCTGCGTCCGCGCACCGTCGACGCCGTGGTCTGCTCGAACTGCTAGGACCCGGTCAGCGCCTCGCGCAGGGCGAGGATCTTGGCGTCTGTTTCCGCCAGTTCGGCCCCGGGATCGCTGTCCGCCACGATGCCCGCTCCCGCCAGGGCGCGGAAACGCCAGCTGTCCCCGGTCCGTTTGAAGGAGGCGGTGCGGATCAGGACGGACGCCGTCATCCGGCCGTCGTCCTGAATGTGGAACAGGCTGCCGCACCACGGACCGCGCGGCGGCTCATGGCCGGCGATGACCTTCATGGCCTGATGCTTGGGCGCGCCGGTGATCGAACCGGGGGGAAAGGTCGCCGCCAGCAGGTCGGCGGGGCCGACGCCGTCCCTGACGCGGCCCGAAACCGTCGAGACCAGGTGATGGACGGTCGGGTGGGTTTCGATCTCGAACAGCCGGTCCACCACGATCGAGCCCGGTTCAGCGACCCGCGCCAGGTCGTTGCGCATCAGGTCGACGATCATCAGGTTTTCGGCCCGGTCCTTGGCGCTGGCCTCGAGTTCGGCGGCCAGTGCGGCGTCGCGCGCCGGATCGGCGTCGCGGGGGCGGGTGCCCTTGATCGGCCGTGTCTCGATCCGGCGGGTCGCCGGCTCGAAGGTCAGGAACAGCTCGGGGGAGTTCGAGACGATCGCCAGATCGCCCAGACGCCAGAAGGCCCCGTAGGCCGCGGCCCGGTCGGCCAGGCGCAGCATGACGTCGAACGGATCGGCCCCGGGAGCCAGCGTCCCTGACCAGGCCCGGGAGATATTGGCCTGGAACAGGTCCCCGGCGGCGATGCGGTCGACCACGTCAGCCACGGCGTCGACATAGGTCGCCGGAGCCGCCTCCGCCTCGAATGATGCGGCCGGAGCGGCGGGACGCACAGGATCGCGCGCGCCCGCCAGCCACGCCTCGGCCTTTTCCGCCGCGGCCCGCGCCGACGCCGGGTCGTCCCCACGCCCGATTACGCTGACCGAGCGGTCGCGATGATCGAACGCCAGCATGGCCGGATAGCGGGCCAGCATGAGGTCGGGCCAGACGTCCGGACGGGGACCGGTCGCGGCGCGGGCGCCGGCGTCATAGGCCAACAGGCCGATGAGGCCGGTCTCGAAGGGCGGCGCGCCCAGCGGATGCAGACCGCTATCGGCCGGCAGCGGGCCGACATGGACCCGATCCGGTTCGGCGGCGACGAAGGACCAGCGCCCGAGGACGCCGCCGTCCGAGAGCAGGGCCAGCGGGCCGTCGAAATGTCTCAGGCCATGGGCGACGGCGAGGGGGTCGCGCCAGGGCCGTATAAGGATCTCGACGATGCGGGAGTTCACGCCGACAGCCGCTCGCCGATGCGGTCGCGCAGGCGGGCGTCGACGCCGAGAGCCTGTTTGAGCCAGGCGTCGATCGAGCCATGTTGGGCCGCGATCCCGGCCAGGGCGGTCTCCAGATAGACCGGCTCGACGCCCAGGAAGGCCACGACGGCGTCGTGCGAGGCGGGGCGGCCGGTCATGGCCTCCAGCTGGCGGGCGATGCCCGGCGCGCGCCGCTCCAGATCCACGGCGGTGTTGGTCAGCAGGTAGTCGGCCATCATGTCGTCGGGGTGGACGCCGAGCAGATGGTGGGTCAGGGCCGCCAGCAGGCCGGTGCGGTCCTTGCCGGCGGCGCAATGGATCAGGACGGGGCCCTCGACCTCGCCCAGAAGCCTGAAATAGCGGGCGAACAGATCGAGGTGCGACGGCTCGAACGGCAGACGGCGATAGGCGTCCATCATGAAGCGCCGTCCGGAATCGGGCGTCAGATCGGCGGTCTTGAGGAAGGTGAGGTGCGGGGCCTCGCCGCCGTCGTCATGGGCGCTTTCGATCACCGCGCCCGCGAAACCGGCCGGCCGTTTCGAGGGCTGGTCGCGGCGCTCGGACGGTCGGCGCAGGTCGACGATGGCGGCGAGCCCGAGGGCGTCCAGGCGGTCCAGGTCGGCGGGGCTGACCCGCGCCTGATGCGCCGAGCGGAACAGGCGTCCGGGCGCGATGTGGCGGCCCGCGCCGGCGGCGTAGTCGCCGTAGTCCCGGAAATTGTCGAGAGCGTCGAAGCGGTGGATGCGGCCGGTCATGGCCGCCTTCTAGCCGAGGCGCGGCGGTCTAACCACTCCTGCCGACCAGACCCTGCATGGCGTCGAGATAGGCGACGAAGGCCTTGCGTCCCGCGGGCGTCATCGACGCCTCGGTCAGCGGCTTGCGGCCCTCGAACCGCTTGGTCACGGCGACGAAGCCGGCGTCCTCGAGCTTGCGCAGATGGACCGACAGATTGCCGTCGGTGGTCTGCAGCCGCGCCTTGAGGGTGTTGAAGTCGGCGCTCTCCACGCCGGACAGCACCGCCATGATCCCCAGCCGGACGCGGCCGTGAATGATCTCGTCGAGACGGCTGATGTCGAAATCGTCGGTCATGCCCGATCAGGCCTGCTTCGCCGAGCGCATCAGCAGGAAGCCGGGCAGGGCCATCAGAAGGAAGAGGGCGGCGGCGTAGCCGAGGTACTGGACGTACTGTCCCGCCATGGCTCCGAGCAGGGGCGCGGCGACGAAAGACGCGATACCGAGAGCCCACAGCGGTCCCGACTTCAGCATGGCGGCGGTGACGCCCCAGCCCATGCCGTAAAAGACCATGATGATCGAGGGCACGAGCCAGAAGATCATGTCGGTCTGGTCGGCCCCGTTTCTGAAGCTGACCACGGCCATGGAGACGAAGAGGGTGAAGATGCCGCAGCCGACGCCGGCCCAGATGGCGCCGATGGCGCGGTTGGCGGCGGTGCGGACACCGCCCGTCCGGCGGATGCGGGCGACCAGGACGAAGTTGATCACCAGGAACAGGGCGGTGGCGATCAGCCATTCGGCTCCGGCCATCGCGAACCGGGGCTCGAGAAGGCCGGTCACGTGGCCCCAGTGCACCAGGCTGGTGATCCCGTAGATCAGGCCGGCCGCCATCAGTATGGAGCCGCCCTGCATCGGCGTGCGCGAGCCTTCCTCGGCCAGTTGGCGCATCCAGGTGATGTCGGCGGTGGGATTATCGGTCGGATCTGTCATGGGCTTGTTCCTTAAAGTCGGCGACCAGCGGCGAGCCACAGGCCTGGTAGCAGGGCCACCAGCGCGAGCGCGCAGGCATGGATGAGATATTGGTCCGGCGTCCCGAAACGCAGGGCGATCGCGGCGACGCCGGCGAAGGCGATGGCGGCCACCCCCGCCATATTGGCCGTTCCGGCGCGCGCGGCGGCGACGGTCCAGACGAGGCCGTACAGGGTCAGGCCGACGGCCGAGGTCCAGCGCATCAGTTCCCAGTCGCCGGTGGCGACCGACAGTCCGACCAGGGCCAGGGCCGCGCCGATGTGGATCAGGATGACGGTGCGCGACCAGCCGGCGACGCGGCGGCCGGCCTCGCCGCCGGCGCGCCGCAGGCGGAACACGCCGGTCAGAAAGGCGCCGACCGCGACCGGCCAGCTGAGGCTGAGCACGGCCGGATGCCAGCCCAGCGCGCCGCTCATGACGCCCCACTGGATCAGATTGGCCGCGCCGAAGGTCAGACCGGCCAGGGTCAGGACCCGGCCCGCGCAGACCGGAACGGTGGGCAGCGGGCGGGCGACGGCGAGATCGAAGGTGACGGCGGACATGTCTGAAATCTCCCTGTTCCAGCTATTCTTTCACATTCACTTTGAAATGTAAAGTTCTTCACAAAGGTGATCGCGGGACGTCAGGCGCACGGAAAAAAACAGTTCACATAGTGCGCACAGTGCGCTTCGTCCGAAGCCGTTCGAGGCCCTCCCACCACATTCAATTGTCAAAGGCCGGTTCGCAGGAAACCATGCGCATGCGTCAATTCCGGACGTAGCGGTGGAGGCCATCGATGACCCCGACCTTCCCCCGCATCGCCTACGAGGCGCTCGACGTCTGCAACGGCGTGACGATGGCGGCCATCGAGGCGGCCGTGGCGCGGGCGGGATTATCGGCGGGGGCCGAGGCGCTGGATGTCGGCGCCGGGAACGCCGCCGTGGCGATCCGGCTGGCCGAAGCCTTCGGCCTGAGGGTCACGGCGATCGAGATGGATCCGGGGATGGCGGCTCTGGCCCGCGCCCGGATCGCCGGAGCCGGCGTCGGGGACCGGGTCGCGCTGGTCGTCGCCGCCGCCGCCGGGGTTCTGGCCCGGACGCCGCCGGTCGATCTGATCACGGCCCTCGGGACGACGAACGTCACCGGCGAGGGGCGGCCGACGCCCCAGGCCGCGCTGGCGGCCTTGCGCCGGGCCCTCAAGCCGGGCGGCTGGCTGTTGTGGGGCGATCTCGTCTGGCTGTCCGAACCGCCCGGCCCGCTGCGCCAGATCGTCGAGGCGGCCAATCTGTATGCCGACCACGCGGGCTGGCAGGCCGCGGCGACGGACGCGGGCCTCGAGGTGGTCGTCGCGGAAATCTCGCCGCAGGCGGTGTTCGATGACTATGCGCGCCGCCTCGGGCAGGCCGCGCAGCGATGGCTGGACGCGAATCCCGATGCGCCCGAAGCCGGATCCGTCAGGATGAGCGCCGACCGGGTCCGGTCCATGCTGGACCATGGTCGGGATCACATCGGCTTCGGCCTGTATCTGTTGCGCCGGCCGGGCTGACCGCGTCAGGCGGTGCGAATGACGCCGTCCCGCACCGTCACCGGCCAGGGCGTCAGGCGCGATCCCGCGCACGGGCCGCCGACGCAGGCGCCTGACAGCGGCTGGAACACCGCCCCATGCCAGCCGCACAGGATCAGCGACCCGTCCGGGACCAGATAGTCGTCCAGCTCGATCGCCAGCGGAAAGCCCTGATGCGGGCAGCGGTCGACATAGCCCACGACCTGACCGCTCTTGCGGACGACGAAGCCGTGAAAGAAGGCCTCGCCGATCTGCAGCACGAAGCCGCGCGACCCGGGATCGGCGATGTCGGCCTCGGCGCACAGGGTCACGTTCGCGGGCGTGGTCCAGACGCGCGGACGCCCCGCGTCGGCAGGGGTCTCACTCAATGCCGCTCGACCTTGAGCGGGCGCGAGAGCAGACTTTCGATCACGGCCCCGACCGTCGTCTCGCCGTTCAGCAGGGCGGCGACGGCCAGGGAGATGGGCATGTCGACCCCCATCTTCGCCGCCAGTTCCCGGACGGCCGGCGCGCTTTCATAGCCCTCGGCCACCGAGCGTTTTCCGGCCAGGGCCTGTTCGACGGTCTGGCCCTGACCCAGGGCGAGGCCGAGGCTCATGTTGCGGGACTGGGGGCTGGAACAGGTCAGGACCAGATCGCCGAGGCCGCACAGGCCGGCGACGGTCTCGGCCCGCCCGCCCAGGGCGACCCCCATCCGCGTCATTTCCGCGAAGCCGCGCGTGATCAGGGCGGCGTGGGCGCTGCGGCCCAGACCGCGGCCTTCGGACATGCCGCAGGCGATGGCCAGCACATTCTTGATCGCGCCCCCGACCTCGGCCCCGATCAGGTCGGAGGCCAGATAGGGCCGGAATCCGGGCGCGGACAGGGTCCACATCAGCTCCTCGCCCAAGGCCTCGTCGGCGCAGGCCAGGGTGACGGCGCTGGGCAGGCCGCGGGCCACCTCGCCGGCGAAACTGGGGCCGGACAGGACCGCGGCCGGGGCGGCCGGCAGGGTCTCGGCCAGGACGTCGGTCATCAGTTTCAGCGAGCCGCGCTCGATGCCCTTGGAACAGAGGATCACGGGAACGCCCGCGCGGTGATGCGCGGCGAAGGCGGTCAGGGTCGAGCGCATATGCTGGGCCGGCGGCACGGCCAGGATGACGTCGCAGGCGGCGAGATCGGCCAGGTCGGCCGTCACCGAGACGCGGTCGTCGAGGGTGATCCCGGGCAGGAAGGCTTCGTTGACGCGGCGGGCGCGGATGCTCTCGACCACCTCGGGCTCGCGCGCCTGCAGCAGGACGTCGAGGCCGGCCCAGCCCGCGACCTGGGCCAGGGCGGTGCCCCAGGCGCCGGCGCCGATCACTCCCGCGGTCTTGAATTGCATGCGTCTTCCCTAGGCCTTGGCGCCCTTGCGGCCCGGCGGATGGACCGGGTCGGCGAGCGCGCTCTGTTCGTCCAGCGGCCAGCGCGGCCGGGCGGCGGTATCGATGTCGGAGGTCAGGCCCTTCTGCAAGCGTTCGGCGCCGGCGAGGGCGATCATCGCGGCGTTGTCGGTGCAATAGGCCATGGGAGGCGCGAGGAAGGCGAAGCCGTTGGCCGCGGCGGTCGCTTCCAGCGTGGCGCGCACGGTCCTGTTCGCGGCCACGCCGCCCGCAACCACGAACAGCCGGTGATCATGGCGTTCCGCATAGGCCTTGAGCGCCCGGTCGGAGCGTTCGCTGAGCTGGCGGGCGATGGCGGTCTGCACGGCGTCGCCGAGATCCGCGCGGTCCTGATCCGTTGCGCACGCCTGGGCCAGGCGCGAGGCGGCGGTCTTGAGGCCCGAGAAGGAGAAGTCGCAGTCCTTGCGACCGAGCAAGGCGCGCGGCAGGTCGAAGCGGGCGCCGTCGCCCGCAGCGGCCAGCTTTTCGAGGGCGGGGCCGCCCGGATAGCCGAGGCCCAGGGCCTTGGCGATCTTGTCGAAGGCCTCGCCGGCGGCGTCGTCTATGGTGGTGCCCAGCCGCGTCATGTCGCCGACGCCGCGCACCTCCAGCAGCTGGCAGTGGCCGCCCGAGACCAGCAGCAGCAGGAAGGGGTAGTCGACCCGGGCGCCCAGCCGGGCCGAGACGGCGTGACCCTCGAGGTGGTTGACGGCGATCAGGGGCAGGTCGCGGGCCAGGGCCACGGCCTTGCCGAAGCTGAGGCCGACCATGACGCCGCCGACCAGACCCGGCCCGGCGGTGGCGGCGACGCCGTCCAGGGCGTCATAGTCCAGGCCCGCGTCCGCCATCGCCCGGCGGACGACGCCGTCGATCATCTCGACATGGCTGCGGGCCGCGATCTCGGGGACCACCCCGCCATAGGCGGCGTGATCGTCGATCTGGCTGTGCACCACGGACGACAGCACGGTCGCCTCGCCGTCCGGCGACAGACGCACGACCGAGGCGGCGGTCTCGTCGCAGCTGGTTTCGATGCCGAGCACCGTCAGGTCGCCGCCCGGGACGAAGGCGGGGGCGAAGGCGGGCGCCTCGGTTGCCCGGCTCCCTTCGCTGCTATACTCGGCGGGCCTGTTCATCGGGTCGAGGTAGCGACCCCGTTCTCCCGGCGCAACGACTCTCATGGCTCATCTCGTCCGCATCGGCACGCGCCGCTCCAAACTGGCGATGACCCAGTCGGGCATGATGCAGCGCGCCATCGGCCGCGCGCTGGGCGTCGCCGACGCCGATCTGGCCGAGGCCGTCCCGCTGGTCGAGATCGTCACCACCGGCGACCGGGTGCAGGACCGCCGTCTGATGGAGATCGGCGGCAAGGCGCTGTTCACCAAGGAAATCGAGGAGGCGCTGGCCGACGGCCGCGTCGATGTGGCGGTCCATTCGATGAAGGACGTGCCGGCCGAGCAGCCGTACGGCCTGTGCATCGCCGCCGTCCCGCCGCGCGAGGACGCCCGCGACGCCTTCGTCAGCGAGCTGTTCCCGAGCTTCGCGGACCTGCCGATGGGCGCGCGGCTGGGGACGGCGTCGCTGCGGCGTCAGGCCCAGGCGCTGGCGCTGCGGCCCGACCTGGCCATCGAGATGCTGCGCGGCAATGTCGACACCCGTCTGCGTCGCGCCGCGGATGGAGACTTCGACGCCATCCTTCTGGCCGTTTCGGGCCTGAACCGGCTGGGCTTCGAGAGCGTGATCCGCGAACGGCTGTCGTTGAACGACTTCCTGCCGGCCCCGGGGCAGGGCGCCCTGGCCCTGCAGACGCGGGTCGAGGACATCGACGCCGTCTGGGTCGCGGCGCTGAACGATCCGGACACGGCCCTGGCCGTGGCGGCGGAGCGGGGGGCGATGACGGCGCTGGAGGGATCCTGCCGCACGGCGATCGGGGCCCATGCCGAAATGGTGGACGACCGGTTGCGCCTGACGACGGAAATGCTGGCCCCCGACGGCTCGGCGCGCTGGCGGCGGTCGGCGGACCTCTCCGACCCCCGGGGCGCTGACGCCGAGGACCGGGCTCGGGACATGGGGATGACCCTCGGGGCCGCGATTCACGCGGCGGCGGGCGATCAGAGGACGCTCCCCTGACGCCGATCCGGCGAGTCTGGGTCACCCGCGCCGAACCGGGCGCGGCGCGCACCGCCGAACGGCTGACCGCGCTCGGCTTCGAGCCGGTCGTCGCGCCCCTGCTGGAAATCCGCCCCCTCGCCGCGGCGGTTGAGCTGGCTGGCGTCGTCGCCCTGGCCTTCACCAGCCGGAACGGCGTCGAGGCTTTCGCCGGCCTGAGCCGCGAGCGGGCCCTGCCGGTCTTCACCGTCGGCGATGCGACCGCCGACGCCGCGCGGGCGCACGGGTTCAGCAGCGTTCGCTCCGCCGACGGCGCCCTGGCCGATCTGGCGGCGCTGCTGATCGCCGGGGCGCCTCAACCGGGACAGGTGCTGGCGCCCGGCGCCCTGGAGCCGGCGGGCGATCTGCCGATGCTGCTGGCGGGCCGGATCGAGGCGCGGGCCCTGCCCGTCTATGAGGCGGTGGAGACCGGAGGCCCGGCGCCGCAGGCGTTCGACGCCGTTCTGCTTCATTCGGCGCGGGCCGCCCGCGCCTTCGGGGCGCTCGGGCCGTTCCCCGACGCACGGGTGGTCGTCCTGTCTGACGGCGTCGCGAGCGCTCTCGGCGACCGCGGCGGCCGGGAAATCCGCATCGCGGCCGCTCCCGACGAGTCCGCCCTGCTCGCAGCGCTTGGCAAGCCCGCGCCCCGCGTATAAAGAGCGCCTCTCGCGCGGGGTCATGCCCATCGCGCCAAGGCCGCTTTAGCTCAGCTGGTAGAGCATCGCATTCGTAATGCGGGGGTCAGGTGTTCGAGTCACCTAAGCGGCACCATTCTTTTTGAAGCGGCCAGATCCGGTAATCCGGAGACGCGTGCATCTTGCGGTCCCGGGTGGTCGGGCGCGCGCCGTGATCGACGGCGCTTTCCTGGCTTTCCGCCACTGGACGACGCCGTGCGCAGGCCGTAGCTATTCGGGCCATACCGGAGCGTAGAATGTCGCAGCGCCTGAGCGCCCGCCAGGAAGAATGTCTGAGGCTGACCGCCTTCCTGACCGACAAGGAGATCGCCGCCCGCCTCCGTCTTTCGGAGGCCACGGTCAAGAAACACGTGCACGAGGCCTGCCGCCGGATGGGGGTCAACCGGCGCAAGGCGGCGCTCGCGCTTCTGGAACGAAACGTACCAGGGCCGAAAGACCCCATTGGCGGCGACGGCCGTTCCGCGGTTGATGTCCCCCTCGACAGGGAGTCAGACCATGGCATCGAAAAGTACGCCGCTTCCCCAGTGGACCTGGGAGGATCTGGAGGCCGCGCTGGACGCGTTCAGTCCGACGGGCGCAAACGATCCGGTCCGGAGTCATCTGCTGCGGGGACTGGCGGACGACGCGGCGCGGTCGAACCCGCGGGAACTGTTGCAGCAGGTGCTGAGCGCGGGCTGGGTGATGGCGCAGGTGGGAGCCCAGAGCGGCGTCTCGGCTACCGCCCCCCGCCGCGCGGCTGGGGCGTCCGCCTCCTGATCCTGCTTGTCATCGTCGTAGTGACGGCGGTGATGATGAAGGCGGTGGCCGATCTGGTCCTCGCCTATGCGGGCCAGGCCCAGGAGATCGGGGAGGTCACGACCTTCCCGCGCTCCTAGGTCCGGGCGGCCCGGTCATTGGAGAAAACCCAGATACCGCCCTTTCTGATCACCTATTATGTGCTCTGCCTGATCGCGGTCGTTGTGGCGTGGCTCAAGGGCGGGCATCCGGAACGCCTGGGCGCCGTGACGACGGTCGTTGTCTTCGCGGTGTCGTTTTACACTCACGAACTGAGGGTGGGCGCGTTCTACGCCGGCGACGCCCTGGTCGACGTCCTGATGACCGGCGTCTTCCTCTGGCTGGCGCTGACCAGTGACCGTTGGTGGGCCCTGGTCATGTCCGCGATCATGGCGCTGACCCTGCTGGTCTATGTCACAGCGCTGGTCGTCCCGGATCTCGGTCCCTACGCCGTGGTGTCGGCGCGCATCGGCCTGGGAATCCAGTGCTCGCTGGCGCTTCTGTGCGGTGCGGGCGAGCGCTGGCTGGCCGGCGAACGGCCCGTGAGCGAGCGCGCGCCCTGGCGTCGCGCCCCACGCGCCTTGAACATATAAACATATCCTTATATGTCTGCCGACCACCCCACCCGCCGGAGCTCCGCCTTGTCCCGTTCGTCGTTCCTGTTCACGTCTGAAAGCGTCTCCGAAGGCCACCCCGACAAGGTCGCGGACCGCATTTCCGACACCGTGGTGGATCTGTTCCTGGGCAAGGACCCCTATGCGCGGGTCGCCTGCGAAACGCTGACGACGACCAATCTGGTCGTGCTGGCCGGCGAAATCCGCGGCCATGGCATCATGGACGCCGAAGGCAAATGGGCTCCGGGCGTCCAGGACGAGATCGAGGCCGCCGTTCGCGCCGCCGTGCGCGACATCGGCTATGAGCAGTCCGGCTTCCACTGGGACAGGTTCGAATTCATCAACCGCCTGCACGGCCAGTCGGCCGACATCGCCGTGGGCGTCGACGCCGCCGGCAACAAGGACGAGGGCGCGGGCGACCAGGGCATCATGTTCGGCTACGCCTCCAACGAGACGCCCGAGCTGATGCCGGCGACCCTGCAGTACAGCCACAACATCCTGAAGCGCCTCGCCGAGGTCCGCCACGGCGGCGACAAGCGGCTGGAGCCCGACGCCAAGAGCCAGGTGACGATCCAGTACGAGGACGGCAAGCCCGTGCGCGCCACGTCGATCGTGCTGTCGACCCAGCACGCCGCCGGCCTGTCGTCGGCCGATGTCGCCGACATCGTCAAGCCGCACATCCTCGCCGTGCTGCCCGAAGGCTTCACCGACGAGAACACCGTCTGGCACATCAACCCGACCGGCATCTTCGAGATCGGCGGTCCGGACGGGGACGCCGGCGTGACCGGCCGCAAGATCATCGTCGACACCTACGGCGGCGCGGCCCCGCACGGCGGCGGCGCCTTCTCGGGCAAGGATCCGACCAAGGTCGACCGCTCGGCCGCCTACGCCTGCCGCTACCTGGCCAAGAACGTCGTCGCCGCCGGCCTGGCCGACCGCTGCACCATCCAGATTTCCTACGCCATCGGCGTGGCCAAGCCCCAGTCGATCCATGTGGACCTGCACGGCACCGGCAAGGGCGCCATCACCGAGGCGGTGCTGGAGGCGAACATTCTCGGCCTCATCGGCGGCGCCACGCCCCGTGCGATCCGTGAGCATCTGGGTCTGAACAAGCCGATCTACGCCCGCACCGCCGCCTACGGCCATTTCGGCCGCGCGCCGGACGCCGACGGCGGCTTCAGCTGGGAGAAGACGGATCTGGTCGACCAGCTGAAGGCGCTGGCCTAAGGCAACAGCGGTCAGGCAACAGGCAACAGGTCGGCCGCTTCTGCTGCCTGCTGCCTGTTGCCTGATCCCTCGCTCCGGCGGGGCGACCGGGCTATAGCGCCCGCCATGTCCCCTTCCGACGACCTTGCCCACCGCCCGCTCCGCTCGTTCGGCCGCATCAAGTCGCGCGCCATCAAGCCGCGTCAGGCGGCCCTGTTCGACACCCTGCTGCCCGGAATCGCCCTGCCCGATCCGAAGGCCGGGCCGATCGATCCCGCGGCCCTGATGCCCGGGGCCGCCGCGGTCTGGCTGGAGATTGGCTTCGGTGGCGGCGAGCATCTGGCCGAACAGGCGGCGCGTCATCCCGATACGCTGATGATCGGCTGCGAGCCCTTTCTGAACGGGGTGGGTTCGGCCCTGCGCCACATCGACGAGCGGGGCCTGGAGAACGTCCGCCTGCACGCCGACGACGCCCGCGACGTGATGGCGGCCCTGCCGGACGCCAGTCTGGACCGGATCATGATCCTGTTCCCCGACCCCTGGCACAAGGCGCGGCACAACAAGCGTCGACTGATCCAGGACGAAACGGCGGCGGAGATCGCGCGCCTGCTCAAGCCGGGCGGACGTCTGCGGTTCGTGACCGACTGGAAGGACTATGCCGAATGGGCACTCGAGAAGTTCGAGCGCACGCCCGGCCTGGTCCGGCAGGTCGACCCGTCCGACGACTGGTTCAAGGCCCCCGCCGACCACGTGGTCACCCGTTATGAAGAGAAGAAGCTGGGCGACACCCCGCCGATCTTCCTGGAATTCCTACGGGTAGACTAGCGCCGCCACGCAGCTAGTGTGGGACTTGATCGGGAGGGGTTCCATGAAATGGTCAACGGCGTGTTTGACGGCCTTGGCCTCGGCATTTTTTGCGAGCGCGGCTGTCGGACAGGACAACGGCGTTGGTCAAGTTGTCCAAGTGCGAATCGCCTGCACCGTCGTGGGGGCCGGTGCGCTTGAGCGCTGTGAAATCATCTCGCGCCTTTCAGAGGACCGTTCGTTTGATGCGCCCGCACTTCAAGCGGCGAGTCAGAGCGTGGCGCGTCGGCCGACCGAGATCGTTTCCGGCCGCATTCACTTTCCAGTATTGCTGGAGCGCGAGGCCGACTACCAGGCCCGCACATCCGGCCCGCCTGGGCCACCCGTCATCGTGCCCCCGCCGACCATGGTCCCGGCGACCGTTCCCGCCGCGCCAACCGACCAAAGCGTGCAGGCCTGGGGTGGACTGGAATGCGTGGTGCGCGCCGATGGCAGTCTGATGCGCTGCTGGAAGGACGGCCGCCGTGCTCCGCAGGGCGTGCTGGCGGGCGAGGTCCAGCGCGTTGTCATCGCGGACAGTCTCGCAGGACGGCTTTCGGACCTGCCCGCGGCGCTTCCCGCAACGCCGGCCGAGGTGCGCGCCAGTTGGCGGACACACGGAGAAGACTTCGGACGCACCGCATATTCCCAGGACTATGCGCCGGCATCGGATACTGGCCGTCTGGTCTGGGTGGCGTCTCTTTATCCAGCTCGGGCGTCAGCGGGATTCATCGGGAGCTACGACCTATCCGAATACGACTGCGCGGGACGGCGGCTTCGGGTGTTGCTGAGCGCCAGCGCAAGCGAGGCTGGACTGACCGGATGGTCCACGGCGGAGCCGCGCGATTGGTGGGAGCGCGACAAGGTGAGAGGCTTCCTCGCTAAGCTGTTCGACGCCTTCTGCCCGGCTGGAAGCTGACGGGCCAAGGGCAGCTTACGCCATGAAGAGAAGAAGCTGGGCGACACCCTGCCGATCTTCCTCGACTTCAGGCGTGTTTGACGGCCGGGATCGTCCGATACAGGATACGGCCACGCTTTGAGCGGGGGACGCGCCATGACCTGGGTGGTCGACAATATTCAGGCCATTCTGGTGGTCTGCGGCCTGCTGACGGCGTCCATGCTGCAGTTCACCCTCATGCCGCGCCGGGCCGCGCGCTCGCTCTTTGGTGAGACCGTCGATGGTCCGATGGCCGATGTCGCGGTGCGGGGCTGGGGCCTGCTGATCGCCCTGACCGGCGGCATGCTGCTGTGGGCCGCCTTCCACCCGGAGACCCGGACCCTCGCCATCGGCGTCGCCCTGATCAGCAAGGTCTTCTACATGGGCCAGCTGATCGCCAGACGCGGCCGGTTCCTCAAGGGCATGGCCGGGATGACGGTCCTGCTCGACCTGATCATGGCCGCCCTGCTGGCGACCTGGATGTGGGCCGAGCACGGGACCTGAACGCCGGCCCACGGCTCTCGCCTTCCGCTGCAAATGGCGTCACAAGCGGGTCCATACCTGAACAGGACCGACCCATGAGCCTCGCCGTCGACACTCTTTCGACCTCCATGTTCCTGCGCGGCCTGAACGTCCTGTCCGGGCTGATCGATCGCGCCGTCGAGGCCGGACTGGACGAGGCCGTGGTGATGGAGGCGCGTCTGGCCCCGGACATGCGGCCCTTTCCTGACCAGGTCCGCATGGCCAGTTTCTCGGCCCGCAGCTGCATCGCCCGACTGACCGACCAGCCGTGGCCGAAGACCGATGACGCTGAAGCCAGCCTAGCCGAGCTCAAGGCGACCGTCGCCCTGTCGATCGCCTTCATCGAGGGCGTCGAGGCCGCGGCCTTCGCCGGCGGCGAGACCCGTCGGATCGAGCTGCGCTTCCCCGGCGTCGAGCTCAATTTCGAGGGCGAGGGCTATCTGACCAGCTTCGCCCTGCCGAATTTCCATTTTCACCTGTCGATGGCCTACGCCATCCTGCGGCACCTCGGCGTGCCGCTGGGCAAGCGCGACTTCCTGGGGCAGCTGGCGCTGATCTGAGTCCGACTCGCCCCGGCCGATTGGCGAGGCCGTCGCCGGGAAGGACTTCCCACCCCGCCGACTTTGGCCTATATGCGCTCCCACATCGTTAGACCGGCGTCCAACGGCGCCGATTGAAGCGGCGGCCTTGGATGGCCCGCCGCTTTTTGTTTGGACCAAAGCCTTTGAAGGCCAAGACCGCCGAAGACCGCCAGCTGCTGGAGCTGATCGAACCCGTGGCCGAGAGCCTGGGCCTCGATATCGTGCGCGTGCGGCTGATGGGCGGCACCCTGCGCCGTCGTCTGCAGATCATGGCCGAACGGCCCAGCGACCACGACATCGCCGTCGAGGAATGCGCCCGACTGAGCCGCGCCGTGTCGGAGGTGTTCGACGCCGCCGATCCGATCAACGGCGAATATCTGCTGGAGGTGTCGTCGCCCGGCGTCGACCGCCCGCTGACCCGGCTGAGCGATTTCGACCTGTTCGAGGGCTATGAGGCGCGGCTGGAAAGCGATCGCATGATCGAGGGCCGCAAACGCTTCAAGGGCGTGATCGCGGGCACGGACGGCGACAATGTCGCCATGGATCTGGAAGGGGAGGAGGACACCGCCCTCATCCCCTTCGACTGGCTGGTCGACGCCAAACTGGTGTTGACCGACGAACTGATGAAGGCGGGCGCCGAGAAGCGCGCCGCCCGTAACGACAACTCTACCGACACCGAGGACTGATCATGGCTGTTGCCGGCGTTTCCGCGAACCGACTCGAACTGCTTCAGATTGCTGATGCGGTCGCGCGCGAGAAAAACATCGACAAGGAGGTCGTCGTCGAGGCGATCGAGGAGGCGATCCAGAAGGGCGCCAAGTCGCGCTACGGCGCCCATCACGACATCCGCGCCAAGATCGACACCAAGTCGGGCGAACTGGCCCTGACGCGCCACGTCACCATCGTCGCCGACGACTGGCAGCCCGAGGACGAGCTGGAAGAGTTCAACGACTCGGCCATGGTCCGCCTGACCGACGCCTCCAAGCGCGATCCGGAGGCCTTCGTCGGCAAGGAATACGTCGAGACCCTGCCGCCGTTCGAGTTCGGCCGCGTCCAGACCCAGATGGCCCGCCAGGTCGTGACCGGGAAGGTCCGCGAGGCCGAGCGCGCCAACCAGTACGAAGAGTTCAAGGACCGCGTCGGCGAGATCGTCAACGGCACCGTCAAGCGCGTCGAATACGGCAACACCGTCGTCGACCTGGGCCGGGGCGAGGGCATCATGCGCCGCAACGACTCCATCCCGCGCGAGGTGTTCAACATCGGCGACCGGATCCGCACCTACATCTATGACGTCCGCGCCGAGGCCAAGGGCCCGCAGGTCATGCTCTCGCGCTCGCACCCCGGCTTCATGGCCAAGCTGTTCGCCCAGGAAGTGCCCGAGGTTTACGACGGCGTGATCGAGATCCGCGCCGCCGCCCGCGACGCCGGCTCGCGCGCCAAGATGGCCGTGCTGTCCAATGACTCCTCCATCGATCCCGTCGGCGCCTGCGTCGGCATGCGCGGCTCGCGGGTTCAGGCCGTCGTCGCCGAACTGCAGGGCGAGAAGATCGACATCATCCAGTGGAACGCCGACGAGCCGACCTTCATCGTCAACGCCCTGGCCCCGGCCGAGGTGTCCAAGGTGGTGCTGGACGAGGAAGCCGACCGCGTTGAGGTCGTGGTGCCCGACGAGCAGCTGTCGCTGGCCATCGGCCGCCGCGGCCAGAACGTCCGTCTGGCGAGCCAGCTGACCGGCTGGCAGATCGACATCATCACCGAGAGCCAGGACTCCGAGCGCCGCCAGCGCGAGTTCAGCGAGCGCACCGTCCTGTTCCAGGAAGCCCTGGACGTCGACGAGGTCATCGCCCAGCTGCTGGTCACCGAAGGCTTCGCCACGGTCGAGGATCTGGCCTTCGTCGAGCCGTACGAAATCTCCGACATCGAGGGCTTCGACGAGGACACGGCCGAGGAACTGCAGGCGCGCGCCCGCGACTTCCTCGAGAAGCAGGCCGCCGTCCTGGACGCCAAACGCGTCGAGCTGGGCGTCGAGGACGCCGTCATGGCCGTTCCGGGCGTGACCGGCGCCATCGCCGTCGCCCTGGGCGAGGGCGGGGTGAAGACCGTCGAGGATCTGGCCGATCTGGCCACCGACGAAATCCGCGGCGGCTACGAGGTCAAGAACGGCGAACGGGTCAAGGTCCCGGGCGTGCTCGAGAGCTTCAACCTGGCCCAGGAAGAGGCCGAAATGCTGATCCTGCAGGCGCGGGTCGCCGCCGGCTGGATCGACGCTTCGGAACTGCCGCAGCCGCCCGAGCCGGAATACGAGGAAGAGCTTCCCGAGGGCGAATACGACGCCGAAGCCGTCTTCGCCGCAACGCCGGAAGGCGACGAGGTTGAAGCCGTCGAAGGCGACTCCGAAGAAGACGCCGACGCCGAGGTCCTCGCCGAGGACCCCGAACAAACCCCCGACGCGTGATGGGAGACCGGATCGTTCATGAGTCTGCGCGAAGCGACGATCGATAGAGAGCGACGCGACCTCGTCACCCACGAGGTCATGGACGAATCTCGCCTGATCCGCTTCGTCGCCGCTCCGGACGGTTCGGTGGCTCCCGACCTGGCGCGCAAGCTGCCGGGGCGTGGTCTGTGGGTCGCCGCGAACCGGGCCTCGATCGAGGCGGCGGTGAAGAAGAACCTGTTCTCGCGGGCCGCCAAGGCCCCGATGAAGCCGGCCGCCGACCTGGCCGACATGGTCGAAAACCTGCTGGTGCGACGCTGTCTGGACCAGCTGGGGCTTGCCCGGCGCGAAGGCGTTCTTATCTCCGGTTTCGAGAAATCCCTGGCCAATGTCCGGTCCGGGAAGGCCGCATGGATCATCGAGGCGGCGGACGGTTCCGCCGACGGCCGCGGCAAGCTTCTTTCGCTCGCGAAACACATGACGCCGCCCCCGAAAGTCTGCGGCGTCTTCACGGCGGACGATTTGAGTTTGGCCCTTGGGCTGGAAAATGCGATACACGCCGTCCTGCTTGAGAGCGGGCGGGCCGATCGCTGGACCATAGAGGTCGAACGACTGGCGGGATTTCGACCGCTTCTGCCCCCGGAGTGGGGCGGAGAGCCGGCTGAGATGCCGAACAAGGTTTTGGACGGGCGGGGTTCTGCTCCCTGATTTGGGGGTGGGGCGACGCGCGGCTTTTTGTGTTTGAACGAGACGACGGCGGATCATCCGCTGTCACGAGTAAAGCGACCGGATGACTGACGAGAACGACAAGACCAACGACGGCGCACCGCAGGCTCCGACCGGGACTCCGTCCACGACGGGCCCGCGCGCGCCGCTGAGCCTGAAGCCCCGGCAGGCGGGATCGGTTTCGACCGGCACCGTGCGCCAGAGCTTCAGCCACGGCCGCACCAAGACCGTGGTGGTCGAGACCAAGCGCCCCCGCGCCGGGGTCGCGCCGGGCCATCAGCGCCCGCAGGGCTTCGACGTCGCCGCCCGTCCGCGAACCGACGCGCCCGCGCCCCAGGCGCCGCGTCCGGCCATGCCGGCCGGA
>NZ_JBAZOS010000031.1:0-36568 GCF_041648615.1 Brevundimonas sp.
CCGACGGCGTTCGCGAGCCTCTGAACCGTCGCGCCACCATCGGCATCAACTTCCGCTAAACCCGGAAGGCCGATCGGCCAGACAACAACAGCCGCCGGCCCCCGAAAGAGGGCCGGCGGTTTTTGCTGGGCGCGGCGGGGTGGCCAAGGCGGCGCCCGCTCGCTATCCCGGGCGTCAGTTTCAACGGATGACCTCCCATGCGCGTGGCGATGATCGGTACCGGCTATGTGGGGCTGGTGTCAGGGGCCTGTTTCGCGGACTTCGGCCATGAGGTCGTTTGCGTCGACAAGGACCCGTCCAAGATCGAACGGCTGGAGCGGGGCGAGATCCCGATCTTCGAGCCGGGCCTGGACGACCTGGTCGCCGCCAATGTGCGGAGCGGGCGGCTGTCGTTCGCGCTGGACGGAGCGGCCGCGATCCGCGCGGCCGACGCGGTCTTCATCGCCGTGGGCACGCCGTCGCGGCGCGGCGACGGCCATGCCGACCTGTCCTATGTCCATGCCGCGGCCGAAGAGATCGCCGGCCTGATCGAGGGCTTCACCGTCGTTGTGACCAAGTCCACCGTGCCGGTCGGGACGGGCGACGAGATTGAACGCATCATCCGCCAACGCCGGCCGGACGCCGACTTCGCCGTGGTGTCCAATCCCGAATTTCTGCGCGAAGGCGCCGCGATCGAGGACTTCAAACGGCCGGACCGGGTCGTGGTCGGGACGGACGACGAACGCGCCCGGGCAGTGATGCGCGAGCTGTACCGCCCGCTGAATCTCAATGAGACGCCCATCCTGTTCACCGGGCGGCGCACGTCCGAGTTGATCAAATATGCGGCCAACGCCTTTCTGGCGATGAAGATCACCTTCATCAACGAGATGGCGGACCTGTGCGAGGCGGTCGGGGCCGACGTGCAGGAGGTGGCGCGCGGCATCGGCCTGGACAAGCGGATCGGCGCGAAATTCCTTCATGCCGGCCCCGGCTATGGCGGATCATGCTTCCCCAAGGACACCCTGGCCCTGGTCCGGACCGCGAGCGACGCCGGCGCGCCGGTCCGGCTGATCGAGACGACGGTCCGGATCAACGACGCCCGCAAGAAGGCCATGGCCGGCAAGGTGGCCGCGGCCCTGGGCGGCGAGCTGAAGGGCAAGACCGTGGCCCTGCTGGGCCTGACCTTCAAACCCAATACCGATGATATGCGCGACGCGCCGTCCCTGGACGTGGCTCCGGCCCTGATCGCCATGGGCGCGACGGTCCAGGCCTTCGATCCCGAGGGCATGCAGGAGGCCGCCAGATTGCTGGACGGTGTCGTGTTCAAGGACGGCCCCTATGAAGCCGTCGAAGGGGCCGATGTGGTTGTCATCCTGACCGAGTGGAACCAGTTCCGGGCGCTGGATCTGGACCGGGTCAAGCTGCTGATGCGCGGACCGGTGATGGTCGACCTGAGAAACGTCTACCGGCCCGACGACATGCGCGCCCGCGGCTTCCACTATGTGTCGGTCGGGCGGGCCTGACCGCTAGCGAAGGGCGACCCGGGTGAGGAGGGGGTGGTCGACCGCCACGGCCTCGTCCCGGGGCATCAGGGTGCGGCCGGCGCCGATGACCAGGGTCGCGGTGAGCACCGCACAGACCGCGGCGATGGCGGCCAGCTTCACGCCGTCGGCGAATTCCTGATGGATCGGACGCAAACGATTCCCCCGCGACGAGTACGAATCGTTTCCAGCATCTGAAGCGCCCTGCCGCAAGTCACGGAACGGTGTGCGCCCACAAAAAAGGACGGAGCGGGGCTCCGTCCTTTATCGTTGTTGGGCGCTATCGCGCGCTGCGTGGCGGCTCGCTGCGAGAGCCGCTGCGCCGGATCAGCCGCGGAACGGGCGGATCAGGATTTCGACGCGGCGATTCTGCGCCTTGCCTTCGGCGGTGGCGTTCGAGGCGATCGGGGCGCTCTCGCCGCGGCCGTCGACGTACAGCCGGTCGGCGAGGACGTTGCGGCTGACCAGGGCCTGGGCCACGGACGAGGCGCGCTGCCGCGAGAGGTTCAGATTGTAGTCGTCGGCGCCGTCGGAGTCGGCATGGCCGACGATGTCGATGATCGACTGGTCGTAGCGGTTCAGCACGGCCGCGACATCGTCCAGCGTGGCGTTGAAGCGCGGCGTGATGCTCGACTGGTTGGAGGCGAAGGTGACGTCCGACGGCATGCGCAGGACCAGGTTGTCGCCCTGACGCGCGACGCCCACGCCCGAGCCGGACAGTTCAGCCTCCAGTTCGCGCTGCTGGCGGTCCATGTAGGCGCCCACTCCGGCTCCGCCCAGCGCGCCGATGCCGGCGCCGATCAGGGCGTTCTTGCGGCCTTCCTCGGAGTTGGAGGTGTTGGTCAGATAACCCAGCACGGCGCCGCCCAGGGCGCCGGCGATGGCGCCCGTGGCCGTGTTGTTGCGGCGCGGCGTCGAGCTGTAGGGGTCCATGGTGGTGCAGGCGGCGCCGCCGAGGAGGATGGCGACGCTGGCGCCGGCGAGGAGAAGCTTGCTGTGCATGGTGGTGTCCTTTGACGTGAAATCGGCTGCCGTTGAAACGTGGGCTTACGGTGAAGGTTCCGACCTGTACGGCGGGTGAACGCCGCGCCCCGGCTTTGCCAAGGTCGCGGATTAGGGCGTAAGGAACCGACATCTCGATCCTGTGAGGCCCTGCCGTGAGCGTGACCCTGACCCCCGAAACCGCCCCGACCGCAAAGCGCGCCATCGAACCGGTGTCGATGAAGCTTTACGATGCCGACTTCCAGGCGTTCGCGGACAAGCTTGGGACGTCGTTCAAACGCTACGGCTTCGCGGTGATCGCCGACCATGGCCTCGACGAGGGTGTGATCGAGGCGGCCATCGAGGCGGCCAGGACCTTCTTCGCCCTGCCGGAGGCGACCAAACGCAAATATCACCAGCCGGGCACGGGCGGGGCGCGAGGCCTGACCCCGTTCGGCGTCGAGGCGGCCAAGGGCGCGGCCACGGTCGATCTGAAGGAATTCTGGCACGTCGGTCGGGAACTGCCCGAGGGCCATCCCTATCGCAAATACATGCGCGACAATGTCTGGCCGACCGAGGTCGAGGGCTTCCGGGAGCACCTGTACGGCATGTTCGCGGCCATGGACGAACTGGGGGCGAAGATTCTGCGCGCCATCGCCCGCTATCTGAAGCTGGGCGACGACTTCTTCGAGGACAAGGTCGAGATGGGCAACAGCATCCTGCGGATGCTGCACTATCCGCCCGTGCCCGCGGGCGCCTCGGGCGTGCGGGCGGGGGCGCATGAGGACATCAACGTCATCACCCTGCTGCTGGGGGCCGAGGAGGCCGGGCTGCAGGTGAAGGACGCCGACGGCGAGTGGCTGGACATCGCGCCGCCGCCGGGCGCGCTGGTGGTCAATATCGGCGACATGCTGCAGCGGCTGACCAACCACGTCCTTCCGTCGACCAGCCATCGGGTCATCAATCCGGCGCCCGAGCGGGCCAGCTTCGCCCGCTATTCGACCCCGTTCTTCCTGCACTTCAACCCGGACTTCGTGATCGAGACCCTGCCGGGCATGATCGGCCCGGAGAACCCGGACCGCTACGCCGGCAAGGCGATCATGGCCGAGGATTTCCTGACCGAGCGGTTGAGGGAAATCCGGTTGATCTGAGGACGGGCGGAAGCCCCGTCTATCGGGATATTCTCAACTGGGTGATGTCGCGGCCGATCGCGGCGAAGGCCTCGGACAAGGCGGCCCCGCTGCCGGCGTTGTAGTAGCCGGTGGCCGTCGAGGCGCAGTACTGCAGCAGCGTGTCGGCGTCGGCCCCCGCGGCGATCTGGAAACCCACGGTATAGACGACGACGCCTTGCGCCTTCATGGCGTCGCACAGGGCGCGGCTCTGACTGAACGGGTCGCCGTTGTCGGGGGAACAGCCGTTGCTGACGTCATTGTTCGCGCCATAGCCCACGGCGATCACGCCCTGGCAATAGGGAGCGTTGAACTCGCCGTCGGTCATGATGATCACGGCCTTCAGCGTTTCCGAGGTGTCGTAGGGCGCCGCGGAGGCCGACGGCCACAGCGTGCTGAAGGTCGGGGACACCATGTACCAGCCCCAGGCGATGCCGATCTGGCCCCCCGTTACGCCGTTGGTCGACAGGTTGTCGATGTTCGTCTTGATGGTGGCGGCGTTGCTCGACAGGGGCTGGATGACGCTGTTCAGGCAGGCCGAGTTCGCGCCGGGCGTGGTGTTCAGGCCGGGATAGTGGCGCCCAACCCGTGCGGAAGCGTTCGGCACGGCGTCTGTTGCGCGCTCGGCGCCCAGTCTCTCTGTCACGCAGCTGCTGACGCTATGGGTGGTCAGATCGCCGTTGCCGTCCTCGAAGGTGAAGTATTGGCAGCCGTCCCGGGCGCACCACGACTTGCCGCCCGAGGTGTAGGGCGTCAGCGACGCCGAGGTCGGATCGATCGTATAGGTGTTGGCCGTGACGTTCCCGACCAGGAAGGTCTGGTTGTTGATCTGGGACATGCCGCCGACGTCGGTAATGTAGACATAGTCGTTGAACGCCAGACCGTGGTTGGCAGAGGTCACGGTAATGGAACAGTCGATGTCCCTGCACTCCTGAACCCGACCCGCCGTGCCGGAGAAGGTTCCGTAGGTGCGGCCGTCCACGCGAACGCCCGCCGTATTGTAGAGCTCGAAGGTGTTGGTCGTCTTGTTGGTGACGACATACGGCTTGTTGTTCAACTGCGTCATGCCGGAGACGCCGGTGATCCACACCACATCCCCGTTGGCGAAGCCGTGGCCATTGGAGGTGATCACAACGGGCCGGGCCTTGGTGGCGGCCGTGATCGTCCGCTGCGGGCCGATGAAATTGATCACGGCGTTGGTGATGGTTGTCGATCCCGTGACCGGTCCGCGAACGGCGTTCAGATAGGTTCCCGGGTTGACCGCCATCGACCATGGCACCAGGGCGACCTTGGAATAATACGGCGTCTGGACCGGCTGGACGATCAGGTCCACGAGGTCCTTGGCCGCCGCCTTCAGGTCGACCAGCTTCTGGCCGGCCATGGAGCCGGTGATGTCGAGCGCCAGCGACACCTCGATGTTGCGCGACGATCGATCGACCTCGGAATGGGCGCCGACCGGCAGGGTGTCGTCCATGAACTTGCCGTAGGGCGGCAGGAAGATGTTGGCGACCAGGGTCTTCACGTCGACCTTGGAATTGGCGATCACCACGTCGTCGCTGTTCAGCACGAAGCTGGTGGCGGCCTCATCCAGGGTGATGTTGGGATAGGCCTTCAGATTGGCCCTGAGCGAAGCGAGGCCGACGCGCTGAAGGTCGGCGCTGGCCGTGTAGGGCGATCGGGCGGCGGCGAGGGCGGCCGCGTCCAGCGCGTCCTGCAGGTTCACCCGCACCGTCGAGGCGCGGTGGATGTCGACCCCGCCGACCGTCATCAGGATCAGTACGGGAAGGCTGAGGCCGAACAGCATGGCGACATTGCCGCGCGCATCGTCGGCCATGCGGCGGGTGAAGGCGCGCAGGCCGCGGCCCAGGCCGGTCATCCAGGTTTTCAGCCCCATCGCCGCATCCGCCGTCCGCCCCGGGCGCTGTCCGCCCACGCTCGTCCGGCGGAAGATGAACCAGCCCGGTTAAGAGAAGGTCCCATGCCGACGGTTAACGGGGCCGTCGGCCCTCGAACGGATCAGGCCTCCCAGCCGCAGGTCTTGCCGCGGTTCCGGACCGTCAACCAGGCGTTCAGCGGGGCGAAATAGTCGGTCACGGCCGAGGCGTCATTGCCGCTCTCGCCCGTGAAGGCCTGCATCGCTTCGGGCCAGGGCCGCGACTGGCCCATCTCCATCATCCGCTCGAAGCGCTCGCCGACCTGCTTGTTTCCATAGATGGAGCAGCGGTGCAGCGGCCCGGTCCAGCCGGCTTCCTTGCAGGCCGCGCGCTGGAACTGGAATTGGTAGATGTGGGCCAGGAAGTAGCGGGTGTAGGGGGTGTTGCCCGGGATATGGTATTTCGCGCCGGGGTCGAAGGCGTTGGCCGGACGCGGTCCGGGCGGGACCAGGCCCTGGTATTTCAGCATATTGGCCGACCAGGCGTCATTGTATTCCGCCGGGCTGGTCTCGCCGTTGAAGACGCCCCAGCGCCAGCGGTCGACCATCAGGCCGAACGGCAGGAAGGCGATCTTGTCCAGCGCCATCTTGAGCAGGAAGGGGATGTCCTCTTCCTCGCCCGGCACGGTCTGCAGCAGGCCGATCTGGTTCAGATAGGTCGGGGTCAGGGCCGACAGGCCGACGAAGTCGCCGATGGCCTCATGGAAGCCGTCGTTCGCCCCGTTCTTGAACAGGAAGGGCTGATCCTTGTAGGCGCGCTGGTAGTAGTTGTGACCCAGCTCGTGGTGGACGGTGTAGAAGTCGTCGCCGTTCACCTGGGTGCACATCTTGATGCGGATGTCCTCGAGGTTGTCGAGGTCCCAGGCCGAGGCGTGGCAGACCACCTCGCGATCGCGCGGCCGGGTGATCATCGACCGCTCCCAGAAGGTTTCCGGCAGCTCGGGCAGGCCCATCGAGACGTAGAAGCCCTCGCCGGTCTCGACCATCTTCCTCGCGTCGTAATTCGAGGCGACCAGCCGTTCCGTCAAATCATAGCTCGAGGCCCCGCCCTCGGCGGGGGCGACGACATCATAGATGTTGCCCCACTGCTGCGACCACATATTGCCCAGCAGATCGGCGCGGATCGGGCCGTGGTCGGGCTGGACCGCATCGCCGTATTTCGCGTTCAGGCGGCTGCGCACATAGCAGTGCAGGTTCTCGTAGAACGGCTTGACCTGGGTCCACAGCCGGTCGGTCTCGGCGGCGAAGGCGTCGGGCTCCATGTCGTAGCCGGCGCGCCACATGGCCCCGGTGTCGGCGAAGCCCAGCTCGCGGCTGCCCTCATTGGCGATCTCGACCATGCGGGTGTAGTCGGCGGCCATGACCGGGGAGATGGTGCGCCAGCCTTCGTACAGGGCCTTCGTCTCGGCGGGATCGCGGCTCTCGGCGATCAGGGTGGTGGCGTCGTCGAGCGTGATCTGTTTGCCCTTGTACTCGAACTTGCCGACCGAATAGGTCGAGTCCAGCCGGGTGGTGATCTCGGCCAGCTCGCTGGCGGCGCCGGGGCGGTTGGGGGCCGGCAGGACGATGCCGAGGCGCAGCAGGTTCAGCTTGCGGCGGACGTCGTCGGGGACCTGAACGTCGTTGAAGGCCGCGGCGCCGTTGGCCAGTTCGACCTGCAGCTCGGTGTATTCGGCGTTGACCCGGCTCTCCAGCCACATGGTGTCGTGGGTGATGTTGGTGGCGCGGGTCCACTGGATGCGGGCGGCCTCCTCGCTGAGGGCGGCGAGGCGGGTCTCGGCGTCGGCGACGAAGGCGGCGGCGGAGGCCGCCGTGATCGGAGGGGCCATCGCAGCATCCGTCACTGCGCCCGCCTGAGCGTCAGACCCGGGCATCGCGCCGTCGGTCGATGCGCAGGCTCCGGCTCCGGTCAGGGCGCAGACGGCGGCGGCGGTCATCAGGGTGCGTTTCATGGGTTCCTCCGGGCGCGGTTCGGTCGCGTCATTCGGCGGGCAGGTGAGGGGACCGGGACCTTGCCGTCAAGCGGGGCTGTCAGCCGAGGACGCAGCTCGCCAGACCGTCGTTGCGCACCGTGCCCATCGCCGCCTGGATGCGCGAGGTGCGGCGGCGCACATAGGGGCCGGGGCTGGAGGCGTTGTACCGGCGCGGGCTCGGCAGGATGGCGGCCAGACGCGCCGCCTCGCGGGCGCTGAGGTCCTCCGCCGACTTGCCGAACCAGTGCTGCGCCGCGGCCTCGGCGCCGTAGACGCCCGGAGCCCATTCGGCGACGTTGAGGTAGACCTCCATGATCCGCCGCTTGCCCCAGACGGTCTCGATGGCGACGGTGTAGCCGGCCTCCAGCCCCTTGCGGATCCAGTCGCGGCCCGGCCACAGGAAGACGTTCTTGGCGGTCTGCTGCGAGATGGTCGACCCGCCGCGGACGCGGCCGCCGCGCTCATTGGCCTTCAGCGCCTTCTCGATCGCCTTCATGTCGAAGCCGTGGTGGGCGCAGAAGGTCGAGTCCTCCGACGCGATCACGGCCTGGACCAGCCGCGGCGAGATCCGGTCCAGCGAGCGCCAGCGGTAGTCGAGGCCCTCGCCCTCGATCAGGCGGGTGACCATGAGAAAGGTGACGGGCGGGGGCACGAACCGCTGCAGCACCATGCCGCCCGACGCCAGCAGGAGCAGCAGCAGGAACAGGGTCAGCAAGGGCCGGCCCTTCTTAACGGTCTTGGTCAGCCCCGACATCGGGGGATCGCAGCACGGCGGGCGCCGGCTTGGCAAGCGTGATCAGATGGTGGCGACGCCGGCCTGTCCGTCCTCATCGGCCCAGGCGACACGGGTCGCGTCGGCGCTCATGGCCAGGGCGGTGATCGGCGCGCCGCGCTCGGCCTTGAGGAAGTTCAGGCCCTGTCCCGCCGGATCGGCCAGCCAGACCCGGCCGTCGTTGAGACCCGCCGCCAGCAGGCCGTGCTTCGGCTGCGACGCCACGAGCGCGACCAGACTGCCCTCGTCGAAGCCGATCTCGGTCGCCTCGCGGCCCATGGGGCCATTCGAGCCGACGAAGGGCCACAGCACGGCGCCCTGAGCCCCGGAGGTGGCGAGCAACTGGCCGTTGGACAGGAAGCTCATGGCCCGGACCTTGGACGGATAGCCGCCCATGCGCAGGTTCTTCTGATCCTTCAGCCGCCAGCCATGCAGCTGGGCGTCCTGCATGGCGGTGACGACGAAGGCCCCGTCGGGCGAGAAGGTCACGGCCGTGTGCGATCCGGCCCATTTGAGGAAGGTCGGCTTCTGCTGGGCGATGCGCGCGAACCACAGGGCCGCGCCGCCGTAGGTCGAGGTCGCGATGCGCCGGCCCTTCGGGTCGAAGGCCACGCCCGAGACCGTGCGTTCGTGCTGGAAGTCGCGGCGGAAGCCGGCGTCCTTCGCGTCGATGACCGTCAGGGTCTTGCCGGCCGAGAAGGCGATCAGCCCGCTTTCGGCCGAGGCGTCGACGGCGTCGATCCACTGTCCCCTCGCCGTGGCCAGAACGCCCGCTTCGTCGCGTCGGTGCCAGATCAGCCGGCCGTCGTCGCCGCCGGTCAGCACGCCGTCGCCGGACGGATGGGCGACCGCGCACAGGATGGCGCCGTCATGGGCGGCGCTGAACTCGCCGCCCTCGAAACGGACCGAGCCGTCCCCGAGGGCGAAGATCGCGCCCGTGTTGTCGAACACGGCCGCGGTGATCTGGGCGTCGAAGGTGTGGGTCTTCACGCCGCGCAGGCCTCGAACCCGGCCCTCAGCGCCGCCTCGTCCAGATCGCGGCCGATGAAGACGGCGCGGGACCAGCGGCGTTCGTTGGCGCCCCACGGCTTCTGCAGGTCGCCCTCGAGGATCATGTGCACGGCCTGGAACACCAGGCGGCGATCCTCGCCCTGGACGTCGATGATGCCCTTGGCGCGCAGGATGTTCTGACCCTGCTCGCCCAGCAGCCGGTCGAGCCAGGCGGTGAATTTCGTGCCGTCCATCGGTCGTTCGAGCGACAGGGAGACGCCCTTGATGTCGTCCTCGTGGGCATGACCGCGCGCGCCGTGGGAATGGCCGTGGTCATGATCATGGCCGTGATCGTGGTGATCATGACCGCAGTGCTCGTCGTGGACGTGGCCGGCCTCGCCATGGGCGGGGTTGGCGAACTCGGGATTGATGTCGAGGATCCGCCCCAGGTCGAAGCCGCCGAGGCCCAGCACCTGGTCGAGCGGCACATTGGCGCGTTCGGCCCGGGTGATGGGGGCCAGCGGGTTGAGCTTGCGCAGCCGGCGTTCGACCTCGACCAGCTCGGCCTCGGTGACGAGGTCGGTCTTGTTGAGGATGATGCGGTCGGCGAAGGCGACCTGTTCGCGGGCCTCCTTCGAGTCATCGAGGCGGGCCATGACGTGTTTGGCGTCGACCAGGGCGGTGACGCTGTCCAGCTGCGTCTTCGCCTTGACGTCCTCGTCGACGAAGAAGGTCTGGGCCACCGGGCCCGGGTCGGCCAGGCCGGTGGTCTCGACGATGATGGCGTCGAAGGCGGGCTTGCCGGGACGTTGCCGTTTCATCAGCCCGGCGACGACGCGGATCAGGTCGCCGCGCACGGTGCAGCAGACGCAGCCGTTGTTCATCTCGAACACGTCCTCGTCGGCGCCGACGACCAGATCGTTGTCGATGCCGATCTCGCCGAACTCGTTGACGATGACGGCGTAGCGCTTGCCGTGGTCCTCGGTGAGGATGCGGTTCAGCAGGGTGGTCTTGCCGGCGCCGAGGTAGCCGGTGAGGACGGTGACGGGGATCTTGTCGGTCATGGGCGGCAGATGGCGTGTTCGGGGAGGTTTGTGAAGGAGGGATGAGGGATGAGGGATGACGGATCAGGGAGTGTGACTCCCGAAGGCACAGGTGGGTCCACGCTCTTCCCCTGGTCCCTGGTCCCTCATCCCTCATCCCTCATCCCTTATCCCTTGGCCCTAGCAGGCAGGGCAGTCGGCCAGCGGCTCCGCTTCCAGCTGAAGCGTGGTGTGGCCGATGCGGAACCGGCCGCGCGCCATGGCTTGCGCCTCGACCAGAAGGGCGTCGGCGTCGGGGCGTTCGTGGCACAGGTGGGCGGTCAGCGCCGTCTCTGTGGTCGACAGGCCCCAGACGTGGAGGTCGTGCACGGCCGTGACGCCGGGCAGGGCCAGGAAGGCGGCGCGGATCGCCTCGACATCGACGCCGCGCGGCGCCGCGTCCATCGCCAGATTGACCGAGTCCTTGAGCAGGCCCCAGGTGCCGATCAGGATCACCGCCACGATGCCGAGACTGACCAGCGGATCGATGATCGACCAGCCGGTCATCCAGATGACACCGCCGGCGATCACCACGCCGATCGAGACGGCGGCGTCGGCCATCATGTGAAGGTAGGCGCCCTTGGCGTTCAGGTCCGAATGCTGGTCGCGCATGAACATCAGGGCGGTGCCCAGGTTGATGACGAAGCCGATGGCCGCGACGACCATGATCAGGCCGCTCATCACAGGGGCCGGTTCGGCCAGACGGCGGACGGCCTCGAAGGCGATGGCTCCGCAGGCGAAGATCAGCAGCAGGGCGTTGGCCAGGGCCGCCAGCACCGTGGCCTTGCCGTAGCCATAGGTGTTCTGCGAGCCGCTGGCCCGCCGCGCCAGCCAGGCCGCGCCGCCGGCCATGGCCAGGCCCAGGACGTCGGACAGGTTGTGGCCCGCGTCGGCCATCAGGGCGGTCGAGCCGCTGAACAGGCCGGCGCCGAACTCGACGCCGACGAAGGCCAGGTTGACGACCAGACCGACGGCGTAACGCCAGTCGCCCGTATCGACCGGGCCGTGGCTATGGCCGCCATGGCCGTGCCCGTGGTCGTGACCCCCGCCATGGCCGTGCCCGTGGTCGTGACCCCCGCCATGGTCGTGGGCGTGGTCGTGCGAGTGGTGGTGATCGTGATGCGCGTGCGCCATGCGCCCAGTCCTAGTGCTGATGCGCCACGACGAGAAGGCCGATCACGATCAGGGCCCCGCCCAGCACCGCGCCTTCATAGCGGGCCCAGCGTTCCAGCCGCAGCACCGACCAGCCCGCGCGGGCCAGAAGGGTGAAGACCGCCATGCCGGCGACGGTGCCGACCGCGAAGGTCACGGTCAGGGCGGCGAGGACGACGAGGCCCTCCCCAGCCTGGGACAGATAGATGGGCAGCAGCACCTCGCCGGGCGAGACGGCCATCATGAGGACCAGGCCCCAGAAGGCGGCGGCGTGCGAGACGGTCGGCTCGGCCAGCTCCAGCGGCGGCCCGTCGGCGGGGACGGGACGCCGGAGCAGGGACCGGCTCAGATAGAAGGCGCCGAACAGGAACAGCAGGACGGCCGACAGGTGCGGCAGCAGGCCGGATACCCACTGGTCCATGGCCAGGCCGGCGGCGACGATCAGGCCGCCGATGACTGCGGTGGTGAGAATGTGTGCGAGACCCGCGGCGGTCACCGCCCCCATCATCCGGGGCAGGGTCCAGCGCTGCGCCCGGCCGACCAGCACGAACGGCAGCCAGTGGGTCGGCAGGGCCGCGTGCAGGAAGGCTGTCACGAAGCCCGCGCCCAGCAGGGACAGGATCACGGGTTGCTCAAGGTCGGACGGCGTCATCGTCGCCTCCATAGCCTGTTACTTTATAACAGTCGAGGGGTGGATTCCGGTTTTCGGGCGTGGCCGGCCATGCCCGTTTTTTCGCCCGTCCGCGTTGACTCGGGCACCCCTCTGCGTCTATGTCGCCGCTCTTCGCCCGAGGGGGTCCCCCGTCGGGCTTATTCTTTTTGCGTTTCGCTGAGGCTTCAACATGTACGCGGTGATCAAGACCGGCGGCAAACAGTACCGGGTTCAGCCGGGCGACGTCATCGTGGTCGAGAAGCTCGACGGCGATGTCGGCTCGGACGTCTCGTTCGGCGACGTGCTGATGCTGGGCGGCGACAAGGGCGTGACCCTGGGCGCTCCCCTGATCTCGGGCGCGGCCGTCGCGGCGACCCTGGTCGAGACCCGCAAGGGTGAGAAGATCAAGATCTTCAAGAAGACTCGCCGTCAGGGCTATCGCCGTACGAACGGCCATCGCCAGATGGAAACCGTCCTGCGCATCACCGGCATCGACGGCGCCGGCGAGAAGGCCAAATGGGACGGCGAAACCTCGCTGATGACCAAGGCCGAAATGAACCTCCGCGCCCGTGGCCTCGCCCCGCGCGTCGAGGAGACCGAGGTCAAGGCCAAGCCGGCCAGGTCCCCCAAGGTCATCGACGCCGCGCCGAAGGCCGAAGCCGCCGCTGACGCGCCGGTCGCCGCCAGGAAGGCTCCGGCCAAGAAGGCCGCGCCCAAGGCCAAGCCCGCCTCCACCGACGAAGCGTAAGAACAGTTAGAGACAGGGAGCAGACCTATGGCTCACAAAAAATCCGGTGGTTCGTCGCGTAACGGTCGCGACTCCGAGTCGAAACGCCTCGGCGTGAAGAAGTTCGGCGGCGAGCGCGTGCTGGCCGGCAACATCCTCGTGCGCCAGCGCGGCACCACCTTCCATCCGGGTGACAACGTCGGCCTCGGCCGCGACCACACCCTGTTCGCCACCGTCCACGGCGCCGTGAAGTTCACCAAGAAGGCGAACGGCCGTTGTTACGTGTCGATTCTTCCGGCCGACGCCGAAATGCCGATGGCCGCCGAGTAGCGCAGACCGACTGAAACCCGGATCGCGCAAGGCTCGAGAGCCGCGATCCGGACCAGGGAACTATTTCCGCGGGGAGTCTGGATCACCAGGCTCCCCGTTTTCGTTTTCCCCGCCTCGACGCCGCCCGAGCCCTCCAAGGAGGCGGCCGTTCGAACGAGGCCTGTGTCATGTGCGTGATTGAACCCTCTCCCGTCGTCGAGACGCGGCGTCTGGCCCTGCGCTCGCCCGGCGCCCAGGACATCAGCCGTCTGGCGACCCTGGCCAACGATCCCGACGTGGCGCGGATGACCCTGCGCATGCCGCACCCGTTCGGCGTCGCCGACGCCGAGGCCTTCGTGCTGCAGGTCGCGGTGCAGGATCCGAAGCGGGCGCGCACCTTTCTGATCGAGCACGAGGATCACGGCCCGGTCGGGGTCATCGGCCTGTTCGAGGACAGGGATCCGGCGCCCGAGGTCGGCTACTGGATCGCGCGGCCGTTCTGGGGTCGGGGCTACGCCACCGAGGCGCTGCAGGGCGCGACGGTCTGGGCCTCGAGGGCGTGGAAGCGCCGGGCGCTGATGGCCGGGCATTTCACCGACAATCCGGCCTCGGGCCGGGTGCTGGAGAAGGCCGGCTTCCTCTACACCGGCGAGGTGCGCAAGGGATTCAGCCGCGCCCGCAACGCCGAGGCGGAAACGCGCCGGATGGTGTGGTTGCCGTGATGTGAAGCGTTCTCCCTCCCCTTCATGGGGAGGGATGTCGACGCGAAGCGGCGACAGGGTGGGGCACGTCTGTGCAACTCCCCACCCGGTCGCTACGCGACCACCCTCCCCATGAAGGGGAGGGAGAGCGCATGCCTTATCCGAACAGCGTGGGGCCGAAAATCGCAGCCATGGCGATGGCTCCACCCGCGACCGCCACGACGGCGCCGGCGATGAAGGCCGCCCAGGTGCGGGCGGCGCGCTTGCGCCGCAAGCCCGAGGTCTTGACCGACCGCAGCATGACGCCGGGCTTGGGTCCGAAGACTTCCGAGCCGGAAATATTGTGCTGGGACATGAACGCGCTCCCTGATCCACCGCCCCTTGCGGGTCAGGGAGACCGAAGCAGGCCGGAAAAGGCGAAACAATGGCGAACGCCGGTCACCCACTGATCCGTGATCGGATGAACAGCGGTGCGCGGACCCCTATCCGCAATAGATCAGGCGGCCGCTGTAGCCCCGGTAGTAGCCCGTATACGGATCATATGAGCGATAGTGGGCCCGGCACCAGTCGGCGCGCGATCCGTACTCAGCCCCGGAACCGTAACCGCGGCCTCCCGCCGGATAGAGGAGATCCGGGCGGCCATAGGCGCCGTACCAGGCGGCTCCGCCCTGGCCGTAGCCGCCCTCGGCGGAGCCGTGGCCGCGAGGCCCCGGATAGCCCGAGCGGCCGTATCCTCCATTGTAGCCGTAACGCCCCTCGCCATAGCGGTCATAGCCGTCCCGTCCATAGCCGGCCAGGTCGCGATAATCGCTGCGCGCCTGCGGACTGACCCGGCGGCGCTGGTCGCGCCACGCCGCGCCGCAATCGATGCGGCTCGCATCCCAGAAGGCGTCGCAGCGATAGTCGCCCGGGCGGTCCAGCTGACTTCGCCAGTCAAAGGTGGAGGGCGCGGCGCTCCAGCCGCTGCGTCGTCCGTAGCCGTCGCGATCACCGTAGCTCTGGTCGCCGTAACGGCTCTCGTGGGTTCCGCTCCACGACTGGGCCGCCGCGGACGCGGAACTCAGCGCCAGGACAGCGGCTGTCAGCAGGGCGAAACGGCGCATGGTTAACTCTCCGAAGCGGCCAGATACGCGGCCCCAAAGACGACAGCACTGAACGTGGAAGCTAGAGGGTCAGGGCGACCCGTCCGCCGCGGGTGGAGACGTGTCGCATCAGCACGATCGGCTCCCCGCCGGCGCTGACCGGCGCGATGACGAACCAATTGCCGTCGGGCAGGTTGGAGAATTGGAAGCGGTTGTTCTCGCATCGCGTCTCGCGGACGAACGAACGGTAGTCGGCGTTGGGGTCGGGCACGGTGCGGGCGCGCACGACGGCGACCGGGATCGCGGCGCGGTCGGTCGATCCGTACAGGGTCTGGAACCGGGCGCGCGTGTAGGGGGTGTCGGGCGTGAGGGCGACCGAGCCGGTGCAGTTGAAGGCCTGACCCTGGCGCCGGTAGTCGACGCGGCCGTCGATCGAGGCGCGGCCCTCCCGGGCCGACCAGGCGAAATCCTCGGCGCGGAAGGCCGTCGAGGAGGCCCGGGGCGCATAGCCCGGGCCCGCGCCATATCCGCCCGGGGACACGGTCTCACACGCCGCCAGGGAGGCGGCCACGGCGGCGATGGTGATCAGGTGGCGGGCAGACATGGCTCTCTCCGTGGACACGCGGGTCGAACATCGCGATCAGACGCTCAACGCCGACATAAGGTCAAGGTTGCGAGGCGTCCGGCTGTGGGCCAAAAGCGCGCATCAACCCGGCGCAGACCGGGTATAGGGACCGCTCATGACAGTCACTTTCGACGATATTCTGGCCGCCCGCGACCGCATCGCCGGCCAGGTGGACCGGACGCCCACGCGCTATTCCCGGCGCCTGTCGCAGCTGACCGGGGCCGAGGTCTGGGTCAAGTTCGACAATCTGCATTTCACCGGCAGCTTCAAGGAACGCGGGGCCCTGAACCGGCTGCTGCAGCTGACGCCGGAGGAACGGAAACGCGGCGTGGTGGCGGCCAGCGCCGGCAATCACGCCCAGGCCCTGGCTTATCACGGCGCCCGTCTCGGCGTGCCCGTGACCATCGTCATGCCCGAGGGCACGCCCTTCACCAAGGCCGACGGCACCCGGGCCCACGGGGCCACGGTGGTGATCAAGGGGCTGGATTTCACCGGCTCGACCGAGGAGGCGCACCGGCTGCGCGACGAGGAAGGCTTCGTCTTCGTCTCGGCCTTCGACGACGAGGGCATCGTCACGGGGCAGGGCGTCTGCGCGGTGGAGTTCCTGGAGGACGCGCCGGATATCGAGGCCCTGATCATCCCCATCGGCGGCGGCGGACTGATCGCCGGCTGTTCCGTGGCGGCGAAGGCGATGAAGCCGGACATCCGCATCTTCGGCGTCGAGGCGGCCATGTACCCCTCGTTCGCCGCCAGACGCCGGGGCGAGGTCGCCAAATGCGGCGGTCAGACCATCGCCGAGGGCATCGCCATCAAGGCCGTGGGCGACATCCCCTTCGCCATCGCCGACCCGCTGGTGGAGGATGTGCTGGTCTGTCAGGAGGCCGACTTCGAGACGGCGGTGGCCTATTACGCCACCCTGGAGAAGACGGTGGCCGAGGGCGCCGGCGCCGGCGGCCTGGCGGCCCTGCTGGCGTATCCGGACCGGTTCAGGGGGATGAAGGTCGGACTGGTGCTGTGCGGCGGCAATATCGACGCCCGCATGCTGGCCGTGGTCCTGAACCGAGAACTGGTGCGCGAGAAGAAGATGATCGTCTACCGCATTCTCGGCGACGACCGGCCGGGCATGCTGTCCAAGATGAGCGCCGTCATCGGCGGCGCGGGCGGCAACATCATCGACGTGGTGCACAACCGGCTGGCGCTGGACGTGCCGGCCAAGGGCGCGGAGTTCGACATCATGGTCGAGACGCGCGGCGAGGCTCACGCCATCGAAATCAGACACGGACTGGAAGAGGCAGGCTATGCGCTACGGATGGGCTAGGGGCGTCGCGGCGCTGTCGATGGCGGCGGCCCTGGCGGGGTCGCTGGTCGCCTGCAACCGCGAACCGGCCGCGCCGGACGAAAGCGCGGCGCAGAACCTGCGGGCCGCCGAGTTCTTTCTGAGCTCGAACGCCAGGGCCGAGGGCGTGAAATCCCTGCCGTCGGGCGTGCAGTACAAGATCATCCGCTCGGGCCCTCCGGGCGGCGAGACGCCCGACCGCAACGATCTGGTCCGCGTCGACTACGAGGGGACGCTGACGGACGGCACGGTGTTCGACAGCTCGTTCCAGTCGGGCCAGCCGGCGGTGTTCACGGTCGGCGACGTGGTGCCGGGCTGGACCGAGGCCCTGCAGCAGATGCGGGTCGGCGACGAATGGCTGGTCTATGTGCCGCCGGCCCAGGGCTATGGCGAACAGGGCCGGCCGGGCATTCCCGCGAATGCGGTGATGGTGTTCCGGATCAAGCTGCTGGACATCGCCCGGACGCCGGGCGGCGAGCGCGGCGGACCGATCGCCCAGGGCTAGATGTGAATTCTCCCTCCCCCTTGTGGGGAGGGTGGTCGCGTAGCGACCGGGTGGGGAGGGCCGGACGAACCCGAACACCGGTCCATGCCTTTGCCGAACCGCCCCACCCGGCTTCGGCTTCGCCTCAGCCACCCTCCCCACAAGGGGGAGGGAGAAGCCGTGACAGCGCCCAGGCGGCCGCGTCACGCACCACGGCGTCCGGATCCTCGAGCAACCGTTCCGCCGACGGGACCAGCTCCGGATCGCCGCTGTTGCCGATGGCGTAGAGGACATTGCGGATGAACCGGTCGCGGCCGATCCGCTTGACCGGGCTCTTCGAGAACAGGGTCCGGAAGGCCGCGTCGTCCAGCGCCGCCAGATCGGCGAGACGCGGCGAGACCAGGGCCTCGCGCGCCTGCACCCGCGCCTCGCTCGAGGCCGCCGCGAACTTGTTCCACGGACAGACGGCCAGACAGTCGTCGCAGCCGTAGATCCGGCTTCCGGTCGCCACCCGAAACTCTTCCGGCCACGGCCCCGCGAATTCGATGGTCAGATAGGACAGGCAGCGCCGGGCGTCGAGCTGGAACGGCGCGGGGAAGGCGTTGGTGGGGCAGGCGTCGAGGCAGGCGGTGCAGGTGCCGCAGTGCTCGCCCTCGGGCGGATCGGGCTCCAGCTCGGCCGCCGTCAGGATCACCCCCAGGAACAGCCAGTTGCCATGGGTGCGGCTGAGCAGATTGGTGTGTTTGCCCTGCCACCCCAGACCCGCCCGCTGGGCCAGGGGCTTCTCCATCAGGGGGGCGGTGTCGACGAAGACCTTGACCTCTTCGCCGGTCCGGGCGGCGATCTGGCCGGCGAGGGTCTTCAGCCGTCCCTTGATGACCTCGTGATAGTCGTCGCCGCGGGCGTAGACCGAAATATAGCCTGCCGACCGGTCGGCCATTTCCGGCAGGGGATCGGTCTCCGGACCATAGTTGAGACCCAGGACGATCGCCGTCCGCGCGCCGTCCCACATGGCGGTGGGATGCGCCCGGCGCTCCAGCGTCGTCTCCATCCAGCCCATATCGCCGTGGCGGCCCGCCTCGACGAAATGCGCCAGCCGCTCGCCCGCGCTCCACGGCGCCGCGGCCGAGGCGAAGCGGCAGGCGTCGAAGCCCAGGGTCTCGGCGCGTTCGCGGATGAAGGGACGGACATCGACCGGCATGGATGGCCTCTCTCACACCGCCGGGATCAGCGGAAGGAAAGGATCAGAAATCCAGATCGGCGTACCAGGCCGCGCCGGCGACCCCGGGGAACCGGTCGGTCAGCAGGGGGCGGAAACAGGGGCGGGATTTCAGCTTCATGTACCAGGTCTTCAGGCCCGGCCAGTTGGCCCACGGAACCTCGCCGAAATAATCCAGCACCGACAGATGGGCGGCGGCGACGAAGTCGGCCTGACCGATGCGGCGTCCGGCCAGCGCGTCCCGGTTCGCCAGCAGCTCCTCCAGCATGGCGAGGTGCGATCTCAGGGCTTCCCGCCCGGCGCGAAGAGCGCGGGCGTCCGGCGATCCGAGGCGCAGCAGGGGCTTCTCCATCCGCTCGTGCAGCAGGACGGCGTTGACCTCGTCGGTGAAGCGGCGGTCGAACCAGCCGACCAGTCGGCGGGTCTCGGCGCGCTCGGCGGGGTCGGTCGGCATCAGGAAGGGCTCGCGCGAGCGGTCCTCGAGCCAGCCCAGGATGGCGGCGGGTTCGCACAGGGTCAGGGACCGGCTGTCCTCGGTGACCTGAAGCACGGGCGGCATGCCGGAGGGGTTCAGCCCGGCGACCGGACAATCGTCCTCCCACGGCCGGACGAGGGCCTCGGTGAAGTCCCGTCTGGCCTCGCCCAGCGCCAGGCGCACGGCGCGCGAGCCCGGATCGAAGGCGAAATGATACAGGACACAGGCCGACATGGGCGCTTCATGCACGCGAGGGCGTTAAGCCCGCGTTAGCCACGCCCTCAGGCCCAGGGCCCCTTTCGGGGATTCTGCGGCGAGGCGCCGGCGTCTTCCGGCGTTTCGGCGAAGACTCCGCCATGAAGCTCGGCCCGGCCGCGCGGATCGGGATGGATCAGGATGTCGGCGCGGGGCCAGCCCGCCAGCAGCCGGTTCTCGGCCTCGACGACGATGGCGTGGGCCGCCTCCAGCGTCAGATCCGGATCCAGATCGATGTGCATCTGGATCATGGCCACGGACCCCGCCATGCGGGTGCGCAGCTGGTGCACGCCGGAAATCCGGGGGTCGGCGAGCACGGCGGTGGTCATGGCGATGCGGTCGCTTTCGGGCAGGGCCTTGTCGACCAGATGGTCGGCGGCGGTCTTCAGCATCCCGTAGGCGCCCCAGAACAGCCAGACCGCGACGACCAGCCCGGCGGCGGCGTCCAGTCCGGGCGCGGACAGAAACGCCCCGGAAATCACGCCGATCAGGACCACGGCGTTGGCGGCGAGGTCGGCGGTGTAGTGGGCGCGGTCGGCCTCGATCGCCATGGACCCGCTGGCCTTGATGGCGCGGCCCTGCATCCAGACCAGCCAGCCGGTCAGGGCGATCGAGATCAGGATCACCAGCACGCCCCAGTAGCCGGAGGTCACCGGGCGGGGCTCGAAGATGCGCTGGATCGCCTCCCAGCCGATGAACAGCGCCGAGGCGAACACCAGTCCCGCCTGCACCATGGCCGCGAGGGCCTCGCCCTTGCCGTGGCCGTGGCGGTGGTCCTCGTCGGGCGGGAGGGCCGCCCAGCGGACGGCGAAGAAGACGCCGAGCGAGGCCACCAGATCGAGCGCCGAATCCGCCAGCGAGGCCAGGATCGACACCGAGCCGGAAGCTCCGAGCGCGAAGGCCTTCAACGCGATGAGGACCACCGCCACGCCGACCGACAGGCGCGTGACGGCGCGGGTCGCGGAATGGGCGTCGTCGAGGGCGTTGGCCGGGGCGGGGATCGTCATCGCCGTCTTGTCGCGGAAAGCCGTGGCCCTGCCAAGGCCGCGCGCCTCGGGGGCGTTAGCTTCATCGTCACGAAAGGACCGCATCCTTGATGTCCGATGGTTCCACGAGGCCGAGGTTTCGGAGGCTGGCGTGCAGATGACGGACACAGTTCGCTGGATCGGGCGAGGCGAGGCGCTGGCCCGGCTGGGGGTCAAGTCGCAGACGCTGTACGCCTACGTCAGCCGGGGCCGGATCGCGGCCCGGCCCGATCCGGACGATTCCCGCCGCAGCCTGTACGCCGCCCATGATATCGCCCGCCTGAGCGGCGAAGCCGTCGAGGCCGACGATTTCGCCGTCTATCGCCGCACCCCCGGCGGCGCGGCCCGGGGCGAGGCGGATGTCTGTTCCTCCCTGACGGTCATCGCCGGGGGGCGGCTGTTCTATCGCGGTCTGGACGCCGTCCAGCTGGCCGAGACCGCGACGCTGGAGGAGGTGGCCCGGCGACTGTGGGACGCGCGGGCGGTCAATCCGTTCGCCGGGGTCCGGCCGCGGGTCGGGGCCGTCCCGGGCGGTTCGGTCCGGGCGCGCCTGTTCGCCGCCGTGGCCCGCCGCGCCGAGGAGGACGCCGATCCCAAAGCCCGTTCCGTCGAGGATCTGCGGCTCGAGTGCGCCCGCGTGCTGGACGAGGCGGTGGACGCGGCTGTCGGCTCGGGTCCGCGCCTGTTCCTTCACCAGCGGCTGGCGCGCGCCTGGAAGACGCCCGAACGCGACGCCCATCTGATCCGTCGCGCCCTGGTGCTGTCGGCCGACCATGAGATCAATCCGGCCGTGGTCGCGACACGGGCGGCGGCCGGCGGCGGCGCGGCCCCGGCGGCGGCGGCTTTCGCGGGCCTGCTGACCATGGCCGGATCGCCGATGATGGCCGAGCTGACCCGCGCCTCGGACTGGATCGTCGCGGTGCGGCGTCAGGCGGCGGACGCCGCGCGCCGCGCCCATGAAATGGGTCGCCTCGTCGGCTTCGACGCTCTGGAGGACTATCCGGCGGGGGACCCGCGCGCCGCCGCGCTTCTGGCGGCGGCCGATCTGCCGGCCGACCTGGCCCGCGCCGTGCAGGAAGGCGAGACGGCGACGGGGCGCAAGGCGAACTTCCCCCTCGCCCTGGCCGTGATCGCCCGGCGGCTGGAGCTGCCGCGCGACGGGGCCGCCGACCTGTTCCTGATGGGGCGTCTGGCGGGTCTGCTGGGCCATGCGCTGGATCAGGTGACGAACGGCTCGCCTATCCGGGCCCGCCTGCGCTATGTGGGGCCCGAACCGGGCGCGCACTGACGACCCGATCTGTTTGACGGGGCGTTATGGCGGACTGGCTGGCGGCGATCATCCTGGGTCTGGTCGAGGGACTGACCGAGTTCATTCCGGTGTCATCGACGGGCCACATGCTTTTGCTGGGCCATTTCCTCGGCTTCGAGAGCAACGGCAAGACCTTCGAGATCGTCATCCAGCTGGGCGCCCTGCTGGCCATCGTCAGCGTCTATTTCAAACGGCTGTGGGCCCTGGCCACGCGCTGGCCGTTCGACCCCGAGGCCCGCCGCTTCCTGATCGGCCTGCTGGTCGCCTTCGCGCCGGCGGTGGCGGTCGGCTTCCTCGCCTATGACTTCATCAAGACGGTGCTGTTCGAGACGCCGCTGGTGATCTGCATCGCCCTGATCGTGGGCGGCGTCCTGCTGCTGTGGCTGGACCGGATGAAGAAGGTCCCGACCTTCCTCGAGGCCGACCGCTATCCGCTCCGGGTCTATTTCCTGATCGGCCTGTTCCAGTGCCTGGCCATGATCCCGGGCGTATCCCGCTCGGGCGCCACCATCGCGGGCGGTCTGCTGCTGGGCACGGACAAGCGGTCCGCCGCCGAGTTCAGCTTCTTCCTGGCGCTGCCGACCATGGGCAGCGCGGTGGCCTATGACCTGCTCAAGAGCTGGGACGGGCTGGACTTCAGCGACGGCGGCCTGATCGTCATCGGCTTCGTCACGGCCTTCCTGACGGCCCTGGCCGTGGTGCGGTTCCTGCTCGACTTCGTCAGCCGCCATGGCTTCGCGCCCTTCGCCTGGTGGCGGATCGCGGTCGGCGTGGCGGGGATCGTCGGCCTGGCCCTGACCGGCGGACTGTAGCCGCGGCTCAGGCCGTCGCTTCGGCGAACTGGCCGCCGCGGCGGTAGCGCCACAGATAGGACGGGGCGATGGCCTCGACGCCGGTCGGTTGAACGCCCAGCTCGGCCAGGCCCTCGGCGCCGTCGGCGACGACATTGTCCTTCTCCAGCAGCACGACCTGGTCCCGGGTCAGCACCGGCGGAAGGCCGACCATGGCGGTCAGCTGGGCCATGGAGCCGATGGCGCGGGCGACGAAGAAGGGCAGGGGGATCAGGCCGTTCGAACGGTAGGTCTCGCGCAGGACCAGCTTCAGCACGTCCTCGAAGGTCATGACCGCCGGCCCGCCCAGTTCGAAGGTGCGGCCCGCCGCCTCGGGCAGGACGGTCGCGCGGGCGATGGCCTCGGCCACGTCGCCGACATAGACCGGCTGGAACCGGGTCTTGCCGCCGCCGATCAGCGGCAGGAAGGGCGAGACCTGGGCCATGCGGGCGAAGCGGTTGAAGAAGTCGTCGCCGGCGCCGAAGACGATCGACGGCCGGATCACCACCGCGTCCGGCTTGACCTCGCGCACCGCCATCTCGGCGGCGGCCTTGGACAGGGCGTAGTCCGACTCGCTTTCGGGATCGGCGCCGATGGCCGAAACCTGCACCAGCCGGTTGATGTTGGCGGCGGCGACCGCCTCGGCGATGTTGCGCGAGGCCTCGACGTGCAGGGCGTGGAAGCTGCGGCGGCCCGATTCGTACAGGATGCCGATCAGATTGATGGCGGCGTCGGCGCCCTCCAGCGCGCTGGCCACCTGGTCCGGATTGTTGGCGTCGCAGCGCACGGCCTGGATCTGGCCGACCGTGCCCGAGGTCTGCAGCTTCCAGGCGCGGTCCGGGCGGCGCACGGCGACGCGAACGCGCCAGCCGCGGCGGGCGAGGGCCCGCACCAGCTGGCTGCCGACGAAGCCCGAGCCGCCGAAAACGGTGACCAGGCCGGGGGCGACTTCGCTCATCACAGGGACTCCAACAGGCGGCGGCGGACGCGGGGCGAACCCCGTGCCGGGGCCGGATTAGACGATGGCCGCCCCCCTCGCAACGCAAAGCCGACAAAAGCCTGTTGACCCGCTGGGGGGGCTGCCTTAAGGGTCCGCGCCTTCCGGACGGATAAGCACGCAGGTGCGAAACCGTCTGGGCCCAGGTGGCGGAATTGGTAGACGCGCTGGCTTCAGGTGCCAGTGATAGAAATGTCGTGGAGGTTCGAGTCCTCTCCTGGGCACCATCTTCTGAACGGCGCCGCATCCTTGATGCGGCGCCGTTTGCTTTTCGGGCGCCGGGTTGCGCACCATCTACTTGAGGGCCGCCTATCGCCTCACGCGCGGCAAGAGGCTACTTGAGAGCCCTGTTCCGCTCTCCCAGACCGAGTCCTGACTCCGATGACCGTTCACTTCCACGAAGGCGACCTGCCGAACGGCCTGGACCTGGGCCCCGAGGTCGCGATCGACTCGGAGACCATGGGCCTGCGTTTCCGCCGCGATCCGCTGTGCGTGGTCCAGCTGTCGGCCGGCGACGGCGACGCCCATGTCGTGCGCATGAACCGCCCGGGCTACGACTGCCCGAACCTGAAGCGGCTGCTGACCGATCCGGCGGTGCTGAAGCTGTTCCATTTCGGCCGCTTCGACATCGGCATGTTCCAGCTGCACCTCGGGGTCGAGACGCGGCCGGTCTATTGCACCAAGATCGCCTCCAAACTGGCCCGCACCTACACCGACCGCCACGGGCTCAAGGACGTGGTCCGCGAACTGGTCGGGGTCGACCTGTCCAAGGCCCAGCAGTCCAGCGACTGGGGCGCGGCCGAGCTGTCGCCGGCCCAGCTGGAGTATGCGGCGTCCGACGTCCTGTACCTGCACGCGGCCCGGGCCAAGCTGGACGAGATGCTGGCTCGCGAGGGCCGCGCCGAGCTGGCCCGTCAATGTTTCGACTTCCTGCCGAGCCGTTCGGCCCTCGACCTCGCGGGCTGGGACGAGATGGACATCTTCGCGCACACCTGATGACAGACCCCGCCGACATCCGGGACCAGGCCGACGAGGCGCGCGTCGCCTCCACGGCCAGGGCGTTCCGCGCCCGGTCGCGGCGGGTGCATCTGCTGCGCCGCGTCCTGCCGGTGGCGATCATCGTCCTGGCCGGCGGCACGATCAGCTGGATCGTCCTGCGCAGCGTCATGTCGGACGTCGAGCGCAAGGCCGGGACCAGCCGCGAGGTCCGGCTGGACAGCGCCATGTTCCACGGTCAGGACGCCGAGGGCCGCAGCTTCATGATCGGGGCGAAAAGCGCCGTGCGCGACCCGGAGACCGGCCAATTCCGTCTGATCGGCCCGGCCCTGAGGCTCAACCTGGGCGGCCGCAAGGTCACCACCCTGACGGCCGACGGCGGGACCTACAACGAAGCCGGAAAGTCCGTCACCATCGGCCCCAATGTGCGGATCGTCGACGGCGGGTCCGGCTTCACCCTGGTGACCCCGGAGGCGGTGGTGAACACCTCCACGGGCGTGGTGACGGGATCGAAGGGCGTCGAGGGCTCCGGACCTCTTGGAACCATCTCCGCTTCGTCCTATGCGATTTATGAACAGGGTCAGAGGGTCGTGTTCAGCGGCTCCGGTGATAACAAGATACGCGGCGCCATCAACGCCGGAGGGTCCAGCAGATGAGCATGAGCAGATTTTTGAGCGCGGCGGCCCTCGCCCTGGCGCTGGCGTCCATCCCCGCGTCCGGCGAAGCCCAGAGCGCGGTCAACAGCAGCGACGCCCCGATCTCCTTCGGCGCCGACTCGGGCGAATACGTCGGCGACACCGTGACCCTGCGCGGCCGGGCCGAGCTGATCCAGGGTCAGAACCGCCTGCGCGCCGACAGCGTCTCGGGCCTGAGCCAGACCGGCGAGAGCCGCATCCAGGCGACGGGCAACGTCTATTTCGTCACCCCGGAACAGACCATCCGCGGCGACAGCGCCGTCTATACGACCGCCGACGACATGATCGTGGTCACCGGCGACGTGATCCTGACCCAGGGCCAGAACGTGCTGACCGGTTCGCGCCTGACCTACAACGTCCGCACCCGCACCGCGCGGATCGAGGCGGGCGGCCAGGGCGGGCGCATTCGCGGCGTCTTCTACCCCCAGAACAGCGGGAACTGAGCCCCGGCTCGGACCTGACCTTTGGCGCGCAAGGAACTCTCAGCCCTCAATGTGAACGAGGCCCCGGTCGAGCCGGCGCCCGCGCCCGCGCGCGCCACGGGCCTGAGGGTCGAGCACATCGCCAAATCCTTCGGCCAGCGGCAGGTGGTGCGCGACGTCTCCCTGCACGTCCAGCGGGGCGAGGTCGCCGGCCTGCTGGGGCCCAACGGCGCCGGCAAGACGACCTGCTTCTACATGATCACCGGCCTGATCCCGCCCGACACCGGCTCCATCTGGCTGGACGGCGAGGACATCACGGCCCAGCCGATGTACCAGCGCGCCCGCATGGGCCTGGGCTATCTGGCGCAGGAGGCCTCGATCTTCCGCGGCATGACGGTCGAGCAGAACGTCAAGGCGGTGGTCGAACTCCACTACACCGGCGCGACCGCCATCGCCGAAGAGACCCGCCGCCTGCTGGAAGAGCTGCGCATCGACCATCTGCGCCACGCCCCGGCCTCGGGCCTGTCGGGCGGCGAGCGGCGGCGCTGCGAGATCGCCCGGGCCCTGGCCGGCAAGCCCAGCTTCATGCTGCTGGACGAACCCTTCGCCGGCATCGACCCCCTGGCCATCGCCGACATCCGCCAGGTGATCCGCTATCTGTCGGACGAGGGCATCGGCGTGCTGATCACCGACCACAATGTCCGCGAGACGCTGGAGATCATCGACCACGCCTCGATCATCTCGGGCGGTTCGGTCCTGTTCGAGGGCAAGGCCGAGGACGTGATCCGCGATCCCGAAGTGCGCCGGGTCTATCTGGGCGACATGTACGGGTAATTCCGGACAAACTTGGGCCTGCGTTCCCTTGTCATCCCGGACGCCGCGAAGCGGCGATCCGGGACGGTCCCTGCAACCTTGACGCCTCCCGGTCGGCCCGTCAGGGTCGAACCGGGAGACAGGGCGATGCCGAACCGCTTTTATGTCTATCTACTCGCCAGCGGGCCGTGCGGCTGGCTGTACGTCGGCGTGACCAACGATCTGATCCGGCGGGTGGCGGAGCACAAGCAGGGTCTGATCCCCGGCTATACGTCCGAGCGAGGTATCGACCGGCTGGTCTGGTACGAGACCCACCAATACATCGATCAGGCCATCTTGCGGGAGAAGCGGATCAAGCGTTGGCGCAGGGAATGGAAATTCGCGCTGGTTGAAGAATCCAATCCCCGTTGGGGCGATCTGTACGGGGAACTGCGGGCGAGGGGAGGCTAGGCCCGGTTCGGCCTCGGCCGACCGGGCCTTGTGACGGTTGGCGCACCTCCGTCCCGGATCGCCGCGTTTGCGGCGTCCGGGATGACAAGGGCTCCAGGCCCCCAGGGAACGTGGATTGGACTTGGGGCGTCCCTCACTCCCGCCCCAAACTCAACCGACTGATCAGCACCGCCGCCCGCTGCGACTGGCGCACCAGACTGTCCAGATCGACCCATTCGCCGTCCGCATGGGCGTTGCCCCCGGCGACGCCCAGACCGCCCAGCGTGTCCACGTCTGCGGCGACGAAGCCGCTGTCCGCCGCCCCGCGCCGCGCCGGGTCATAGGCCGCCATCTCCGGCAGGCCGAGGTCGCGGTTGACGATGTTCAGCCGCTCCAGCAGGGCGATATTGCCCTCGCTCGGCGCCATGGGCGGATAGCCGCCCTCGCCGAAGACGAGTTCGGCCCCGGTCCGGGGCAGGTGGGCATCGACGATGGTCTGCATGCCGGCGCGGATGCGGGTGTCCTGTTCGGCGGTCAGGGTGCGCAGGTCGCCGCGGGCGATGGCGGTCGAGGCGACGATATTGGTCTTGCCGGAGGCGGTGGCATTGACCCCCTCGGTATCGATGGCGGCGGGCGTGCCGCCGGCGATGACGCCGACATTGTAGGTCAGGTTCGGCTCGGGCAGGTCGCGGCGGAATCCGTCGAGGATGCGCGCCATCTCGTAGATGGCGCCATAGCCGAGGGTGTCATTGAATATGCCGCTGGAATGGCCGGTGCGCCCGGTCGTCGTCAGGGTCCAGTTGGTCGAGCTGCGCCGCGCAACGGTCCCGAACTCGGCCCCGTCGTCGAGGGCGAGGTTCTCGAACTCCAGGGCGAAGGCTGCGGCCTGCCCGGCGGCAATCAGGTGGCGTCGGGCCAGAGAGGACGGCGAGCCGATTTTTTCCTCGTCCCCGGTCAGGACCACGGTGACATTGGAGCCCCGCAGCGTGCCCGCCGCCTGCATGGCGCGCAGGGCGGCGACGATGACCACCACCCCGCCCTTGTCGTCGCCGACGCCCGGCCCCGTGGCGCGGGCGCCGTCGCGCTCGAAGCGCTGGAACGGGCTGTCCGGCTCGAACACCGTGTCGAGGTGGCCGATCAGCAGGATGTTGCGGCCCCGGCCCGGATGGGTCGCGACCAGATGTCCCGCGCGGCCGGTCTCGCCCATGTCGACCCAGCGGACCGCGAAGCCCAGCGGCTCCAGCTCGGCCCGGACCATGTCGCCGACGGCCCGGATCCCGGCGAGATTCAGCGTGCCGCTGTTCTGGTTCACCAGTCGCTCCAGCAGGGCGATGTGGCGGTCATGCTCGGCCTCGACCGTCCGCATCATCGTCTGCTCGGCGCGGCTGGGCTCGGCGTGGACGGCCGCGGGCAGGGCGAACAGCAGCAGGACGGCAAGGATCAGGCGCATGGACGGTCTCTCTCGCAAGGCCCGAGGCTTGCCGATCGGCGCGCCGGAGTAAAGCACGCCCGCCGCGTCGGGGGGACCGGATGGCGACGACCGCTTTCGACCCATAGCGTAGGTTCCGGTGGCTCGCGTTACATCCGGGGTGGTTTGTAGTTGTCCGCTCTTGGCCCAACCATATTGAAGAGCGGCTTCGGCACCGGACCCCAGCGGTTTGCCGTAGGATCGCCCGGCCTACCTCCCAATTCTATCGCCGCCCAGCCGAAGGCCAGGAACTGTGGGGTCCATAGCCATGACGGCTTGAGCGGCAGTGATATCCCTAAGGCGGAAATGCTGAAACCGACTGCGAAGGTCACCACGCTTGTCGCTGCATAGACCCAGAATGAGATTGGTCTGACATCCCGGTCATGCGCTCGTCTTATCGAGACGTGACCTTGAACCGCTAAGGCTACCGCCAAACTGACGGCTTGGGCGACGCCCAGCAGAACTGGTGATTGGATGGACGCACCAGACAGGGACCCGCCATCCCCCGATACGCTCCGAGACAGGAACTCCGTAGCTTGGAGGTAGAGGAAATAGGCCACGATAAACGTGCCCCACCATTCCAGTCGCCCCACCCGAGATTTCATGTGCTGCCCCCAGCCGCCCTATGCGAGCCAATGATGTCAGAGCGAACGTCCGCTTCCCACCCATCTCGGACGTTCCGAACGTCCGCTCCGGCTTTCCATGCCGGTCTTGCAGGGGCGCTGCGGGCTTAGACCCCCGTTAACCGGTTTGGCGACACAGTCGCCGCAGCAAGTTTCGGGCCACGCGGCCTGGCGGGCTTGGCGGGGGAATACGGTGCTCGGTCAGAGGCTGGAGATACGGCAGGGCCAGGGGCTGGTCATCACGCCCCAGCTGCAGCAGGCGATCAAGCTGCTGCAACTGTCGAACCTCGAGCTGGACGCCTTCGTCGAGGCCGAGCTGGAGCGCAATCCGCTGCTGCAGCGCGAGGACGCCGAGCCCGGCGGCGAGATCGAGGCGCCGGCTGCGGTCGAGAGCCATGACTCCGCCGAGATGAGTTTTGACGAGGGCCGGGTCCAGGACGCCGACCGCACGCTGGATGCGCGGTCCGACGACGTCTACGGCGACGCCAGTCCCGGCGAGCGCACCTCGGACCGGATGGAGGACGTCGGGACCGGCGAGGCCCAGGTCGGTCTCAACGACTGGTCGCGCGCCGGCTCGGGCGGCGGCCTGCCCGACGGCGAGGGCCGCGAACAGCCCGACACCCGCGACGCCACCCTGTGGGAGCATCTGCAGGGCCAGGCCTCGCAGGCGGGCTTCTCGGCCTCCGACCACGCCATCGCCCTGACCCTGATCGACGGCGTCGACGAGGGCGGCTATCTGCGCGGCGATCTGAACGAGGTCGCCGACCGGCTGGGCGTTCCGCTGGCGCGCGTCGAGGCGGTGCTGACCGTCTGTCAGGGTTTCGAGCCCACCGGCGTCATGGCCCGCTCGGTGCCGGAATGCCTGAAGCTGCAGCTGATCGACCGCAACCGGTTCGACCCGGCCATGGGCTGCATGCTCGACAATCTGGACCTGCTCGCCAAGCGCGACCTGACCGCCCTGCGCAAGGCCTGCGGCGTCGACGCCGAGGACATGGCCGAGATGATCGCCGAGCTGAAGGCCCTGACGCCCCGCCCGGGCGCGGGTTTCGGCGGCGAACCGGCCCAGACCGTGATCCCCGACGTGCATGTGCGGGCCGATCCCGCCGGCGGCTGGAAGGTCGAACTGAATTCGGACACCCTGCCGCGCCTGATCATGGACAAGCGCTATCATGGCGTGGTCGCGGCCGGTTCGCGCTCGGACGTCGAAAAGACCTTCGTCGCCGACTGCGCCGCCCAGGCCAGCTGGCTGGTCAAGTCGCTGGACCAGCGGGCCAAGACCATCCTCAAGGTCTCGTCCGAGATCGTGCGCCAGCAGGACGCCTTCCTCGCCTTCGGCGTGGAGTTTCTGCGGCCGCTGAACCTGAAGACCGTGGCCGACGCCATCGGCATGCATGAGTCGACGGTCAGCCGGGTCACCTCGAACAAATACGTCTCGACCCCGCGCGGCGTGTTCGAGCTGAAATTCTTCTTCACCGCCGCGATCCAGTCCTCGGACGGCGGCGCGACCCATTCGGCGGAGGCCGTGCGTCACCGGATCAAGGCCATGATCGACGGCGAGGGCCGCGACGGCGACGTGCTGTCGGACGACCGGATCGTGGAGATCCTCAACGAGGCGGGCATCGACATCGCCCGGCGCACCGTGGCCAAATACCGCGAGGCCCTGCGCATTCCATCGTCGGTCGAGCGCAAGCGGATGCTCCGCACCGGCTGAGCCGGCGGGGCGTATCTCAAGTCGCACCCGTCCGTCGTCGAAATCCCTCTTTAGTCTTCCAATTCCGTCGTCGAATTCTCAGGCGCTCAAATCGCCGAATTCCTCACGTCCCAAGGGGCCAATTGGCCGGGCGACTTTTCGAGCTTCACCACATTTCGGTGATCGGCGTTGACACCATTCCGGTTCGGTCGCGTTCTATCGACATGCAAATCCAGGTCAGTGGCAAGCAAGTGGATGTCGGCGACGCGTTAGGCTCGCGCATCTCCCAGGAACTCGAAGACGGGATCGGCAAATATTTCGAACGCGGCGCCCAGGACGCCGAGGTCGTGGTGTCCAAGGACGGCTACGGCTTCAAGGTGGACTGCTGGGTGCGTCTGGCGTCCGGAGAGGCCATCGTCACCACCGGACTGGGCGGCGACGCCCACGGGGCGTTCTCGGATTCGCTTGAAAAGCTCGAGAAGCGGGTCCGCCGTTACAAGCGCCGCCTCAAGAATCACCACGCCGGTCCGCGCGGCCTGTCGCCCGAAAAGACGGAAAACGCGGCCCGTGACGTGGCGCGCAGCATGGTCCTGCGCAGCCCGGACCAGGTCGAGGACGACGCCTTCGGCGACGCCGGCGCCCCGGACGAACCGCCGCCCGTCGGCATGGTCATCGCCGAAACCGAGGCCGAGATCCGCACCATCACGGTCGGCCGCGCGGTGCTGGAGCTCGACATGACCGGCTATCCGGTCGTGCTGTTCCGCAACGCGGCGCACGGCGGCATCTCGGTGGTCTATCGCCGGCCCGACGGCAATGTCGGCTGGATCGATCCGGAGCGGACGGCGAAATCGATCAATGGACACGGTTCGGTAAACGGTAGCGGCGTATAGTCTTCCCCTATGGAGGCGGGTGGTCTAAACGGCCCCCGCCCGTTCGGGATGTATGGGCAGAGTCGGGAACTCCTCATGGACATCGGTGATTTGCTGGCGGACGGCGGCGTCGTCCTGCGCAGCGGTGCGTCGTCGAAACGTCAGGCCCTGCATACGGTGGCCGAGGCCGCCGCCCATACGCTGGGCCTTCCGGAAAGCCGCCTGATGGAAGCCCTGCTGGAGCGCGAGGCCCTCGGCTCGACCGGCCTGGGCTCGGGCGTCGCCGTGCCGCACGCCCGACTGGAGGGCGTGGAGCGGGTGACGGCGGTCTTCGTGCGCCTGGACACGCCCGTGGCCTATGGCGCGGTCGATGATCGCCCGGTGGATCTTCTGTTCGCCCTGTTCGCCCCGCCCCGGGACGGCGCCGAGCATCTGCGGGCGCTGGCCGCCATCTCGCGCGCCTTGCGGTCTCCCGAGATGCGCGAGCAGCTGCGGCAGGCCCGCACCGTCGACGCCATCCGCGCCCTGTTTGTCAGGGACCAGGCGCCCGCCACGGCGGCCTGAGGCGTTCGCCGTTCCGCTAGTGGACGGACACCGGCTCCAGTTCGTGGGCCACGGCTGCGGCGAAGGCGGTTTCGCGGTCCATCATCACGGCCAGCCGTTCTCCGTCGGCGGCGTGCACGGCGAACAGGGTCGCCTCGGGATCGATCTTCAGGCCCTTCGACGCTTCCGGCACGACATCAGCCAGCACGTCGGAGGCGCGGATTTCCCGCACGTAAACAAGGTCGGGCGCTCCCAGGCCTTCAAAATCCTTTTGGGTCATCTTCATGGGCGTCATCAAGACCGCCTCCTTACGCTGAACTAACGCCCCTCAGGGCTTATGGGTCCGGCCCCGAAAGCGGCGACCGGAAAAACCGCGGGGTTCAGCCCGTGGTGATGGGTATGCGGCGGACGGTCGGCAGGTCCTCCGGCCGTTTCATGTCGACATGCAGCAGGCCGTGCTCCAGCCGGGCGTCCTCGACCTCCAGCCCGTCGGCCAGGACGAAGCTGCGAACGAAACCCCGGCCGGCGATGCCGCGATGCAGGAAGGCCTGGTCGGCCTTGTCCGACGGCTCGCGCTTGCCGGCGATGGTCAGCTGGCGGCCTTCGAGCGTGACGGCCAGATCCTCGGGACCGAAGCCGGCGACGGCGAGGGTGATTCGCACCGCGTGCTCGCCGCGCTGTTCGACATTGTAGGGCGGATAGCTGTCCGCGGCGGCGCGGGCGGCGCGATCGATCATCGCCCGGGTGTGGTCGAAGCCCAGCAGGAAGGGGCTGTCGAACAGAATGGTTCGCGTCGTCATCGTCTCATGCCCCCGAAGCAGGCTGTCGGGCCGTCTGCGCCCCCCGAAATCGGCGAGGCGTCGGCCTTGAGGTGCAGATGGTGCGGGACCGGCCGGAGATCAACAGCAGGCCGGATGGGACGAAGGCCCCGCGGTTTCCCGCGGGGCCTTCGATGGTGGAGCTTAGCGGAGTCGAACCGCTGACCTCTTGCATGCCATGCAAGCGCTCTACCAGCTGAGCTAAAGCCCCGAACCTTTCGGTCGGATCGCTTGGGGCCGGGAGGCCCTGCTGCGAGGCGGCGGAACCTATGTCAGGGTCTGATCGCGATCAAGCCCGGTTCAGCCATTTATTTTCGTCCTTCCCGGACCGCTGAAAAGCGGTCCGGGAAGGGTGCGAAAAATCGCCTATTCGTCTTCCTTCGGCGTCTTGATCTCGTCCTCGAAGCCGTCGTCATCCTCGTCCTCGATGAAGGGGACCGAGTCGTCGTCGTCATCGTCCGCCAGGACGTCGTCGTCCTCGGTGGCCTCGCCCATGCCGGACTCTTCGGTGGGGTCGACGGGCGTCTCGTCGTCGTCGTCCGGCGTCAGAATGGGCTCATGGCCTTCCTGATCGATCTCGGGCGTCGCGACGGCTTCTTCTTCCTCGTCCTCGTCGCCGTCGGCCTTCTTGTCCTTGACCTGATCCTCGTCGGTCTCGTCGGCGGCATAGCCGGCGGGACGGCCGCGGCGGTTGCGCAGTTTCAGCGCCTCCTCCGGATCGAAATCGGTCGCGCATTTGGGGCAATGAGCCGGGCGGCGGCCCAGGTCATAGAATTTGGCCTGGCAGTTCGGGCAGACCTGCTTCTGGCCCAGTTCGGGTTTGGCCACGGTGGAAAGACCTTTGGCGGGAGTGGGGAAATGGGGCGGCTCCCTTGCCACCCCCTGACGCCGCTGTCAAAAACCATCTCCGCGCGGGCCTCCCGACACTGGGCCCGCCGACCCATTCGGAGACCGCCTGGTGTCGATCCCCAGCTGCCTGACCGCCCGCCGCAGCGCCTCGCTGAACGGCCTCGTGCGCGCCCCGGGCGACAAGTCCATGTCCCACCGCGCCCTGATCCTGGGGGCGATGGCGACCGGCGTCACCGACATCGAGGGCCTGCTGGAGGGCGACGACGTGCTGGCGACCGCGCGGGCGGTCGAGGCCTTCGGCGCGACCGTCGAGCGGCTGGGCGAGGGGCGTTGGCGGGTCACCGGGCAGGGCGGGTTTCAGCCGCCGGCCAGCGTCATCGACTGCGGCAACGCCGGCACCGGGGTCCGGCTGCTGATGGGTGCGGCGGCAGGGTATCCGGTGGCGGCGACGTTCGACGGCGACGCCAGCCTGCGCAAACGGCCGATGAAACGGGTCACCGGCCCGCTGACGGAGATGGGCGCGCGCCTTGACTGGAAGAGCCAGCCCGACCGCCTGCCGGTCGAGGTCAGGGGCGGCGCCCTGGCCGCGATCGATTTCCTCCAGCCCGTGGCCTCGGCCCAGGTGAAGTCGGCCATCCTGCTGGCCGGGCTGAACGCGGACGGCGTGACCACGGTGACCGAGCCCGAACCGAGCCGCGACCACACCGAACGCATGCTGCGGGCCTTCGGGGCCGAGGTCGGGGTGTTGCCGATGGGCGCCGGCTGGCGGGTCAGCCTGAAGGGCGGGCAGACGCTGACGGGGACCCATGTGGCCGTGCCCGGCGATCCATCCTCGGCCGCCTTCCCGCTGGCGGCGGGCCTGATCGTGCCCGGATCCGAGGTGACCGTCGAAGGCGTGATGCTGAACCCGTTGCGCACCGGCCTGTTCGAGACCTGGCGCGAGATGGGGGCGGACTTGACGGTCTCGAACCGCCGCATGGCGGGGGGCGAGGAGGTCGGCGACGTCACGGCCCGGCATTCGGCGCTGAAGGGCGTGGTCGTGCCGCCGGAACGCGCCGTCTCGATGATCGACGAATATCCGGTCCTGGCCGCGACGGCCGCCTTCGCTCATGGCTCCACCGTCATGCGCGGCATCGGCGAGATGCGGGTCAAGGAAAGCGACCGCATCGCCCTGATGGCGGCGGGCCTGATCGCCTGCGGCGTTACGGTCGAGGAGGAGCCGGAGGGCTTCACTGTCACCGGCGGTCCTGTTCGAGGCGGCGCGACCGTGACCACCCACGGCGACCACCGCATCGCCATGAGCCATCTGGTGCTGGGTCTGGCGGCGCACGATCCGGTCACCGTCGACGAACCCGGCATGATCGCGACAAGCTTTCCCGGCTTTGTCGAGTTGATGCGCGGCCTCGGGGCCGATATCGCAGCGTCTGGATGAACCGGTTTCTGATTATCGCCGTCGACGGCCCCGCCGCCTCCGGCAAGGGCACGATCGCCGCCCGGCTGGCGCGGACCTATGGTCTGCCGCATCTGGACACGGGCCTTCTGTACCGGGCCGTGGGGCTGGGCGTGCTGGACGCGGGCGGATCTCTGGCGGACGCGGCCGCCGCCGAAGCGGTGGCGCGGGCGCTGGACGCCAGCCACCTGATTGATACCGGACGGCTGACCGACCGGGGCGCCGGCGAGGCCGCCAGCCGGGTCGCCGGTTATCCGGGGGTGCGCGCGGCCCTGCTGGCCTTCCAGAAGGCTTTCGCCGCCCGGCCGGGCGGGGCGGTGCTCGACGGGCGCGACATCGGCACCGTCATCGCGCCCGGCGCCCAGGCCAAGCTCTACGTCACCGCTACCCCTGAGGTGCGAGCCATGCGCCGTTGGAAGCAGCTGACCGGCCGCGGCGACGTCATCGCCTATGAGGACATGCTGGCTGACATCGTGCGCCGGGACGAGCGCGACGCCGGCCGGGGCGCGGCTCCCATGGTGCAGGCCGACGACGCCGTCTTGCTGGACACCACCGAAATGGATATAGAGACCGCCTTCGATGCGGCCCGCCGTATCGTCGAGGCGGCGCGTGTCCGGCACGGTCTCTAGAGATCGCAAGGCAAATCCAGCGCGTCATCCTCGGCTTCCGCGGGCGTTCTGACTCATTCGTCTCGCGTCCTGACGACCTGCTGACCCTTTCACACTCACCTCGCGCGGGGCCGTTCGGTCGCGCGCCACAGCCGTTAGAAACCTCACCACTGCATGACTGACACCCAAAGCTTCTCCCCCTCGCGCGACGACTTCGCCGCGCTGCTCGACGAAACCCTTCAGGGCCGCGACCTCGGCGAAGGCCAGGTCGTCCACGGCCGCGTCGTCGGCATCGAAAAGGACATCCTGATCATCGACGTCGGTCTGAAGACCGAAGGCCGCATCCCGGCCCGCGAGTTCGGCATCGGCGAAGGCGCCGTCATTCCGAAGCTCGGCGACAATGTCGAAGTCTATCTCGAGCGCGTCGAGAACGCCCTGGGTGAAGCCGTCATCAGCCGCGACAAGGCTCGCCGCGAAGAAGCCTGGACCCGTCTGGAAGTCGTGTTCGCCGAAGGCCAGCCGGTCAACGGCGCCATCGTCGGCCGCGTCAAGGGCGGCTTCACCGTCGACCTCGGCGGCGCCTCGGCCTTCCTGCCGGGCTCGCAGGTCGACATTCGCCCGGTGCGCGATGTCGGCCCGCTGATGGGCAAGGAACAGCCCTTCGCCATCCTGAAAATGGACCGTCCGCGCGGCAACA
>NZ_JBAZOS010000032.1:0-35620 GCF_041648615.1 Brevundimonas sp.
GCGCTTCGCCATCCGCGAAGGCGGCCGCACCGTCGGCGCCGGCGTGGTCTCCAAGATCAACGAATAGTGGCCTTCTCCCTCCCCCGAAGTGGGGAGGGATGATCGCGAAGCGATCCGGGTGGGGAAGTTCGAAGCGGGTGCTGTCGGCGTCTGTGGCGACACTTCCCCACCCGGCCTCGCCTGCGGCTCGGCGTCCCTCCCCATGAAGGGGAGGGAGAAAAGACCAGACGGCCCCCGGAGCGATCCGGGGGCCGTTTTGCTGTGGGGGGTTTCCTTCTCCCGCAAGGGGAGAAGGACGGTTAAGGCGCCCCATCGTCGTGCAGCCTCTTGCGCGGAACCGCGTCAGGGTCCCTACGTTCGCACTCCGGACGTTAGGAATTCAGTAACCATGCGACGCGCGATCCGTATCGGCCTGTTCATCGGCACCTTCCTGGGCATGTCGGCCTGCGCCGCCATGCCCGACGACGGCGCGCGCGGGCCCTATGGCTCGGTCGAGGCCGGGCGGACCCGCTGACGCCGCAAGGAAAGCGTGGCGGCGGCGACGATTTCCCCCTATCATCGGACCTGCGGACGCCGACGGTAGCGCCGCGTCGGTCCGCTCCCCCTAGATGTTAGCCATCGCCATCGTTGTCGTTCTGCTCCTCGTGGTGCTCAACGGCCTGTTCGCCATGACCGAGCTGGCGGTCGTATCCTCCCGTCGATCCAAGCTGCAGAGCCGCGCCGAGCGCGGCGACAAGGGCGCCCGCGTCGCGCTGAAGCTGGCCGAGGACCCGACCCATTTCCTGTCGGCGGTCCAGGTCGGGATCACCCTGATCGGCATCGCCGCCGGCGCCTACGGCCAGGCGGCCATCGCGGGCGAGCTGAACCACATCCTCGAGGCGGCCTTTCCGAGTCTGGCGGCCTATACCGAAATCTTCTCGACCGTCCTGGTCATCATCTTCATCACCTATGTGTCGGTGATCGTCGGCGAGCTGGTGCCCAAGCGGCTGGCGCTGATCTTCCCCGAAACCATCGCCGCCAAGATGGCGGCGCCGATCTCGACCGTGGCCGTGGTGCTGAAGCCGTTCGTGGTCGTGCTGACCGCCTCGACCTCGGCCATCCTCAAGGTCATGGGCGTCAAGGACCGGGACGGTTCGGACGTGACCCAGGAAGAGGTCGAGACGATGATCGCGGAGGGCACCTCGGCCGGTCTGATCGAGCCCGAGGAGCAGACCATGATCGAGGAGATCCTGCGCCTCGGCGACCGGCCGATCCGGGTGGCCATGACGCCGCGCCACGAGGTGTTCTGGATCGCGCTGGACGATTCGGAGGAGACGCTGCGCACGGAAGTCCGCACCTGCCCCTATTCGCGCATCGTGGTGGCGCGGGAGAACGACGTCGATAATCCGCTGGGCGTGGTTCACAAGAAGGACCTGCTGGACAGCCTGCTGGACAACGGCGAGTTCAATGTCGAGAAGCACATCCAGACGCCGGCCTTCATTCCGCAATCGACCTCGGTGCTGAAGGCGCTGGAGATCATGAAGGCCTCCCGGGTCCACATGGCCTTCCTGGTGGACGAATTCGGGGCCTTCGAGGGGGTGGTGACGGCCACCGACCTTCTGGAGATGATCGCCGGCGATTTCGACGAGGGTCACGACGACGCCGAGGTCAATGTGCGCCAGCGCGAGGACGGCAGCTGGCTGGTCGACGGCCAGACCGACATCGACGAGCTGGCCGACGCCCTGGGCGAGGATTTCGGCGAGGCGGAGGGCTTCCACACCATCGCGGGCCTGGTGCTGCACCAGCTGTCCCGCGTGCCCCACGAGGGCGAAATCCTGCAACTGGGCCGGTTCGAGGTCGAGATCATCGACATGGACGACCGCCGCATCGACAAGCTGCTGTTCACGCAGGTGATCAACGCCCAGGACGAGGCCCGGGCGGTGGCGGCGCAGTACGACGACTGAACCGCATCCGCCCTTGAAAACCCCGGCGCGGTCGGGCATACGCCGCGGTCTGGCGAAGCCGAACGCGCCCGGGGGTTCCGCCCTCTGGCGCGTTGTAGTTTCCGCCGGGACCACAGGAGTGTAGCTCAGCTGGTAGAGCATCGGTCTCCAAAACCGAGGGTCGTGGGTTCGAGTCCCTCCACTCCTGCCACTTTCCACTGACGGTGCGGGTTCCCATCTGCATCGTCAGACCGCGTTGAAAACGAGAACCGAGCATGGCCAAGGCCAAGAGCCCTTCGGGGCGCCGCACCCAGACCGCCCAGCCCGCCATCGCCGGCGCGGCCGTGGCCGCTGACACCGTCGCGCCGAAGAAGCGGACCTCGATTCCGCAGTTCGCCAGTCAGGTCCGCGCCGAAGGGCGCAAGATCGTGTGGCCGAGCCGCAAGGAAACCTGGATCACCTCGGTGATGGTGCTGATCATGGTGCTGATCGCCTCGATCTTCTTCTTCGTGGTCGATGCCGGCCTGACCGTCGCGTCGGGCTTCATCCTCGCGATCGGCCAGTAAGAAAGACCTCTCATGACCGACGCAACGCCCAAACCCGCCGCCAATCCCCGGCACAAGTGGTACATCGTCCACGCCTATTCGAATTTCGAGAAGAAGGTCGCCCAGCACCTGACGGATCAGGCGCGCCAGCAGGGGCTCGAGGACTGCTTCTCGGAAATCCTGGTGCCGACCGAGGACGTCGTCGAGATCCGCCGCGGCCGCAAGGTCAACTCGGAGCGCAAATTCTTCCCCGGCTATGTGCTGGTGAAGATGGAGATGACCGACGACGCCTATCACCTGGTCAAGAACACCCCCAAGGTCACGGGCTTCCTGGGCGCCGCGGGCGGCACCAAGCCGCTGCCGGTCTCGGAGCGTGAGGTCCAGAACATCATCGGCCAGGTGGAGGAGGGCGTCGAACGTCCGAAGCCCACCATCCGCTTCGACATCGGCGAGACCGTCAAGGTCATCGACGGCCCCTTCGCCAGCTTCGACGGCCAGGTCGAGAGCGTCGACGAGGACGCGGCGCGCCTGCGGGTCGCGGTGTCGATCTTCGGCCGTCCGACCCCGGTGGATCTGGAATACAATCAGGTCGAAAAGAGCGCCGGCTGAGGCCTCTCCCTCCCCCGAAGTGGGGAGGGACGATCGCGCAGCGATCCGGGTGGGGAACCTCACCTCAAGCGCGGTCTGTGGATGGTTCGCCCTTCCCCACCCGGGCTCGGCTCCGCCTCGCCGTCCCTCCCCATGAAGGGGAGGGAGAACGCGTTGCTTCACCTCGTTGCTTCTGCTACACGCGCGCCTCGCCCTGAACAGGGCGGCGTGAGCGATCACGCAAATCCGTGGGAGGCAGCCATGCCACGACCACGGCTCACCGGGTCTGATTGAGTTCAGGTCCATCGTAAGGAGAGACCAATGGCCAAGAAGATTCTCGGCTACATCAAATTGCAGGTGCCCGCCGGCGCCGCCACGCCTTCCCCCCCGATCGGGCCCGCCCTGGGTCAACGCGGCGTGAACATCATGGGCTTCGTCAAGGAGTACAAGGCGCCCACCGAGAAGGAAGTGAAGGGCACCCCCCTGCCGACCGTGATCACGGTCTACCAGGACAAGAGCTTCACCTTCGTCACCAAGACCCCGCCCGCGACCCACTACATCAAGCAGGCCGCCGGGATCACCTCGGGCTCGAAGATGACCGGCCGCGAAGTGGCCGGCAAGATCAAGCGCAGCCAGCTGCGCGAGATCGCCGAAAAGAAGATGAAGGATCTGAACGCGAACGACCTGGACGCCGCGACCAAGATCATCGAAGGCTCGGCTCGCGCCATGGGCCTCAACGTCGTGGAGGGCTAAGCACATGGCCAAGCAAACCAAGCGCGTCAAAGCCCGGACCGGCGACACCGTCGCCCCCATGGACTTCGCCGAGGCGATCGCCGCCGTCAAATCCAACGCCACCGCCAAGTTCGACGAGTCGATCGAGATCGCCGTCAACCTGGGCGTCGATCCGCGTCACGCCGACCAGCAGGTCCGCGGCGTGGTGAACCTGCCATCGGGCACGGGTCGTGACGTCCGGGTGGCTGTGTTCGCGAAGGACGCGAAGGCCGCCGAGGCCCTGGCCGCCGGCGCGGACATCGTCGGCGCCGAGGATCTGTACGAGAAGATCAACGGCGGCTTCATGGACTTCGACCGCGTCATCGCGTCCCCGGACATGATGGCTCTGGTCGGTCGTCTGGGTAAGGTGCTGGGCCCGCGCGGCCTGATGCCCAACCCCAAGGTCGGCACCGTGACCCCGAACGTCGCGCAAGCGGTCAAGGACGCCAAGGGCGGCGCCGTCGAGTTCCGCGTCGAGAAGGCCGGCATCGCCCACGGCGGCATCGGCAAGGCCTCCTTCACCCAGGAAGCCCTCGAAGCCAACGTGAAGGCCTATGTGGACGCCCTGCAACGGGCCCGTCCGACCGGCGCCAAGGGCACCTACGTCAAGCGCATCACCCTGTCCTCGACCATGGGACCGGGCTTCAAGATCGATCCGGCGTCGCTGAACGTCTGATCGGCCTGAACGGCAGCATGAAGGGCGGCGACCGCAGGGTTCGCCGCCCTTTTTGCGTTCGGGTGTGATGCGGACGCCCTTGTGAAGCCGGCGCGAACAACCGACGGTAGGCCCTCGTAAAGGGGGATCTCATGCGTATTCTGATGTTGCTGGCGTTCGGGCTTTGCCTGGCCGCGGCCGGGCCCGCGGCCGCCCAGGACCGCGATGCGGCGCAGCGGCTGGCGCTGGCCGGGCAGTATCTTGAACTGACCCAGGCGCCGAACCTGAAAAAGACCGTGGAGGCCTATTTCGAGAGCCTCTTCGCCAAGTCCGAGGCTCCCGCCGAAGAGCGCGCGTGGCTGGCGGAAAACATGACGGCGGCGTTCGAGGTCGCGATGGCGGCGACCTTCGCCGAGCTGACGGACGACGTGGCGGAAATCTACACCCTGCAGGAGCTGGAGGCGATGATCGCCTTCTTCGATACGCCGCTGGGCCGCTCGATCTCGGTCAAGGGTTTCGATTTCGGGATCCGGATGCAGGCCGTCATGATGCCCCATCTCACCACCGCCTTCACCCAGCTGGGTGAAAAATACTGCGCCCGTTTCGAATGCGCCGCGGGCGCGGGCGGGCTGACAGGGAAGCGGATCGAGTGAAACCGTCCGTAGTCTGACGGCTTGACGCAATGACCGGGACGAGGGACTGACTGCGGGCAGGTCATCGACATCGCGTCGGCCGCGGAGCCGGCATCCGTTCCATCGCGGACCTTTTCATGGACCGGAGCCTCCCTGACGTCATGACCGGCCCGGCCGTCCGAACCCAGATCGCGGAGCGACGCCAGGTCGCGGCCTTGCCGTGGCGCAAGACCGGGGCCGGGATCGAAATCCTGCTGGTCACCTCGCGGGAGACCCGACGCTGGGTGACGCCCAAGGGCGGCCGCATGCCGGGCAGGACAGACGCCGAGGCCGCCGCCGAGGAGGCGCTGGAGGAGGCGGGTGTCGAGGGCGCGGTCGCCACGGACCCGCTGGGGACCTTCCGCTATCTGAAAATGCTGAAGCGCCGGGCGCCGCGATGGTGCGTGGTCTCGGTCTATGCGCTGGAGGTGCTGACCGAGCACGACGACTGGCGTGAACGCGGCCAGCGTGACCGGGCGTGGGTCAGCCGCGACGAGGCGGTGCGCCGCGTCGACGAACCGGACCTGAAGGCCCTGATCGCCGCCTTCGAGGGCTAGGCGCGGGCCGCCGCCGCCAGGAAGCAGCCGCGTCGGGCGGTGTGCAGGTGGATCATCGCGGAGTCCGGGCGCTCGAACCAGTCCGTCAGCCGCTCCGCCAGATCGCGCCCCTCGATGACATCCGCGTCGGTCATCATCCAGCCCGCGTCATAGACGCGGACGGACAACAGGCGGCGGGACAGCATGTCAGGCACGACTCCGGGGTCGAGAGCCGCCTTGACCGCCGCCTCCCTGACGAAGATGGGGCCTTCCGACCGGTACGGACTGGAGGGATCGTCCAGATGACGATGGCTCACCAGGATCAACCGCTCGCCGGGTTCGGCGTCGGTCAGGCTGACGCGGCAGGGCGAGGCGTGGGGCGTTTCGGCGACCACGCGTCGCGCGCCGATGGTCTCCAGCGCCGCGTCGTCGAGGGCGAGGAACGGCTGGAACGGCGACAGGGGCAGGGGCAGGATGCGAAAGTTCATGCGGGATCTCCTTCGCCCCCGATGTGACAGGCGTCAGATCAGGCGTCTGGCGGCTTTCGGACGTTGCGCGCGGGGCGTCGCATCCCCACAACGGAGGGCATGAACGCGCCCTTCAAAACCCCCGCCGATCCGCTCGAGGCCCCCCTGTGGGACCTGTCCGACCTGTACGCCTCCCGCGACGACGCCCGCATCGACGCCGACCTGGAGCGGGCGAGGGGGCTGGTGGCCGAACTGAACGCCCTGCAGGGTCGGCTGGTCGGGGCGCGGGCCGATGCGGCGACCCTGGGTCAAAGGCTGGACCGGGCCGTGAGCCTGTACGAACAGGCGTCGGACGTGCTGGGCGGGCTGGGGGCCTATGCCTTCCTCGCGGCCTCGACCAACCGCAACGACGCGGCCGCGACGGGTTTCGAGGCCACGGTGCGCGAGAAGATGACGGCCATCGCCACGCCGACGGTCTGGGTGACGCTGGAGGTCAACCAGCTGGAGGAAGCCGAGATCGAGGCCGCCCTGACGGCGCATCCGGCCGGCGCGCGCTGGCGGCCGTGGCTGCGGCGGGTGCGGGCGATGAAGCCGCATGAGTTGTCGCAGGAGCTGGAGACCTTCCTGGCCGAGCGGGGGCCCATCAGCGCCCAGTGGCCCCGCCTGTTCGACGAGACCCTGGCGGCGATGAAGATCAGGGCCGGCAAGGAAGACCTGACCCTGGCCGAGGCGCTGAACCGGCTGTCCGATCCCAAGGCGGCGCGGCGCAAGTCGGCCGCCGAGGGGCTGAACGAGGCGCTGGGCCAGCGGACCGCGACCATGGCGATGGTGATGAATACGGTGGCGGCGGACAAGGCGCTGGAGGACCGCTGGCGGGGCTTCACACGGCCCGCCGACGGCCGGCACCTGTCCAACGAGGTCGACGGCGAGGCGGTCGACGCCATGGCCGAGGCCGTGGCCGCCGCCTATCCGCGGCTGTCGCACCGCTATTATGCGCTCAAGGCCCGGGCCATGGGCAAGGCCAAGCTGGAGCAGTGGGACCGCAACGCCCCGATCGAGACGACCGCGCCGCGCGGCTATGACTGGGCCGCGGGCAAGCAACTGGTGCTGGAGAGCTTCGCCGACCTGGGGTCCGAGTTCGCCGACCGGGCCGCAGGCTTCTTCGACAGGCCGTGGATCGACGGCAAGGCCCGGTCGGGGAAGCAGTCGGGCGCCTACGCCCATCCGGTGACGTCGGACCGGCACCCCTATGTGTTCCTGAACTGGATGGGCGAGCGGCGGGATGTGCTGACCCTGGCGCATGAGCTGGGGCACGGCGTGCACCAGACCCTGGCGGCGGGTCAGGGCAGTCTGCTGGCCGATACGCCGCTGACCCTGGCCGAGACGGCCTCCATCTTCGCCGAGGGGCTGACGTTCGACCGGCTGCTGAAGACCGCACCGAGGGCCGAGCAGCGCGGCCTGCTGGCCGGGCGGATCGAGGACGGGCTGAACACCGTGGTGCGCCAGATCGCCTTCCATCGCTTCGAGACGCGGTTCCACGACGAGCGGACGGCGGGCGAGGTTCCGGTCGAGCGCATCGGCGAGATCTGGATGGAGGAAATGGCGGCGTCGCTGGGGCCGGCGGTGACGCTGAACGCCGGTTACGAGCACTGGTGGAGCTATGTCAGCCACTTCGTCCACTCGCCCTTCTACGTCTATGCCTACGCCTTCGGGGACCTGCTGGTGGCGGCGCTGATGGAGACGCGGGCGAAGGATCCCGAGGGTTTCACGCCGCTTTACCGCGAGCTGCTCGCGGGCGGAGGGTCGCGCGGCTATGTCGAGGCCCTGGCGCCCTTTGGCCTGAACCCACGCGACCCGGCTTTCTGGACCATCGGCACGAAGCGGCTCGAGGGGCTGATCGGCCAGTTCGAGGCGCTGGTCTGAGTTGACGGCGGCGGCGGGGCGGGCGAGCGTCGGGGATGCGCACCCTGATCCTCGCCGCGGCCCTGACCGTCGCCTCGCCGTTCGCGGCCATCGCCCAGAGCCCGGCGACCCCCGCCCAGCCGTCCGCCAGCGTTCGCGCCATGGCCGCCGGATACAAGGCGCTGACCGTGTGCAGCGCGCTCAAGAACGCCGAGGCGGCGGGGGCGACGCGGACGCTGGAAAGCATCGAGGCCAATGAGCTGACGGGCGTCTATCCCGAGCTCGACCCGCTGGTGCGCGAGATGCCGGTCGAGGTGTTTCCGGCCCGTGTCGCGGTCGCCTGGGACGAGGCCATGCCGCCGCGATCGGCGGTTTGGACGCCCGGACGGGGCTGCGCCATCATGCCGGTAGGCTGGCGCGGCGAGCAGATCACCGCCCTGCCTGAGCCAGCGCGACCCGATCCGGGCTTCACCGCCGGTGCGCCGTCCGATCCCGAGGACCTCGAAGACACCGTCGAGAAGGCGTTCGGGGGTGGCTATGGCGAGGGCGCAAAAACCACGGCGGTGGTGATCCTTCAGAACGACCGGCTGGTCGGCGAATGGTATGCGGACGGTTTCGGGCCGGACACGCCGCAGCGGACCTGGTCGGTGGCCAAGTCGCTGGCGGGCACGGTGATCGGCGCGGCGGTCCAGCGCGGCGAGGTCGATGTGAACGCCCCCGCCGCCATCGCCGACTGGAGCCGGGACGGCGATCCGCGCGCGGCCATCACCCTGGACCAGCTGATGCGGATGTCGTCGGGCCTGACCAGCGACACGGCCGGCAACCGGACGGACGCCCTCTATTTCGGCGGCGTGGGGGTGGACGAACAGGTCACGACCTGGCCGCTGATCGCCATGCCGGGGACGCGGTTCCGCTACGCCAACAACGACATCCTTCTGGCCGTTCTGGCCATCGCGCCGACCTTCACGGCCCATCCGCCAAGGGCGCTGTTCCAGCGGCTGGGGATGTATGACACCTGGGCCGAGACCGACTGGCGCGGGAACTACATGCTGTCCAGCCAGGTCTGGTCGACGGCGCGCGATCTGGCGCGGTTCGGGCGGCTGTATCTGAACGACGGCGTCGTCGACGGAGAGCGCATCCTGCCCGAAGGCTGGCGAGACTATGTGTCCCGCCCCTCGGGCCCGCAACCGACCGGCGCCCAGGGCTATGGCGCGACCTTCTGGCTGTTCAACAAGTCGGATGGGATTCCCGCCGACGCCATCTCGGCCAACGGCAACCGGGGCCAGTATGTGATCATCGTCCCCAGCCGGAACATCGTCATCGTCCGGCGGGGCGAGGACCCGGCCGGAAAGCCGTTCGACCCCGTGGCCTTCACCCGCGACGCCCTGGCCGCGCTCGACTGAGACGCGAATTGTCAGCCGCCGCTTGAGCGCGCGGCAGGCCCCGCTATAAGAGCGCCAACCGACGTTCCAGATTCCCGGACACTGACATGGCCGACCCGCACCACGCCGATTCCCACGACGCCTATGTTCGCGGCTCCCAGGAGATCAGCGAGCAGTCGTCGACCTTCCACGCCTTCATCGGCATGGCCAAATGGGGCTCGCTGTGGCTGGCGGCCCTGCTGGCCTTCCTGGTGATCTGGTTCCAGCCGGGCGGCAGCTTCATCGGCGGCGCCATCGTCGCCTTCGTCATGCTGGTCGGCGGCTGGTTCTTCCTGAAGTCCGGCAAGCCCGCGCACTGATTTTCCAGGGCGCCAACGCTCGCGACGCGGTCGCTCGCTGCTTGAGCGCGCGTGCGGTCGTTTCCGGCCTGCCCGACGCTTTGACGCCGCCGCTCCGATCAGCCTAACGTCGTCCGTCGAGAGAGACGGAGGGATTCGCTTGGCTGTCGCCATCGCCGTGACCCGCGAACGCCGAGACGGCGAGACGCGCTGCGCCGTCACTCCGGACACGGTCAGGAAGCTGATCGCCATGGGCGCGACCGTGACGGTCGAGACCGGGACGGGAACGGGCTCCTCGCTGCCGGACGCCGACTATGTCGCGGCGGGCGCGACCGTGGCGCCGGACACCAAGGCGGTGCTGTCGGGGGCCGATATCGTGCTGAAGGTGCGCGGGCCGACGGCGCAGGAGACCAGTGCGCTGAAGCCGGGCGCCATCGTCGTGGCCCTGCTGGACGCCTACCGCGACAAGGAGACGGTGACCGCCCTGGCCCAGGCCAATGCGACCGCCTTCGCCATGGAATTCGTACCGCGCATCTCGCGGGCCCAGGTGATGGACGCCCTGTCGTCCCAGGCCAATCTGGCCGGCTACCGCGCGGTGATCGAGGCCGCCTGGGCCTATGGCAAGGGCTTCCCGATGATGATGACGGCGGCGGGCACGGTGGCGCCGGCCAAGGTCTTCGTCATGGGGGTGGGCGTGGCGGGGCTGCAGGCCATCGCCACGGCGCGGCGGCTGGGGGCGGTGGTCACGGCCACCGACGTGCGGCCCGCGACCAAGGAGCAGGTCGAATCGCTGGGGGCCAAATTCCTCGCCGTCGAGGACGAGGAGTTCAAGAACGCCCAGACCGCCGGCGGCTACGCCAAGCCGATGTCGCCCGAGTATCAGGCCAAACAGGCCGAACTGACCGGCGAGCACATCAGGAAGCAGGACATCGTCATCACCACGGCCCTGATCCCCGGCCGCGCGGCGCCGGTGCTGGTCACGGCGGCCCAGGTGGCGACGATGAAGCCGGGCTCGGTGCTGATCGATCTGGCTGTGGAAGCGGGCGGCAATGTCGAGGGGGCGAAGGCCGGCGAGGTGGTGACGACGGCGAACGGGGTGCAGATCGTCGGCCATACGAACCTGCCCGGGCGGATCGCGGCGGACGCCTCGGCCCTCTATGCGAAGAACCTGGTCGCCTTCGTCGGGCTGATGATCAGGGACGGGGCGCTGGCGCTGGACCTGGAGGACGAGATACTCAAGGCGTCTGCGGTGACGCACGGCGGGGCCGTGGTGCACGAGGGGGTGAGGGGATGATGCGTATTCTTCTGCGCATTGTCGCCGTTCCACTACTGGGGTGGGGGCTATTTCTCCTCCTGATGCCGGTCTGGAATTTCTTCCTTTCCATGACGGGTATTCGCCTTGCGGACGCGAGTGAAACGCTAATGCCCGGACTGCTTTCGTTCGGAGCCGGCATCGCGTTCTGGCTACTGCCCAGCCTCGGTAAACGCTTTGTTCGACGGCCAAAGGAGCAAGTGTGATGGAACACGTCGATCCCACCGTCTTCCGCCTGGCCATCTTCGTGCTGGCGATCTTCGTCGGCTACTATGTGGTCTGGAGCGTGACGCCGGCCCTGCACACGCCGCTGATGGCGGTGACCAACGCCATCTCCTCGGTGATCGTGGTCGGCGGGCTGATCGCGGCGGCGGCGGCCAGCGCCGACGGCGGCTGGATCGCCAAGGGAGCCGGCGTGGCGGCCGTGACCCTGGCCAGCGTCAACATCTTCGGCGGCTTCATGGTCACCCGACGCATGCTGGCGATGTACAGGAAGAAGGAACGGCCGAAACCGGTCGAGGCGGCGCAGCCGTGACCCTGGCCATTCTTTTCACGGCCCTCGTGCCGGCGGCGCTTCTGATGGTCCTTGCCTTCGTTCTGCTGAGCGGGCGGATGAGCGACGGGTTGCGGCGACGTGTCGAGCTCGGCCTCATTCTGATCTTCTATCCCGTCGTCATCCTGACGTGGGCGTGGCAGGCGTGGGACAACCAGCGGCAGGGCGACTGGCTCGGGTTCGGCCTGATGCTGATCCTCGTCGCCGTGTTCGCGACGCAGTTCGTCCTGGCCCTTCGGTCGCGCACCCTGTTTCCGCGGTTCGGGACCGGCAAGGGATGACGCTGGACGCCCATCAGTTCGCGGTCGGCGCGTCCTGGGTCGCCACGGCGATCGGGGCCGGGCTGTGGCTGTGGAGCTGGCTGCGGGAGACGGACGCGATCCGCAAGCTGCGCTTTCTCGACTGCGGCGTGGTGCTGCTGTTCGCCTCGGTGCTGCTGCGCATCGTGGCCCAGGACAGGCCGATGAGCGTCTGGGACTGGGCCATGGTGTTCGTGGCGCCGCTGTTCATCACCGCCGCCCTGTGGCGGCTGGCGCGGACGGCCTGTCCGCCGGGAGGACGCTGAGATGCGGCCGGGGCGGATCGGAGTGGTGCTGCTGGCGGCGGTCGCGGCGACCGCGGCGGATGCGCAGACCCGCCTGGGGGCGGATGTCGAGAGCGGCCTGCCGTGGCACGTCGCGGCGCTGCAGGGCGCCAGCTGGTCGCTGGAGTGCCGTTTCAAGCCGGTCGTCTACGAGGCCTCGAATTACAACAGGGAAGCCTGGGCCAATCGCATCGCCCAGACGGGCCGCGGTTCGGAGGGCGGGCGGCTGCCGTCGGACAACGGCAGCTGCACCGTGACCAAGACGGGCGGGCGCGGCGCGGTGGCGATCGCCATGATCAAGAACGGCGAGGCCCAGGTCGCGGTCACCAGCGACCCGGCCCGGCCTGCCGCGGTGGGATTTTTCTGATGTCGAGATTCGGGGACACGGCATGAACGCATCCTTGGCGGCCCTGGCCTATCTGGTCTCCGGCGTCCTGTTCATCCTCAGCCTGCGCGGCCTGTCCAGCCCGGAGACGAGCCGGCAGGGCAACACCTTCGGCATGATCGGCATGGCGCTGGCGGTCGGGGTGACGCTGCTGACGCTGTGGTCGACCGGGACGCTGGATCCGCTGACCCTGGCCCTGATCGCCGGCGGGGTGATCGTCGGCGGCGGGGCGGGGGCGCTGATCGCCGCCCGGGTGCAGATGACCCAGATGCCCCAGCTGGTGGCGGCCTTCCACAGCCTGGTCGGCATGGCGGCCTGTCTGGTGGCGGTGGGGGCGGTCTATGCGCCCGAGAGCTTCGGCATCGCCGACGGGGCGGGCGGGATCAAGATCCAGTCGATCATCGAACTGAGCCTCGGCGTCGCCATCGGGGCCATCACCTTCACCGGCTCGGTCATCGCCTTCGCCAAGCTGAACGGCAACATGAGCGGCGCGCCGATCCTGCTGCCGGCGCGGCATCTGATCAACATCGGCCTGGCCCTGGCGCTGGTGCTGCTGATCGGCATCCTGATCGGCACGGGCGGGACGGCGACCTGGGCCTTCTGGGGCGTGTTCGCCCTCGCCCTGATTCTCGGCGCGACCCTGATCATCCCCATCGGCGGGGCCGACATGCCGGTGGTGGTGTCGATGCTCAACTCCTATTCGGGCTGGGCCGCGGCGGCGCTGGGCTTCACGCTCGAGAACATCGCCCTGATCATCACCGGGGCCCTGGTCGGGAGCTCGGGCGCGATCCTGAGCTACATCATGTGCAAGGCCATGAACCGCAGCTTCATCTCGGTGATCCTGGGCGGGTTCGGCGGCGACGCGGCCACCGGCGCGGCCGGGGCGGTCGAGACCCGGCCGGTCAAACAGGGCTCGGCCGACGACGCGGCCTTCATCATGAAGAACGCCTCGAAGGTCATCATCGTGCCCGGCTACGGCATGGCCGTGGCCCAGGCCCAGCACGCCCTGCGCGAAATGGCCGACAAGCTGAAGGCCGAGGGGGTCGAGGTGAAATACGCCATCCACCCCGTCGCCGGCCGCATGCCCGGCCACATGAACGTCCTGCTGGCCGAGGCCAACGTCCCCTATGACGAGGTGTTCGAGCTGGAGGACATCAACAGCGAGTTCAGCTCCTGCGACGTGGCCTTCGTCATCGGCGCCAATGACGTCACCAATCCGGCCGCCAAGACCGACCCGCAGAGCCCGATCTACGGCATGCCGGTGCTGGACGTGGAGAAGGCCGGCACGGTGCTGTTCATCAAGCGCGGCATGGCGGCGGGCTATGCGGGGGTCGAGAACGAGCTGTTCTTCCGCGACAACACCATGATGCTGTTCGCCGACGCCAAGAAGATGGTCGAAGGGATCGTCAAGGCGCTCTAGTCGTCTGCGTCAAACGTCTCGGCACAGGTTGCTACCGACTTGATGTCGCGGATTCGGCATCGGCGACCGCATTCGAAAGTCGGCGCACCGCTATCCCCGGACTCAACCATCGCCTGCCTTCCCGGCGCATACGAGTGCGACTGGACGGCTTCCTGTCCCGCGACGCGGCACATTTCCCGACTGAAACCGGGTGTAATGATCGCAAAGCCGCCGGATCCGGCGGGGTAGACGAACAGCGTCCAGTCTTCGGCTTGACCGCAGGAGCCCGTTGTCAAACCTAGAACAAGGCATATCGCGGCGGGCCCGAGTCTCACGCCGCCGCGCTCTCGACCTTCAACACACCTGCCGCCTTCATGTCGGCGTGCAGGGCATCCGGAGCCCAGTCGTAGCCGTTGGGCCAGGTCAGGCCGCCGAACTCGAGGAAGACGCGGTCGAAATAGGCCGGGTCCTCGAACGGTCGGGTCACTGGGGTGCCGCGGCGCGCCAGATCGGAGAAATCCCACTCGCCCGCGCGGCCGTCCGAGAACCACAGCTTCAGGCGCCAAGGCCCGAGCCGTTGCAGTTTGCGGATGCGAACGACTTCAGTTGTCATTGTCGGCGTCAGGCCCCGGAATTCGTTCAGGCGTCAGGTCACTGCGGACCGCGATCCATGCCGCCCGCAACTCGGTCTTATACATCTCAATCCAGTGCTGGACGAGTTTGCGCTGAACCAGAGGAAGTTTGCCGCCGATCAGGCGACCCGTTTCAATATCGAACTTGGCTTCCCGGCCGCCGTGGTAGGCGTGAAAATGCGCCGGCGCATGGTCGTTGAAGAACATGCGGATGGCGACGCCCTGAAAGAACGAAATCGTCGGCATGGGCGGCTGATAGCACGGCAAGGTTGTTTGGTCGATTTACGCTCGTGAAGTCGGCGCGCCTCGCTGCGTCAGCATGTCCGCCCCTTGCGACAATGCATGTGCGTCCGTTCGGCCCTCTGACGCGTTAGGGTGTCTTGCGCCGGCCCATAGCGGTCGAAGCGCCTGAAAGTCCGTCTCCATGGTCAACAAGAGTCTCGCCCCCGACGCCCGCGCCCTCGACGAGGAAAAGGCCGCCGAACCCGTCGTGCACCACGAGCCGAAGGGGTTCTCCGACCGGTTCGCCCTGGGCTTCACCAAGCTGCTGCGCGTCTGCGCCGACACCTTCTTCGCCAAGAAATACGGCCACCGCGCCATCGTTCTGGAAACCGTGGCGGCGGTGCCCGGCATGGTCGGGGCGACGCTCCAGCATCTGCGTTGCCTGCGCGAGATGCGGGATGACGGGGGCTGGATCCGCACCCTGATGGAGGAGGCGGAGAATGAGCGGATGCATCTGATGACCTTCATCGAGGTGGCCAAGCCGACGTATTTCGAACGGCTGGTGGTCCAGCTGGCCCAGGCGATCTTCTATATCGGCTTCTTCCTGCTCTACCTGATCTCGTCGCGCACGGCGCACCGGGTGGTCGGCTATTTCGAGGAAGAAGCCGTCATCAGCTACACCCTGTATCTCAAGGAGATCGACGAAGGCCGGTCGCCCAACATACCGGCCCCGGCCATCGCCATCCACTACTGGAAGCTCCCGGCCGACGCGACGCTGCGCGATGTCGTGCTCAAGGTCCGGGCCGACGAGGCGCATCACCGCGACGTCAATCACGGCTTCGCCAGCACTCTGGCCAGGCAATCGCCCAGTCCTGTACCGTCGGCCCCCTATCCGCCCCACGCCACGGAGCTGAAGGGCGCCGCCTGATCGGGGAACGCCATGGCCTACGAGGCGAAGACCAGACCCACCGACGTCTCCGTCGCCGACTTCATCGCCGCGGTCGAGAACCCGCAGCGGCGGGCTGACGCCGAAACCCTGTGCGCCCTGTTCGAGGCGCTGTCGGGCGAGCCGCCGGCGATGTGGGGGCCGTCGATCATCGGCTTCGGGCGTTACCACTACCGGTACGACAGCGGCCACGAAGGCGAGGCGGCGCGGATCGGCTTCTCGCCGCGCAAGGCGCAGACGGTGCTCTATATCGCGCCGGGCTTCGCCGGGCGCGAGGACCTGCTGGCCCGCCTGGGCAAGGTGAAGACGGGCGCCTCGTGCCTGTACATCAACCGGCTCGACTGGATCGACATGGACGCCCTGCGCGAGCTGGCGGCCGCATCGCTGGACGACATGCGCAGACGATATCCGCAGTAGCGCCGGCTCAGGCCGCCATGCGGAAGTCTTCGGCCGGGGCGAAGGCGGGGCGGGCCTCGTCCCACAGGGCGTCCTCGTCGGCGTAGCGGGCCGACAGGCGGGCGTCGATGACGTCGATCACCTGTTCTTCCAGCCGGTCCCAGATGACCGCCAGGTCGCCGCAGCCCTCGGCGTCGCAGGGGACGATCAGATAGCGATTGGCGGCGACGGAAGCGTGGGGGGCGAAGCGGCGGGCCATGGGATGTCTCCGGGTCAGGGGTCTCTGTTGAAACGACCTTGAACCAGCGTTGCGTCAAAAACGGTCGTATGCGATTTTGACTCCATGAGAATGGACAAGGCGGCGGTGTTGATCGAACTGGCCCGGCGCATGGCGGCCAGCGCCGAGGGCCTGACGCTGGACGAGATGGCGCAGGAAGCCGGCGTCGGACGGCGCACGGCCGAGCGGCTGCGCGACGCCGTGCTGGTCCTGTTCCCCCAGGCCGAGGAGGTGTCGGACCCGCCGGGCAAGCGCTGGCGCATCCGCGGCGGCCTGTCCGCCTTCGAACAGGCCCCGACGACCGAGGAACTGGTCGAGCTCAGCAAGGCGGCCCAGGGCCTGCGCGCGACCGGCGAACCGGGCCGCGCGGCGGCGCTGGAGGGGCTGGAGCGCAAGCTGAAGTCGGCGATGCGGTCGACGACCCTGAACCGGCTGGCCCCCGATCTGGAGGCGCTGGTCCGGGCCGAGACCATCGCGGTGCAGGCCGGACCCCGGCCCTCGGCGGACGAGACGGTGCTGACCCGGATCCGTCACGCCATTCTGGCCGGCCAGCCGCTGGGCTTCATCTACAGTCGCCCGGGGGCCGAGGCGCGTCGGCGCATCGTCGCGCCGTGCGGGGTGATGTTCGGACGCGCCAACTATCTGGTCGCCGCCGACCGCGAGAGCGGCCGCATCCAGACCTTCCGCCTCGACCGGATGAGCGCGGTCCGGGCCGAGGACGGCGTCGCCTCGCCGCCGGCGGATTTCGACCTGCAGGCCTTCGCCAGCCAGTCGTTCGGCATCTATCAGGACGAGATCGAGGATGTGGTGCTGCGGGTGACGCCCGCGGGCGCGGCCGAGGCGCGGGCGTGGCGCTGGCACCCGACCCAGACGCTGGAGGATCAGGCCGACGGCGGCGTGATCGTGCGCTTCCGGGCCTCGGGCATGCGCGAACTGGCCTGGCACCTGTTCAGCTGGGGCGATCAGGTCGAGATCGTCGCGCCGGTGAGGCTCAGGGCGGTGATGAAGGGCGAACTGGAGGCCGCGCGCCGCGCCCTCGAACGGAGTTGAACGGGCCGGCAGGACCTTTGGGCTGTTCGCGGGCCCGCCAAATGCCCTGAGTCTGACGAAAGCTTAAGCTGACGCGAGCCTCTGCCCGGCCCTATGCGGGAGTCCGGATGGGGAGCTGACATGCGCGCCACGATACTGACGGTTCTTGCCCTGCTGGCGTTTGGAACGGGCGTCCCGGCGACCGCGCAGGAGGCGCCCTCCCGCCCTGCCGTGGCGGTCACCCGCAACGGCGACGCCTGGACGGCGGATTACGAACTGGATCGGGACGCGCCGGTCTGGGCCTTCTTCCGGTCCGCGCTGATCCAGGACTCGCGCAAGCCGTGGCGGCCGGAGCAGTGGCGGGTCGTCACGCCCGGCGTGGTGCTGGAGCGGGCCGGAAACCGGGACATCCTGCGCGCCGTCGACGGCGGACCGGTGCCGCGCCGCGTCAGCATAGGCTTCACGCCGAAATCGGAAGACCTCGAGGCCGACTACGGCGTTCTCGCCTTCACCGACGGATCGGTGGCCATGCCCAGCGGACAGTTTGACGTCTTTCCGCTGCCGTCGGTGGCGGCGGCCGAGGCGGTTCCGCAGGATCTGAACGGCTATCCGCTGGAAGCCGATCCCGCGACGGTGACGTGGCGCGACCGCGCGGGCCCGGTGCTTTTCCGGGGCGAGCGGGTGGCGCAGGCCGTCGCGGCGGACGCCGACACCTATGTGCTGTTCGGCGCGGCGGAAATGAGCGGGAACGAGCGGCTGGTCACGATCGTCGATCCGCAGCTGCCTGAATGGATCGGCGACGCGATCCAGGATTTCGCGCCTCGCGTGGCCGACTATTACGCCCGCCGGCTGGGCGCGGGCCAGAGCGACCGGCCGACGGTGATGGTCAGCTGGGCCGGTCCGACCGCCGGGAAAACATCGATGGGCGGCAGCGTCATGCCCGGCCTGATCGTCGCGCGGTTCGAGGGGAGCGGCGTGCTGCAACCCACCGCGGGACTCCTGGCCACGGCGCGCTGGTTCATCGGCCATGAGAGCGCGCATTTCTGGCTGGGTCAGGTCGTCCGCTACGAACGCGCCCGCGACGCCTGGATCACGGAGGGCGGGGCCGATCTGATGGCGGTCCGGGCCCTGAAGGCGGTCGATCCCGACTATGACGCCCGCGCCGAACTGCAGAACGAGGTCGATGACTGCGTCCGCCTGGCCGGCGCGCCCGTGGCCGAGGCCGCCGGGCGCGGCGAGCACCGCGCGCTCTACGCCTGCGGGGCTGTGTTCGCCATGGCGGCGGAGGGCGTGCAGCGGCGGGCGAACGGCGGCGACTGGTTCGACTTCCTCAAGCCGCTGATCGACGCCAACCGCGAGGACGGGGTGCTGACGCGCGAGGAATGGTTTCTGGAACTGACCCGGGTTTCGGGCGACGCGTCCCTGAGGGCGGATATGGAGACCCTGCTGGACAGCGGCGCGGCCGATCCCGCGACCGTCATCGCCGGCCTGTTCGACCGCACGGGGGTCCCCTATCGGCGCGACGCCGGACATGTCCGGCTCGACTGACGCCTTCAGCCGGCCCGGAGGATGAGGCCGGCCCCGAGCCAGCCCAGGAGCGCCGCGGCGGTGACGAGTTCAAGCACGACAAAAGCCAGGAGCCCGTGCTTCCGGACAAACAATACGAGATTCACGACGCGCCCCGATCAACCGAGCGGTCGAAACCCCTGAAACCGCATCGGGTTCAACCTCAGTCGGTCGGCCCGGCGAAGGGATAGGGACTGACCGACTTCGACCAGTCATCGACCGTCAGGGCCCGGTCCACGGGCGCGGCGGCGCGTTCGGCGCAGGGGTGGCGGTGGCACAGGCGGCAGGCCGGACCGATCGGGGTGACCTCGGGCGCGGCGAGATCGAGGCCGCGCGCGTGGATCAGGCGGTGGGCGTGTTTCAGCTCGCAGCCCAGACCGATGGCGAGGTCGTGGCCCTCGGTGAAGGCGTCATGTCCCTGGCGGTCGACGGTGCGCGCGAGGGTGAACCAGCGACCGCCGTCCGGCGTCTCGATGATCTGGGTGATGATCTTGCCGGGCGTGCGGAAGGCGCTGTGCAGCCGCCAGCGCGGACAGGCCCCGCCGAAGCGCGAGAAGGGGAAGGCGCCCGAAGCGAAGCGTTTGGAGATGTTGCCGGCCTGATCGACCCGCATCAGGAAGAAGGGCACGCCGCGGGCCGTGGGCCGCGACAGGGTGGTCAGCCGGTGCGCCGCCTGTTCGAAGCCGACGCCGAAGCGGGCCTGCAGTCGCGCCATGTCGTAGGCCGTGTCCTCGGCCAGGCGCTGGAAGGGGCCGTAGGGCATCAGGATGGCGGCGGCGAGGGTGTTGGTCAGCGAGACCTTGAGCAGCCGCCGGGTGGACTCATCCGGGGCCGCCGCCGCGTCGGCGAGGGCCGTCAGCTCGGCGTCGTGTTCGGCCAGGGCCAGCTGATAGGCCACGGCGAAGGCCCGCGAGGAGGCCCCGAGGGTCTCGGACAGCAGCAGCCGTTTGCGGTGCGGATCATAGCGGCGGGTCCACTCCACCATGACTTCGGCGGGCAGGGTGCGGACGGTCAGGCCGTGGCGCGTCTGAAGCCGGGCGCGGGCGCGGGCTTCGAACGCCTCGCCGGGCGTCTCGACCTCGAGGGCGTCGGACAGGGTTTCACCAAGGGCGTCCAGTTCGGGGAAGTGGTTGCGCCGGGTCTGGACGTATTCGCGCACCCGGTCTGCGGGACTGTCGTCGCCCAGGCCGCCGAGGGCGTCGGCTTCGGCCCGGTCGCGGGTGCGGCGATCGGCGAAGGCGCGGTACAGGCGCAGCAGGGCGTCGGCGGCGGCGGGCTGGTCCTCGGCCAGCTGAACGATCTCGTGACGCGGCACCGCCAGACCCTGGAAGACCGGATCCGCGAAGGCTTCGGTCAGTTCGGCTTCCGACGCCGGGCCGCCCGACTGGCCGAGGGTGCGCAGGTCGACGTCATAGGTGTCGGCCAGACGCAGCAGCAGCTGCGCGGAGACGGGCCGCTGGTTGCGCTCGATGTGGTTGAGGTAGCTGGGCGAGACGCCGAGATCGGCCGCCATGGCGGTCTGGGTCAGGGCGAGGTCGCGCCGCAGCCGCTTGAGGCGGCCCCCGAGGAAGAGTTTGCGATCGGCGGCGACGTCCATGGCTGGATTAGGTCACAAAATGACTTAATAGCAAGTGTCACATCGTGACTTGATGACAGGATTATGGGGTGGTTGTCTGTGTCATTCGTGACTTGTGCGTGTTCTGGTGGCTCACATCCGCCGCACAGGCCCGAACCGAGCACCGACCATGACGACCTTCGCTGACCTCGTTCCCTCGCCCTACGGCCGCTTCGACGGCATCGAACGTCCCTATTCGCCGGAAGACGTGCTGAGGCTGCGCGGCTCGGTGCCGGTCACCCATACGCTGGCGGCCCGCGGGGCCAACCGGCTGTGGGAGCTGCTGCACGACGAGCCGTTCGTGAACGCCCTGGGCGCGGTGACCGGCAACCAGGCCATGCAGATGGTCCGCGCCGGGCTGAAGGCCATCTATCTGTCGGGCTGGCAGGTCGCCGCCGACGCCAACACCGCCGGGGCCATGTATCCCGACCAGTCGCTGTACCCGGCCAACGCCGCGCCCGAACTGTGCCGCCGCATCAACCGCACCCTGCAGCGCGCCGACCAGATCGAGCACGCCGAGGGCGGCGCCAAACGCGACTGGTTCGCTCCCATCGTCGCCGACGCCGAGGCCGGCTTCGGGGGGCCGCTGAACAGCTTCGAGATCATGAAGGCCTTCATCGAGGCGGGCGCGGCGGGCGTTCACTTCGAGGACCAGTTGGCGTCCGAGAAGAAGTGCGGCCACCTGGGCGGCAAGGTGCTGATCCCGACCCAGGCGCATGAGCGCAACCTGATCGCCGCGCGTCTGGCCGCCGACGTCATGGGCACGCCCACCCTGACCGTGGCCCGGACCGACGCCGAGTCGGCCCAGCTGATCACCTCGGACGTGGACGAGCGCGACCGTCCGTTTATCGACCGCGACAACCGCACGCCCGAGGGTTTCTTCCGCCTCAAGGCCGGGACCGGTCTGGATCATTGCATCGCCCGCGGCCTGTCCTACGCCAGATACGCCGACGTGCTGTGGTGGGAGACCTCCCACCCCGATCTGGACGACGCCCGCCGCTTCGCCGAGGCGGTGCACAAGGAGCATCCCGGCAAGCTGATGGCCTACAACTGCTCTCCGTCCTTCAACTGGAAGGCCAAGCTGGACGACGCCACCATCGCCAAATTCCAGCGCGAGCTGGGGGCCATGGGCTACAAATTCCAGTTCGTGACCCTGGCCGGCTTCCACAGCCTGAACAACAGCATGTTCGAGCTGGCCGACGGCTACCGCGACCGCGGCATGGCGGCCTATTCCGAGCTGCAGCAGCGCGAGTTCGCCAATGAGGCCGCCGGCTATACGGCGACGCGGCACCAGCGCGAGGTCGGCACCGGCTATTTCGACCAGGTCGCCACCGTCATCTCCAACGGCCAGTCGTCCACGACGGCGCTGAAGGATTCCACCGAGACCGCCCAGTTCGTGGCGGCCGAGTAAGCAGGAGAGAGACCATGCAACCCCTGGACAATCCCACCGCCATCATTGACTTCTGCCTCGCCCCGCTGAACCTGGACACGGGCACGGAGGCCGAGCGCGAGGTGCGCCGACGGCTGGAGCATGTGATCAAGACCTTCCGCGCCAAGGCCGTCCAGCCGGTCAGCGTGGACTTCTCGTCCATGCCCTCGCAGGTCATCAACGAAGCCGCCCACGGCTACGAATAGATCAGGCTGCGATGGACGCGGCGGCTGCCTGCGGCAGGGAGACGACAAGCTCCAGCAGTTCGCCCGCGTCCACGGGCTTGGCCAGATGCCGGTCCGCGCCGGCGGCCTCGGCCATGGCCACATGCTCGGTCAGGGCGTTGGCGGTCAGCATGACGATGGGCGTGCGCCGCAGGCCCATCGCCGCTTCATGCAGGCGGATTTCGCGGGTGGCGGTCAGGCCGTCCATGACCGGCATCTGCATGTCCATCAGGATCAGGTCGTAGTCGGCGTCGCGACAGGCCTGAAGCGCGCGGGCGCCGTCCTCGACCGACGTGAGTTCGACGGGGGCCTGGGCCAGGATCAGCTCGACGACCTTGCGGTTCACCGGGTGATCGTCCGCCAGCAGGACCCGGATCAGGGGCTGATCGCCGTCAGCGGCGCCGGCCGGCGACATCCCGACCGCCGCCGGCGCCTCGGCGGCGCGGTAAGGGATGGTGAGGATGAAGGCCGAGCCGCCGCCGGGCTCGCTTTCGCAATCCAGATCCCCGCCCATCATCTCGGCCAGCTGGCGCGAGATGGCGAGGCCAAGACCCGAACCGCCGAACTTGCGGGTGATGGCGCCGTCGGCCTGTTCGAAACGACTGAACAGGCGCGCGCGGGTCTCGTAGTCGAAGCCGATGCCCGTGTCCTCGATCGAGAAGCGCAGGGTCGGCGCACCGTCCCGGTCCGGGCCGGGGGCGGCGCTGAGACTGACGAAGCCCGTGCTGGTGAATTTCACGGCGTTGGAGACCAGGTTGGTCAGGATCTGTTTGAGCCGCACCATGTCGCCGGCGATCCAGCAGTCGGCTTCGGGAGCGATCTCGACGAAGAACTGAAGCCCCTTTTCCCCGGCCGCGCTTTCATACAGCCGGGCCGCCTCGCGGACGGCCCGGCCGAGGTCGAAGGTCTCGTCAGACAATTCCAGACGGCCGGACTCGACGCGCGCCAGGTCGAGGATGTCGCTGAGCAGGACCTGCAGCGTGCGGCCCGACGACTGGATCAGCTCCAGCATCTCGCGCTGATCGGCCGAGAGCTCGGTCCGGGCCATCACCTGGGCCAGGCCGATGACGCCGTTCAGGGGCGTGCGGATCTCGTGACTCATATTGGCCAGGAACTGGCTCTTGGCGCTGCTGGCGGCCTGGGCGGCGTCCCGGGCCTCGGCCAGGGCCGCGGCGTGGTTCTTCAGGTCGGTGATGTCGGTGCAGACCGTGACGATGCCGCCGGCGGATGTGCGGCGATCAGCGACGCGCAGCCAGCGATCTCCGGCGATGCGCTGCTCCATGGTGGTTGACAGGGCCTTGCGGGACGCCAGACGTTCGGCGATCCATTCATCCTCACGCCCGAGGGCGTCGGCGTAGAGGCCCTCCCTCAGGCCGATCCTGATGATCTCCAGGAAGTTCATCCCCACCTTGAGGTTGGACGCCAGTTCCGGGTTCACCTCGGCATAGCGGTGGTTCCACAGCGCCAGCCGGTCGTCGGCGTCATAGAAGGCCAGGCCGTCGGGCATGGCGTCGATGGCTTCGCGTATGTGCGCCAGGGCGCCGGAGCGAGAGCGAAAATCCATCCACGCCAGACCGGCGACCACGCCGACGATGCTCGCGATCATGGCGCCGAGGACAACGGTCATGACGAGGCTGGATACGGTCGCGCCGCTGGCGGCGACGGCCGCCTGCGGCGTGACCGTCATCGCGACCATGGCTGTGAAATGCAGGACGAGGACCGAGAGAGCGCCGCCCAGGCTGGAGGCGACCAGCCGCGGCTTGCCGGGGCCGGATGCGAGGATTGCGGAGAGACCGGCGATGGTCAGGCCGGCGACCACAGAAAGCGCGGCGTAGCCAGGGTCCCAGCTGATGCGGCCGTCAAATTCCAGCGCCGCCATGCCCACGAAATGCATCGCGGTTACGCCCGCAAAGGCCAGCAGGCCGGCTGCGACCCGGTAAACCCGGCCCGGCCGGAGCACGGCGAGCGCGCAGGCGAGGCTGATCGCCGCCAGAACCACGACAAGGGACGCAATGGTCAGGCCGACGTCGTAACGGATATCTCCGCCGGCCCGATAACCCTGCATGCCGAGGAAGTGGGTGGAGAAGGCGGCGAGGCCGCCCACCAGGGACGCCAGCAGGATGCGCCAGCGCCGTTCGCGGCGGTCCGACATCTGCGCCTGGGCCAACAGTCGCGCCGCGATGCCGACCCCAAGAACGCAGACGAGGCCGGCGGCCAGGGTCCAGCGCCAGTCATGCTCGAACACGATGCAGTCGATGATGCGTTCCAAGACGCCCCCTCCCGCCAGCACTATCGCGCAAGAGTGGTGAAGAAACGGTGGCCGGAGCGGCGAGGCTCAGGTCGCGGCGGTTCGCACCACGACCGGGAACTCGCGGCCCATGACCTTGACGGGATTCACCTGGCGGTCGCCGCGGCGGACTTCGAAATGCAGATGGGGGCCGGTCGAACGTCCGGTTGAGCCGACCAGACCGATGCGCTGGCCGCCCTCGACGACGGCGCCGGACGCCACATCCAGCCGGCTGAGATGGCCATACAGGGTGGTCATGCCGTTGGGATGGCGGATTTCGACGAAACGGCCGTAGCCCGCGGCGTCATAGCCGGTGCGGACAACCGCGCCTTCGGCGGCGACGAAGACGCCCGTTCCCCGGGGCGCCGCGATATCCACGCCCTCATGATTGCGCAGGGCCTGGCCGGGCATCCGGCGCGGGCCGAACGGGGAGTTGATCGCATAGCCCTTCACGGGCGCGTCGAAGACGATCAGGCGGGTGATCGGGCCGGCGGCCTCGGCGACGGCGGTCACGGGCGGCGCTTCCGGAACGGCGAAGGTCTCGACCGGCAGGATCGGATCAGGCGCCGACAGCGGCGCGGCGGCCATGGCCAGAACGGCCACCCCCGCCAGGGCGGCGGCCTGACCGGAATGAATGAGAAACGATCGGGCGGTCGGCAAGAGGCGTCGCATGCGGCGTCAGCTCCGTCTTCAGCTCATCAGAGCGGGGAGGGGCGCCGGCGGGCCGCAACAAACGCGACGCACTGCGGCCAGCGACCGGAGAAGCGCCGTTCTACGGCTTGGTGCGGCTGCTTTGGGGCGGGAGGGGGCGGCAGGTCGTCGCAGGGCGGAACGAAAAAGGGCGCGCGACCCGGCTGGATCGCGCGCCCCCTGTCGGTTGTGCCGGCCTTACAGCGGCAGGCGGAAGGTGATCGCGCCCACGTGGCTGTCCGCCCTGTCGCCGAACCGGCCGCGGTAGCCGATGTTCATCTTCACCGCCCCGAGGTCGGCGTCGACGCCGGCCGAGGCGATCAGCGATCCGCCGAAGGGATCCTCGATCTCCCGCGCCAGGATCTGCGCCGGGTTGGCGGTGATACGCGTGCGGACGGCGTCGCTGCTGTCGCCGAAGGAGTCGCGATAGCCGCCCTCCGCATAGAAGGTGAAGCCGTCGCCGCCGCCTTCGGCCCGCAGGGAGACTTCGCCGCTGGCGGCCTGGACGGTGCGGTCCTGGTACTCGTACTGGGCCGCTATGCCCTGCTCGGTGTAGCCGTTGACGTCGGTCGAGACGAAGCTGACCGCCGCGCGCGGCGACAGGCCGATGCCGCCCATGTCGAACCAGACGCCGCCCTGGAGGCGGGCGCCGAGGCTTCCCCCGTCGGTTTCGCCGCTGTGGACGATCGGAGCCAGCGAGGTGACGCGGGTGATGTCGTCATACTGGTCGATCGAGCCGCCGACGGTGGCGTTCACGAACATCGAGCCCGAGCGCCAGCCGGCGAAGGCGTCGAAGGCGAAGGTTTCGACGTCGAACGCCATGGCGCCGGCCTCGACCTCGGCCGTGCGGTATGTGGCGGTGAAGCCCATCCGCGTGCTTTCGGACGCGACATGGTCGAGACCGGCGCGGACGCCCCAGCCGGTCGCATCCGCCGCCGCCACGCTGCCGCGCGCGTCGGTCTCGACGCTGTCGGCGATGGCGCCGAAGGTCAGGTGGGTTCCGGCTTCCCATGCGGCGCGTCCCGACAGGCCTTCGCTCGACAGGTCCAGCAGGTCCTCGCGCTGGCGGAAGGCGGTTTCAGCCTGGACGGTCGATTGGGCGCCGATGTCGCCGTAGTAGAGGTAGTCGTTGGCCAGCCGGGCGAGCAGCTGGTGGCCCGCGGCGGTCGGGTGAACGCTGTCCCAGTACAGATAGGTTCCGGGCGTGGCGCAGACGGTGACCCCGTTGAAGCAGGCGTCCCGCGCATTGGTCAGGCCGAAGGATCCCGGGTTGCCGGCCAGGGTGATGCCGATCTTGTAAAGGTCCATCAGGATGATGTTGGTCCCCGGACGGGCCGCGGCCGTGGTCATCAGGCCGCTGAGCAGGGCGCCGTTGAACTGCGTGCCGGCGTAGTCCGCCAGGGCCGCGGCCGCGGCTCCCGCGCCCTGGTTGAACTGGGGCGTCAGGGCCAGGTTCGGCAGGTTCGAAACGAGAATGGTGCCGGCCCCGGCTCCGGCCACGTTGTTGACGATAAAGTTGATGTCGGTCGCGGCGGCCAGGACGACCGGCTGGATGGCGCCGGTCGGGTTGGCCGAGGCGCCGGCGGCCGGAACGGCCTGGAAGATGTTGTTGGCCCCGCCCAGGATGCTGACCAGATCAGTGGAGCGGAAGGTGCCGCCCGCGCCGGTGTAGGCCAGCAGCTGGTTGCGCATTCCCGGGGGGCTGGCCGAGCTGTCGGTCCGGGCCCCGCCGAAGGCGTAGTTGACGCTGCCGGTCACCGGCGCGCCGGCCGTGTAGCGTCCGGCGTTGAAGCCCAGCAGCTCGGTGAAGACCGGACCATTGGAGAAGCGCCCCTGGAAATAGGGCGGCGAGGCAGGCTGGCCGGAGATGGCGTACAGATTGCCGTTGTCGCTCAGGCTGTCGCCGAACACGACAAGGCGGCTGTAGCTCTGGGCGCTGGCGGCCGAGGCCATGGCGCCGGCGGCGGCGACCGTCAGTGCGGCAAGCGCCGCGCTGCGCAGGAAACGAGACATCGATGATCCTCCCTCGGTCGTCATCATGCGACCGTTGAGGGCAGTGTGCGCCGGTTTCGCGTCCGCGCAAGATGCCGTTGGGGAAGGTATTCAGTGCAGCATGCGGAAGCGCAGCGTTCCGGCAACACTCTTCAGGGCACGGAGCGCTTCCGGATCGTAGTCGCGGTCGACGTCGGTGATGACATAGCCGGTGCGTTCGTCGGTCTTCAGATGCTGGCCGAGGATGTTCAGGCCGGCGGCGGTCAGTTCGCGGTTCAGTTCGGCGAGGACGCCGGGCTGGTTGCGGTGGATGTGCAGGATGCGGTGGGCCCCCGTCACCTCGGCCAGCTGCACATTGGGCAGGTTGACGCAGAAGGTGGTGTCGCCGCGGTTGAGGTAGGCCAGCAGGCGCTCGGCGGCGAATTCGCCGATGGCTTCCTGGGCCTCCTCGGTCGAGCCGCCGATGTGGGGCGTCAGGATGACGTTCGGCAGGCCGCGCAGGGGGCTGTCGAACGGGTCGGCGTTGGTGGCCGGCTCGTCGGGGAAGACATCGATGGCCGCGCCGCCGATGCGGCCGGCGCCCAGCGCCTGGGCCAGGGCGCCGATGTCGACGACATGGCCGCGCGACAGGTTCACCAGCAGGGCGCCCGGCTTCATCTTCGAAAGGCGGGCGGCGTCGATCAGGGCGGCGTTGTCCGCGCGGCCGTCGACATGCAGGCTGACCACGTCGCTCTCGGCCAGCAGGGCGTCCAGCGAACTCATGCGACGGGCGTTGCCCAGGGCGAGGCGCTCGGTCAGGTCGTGGAAGATGACCCGCATCCCCAGGCCCTCGGCCAGCACCGACAGCTGCGAGCCGATGGCGCCGTAGCCGACGATGCCCAGGGTCTTGCCGCGCAGTTCACGTGAGCCGGTCGCCGACTTGTTCCATACGCCGCGATGCATGGCGGCGGACTTGTCGGCCACGTCGCGCATCAGGGCGATGGTCAGGCCCACGGCCAGCTCCACCACCGAGCGGGTGTTGGAATAGGGGGCGTTGAACACGGCCACGCCCCGGTCGGCGGCGGCCTCGAGGTCGATCTGGTTGACGCCGATGCAGAAGGCGGCGATGGCCATCAGGCGAGGCGAGGCCTCCAGCACGCGGGCGCTGACCTGGGTCTTGGAGCGGACGCCCAGCACATGGACGCCCTGCAGGGCCTCGATCAGGGCGTCCTCGTCGAGGGCGCCCTTCAGGGTCTCGACCGAATAGCCGGCCTCGTGCAGCCGCTCGACCGCGGCGGGGTGGATGTTCTCCAGCAGCAGGATGCGAATGCGGGCGCGGGGATAGGACCAGCGGCCGGCCAGACCCTCGGCGTGCAGGAACTCGTCCATCGACGGTGAAACCACGTCGGCGGCCGCCACGACCCGGTCGCGGCGGACGATCTCGGTGAAGGCGTGGAAACGGTCGGCGGCGCCGGCGAGGCGGACCTCGGCGTCGGTCCAGCCGTCGCCGACCATGATCACCGGTCCGGGGAAGGATTGCGCCCGCACGGCGATCGACTTGCCGTCGGCGTGGGCCAGCGGATTGTCCTGATCCACGCCGGTGACGCGGCCTTCGGCGTCGTAGGCGAGGTCGTTGCACAGCACCCGGTCCGGCGCGATGTGAAGGTGCTCGGCGAGGGGCGCGATGATCTCGCGGAAGCCGCCCGACAGGATGACGATCCGGTCCGCGTTCTCGCGGAAGAAGCGCAGGTTGCGGCGCACCGAGGGCGTGCCCTCGTCGAGAATGCGGCCGGCCAGTTCGGCGATATGGTCGCGGGTCAGGGGCAGCAGCTCAAGGCGGCGGTGGAGCGCTTCGCCGAAGGGGATGTCGCCCGTCATGGCCCGATCGGTCAGGGCCACGATCTCGGCGCGGATCGCCTCGGCGTCGGGCGCCCCGGCCAGGGCGATGTCGGCCAAGGCCTCCAGGGTCTCGATCCGCACGAGGGTCGAGTCGAAGTCGAAGATGTAGGTCGCCGGATCCGCCATGGCGTGACCTTGGCCCAGCTTCGCAGTTGCAGCAATGGGGCGGGCCCGGGTTCGAAAAAACAGTCCGAAGCGTCCGAAGCGTCCGGACCGTCCGGATCAGAAATGAAACGCCGGCCGCCCCGCGAGGGACGGCCGGCGATCAGTCTGGCTTGGCGCTACGTCAGAAACGGACGCAGGCGTCAGAATTTTCCGAGGCTGCGCAGGCGGCTGTCGGGGCGGCGGGCGTCCATGGCGGCGGCGCCGATAGCCGCCGCGATGGTCAGAAGGGCGAGGGCCGCGCCGCCTTCACGCGCGTGATCCTTCGCATAGACACCGGCGTCGTGCGCGTAGCGGCGCGCGGTCTTGCCTTGCTTCTTCAAGATCTTGCGCGAGGAATGTCGGGCGTCGTGCAGGAAGCGCTCGCCGCGATGGCGGGCTTCGTCGCCGATGTCGGAGGCGCGCTCGCCGGCGTCGCTGAAGCCATGGCGCACCGTTTCGGCCAGATCGCCGAAGCGGTCGCGCAGGGCGTCCGTATCGACCCAGCCGCGCGGATCCATGCGGCCACGAAGGCGATCGTAGCGGCTCGGGCCGGAGCGCTGGTTCAGCAACAGGGCGGCGATGCCGATTCCGGCCAGGATGGCGACGACGCCGCCGGTGATTCCCGGGTGTTTGCGGACTTCGGCGAGGGCGGAGAACTGGCGGACCATGGGATAGTGAACCTCTTCATCGAGACCGTCGTCGTTCGGGTCGTAGAGCCCGTCGTCGAACGGCTGGTACGCGGAACCCCTGTCCCGCATCATGACAGGAGCGAACCGGGCCAGAAGAGGTTCCGCCAGACCCGGCAGGGCGGAATAGAAGCTGGCGATCAGCCGCCCTCCGCCCCCGACCGTGATCTCGCGGATCGGATGGCTGGCGCAGTACAGGATGGTGTCGGCCACGACGTGCGTCGCATAGACCGGCTGCGGGTTCTGCACCGCCTGACCCGTCAGGTTCCGGGCGTGCTTGTTGTAGGGCGTGTCGATCGCCGAGGGCTTGACCAGCGACAGGGTGATCGGGGCCTGCTCGCGCATCAGCTCCATGCGGAAGGCGTTGGTGAAGCCTTTCACCGCGTGTTTGGAGGCCGAATAGACGCCCTGGACCGGGATCGGCGCGTCAGAAAGGGTCGAGCCGACATTGACGATGGCCCCGCCGCCCGGCCGTTCGCGCAGGTGGTCGGCGGCGATCATCGAGCCGTTGACCACGCCCCAGTAGTTGGTCTCGAACAGCCGCCGCTGATCCTCGAGCGTCGTCGCGCTGATATTGCCGAAGATCGAGACCCCGGCGTTGTTGATCCAGGTGTCGAAACCGCCGAACAGGCGCACGCATTTCTCCGCCGCCCCGGCCAGGGCGTCATAGTCGGCCACGTCCGCGACGGCCCAGGCGGCGCGGGCGCCGGTGGCCTGCAGCTCTTCACACAGAGCCTTCAGATCGTTTTCACCGCGGGCGATCAGGAAGACGCAGGCCCCCGCCTTCGCCGCCCGCCGCGCCGTGGCCAGACCGATGCCCGAGGTGGCGCCGGTGATGACGATCGCTTGCTGGTTCAGGGGCTTGAGGGTCGCTTTGGTCATGAAACCGCCGGGTCTGTGCGCTTGAAATCAGGTCTTGGACGAACGGGGCCGAGCCCCCGCCGGTTCCTGCTGTAGCATGCAGGTCTTACCATTCGCGATGGTCGCGCCTATCTGACGACGCTTCCGCACAGTCGCCCATTTCGAGGATCGCCCGTGACCGATCACGCGCATACGACGCCTTCGCCCGCCCATCCCGCCGACGATCTGGCCGCCGCCTTCCAGATCGAGGGCTGGCCCGTGCGCGGCCGGCTGGTGCGGCTGGGCGAGACCATCGACGCCATCCTGTCGGCCCACGCCTATCCCGAGCCCGTGGCGGCCCTGCTGGGCGAGGCCTGCGCCCTGGCGGCGCTGGTGGGGTCGAGCCTGAAGTTCGAGGGCCGGCTGATCGTGCAGGCGCAGGGCGACGGGCCGGTGCGCTATGTCGTCGCCGACTATGACACCCAGGGGCATATGCGCGGCTATTGCCGCTTCGACGAGGACGAGGTGGCCGCGGCCTCGCAGGGCTTCGCCCGGCCGGGCGCGCGCTCGCTGCTGGGGCAGGGGGTGTTCGTCATGACGCTGGACCGCGGCCCCGATTTCGAACGCACCCAGGGCATCACCCCGATCGAGGGCGAGAGCCTGTCGCTGGCGGCCGAACACTATTTCCAGCAGTCCGAGCAGATTCCGACCAAGGTCCGCCTGGCCGTCGGCGCGGTGGCGACCGAAACGGGCATGGCCTGGCGGGCCGGCGGGGCGCTGATCCAGCTGATCGCCGGCGACGACGCGCGCGGCTCGACCGAGGAGGCGTGGAACCGGTCGCGGGCCCTGTTCCAGACCCTGGCCGACGATGAACTGCTGGACCCGACGATCACCCCGGAGACCCTGCTGTTCCGCCTGTTCCACGAGGACGGGGTGCGGCTTGAGGACGCGCGGGCGCTGGTGGCGCAGTGCCGCTGTTCGCGCGCCCGCATCGCCGGGGTGCTGACCTCGTTCCAGGCCGAGGAGCGGGCCGAAATGGTCGAGGCCGACGGGATGATCCGCGTGACCTGCGAATATTGCGCGACGGTCTATGAGCTGGGGCCGGAAGAGATCACCACCGACTGATCCGCCGAAGCGTGACCGCGAGTTCATTTGAAGTTCAGGTCCCGGCCCGTCATTGGCGAACCATGATCACCGTCCTCGCCGCCTCCCTCTTCCTGACCGCCGCCGCGCCCACGCCGCCGCCGTGCCGCTTCACGGGGGAGCCGCGCGCCTGGACGACCGCCGCGCTGGCGTCCTGGGACCGGCTGGATCGTGAGCGGCTGCGGATCGCCGAACCCGTGACTCCGGTGATCACCCTGTTCGACGAGGCCTGCGCCTGGACCCTGACCCCTGACGCCCGCGGCGATTTCCGCGTCGGCGCGCGGCGCTATCGCACAACCGGCTCCGCCCATTCGGGACAGGTGGGCCTGCCCGACGGAGGGACGGTTCCGGCCCGGAAGCTGGCCTTCGCCTCGCCGATGTCCGACGGCCGGATGTTCTTCATCATGGCCCTGCCGGCGGTCTGGCGCGCGGACGACACCGAGCCGCGCGACTGGAACCGCCTGTCGATGGTCGTCTTCATGCACGAGTTCGCCCACACCCAGCAGGCCGCGAGCCTGGGCGTACGGATCGACGACCTGCTGGCGCGCGGCCTGCCCGAGGACAGCGACGACGACGTGATCCAGGACCGGTTCGGCGAGCAGCCGAACTATCGGACGGCCTATGAGGGCGAACGGGACCTGTTCTACCGGGCGGCCGCCGCGCGCGACGCCAGCATGGCGCGCTTCAATCTGGCTTTGGCCGCGCACGCGATGGAGGCCCGCCGGGCGCAGTGGTTCCGCGGCGAGGAGGCCGTGTACGCCGAGGCGGACGACGTGTTCCTGACCCTGGAGGGCACGGGCAACTGGGCCGCCTGGATGTGGCTGACCGACCCGCGCGGCGGGCGTCTGAGCCCGTCGGAGGCGACGACCTTCGTAAGGGGCGGCGGCAATCGCTGGAGTCAGGACGAGGGGCTTGGGATCATGCTGGCCGTCGACCGCCTGACGCCGGACTGGCCGGCGCTGGCGTTCGCTCCCCGGGGCGCCACGGCGGACCGGCTGATCGAACGGGCTCTACGGAGCCGCTGAGGCCTGGGCCGCGACCGGCGGAGATGCGGTCGATGGTCCGAGGGCGAGGACGCCGTCATGGGCGCCGTCGCTGACGGGACCCATGACGACTCCGCGCGCCTCGGCGTCGTATCGGGTCATGGAGTCATGGGCCCGACAGCCGTCCGCCTGACAGTTCCACGACTGCCCGCCCTGCTGGGCGACGTTGAGGGTGATGGTCTCCCTGGGCGGCAGGTGGGCCACGGCAGGCATGAGGTCAAACCGGTCGAAGCGCGTCTTGCTGGCGTGGATGTTGCCGACCAGGACCAGCACCCGGGACTCCGGCCGTTCGGTCGCCGCCCGCGACAGCTCCACCGCCATGTCCAGCTCATAGTAGTTCTGGTCGAACGCGGCCGGCCTCGGGCGGGAGGGCTGGAAGGCGCGGAACGCCACATCGGCCCCGCCGGCCTTCAACCGGCGGATCGACTGCATCATCTCCAGCATGGCCAGGCTGGTGCGCCCGTCCGCCATGGCCGCATTGTGGAAAATGGTGTCGCGCAGAGCCTCCGCGGCCGTCGTGTCGTCCGGAGCCGCGAGGAAGGCGTCCAGCCGGGGCTGCATGTCCACAGGCAGCTCCAGCGCCACGGTCACCGGTCCCTGTTCCGCCGCGGCGCAGACCAGTTGCGCGAAGGCGGCGGGCGTCTCCGCGGCGCCGTGGATTTCCCCCACGATCACGAAGCGGGCCTCCGGCGTCCACAAGGCCTCGTGCCCGGACGGAGGCGAGCAGGGCGCGGCGGCGAGAATCGTTGCGGCGGCGAACAGTGCGATCATGAGAACCCCCGGTCACGCACGGGCCATACCTGTGCGTGTGCAAGGGTTGACGCCCGATTGCGGCGGTCGCGTGGCGGGTCAGTAGGCCAGCGCGATCCCGTCCTTGCGCATTTCCGTGGCCGCGCCCCAGGTCCAGGGGCCGCGTCCGTTCGTCTGACGCACCACGTTCTGATAGCCGCCGAAGCCGCCGTTGGGGCCGCCCAGAATCCAGCCCATGGCTTCGAGTTGCGCCTTTGACGCGGCGGGGACTCCGGTTTCAAGGAACAGGGTCCCGACGCCCTCGGCCGGGTGGCCGGTGGGTTCGGACGAGCCCTCGTGCTGCCAGCGCGGGGCGTCGCCGGCCTCCTGCGGGTCGAGGCCGTAGTCGACCATGTTGATGATGATCTGGGCCTGGCCCTGCGGCTGCATGCCGCCGCCCATGACGCCATAGGCCATCCACGGCTCCCCGCCCTTGCAGGCGAAGCCGGGGATGATGGTGTGGAAGGGGCGTTTGCCGGGTGCGTAGACGTTGGGATGGCCGTCGGTCAGGGCGAACAGTTCGCCGCGGTCCTGGAACATGAAGCCGAGGGTCCCGCCGTCCGGGCCGTCGGGGACGAGGCCCGAGCCCATGCCGCGATAGTTGGACTGGATCCAGCTGACCATCATGCCGTCCTTGTCGGCGACGCTGAAATAGGTGGTGTCGCCTTGCGTCGGAGCGTCGCCCGGGAAGACGCGGTCCATGACCCGGTCGGGCCGGATCAGGGCGGCGCGTTCGGCGGCGTAGGCTTTCGAGTTCAGCCATTCGACCGGCGTGCGGCTGAAGCGGTCGTCGGCGAACCATTTCGCCCGGTCCTCGAAGGCCAGCCGCTTGGCCTCGGCCTGGTGGTGGATCGAGGCGGCCGACTGGAAGCCCATGCTCTTGAGGTCGAAATTCTCGCAGATGTTGAGGATCTGATTGGTCGACAGGCCCTGGGTGTTGGGGCCGAGCCCATAGACGTCGACGCCGCGATAACCGGTGCGGATCGGCTCGACCCATTCGGTGCGGTGCGGGGCCAGGTCGGCGCGGGTCAGCCAGCCGCCGATGCGGCGGAAATAGCGTTCGATATGGTCGGCGATCGGCCCGTCGTAGAAGGCGTCGCGGCCGCCCTCGGCGATCAGGCGCAGGGTGCGGCCGAGGTCGGGATTGGCGAAGACCTCGCCGACCTTCGGGGTGCGGCCGTCGGGGGCGTAGACCTTCCTGCGGTTGTCGTTCTCCTCGATGATCGCGGACCGGCGATCGAAATTGGCCATGTTGCGCTCGAGGTACCAGGCGATCAGCTGGGGCATGGGCACGCCCTCCTCGCACAGCTCGGCGACCGGCAGCAGGACGTCCTTCCAAGGCAGCTTGCCGTAGCGCTGGTGCGCGCTCCACCAGGCGTCGACCGTGCCCGGGACATTGACCGTGACCGCGCCATAGGGCGGCAGATAGCCGTCCTCGGCCTTCCTCGACCGGGCCGTCTCCAGCGACAGGCCGCGGGGGCTGTTTCCCGAACCGTTGAAGCCGACGACCTTCCGTTGGGCCGGGTCCCACAGCATGCAGAAGGCGTCGCCGCCGATGCCGTTGGCGGTCGGCTCGAGGAAGCCGAGGGCGGCGTTGATGGCGATGGCCGCGTCGATGGCCGAACCGCCGCGCCTCAGGGTGTCGATGCCGATCAGGGTGGCGCGCGGATGGGCCGTGGCGGCGGCGCCGTGCTGGCCCCAGACGGTCGAGCGGCCGACGAACTGCACGCCGCTGTTGCGATTGCCGGGACCGACGCCGGCGTAGGGGTCGGCGGGCGCGGTC
>NZ_JBAZOS010000033.1:0-34573 GCF_041648615.1 Brevundimonas sp.
CTCTGGGCCCGGCTCAAGGACTATCGCCGCGTCGCCACCCGCTACGACAAGCTCGCCGCAAACTACCTCTCCGGCGTGCTCATCGCCGCAACCGTCTGCTACTGGGCCAAATGAGTCCGGACCCTAGGGCTCAAACAAAGCCTTGGGTTCAATGCCCAGCGCGCTAGCTATCCGAACAAGGCCTCAGAAGCCCAGCGGCCCCAGAAGCCAGGTCATCCACGCGCCGATCGCCAGAAACACCCCGAACGGCAGGCGGTCGCCGCCCGAGACTCCGCGTCCCGTCAGCCGTTGCGCCGCAACCAGGCTGAGGCCGGCCGCGGAGGCCCAGATCAGCACGGTGGGCAGGCCCAGCCATCCCGTCCAGGCCCCGATCGCCGCGAACAGGAAGGGATCCCCGCCGCCCAGGCCCTCGCGCCCCCGCAGCCGGCGATAGGCCCGGGCCAGGGACCACAGCGCCGCGAAGCCGACGGCGGCGCCGATGAGGCTGTCGCGCAGGGTCGGGACGTCCAGCAGGGCGGCCGCGGTCAGGCCCGTGGCCAGCAGCGGCAGGGTCAGCCGGTCCGGCAGCCAGAAATGCTCGCCGTCGATGATCGCGATCAGCAGCAGCTGCCACCCCAGCAGCGCCGTCAGGGCCGCCGCGACCGGGGTCGGCTGGGACAGGGCCGCCCAGGCGCCGATGACGGCGCAGCCCAGTTCCATCAGCGGATAGCGGACCGGTATCGGCGCCTCGCATCGGCGGCAACGGCCGCGGGCGACGACGTAGCTGACGACCGGGATCAGATCGCGCGCGTCGAGCGTCCGGCCGCAGCCGCCGCAACGGGACCGGCCCGCGACGACGCCTTCGCCGGCCGGCAGGCGCACGCTGACCAGGCCGAGAAAACTCCCGGCGATCAGGCCAAGGCCCGCGAGGGCGAGGGCTGCCGGAACATGGGGGTCGGCGTCGATCAAGAGGGCATCCAACGGGTCCAGCCGGGCCGTTAGGGGGCGCCGGGCGTCAAGGCAAGCGACGGGTACCGACGCTCTGTGACAGTTCCGCCGTGTCGGGACGGCTTTTCACGGAACCGCGAAGACAACTTCACACAAGCGCACCGGAACCGTCACCTTACGGCGTCCACCTCGTCATATCAGGCCCCTAACCACATCGGTGGGCAGGGGGCGATTCCGTCGTCGCGTCAGGACTGGTTCCTGACGATCTCTGTCGTGAAATTCTTTTGCACAGACACGGTGAAAACGATGACCGGCTTCCGACTGACCACCCTGCTCGCCCTGTCGGCCAGCGCCCTGACCCTGGCCGCCTGCGGCTCGGCCGAAGTCGCATCGCCCGGCGAAGGTGATTTCGGCGACGGCGGCACGGGCGGCGGCGGCGGCGTGACCCCGCCGGCTCCGGGCACCCCGGCGGCCGATTGCCCGACCGGCTTCTCCAATGTCGGCCTGATCGCCAACAGCACCCTGCGCGTCTGCCAGCTGCCGCAACAGATCACCGGGTCCCTGACCGTTCCGCTGCGCGCCGGCACCATCTACTCCATCACCGGCCGCACCGCCGTCGGCACCGACCAGGGCGTCGATCCGGCAGCCCCCATCGCGGGCAGCGCCCAGGGCATCCTGACCATCGAAGCCGGCGTCCGCATCTTCGCCTCGAGCGGTTCGGACTATCTGCTGGTCAACCGCGGCTCGCAGCTGTTCGCTGAAGGCACGGCGACGACCCCGATCGTCTTCACCAGCCGCCAGAACGTCGAAGGCACGACCACCGAGAGCTCGCAAGGGCAGTGGGGCGGTATCGTCCTGGCCGGCCGCGCGCCGACCGCCAACTGCCAGCTGACCGCCCCGGTGACCTGCACGGGCACCGTCGAGGGCACCAGCGCCTTCTTCGGCGGCGCCACCGCAACCGACAACTCGGGCCGCCTGCGCTACATCCAGATCAAGTTCTCGGGCTTCGAAATCTCGACCGGCAACGAGCTTCAGGGTCTGACCATGGCCGGCGTCGGCTCGGGCACCACCGTCGATCACATCCAGGTTTACAACAGCTCGGACGACGGCATCGAAATCTTCGGCGGCAACGTCAACCTGCGCCACATCGTCATCAACGGCGCCGACGACGATGGTCTGGACACCGACACCGGCTGGCGCGGCGGCGCCCAGTTCGGCATCGTCACCCAGCGCCCGGCGGGCTCGACCAGCCGCAGCGCCGGCTTCGAGTTCTCGGCCGCGCCGACCGCGACTCCGCTGGCCAGCCGCTATGTGTCGCAGCCCAAGATCGCCAACTGGACGCTCGTCGGCCGCAACGCGACGACGGACGCCCACACCATCGCCCACTTCGACACCGGCACGGACGCCACGGTCATCAACTCGGTGTTCACCAATGTCGCCGGTTCGCTGGCGGGCTGTATGGCCATCAACGACGCGGACACCGCCACCAGCGGCGTGACCTTCAACTCGGTCTTCATGTCCTGCGGCATCTCCTACCGTTCGGCCAACGCCGTCCTGTCGGCGGCGGCCTTCACCGCCGGTACGAACAACACGGCGGCCGGGACCTCGACCCTGACCGCCCCGGCCTCGGGCACCAGCCTGAGCAATCAGGTCCTGACCTTCATCAACGGCGCCAACGAAAACGCCGTGACCCCGGCCAACGCTCCGGCGGTCCATTCCTTCTTCCAGGCCACGACCTACATCGGCGCCGTCCAGAACGCCGCCGACACCTGGTACCAGGGCTGGACCTGCGGCCTGACCGCCGGCGCGACCTGCTGATGACGGATGCGCGGAGGCGGCCCGTCCGGGCCGCCTCCGGCTTTCGCGTATTCCGTTAAACCCCTTCAAGGCGCAGATCATGAAGACAGTTACTCTGACCCTGAGCGGGGTCCTTCTCGCCACCAGCGCGCTGATCGCGCCGGGGCTGGCCTATGCTCAAACGCCGCCGGTCCAGGCCGCGCCGCAAACCCCCGTCGCCCAGACGCCGGCCGCCGAGGCCGAGCCGCAGGCGGAGGAATCCTCCCAGCTCGACGAAGTCGTGGTTCTGGGCCGCTATATTCCCGAGCCGAACCGCGAAAGCGCCGAAGTCGCCGCCTTCCTGACGGCCGAAGACCTGCAACGCACCGGCGACAGCAGCGCCGCCGGCGCCCTGGCCCGCGTCACCGGCCTGACCGTGGTCGAAGGCCGTTTCGTCTATGTGCGCGGCCTCGGCGAGCGCTATTCCTCGGCCCTGCTGAACGGTTCGCCCCTGCCGAGCCCCGAGCCGCTGCAGCGGGTCGTTCCGCTGGACCTGTTCCCGTCCAGCATCCTTGAGAGCGTCACCGTCCAGAAGTCCTATTCCGTCGACTTCCCCGGCGAATTCGGCGGCGGGGTGATCGACCTGCGCACCGTCGATGCGCCCAACGATCCCTTCTTCTCGATGTCGGCGTCGGTCGGCGGCAATACCGAGACGACCAACAAGGAAAGCCTGATCTATTACGGATCGCGAACCGATTTCACCGGCTTCGACGACGGCACGCGCGACGTGCCCGGCCCGCTGGCGCTGGCCTTCAGCAAGGGCCTTCCCGTCAACAGCGCCAACGTCGAGGCGCAGCAACTGCAGCGTATCGGTCAGTCGCTGGTCAACTCGCCGCTGCGCCTGCTGCAACGCGAAACCACGCCGGTGAATTTCAGCTTCGATTTCGCGGGCGGCCTGTCCAACGAAAGCAGCATGGGCACCTTCGGCCTGATCGCCGTCGCGGGCTACAGCAACAGCTGGTCGACGCGAAACGGCGTCCAGGAAGAGGGCCAGTTCTCGGGCTCCGTCCTGGTGCCGGTCACCAGCAAGGCCTATGAATCGAACCAGAACGACATCCAGCTGAACTTCCTGGGCGGCCTGTCGCTGACCAATGAGAACAGCGAGATCAAATGGACGAACTTCTTCGTCCGCAACGTGACCAAGGAAGCCCGCATCAGCGCCGGTCCCGATTTCGACGCCGGCGGCGAGATTCAGCGCTCCGACTTTACGGAATGGTATGAGCGCCAGCTGTTCTCCAGCCAGCTGGCCGGCGAGCACGAGTTCATGGACGGCGCCTTCGAGTTCGCCTGGCGCGCCGCCTACGCCAAGACCGAGCGGGACGCGCCTTACGAGACGCGCTTCGAATACGGCCTCGATACCAACGGCAATTTCGTCCACGAGATCGGCGGCAACCGCATCTCGTTCAGCGAGCTGGACGACGACATCGTCTCGGGCGGCGCGGACCTCAGCTACACCCTGCCGCTGTCGGACTATCGCGAAGCCGTCTTCAGCGTCGGCGTGGCCTATTCGGACAACAACCGCGACGCCCAGCGCCGCGACCTGCAGTTCGTTCCGGCCAGCACCCTGACCGAAGAGCAGCGCCAGTCGCGGGTCGACTACCTCTACTCGGACTACAACATCCGCCCGGACGGTCTGATCCTGACGGAAATCACCGGCGGCGCCGGCAGCGGCGCGGCGGCCTATTCGGCCCAGCTGGAAGTCGCGGCGGCCTATGCCCAGGTCGACGCCGAGATCATCCCCCTGGTGCGCACCACCTTCGGCGTCCGCTATGAGGACGGCCAGCAGACGGTCACCACCCGCGACCTGTTCGGCGGCGCGGCGCCCTTCGCGCCGACCGAGATCAACGAGCAGTATTTCCTGCCGTCGTTCACCGCGACCTGGAATTTCGCCGAGGACCAGCAGCTGCGTCTGGGCGCGTCCCAGACCATCGGCCGGCCGCAGTTCCGCGAACTGGCGCCCCAGTCCTACACGGACCCGGAAACCGATCGCGAGTTCACCGGCAACCCGTTCCTGGTGGACACCGAGATCCTGAACCTGGACGCCCGCTACGAGTGGTTCTTCGCCCGCCAGCAGTATCTGACGGCCGGCGTCTTCTACAAGGACCTGGACAAGCCGGTTGAATCGACGATCGTGACCTCGGGCAACGCGCGTCAGCAGTCCTTCATCAACTCGCCGCAGGCCACCATCTACGGCGCGGAAATCGAAGCCAAGAAATTCTTCGAGTTCCCCGACGCGGGCATGTCCTTCATCGCCAACAAGCGCTGGCTGGTCCAGGCCAACTACACCTGGTCGGACTCCGAAGTGAAGGTCGAGGCGGGCGACATCGTCCGCACGCCCGGCGGCGGCGGCGCCGACGAGGACGCGACCTTCTTCATCGAGGACGGTAGCCGGCTTCAGGGCCAGTCCGAGCACGTCGCCAACCTGCAGCTGGGCTGGGAAGACGACACGGCCCGGTCGCAGGCGACGATCATCGTCAACTACGTCAGCGAGCGCATCAGCGCCCGCGGCGCGGGCGGCGCCGGCAACCGCGAGCCTGACTACATCCAGGACCCGGGCATCTTCCTCGACTTCGTGTACCGCAAGGACTTCGAGTACGGGGGCCGCGATCTCGGCTTCGCCCTCGAGCTGCGCAACCTGCTCAACACCGACTTCGACGAGTACCAGGAACTGGGCAACAAGATCCTGATCAACAACTACGAGCTGGGATCCAGCGCCTCGGTCAGCCTGACCGCGCGCTTCTAGAACACGGACGGGGAGGCCGCTCGCCGGCCTCCCCGGATCGTTACGCGACTGTTTTGAGACGGTTCGTCCGTGGACGCATCAACCGTCATGGACAGTTCGCCGGGCCGTCATGTGGCGGTGAAGCCGGACCCGGACGATTGGTCTAGGGAGTCCGCCGGGCCGTCGGGGCTCCGTGGGGCACGTCATAGTGATCGGCGCAGTGCGCAGTTTCAGCAGCCAGGTTCGCGACGCCGTGGCGGCGCGTCCGGACCGCGTGCGCGGCGGCGTCGAGATCGCCCTCGGCCTGGCCCTGGCCGTCCAGCTGGGCCAGCTGGTCTGGATCGTCGTCCAGCCCCGCGCCGAGGCCGCCGCGACCGCGACCATCCGGCCTGAGGTCTCCGCCCCCGACTATTCCGTCTTCCAGCGCTTCGACGCCTTCTTCCGCACCGGCGACCTCAGCAGCCTGGCCGAGGCCACGGCGGCGGGCAGCAGCCAGATGCGGCTGTTCGGCGTCCGCGCCGGCGGCTCGGGCGGCGGCTCGGCCATCATCGGCCTCGCCGACGGCCGCCAGGTCTCGGTCGGCGTCGGCGAGGAGGTCGAACCCGGCCTGATCCTGCAGTCGGTCGGCCAGGACCACGTCACCCTGGCGCGCGGCGGCTCCATCACCCGCCTGATCTTCAGCGACACGCCCGTCGGCGCCGCCCCGCCGCCCCCGCCGCCGCCCGGACCGCAGACCGTCGCCCCGCCGGCCGAAGCGGCCCCCGCCGTCGCCCCCGCCGTTGCGGCCGGACCCCGCGTCGATCCGGCCCGGCTGATGGCCCAGGCCTCGTTGCGGCCCCGCATGCAGGGCCTGCGCGTCAACGGCTTCACCGTCTCCGCCGGCGGCGACGGCTCGGCCCTGAAGGCCGCCGGCCTCCAGTCCGGCGACGTCATCCTCGCCGTCAACGGAACCTCGCTGGACAGCCTCGACCGCATCGCCGGTCTGCGCGGCCAGCTATCCAACGCCGCCAGCGCCGAGATCCGCTTCGAACGCGGCGGCGCCGTGCAGACCACCACCATAAGGACAGGCCGTTGAAGCGATCGAACCGAAGCGTCCTCGCCGCCGTCCTCGGCGTGGTCATCGCCGCCCAGGGCCCTCTGGCCGCGACGCCCGTGCTGGCCCAGTCCGGCGAGCGCCAGACCCTGAACGTCCAGGGCGCCGACATCCGCGCCTTCATCCAGGACGTGGCCCGCTCGACCGGCCGCACCTTCATCGTCGATCCGGCGGTGAGCGGCACGGTGACCGTGACCAGCGACCGCGCCCTCAGCCGCGCCCAGCTGTTCGAGGTCTTCCTGTCGACCCTGCGCGCCAACGGCCTGGTGGTGACCCCGACCTCGTCCGGCGCCTACCGCATCAGCCCGGCCCAGGGCGCCGCCCAAGGCCCGTCCACCGTGGGTTCGGAACGGTTCTCGACCGAGGTCTTCCAGCTGCGCAACATCGACGCCGCCTCGGCCGCCGAGACCATCCGCCCGCTGGTCGGGCCGCAGGGCCAGGTGCTGGCCAACCCCGGCGCCAACAGCGTCGTCGTGGCCGACTTCTCCGACAATCTGGCCCGCATCCGCTCGTTGATCAGTCGCATCGATGTGGACCGCACGGGCTTCGAGGTCGTCACCCTGCAGAACTCCTCGGCGCGCGAGATCGCCGCCGTGCTGCAATCCGTCCTCGCCCCTCCCGGCGGCCAGCCGGGGCAGGGGATGGTCACGGTCACCCCGGTCGAGAGCTCCAACTCCATCGTCCTGCGCGGCGATCCCTCGGCCATGGCCCGCATCCGCCCGCTGATCGAGGATCTCGACCGCCGCGCCGAGTCCGCCGACGACGTCAAGGTCATCTTCCTGCAGCACGCCAACGCCGAGGCCCTGCTGCCGGTGCTGCAACAGATCGTTGGCCAGCCGATCACCGCCGCCAGCGCCAATGCGACGCCGGCCGCAGGCGCGCGCGCCGGCTCGGGCGAGGCCCCCGCCGCCGCCGTCCCGGCCGGCAGCGCCGTCGCGGCTCCCGTTCCGGGCCAGCGCGCCACCATCGCCCGCTTCCCCGGCGCCAACGCCCTGGTCATCTCGGCCTCGGCCGACACCCAGCGCATGCTGTCCGAGGTCATCCGCCAGCTCGACCAGCGCCGTCAGCAGGTGCTGATCGAGGCCATCGTCGTCGAGCTGTCCGACAACGCCGTCAAGGAGCTGGGCGTCCAGTGGCTGCTGGCCGGCGAGGACGGCAACCCGATCGGCCTGACTAACTATTCCAACAACGCCACGCCGCTGGTGCCCATCGCGGGCGGTGTGGGGTCCGGCCAGCTGGAGGACGACAATCCGCTGCGCGAGCAGCTGCAGAACCTGGCCCTGAACACGCTTCTGGGCGCCAACGGCTTCGTCGGCGGCGGCGGGGGCAGCATCGGCAACGGCCTGTTCGGCTTCATCATCAACGCCGCCAAGACCGACGAAGGCTCCAACCTGCTGCAGACCCCGTCGCTGATGACGCTGGACAATGAGGAGGCCACCATCCTCGTCGGTCAGGAGGTGCCGATCACGACCGGCGAGACCCTGCTGGACGGCAACTCCAACCCCTTCCGCACGACCCAGCGCCAGGACATCGGCGTCAAGCTGATCGTCCGGCCCCAGATCAACGCCGGCGGCTCCATCACCCTGTTCCTGCGCCAGGAGGTGTCCAGCATCAACGGCGTCCTGACCAACTCGGCCAGCGATCTGGTGCTGAACAAGCGCGAGCTGGAGACCACCCTCGTGGTCGACGACGGCGACATCGCCGTGGCCGGCGGCCTGCTGGACCAGAACGACCGACTGTCGGTCGACAAGGTGCCGGGGCTCGGCGACATCCCCTATGTCGGCGCCCTGTTCCGCTCGACCAGCCGCCAGCGCGGTCGGACCAATCTGATGGTCTTCATCCGCCCGACCATCATTCGCAGCCCGGCCGACGCACAGACCCTGGCCGCCGACCGCTGGGGCTATATGCGCCAGCAGCAGCTGAACAATGCGCCCGGCGTCGAGCCCAGCCTCGACGAGATGATGCGCGACTATATGCGGGCCCAGCCGCCGGTCGCGCCTGAGGCGCCCGGCGTCACCGCGCCGGTCGGCGAGGTCGTCATCGGCCCGCTGCCGCCCGTCCAGACGAGCGCCGGAGGCTGAGGCCGCGATGATCACCCTGATCAATCCGACCCTGCCCTACGGCTTCGCCAAGCGGCACGGCGTGATCCTGCTCGAGGCCGGCGACATCGCCGTGGTCGGCCTGCGCGAGGGGGCCGATCCCTCGGCCCTGATCGAGACCCGCCGCGCCCTGGGCCGGCCTTTGCGCGTCGAGCCGCTGGCCCAGGCCGCCTTCGACCGCCAGCTGTCGGAAGTCTATGCCGGCGACCACCTGAACGCCGCCGACGGCGACGATCTGGACATGCCCTCGGGGCTGGAAAGCCTGATCGACGACATCCCGGCCGCCGCCGACCTGCTGGACACGGCCGACGACGCTCCGGTGATCCGCCTGATCAACGGCATCATCGCCGAGGCCGTCCGCACCGGCGCCTCGGACATCCATCTGGAGCCGTTCGAGACCGCCCTGACCGTGCGCATGCGCGTCGACGGCGTGCTGCGCGAGACCCTGTCGCTGAACCCCCGGATCACCCCCCTGCTGGTGTCGCGCATCAAGGTCATGGCGCGGCTCGACATCGCCGAGAAGCGCGTGCCCCAGGACGGGCGCATCCCGCTGACGCTGGGCGGCAAGACGCTGGACGTGCGCGTCTCCACCCTGCCGTCGCGCGCCGGCGAGCGGGTGGTGCTGCGCATCCTCGACAAGGAGCAGGCCGGGCTGACGCTGGACCGGCTGGGCATGTCGTCCGAGGCGCTGGACGCGTTCCGCGGCGCGCTGAAGGAGCCGAACGGCATCATTCTGGTCACCGGTCCGACGGGCTCGGGCAAGACCACCTCGCTCTACGCCGGCCTGTCTCTGCTGAACGACGCCACGCGCAACATCCTCACGGTCGAGGACCCGGTCGAATACGCCATCGACGGCGTCGGCCAGACCCAGGTCAATCCCAAGGTCGGCATGACCTTCGCCGCCGGCCTGCGCGCCATCCTGCGTCAGGACCCGGACGTGGTCATGGTCGGGGAGATCCGTGACGTCGAGACCGCCCGGATCGCGGTCCAGGCCTCGCTGACGGGCCACCTCGTCCTGTCCACCGTCCACACCAACGATGCGGCGGGGGCGATCACCCGTCTGCGCGACATGGGCGTCGAGCCCTTCCTGCTGGCCTCGACCCTGCGGCTGATCGTGGCCCAGCGGCTGGTCCGGCGGCTGTGCGGCGAATGCCGGCGGCCCGAAACGGCGGACGCGGCCACGGCCCGGCTGGCCGGGGTCGAGCGCGGCGCCCGCGTCTGGCGGCCGCAGGGCTGCGCCCACTGCCAGAACACCGGCTATGTCGGCCGCGTCGGCCTGTACGAGGTGATCCGCGTCGACGACCGCGTGCGCCGCCTGATCGCCGCCGAGGCCGATGAGGAGGCGATCAACGCCGCCGCCTTCGGCAAGACCGGCGCCGACACCCTGACGCAGCGCGCTCGCGCCCTGGTGCTTGAGGGCGTCACCTCGGTGGAAGAGGCCGTCCGTGTCACCCGTCAGGAAACGGCGGACATCGAGCCTGACGCCGCCGACCACGGGGTCGCGGCCTGATGGCGGCCTTCGACTATATCGCCGTCGACGCCGGCGGCCGCACCGTCGCCGGGGCCCTGACCGCCGCCGACGAGGGCGCCGTGCGCGCCGTGCTGGCCCGTCGCCGCCTGATGCCGCTGGAGGTCACGACCTCGCGCGGCGCCGCTGCGCGCAACGAACAGGCCGGACCGCGCAAGGCGACGAAACTCGACGCCAGGACCCTGGCCCTGACGACCCGGCAGCTGTCCACCCTCGTCTCCGTCGCCCCGATCGAGGAGGCGCTGCGCACCATCGCGCTTCAGGCCGACCGTCCGGCCGTCCGCCGCGTGCTGGACGGCGTCCATGCGGGCGTCATGGAGGGACGCCGCCTGTCGGACGCCATGGCCCTGCAGGGTCAGGCCTTCCCGCCGCTGTACCGGGCCATGGTCTCGGCCGGCGAGACCTCGGGCGCGCTGGAGCCGATCCTCGAACGGCTGGCCGACGGCCTCGAGCGCGATCAGGTGGTTCGTGGCAAGGTCCTGACCGCCCTGGTCTATCCGATCGTGCTGGCGGTCGTGGCCCTGGGCGTCATCACCGCCATGATGACCTTCGTCGTGCCCAAGGTGGTCGACCAGTTCGACAGCATGAACCAGACCCTGCCGCTGCTGACGCGGCTGGTGATCGGCGTCTCCCACCTGATGCGTGACTGGGGCTGGCTGCTGGCGCTGGGCCTCATCGCCGGAGGACTGATCGGGGCGGTCCTGTTGCGAAATCCGGCGATCCGGCTGCGCGCCGACACGGCCCTGCTGAGGTTGCCGCTGATCGGCCGGCTGACCCGTGACCTCCACGGGGCGAAGATGGCCCGCACCCTGTCGACCATGATCACGGCGGGCCTGCCGGTGCTGGAGGGCCTGACCATCACCGCCCGCACCGTCTCCAACCGCCGCCTGCGGCTGGCCACCGAGACCATGGCCGACGCCGTGCGCGAGGGCGGGGGCCTGTCCGCCGCCATGCGCCGCGCCGACGTCTTCCCGCCGATCCTCGTCTACATGACCGCCTCGGGCGAGAGCAGCGGCCGGCTGGAGCCCATGCTGGAGCGCGCCGCCGACTATCTGGAGCGCGAATTCTCGACCTTCACCGCCGTGATGCTCAGCCTGCTGGAGCCGGCGATCATCGTGATCATGGGCGGCGTGGTCGCCCTGATCGTGCTGTCGATCCTTCTTCCCATTCTGCAGATCAACACCCTGGCGATGGGGTGAGGAGCTTGAACATGTCTTTTGGTCCTGACACTCGCCGCGCGGCGGCTCGCTTCCTGAGGATGATCCGCGCTCAAGCAGCGTCGCGCCGCGCGCGACGCGGTAGCGCCTCCAACAGGGCCGGCTTCACCCTGGTGGAGCTGATGGTGGTGATCGTGATCATCGGCCTGCTGGCCACGGTGGTTGCGATCAACGTCCTGCCCAGCCAGGACCGGGCCATGGTCGGCAAGGCGAAGGCCGACATCTCGACTCTGGAGCAGGCCATCGAGACCTACCGCCTCGACAACCTCGACTTCCCCGCCGACCTGCAGGCCCTGGTCGCGGCCCCGGCCGGTCTGGCCAATCCCGAACGCTACCGTCCGGGCGGCTATGTGCGCCGCCTGCCGGAAGATCCGTGGGGCAATCCCTACGGCTATCGCCGCCCCAGCGCGCACGGCGGCCAGTTCGACGTCTTCTCCCTGGGCGCGGACGGCAAGGAGGGGGGCGAGGGCAATGACGCCGATCTGGGCAACTGGCAGGCCTGACATCCTTTTGGGCGCTATCGCTCGCCGCGCGGCGGCTCGCTGCTTGAGCGCGAACATGCATGGCGCTCAAGCAGCGAGCGACCGCGTCGCGAGCGGCAGCGCCCCTGACCGGCGCGGCTTCACGCTGGTCGAGCTGCTGATGGTCGTCGCCATCCTCGGCCTGGCCGCCGGCGCCGTGGTGCTGGCGGTGCCGGACCCGCGTCCCGCCGTCGGCGCCGAGGCCGAGCGGTTCGCCGCCCGCCTGTCGCGCGCCCGCGACGAAGCCGTGCTGTCCAACCGCCCGGTCGCGGTCGAGGTCACCCCGACCGGCTACGCCTTCACCGTCTTCGACGGCCGGGCCTGGTCCGCCCTGTCCGACGGCCCGTTCGGGCCGGAGACCTGGCAGCCGGCGACCGCCGTCGGCCCCGCCGAGGGCGCCCGATTCGTCTTCGACCCCACGGGCGTGGCGGAGCCCGCGACGCTGACGCTCAGCCGGGAAGGCAAGGGCCGGACCGTGACGGTCGACGGCGCCGGAGAGGTGTCTCTCCAATGATCCCTCCCTTTTTCCGCTCATCCCGGCGAAAGCCGGGACCCGGTCCTTTCGTGAGGCAGGCTCTTCGGGATCGCCTTGGGTGCGCATGCATTGGCGCTGATCGCCCAAAGAACTGGGTCCCGGCTTTCGCCGGGATGCACGGGAAATTTGAGATCAGACAGGGCTTCACCCTGATCGAAATGCTCGTCGCCCTGTCGGTGTTCAGCCTCGCGGCCATGGCCCTGCTCAACCTCTCAGGCGAGAACACCCGCTCCGCCGCGCGCGTCGAGACCCGCACGCTGGGCGGGGTCGTCGCCGAGAACCTCGCGGTCGAAGCCGCGACCCTGCCTTCGATCGGGGAGGGGACGGCCTCGGGCCAGGTCGAACTGGCCGGTCGCCGCTGGCGCTGGACCCGCGCGGTCGTCGCCACCGACGTCGCCGGCATGCTGCGCATCGACGTCCGCGTCAGCGACGCCGAGGGTCAGGCCGCCGACCGCACCCTGTTCCGGTCGCGCGCCTCATGACGCGCCGCGCCGGCTTCACCCTGGTCGAGGTTCTGGTCTCGCTGATGATCTTCGCCATGATCGCGGCGGCGGGCGCGGCCGTGCTGGGCGTGACCATCGACAACCGGTTCGCGGTCAAGGCCGCCAGCGACCGCGTCGGCGACCTGCAGCGCATGCGCGGCCTGCTGCGCGCCGACCTCGGCCAGGCCACCGCCCGCCGCTCGCGCGGCCCCACCGGCCGCCCGACGCCCCAGCCCATGGTGGGCGCGGCGGCCCCCGGCGACCCCATCCTGGTCCTCACCCGCGCCGGCTGGAGCAATCCCGGGGAGCAGGCCCGCCCCTCGCTGCAGCGCGTCGAATACCGGCTGGTAGAGGACCGGCTGGAACGCCGCGTCTCCACCCACCTCGACGGCGCCCGCCCGGGCCCGCCGCAGGTGCTGTACCGCGGCGTTCGCGACGTCACCGTCGGCTTTGTCCGCGACGGGGTGGCGGCGCCGGCCTTCATCTCCAGCATCGACCGCCCGCTGCCCGACGCGGTGCGCATCGGCATGACCCTCGAGGGCTATGGCCGCATCGACCAGCTCTTCCTCGTGGGCGGCGGCCGATGAAACGGTCCCGGCGCGAGCGCGAGGGCATGGCCCTGCTGACGGTGCTGCTGCTGGTCGCCGTCATGTCGGTGGTCGCCGTGGCCATTCTCGACGATGTCCGCTTCTCGGTGCGCCGCACCACCAATGTCGAGACCCAGAGCCAGGCCCAGTGGTACGCCGCCGGGGCCGAAACCCTCGCCCGCGGCCAGATCGCGCGCCTGCTCGCCGCCGGCCCGGCCCGCACCCCGCTCGAGCCCGAGTGGAACGGCCGCACCCTCAGCTTCCCCATCGACGGCGGAACCCTCACCGCCACCGTCAGCGACGGCCAGGCCTGTTTCAACCTGAACAGCCTCGTCCTAGGCGTCGGCGAGGACCTGACCGCCCGCCCGCTCGGCGCGGCCCAATTCCGCGCCCTCGGCCGCGCCGTCGGGGCCCCGGACAGCCGGATGCAGGCCATCGCCGACGCCCTGACCGACTGGCTCGACGCCGATGCGACGCCCCTGCCGCTGGGCGCGGAAGACGGCGCCTACGCCGGCCTCGCCAAACCCTATCGCACCGGCGGCGTCATGCTGGCCGAGGTCAGCGAGCTGAGGGCGGTCAAGGGCGTCGACGCCGACACCTTCCGCCGCCTGCGGCCGTGGGTCTGCGCCCTGCCGACCTCGCGCCTGTCGCCGCTGAACGTGAACACCCTGACGCCGGAGCAGGCGCCCCTGCTGACCATGCTGACCGGCGGCCGGCTGCCCCCGCAGCGGGCGAGGGCGGTGATCGCCTCCCGTCCCCGCGACGGCTGGCCCGACGCCGCCGCCTTCTGGGCCCAGCCCGCCCTGGCGGCCCTGCCGGTCGACCCCGAGGCGCGCGACCAGATCACCGTCCTGACCCGCTTCTTCGACCTGCGGGTCGATGTCGACCTGGGCGGCTCCCACGCCGTCCGCACCGCCTTGCTGGAGGCCGGCTCCGACGGCCGCGTGCGCACCGTGATCCAACGCTGGACCCCCGAAGAATGAAACCCACCCGCCTGATCCTGATCCCGAGCATGGGCAGCGAACCCGCGCCCTATCTGGTCATCGCCGATGGCCGGGTGAGCGAGCGCGGCCTGCTGGAGCTCGACGCCGTCGAACGGCCCGAGCCGATGCGCACCGTCGCCGTCGCTCCCGGCGCCGACGTGACCATCCGCTGGCTCGACCTGCCCCCCGGCGGCCCGGCCCAGCAGCGCGCCGCCGCCCTGTGGATGCTGAAGGACTCGCTGGCCGCCCCCGCCGACCGGCTGTCCGTGGCCCTGGGGCCCGTGCCCGCCGCGGGCCGGCCCCGGCTGACGGCCCTCGTCGGCCTGTCCCTGCTGCAGGCCTGGACCGACTATCTCGACGCCCTCGGCGTGCGGGCCGACGCCATCGTTCCCGACTCCCTCACCGTGCCCGAGCCGGACGAGGACGACCGCCTCAACGCCGTCGCCTTCGGCCCGTCCACGGCCCTGCGCGGCCGGGACTTCGCCGCCAGCGTCCAGCCCGATCTGGTCGAGCTGGTCGCCGGCGCCCGTCGCGTCGAGCCGATCGGGGACGCCGGGGCCGTCGAGTTCGCCCTGATCGACGCCGCCCTGTCGCCGCCGGTCAATCTGCTGTCCTCGCAGGACCGGAGCCGGGGGATGGCGCGGCGCGGCTGGGGCCTGGCCTCGGCCCTCGCCGGCCTGGTCATGATCTCCCCCCTCGTGCTCGTCGCCGCCGCCGCCGCCCGCGACGACATCGACGCCCGCAACAACGCCGAACAGGCCCGCGCCGAAATCGCCCGCGTCGCCCCTGACCTCGCCGCCCGGCCCGATCCTGTGGAGGCCCTGCGCCAGCGGGTCCGCGCCGCCCCGCCGCCCGGCGGGGTCGTCGCCGCCACGGCGGCCCTGTTCGCCGCCGTCGAGGGCGTCGAGGGAGCCGAACTGGACCTGCTGATCGTCGATCCCGCCGCCGGCATGAAGGCCAGCGTCACCCATGCCGACTACCAGGACATGCAGCTGATCAGCCGGGGCATGCGGGACAAGGGCCTGCGGGTGACCGAGACCGGCACCCTCGACGACCGGGGCCGGATCGTCAGCGACATCACCATCGGGAGCGGCCAATGAACCGGTTCATGGGCCCTCTCGCGCTCTGGTACAGTGGCCGAACCCTGCGCGAGCGGCGCATGCTGATGGTCATGGCCGGGCTGCTGACGGCCACGATCATCTGGCTGGGCGTGATCCGACCCGTCCTCGCCTGGAGAAGCGCCGCCGCGGACCGCGCCGCCGCCTCGGCCGAAACCCTCGCCGAAGTGCGGACCGCCGTGGCGGCCCTGGGTCCGGCCCGCGCGCCGGTCCAGGCGCCGTCCGAGGGCCTGGACCCCCTGATCCGCCGCACCGCCGAGGCGGCGGGCCTTGAGGTGGTCATCGCCATGAGTCCCTCCGGCCAGCTGGGCTTCCAGCTGGCCCGCGTCCGCTCGGGGCCTTTGTTCGCCTGGCTGGCGACGCTGGAGGCGGATCACGGCCTGACCATCTGCAGCCTGGGCGTGGTCGAGAACGCCGACGCCACCCTGAACGTGGAGGGCGCCCTGTCCGTCGGACCCTGCGCGGCCTGAAATCACACGGGTTTCCATCCGCAAACGGGGTAAATGTCAAACTTCATACTTCCAACCGTCGCATAATCTTTACAATGCCGGAAAAGGGCGCATTATTCCTCCGGGTCCTGACTGTTTCGGGCCTTTGGGAGAGACTGGAATGCGCGCTTTCGCCCCCTTCGCCGGCCTTGCCGTCCTCGCCGCGGCGGCGATTCTTCCCGCCGGAATGGTCAGCGCGGGCGATCTCGACCAGCCCTCCGCCAAGGGCCCGGCGCGCGCCGTGATGATCTGCAACACGGACGCCGCGACCCGCCGCGCCTTCACCCGTGAGCACGGCGCTCCGCCGGTCTTCGTCACGGCCCGCGAGGCCCTGTCGGTCCAGCCGTCCGACCCGGCCTGGAACGCGCCGCGCTGCATGACCGCCCGCGAGCACGCCCGTTATCGCGAGGCCGCGACGACCTACGCCGCCGTTCGCTAGGCCGAAGGGTTGACGTCGGGCGGACATTCCCCCGGCGTTATTTGAACCCGACCGGGTCTGACGGGTTGCAGGAGCGCCGCTTCAGTACTGGTGCTCCATGTATCCCGATCCGCTTCCCCCCCGGTCCCCGCCAGAACCTGCGTCCGAGCCGGCGCCCCGACGGCTGGGGCCCGCGCATCTGGCGGCGATCGCCGTCGCCGTCGTGGCCGCGCTGGGGCTGATGGGCCTGAAATACGTCACCCTGCCGGGACCGGCGCCCGTGGCGGCGAACGAGGGCCTCAGGATCGAGGTGGTGGCCCCCGTCGAGCCCGAACTGGTCGCCGGATCGGTGATGGACGTGGGCGAACTGGTCGACGGTTTCCGCTATGTCGCCCCCGCCCGGGAGCCCCGGGCGCCGGTCTATGAGACGGCCTGGGTGGAAGACGAGGACGCCCCGTATGCGCCGCCGTCGCGGCCCGCCGGCGTCCGCCGTTACACCTCCGACGCCTGGGCCCCGCCGCCCGAGCCGGAGCCCCCGCGTCGCGAGCGCCAAGGCCGCTGGTTCGGCTTCGACAATCCGCTGCCGGACTTCCGCGCCGAACGCCGCGCCCGTCAGGCCCGTCTGGACGCCCTCGAGGACCAGCGCCGCGCTGAACGCGAACATCGCCCGGAGCCGCGCCGGCACTCATCCGGGCCCTCGCGATACGAGGACCGTCGCGACGACCGGCGCTATGACAATCCGCCGCGCGACGAACGGCCCGAACAGCCTGCGGACGGCCCGTACGGTCCCGAGGTCGGCTGAACCGGCCCTCCGTCGCGCCAACTTGACCCCGCGTGATCTTGGCAGGGGAGCCCGCCCGGTCTAGGTCGAAGCCTCAACGTCTTTCAGGGAGAGACCCATGGCCGATCTGGCTCAAGTCACCGAACACATCCGCGGCGCCGTCGGCGACAATTCCGGTCTGGGCAAGACCGTGAAGATCGACCTGGGGGATGTCGGCAAGATCTTCATCGACGGCGCCTCGGCGCCGAACACCGTGACCAACGAGGACAAGCCCGCCGACGCCACGGTGTCGATGAGCTGGGACGACTTCATGGCCCTGTCGGAAGGCAAGCTCGATCCGATGATGGCCTTCATGCAGGGCAAGCTGAAGATCGCCGGCGACATGATGATCGCCCAGAAGCTGGCCCCGCTGCTGAAGCGCTAGGTCGGAAATATCTCCCTCCCCCTTGTGGGGAGGGATGTCGGCGCGAAGCGACGACAGGGTGGGGAAGTCCAGCCTCAGTCTCCATCGGCGGATGCTTCACACAGCCCCACCCGGATTGGCTTCGCCAATCGTCCCTCCCCATGAAGGGGAGGGAGAAGGAGACCAACCCAATGGAATTCCGGCACAGCGACAGGGCCCTGCACTGGCAGGATCGGGTGAAGCGCTTCCTCGACGATCACGTCCTGCCGCGTGAGGAAGAGTACCGCGCCCAGGTCCGCGAGAACCCTCGGCAGCAGCCGCCGGCCATGGAAGAGATGAAGGCCCTGGCCCGCGAGGCCGGTCTTTGGAACATGTTCCTGCCCGGCGATCACGGCGCCGGCCTGACCAACCTCGAATACGCCCCGCTGGCCGAGCTGATGGGCCGCCACCTGTGGTCGGCCGAGGTGTTCAACTGCAACGCCCCCGACACCGGCAATATGGAAGTGCTCCATATGTACGGGAACGAGGCCCAGCAGGCGAAATGGCTCAAGCCCCTGATGGCCGGCGAAATCCGCTCGGCCTTCCTGATGACCGAGCCCGAGGTGGCCTCCTCGGACGCCACCAACATCCAGACCCGCATCGTCCGCGACGGCGACCACTATGTGATCAACGGCCGCAAATGGTGGTCGACCAACATGGCCCACCCGAACGTCGCGGTGACCATCGTCATGGGCAAGACCGACCCCGACGCCTCGGTCCACACCCAGCAGTCGCAGATCATCGTCCCCGTGGATGCGCCCGGCTTCCGCGTCGAGCGGATGCTGTCGGTGTTCGGCTATGACGAGGCTCCCATCGGCCATGCCGAGGTGGTGCTGGAGAATGTCCGCGTCCCGGTCGGGAACCTGATCGCGGGGGAGGGCAGGGGCTTCGAGATCGCCCAGGGCCGTCTCGGGCCGGGCCGCATCCACCACTGCATGCGCGTCATCGGCATCGCCGAGCGGTCGCTGGAACTGATGGTCCAGCGCCTGCTGTCGCGCACCGCCTTCCGCAAGACCCTGGCCGAACATTCGGTCTGGGAACAGCGCGTCGGCGAGGCCCGCACCAATATCGAGATGTGCCGCCTGCTGGTGCTCAAGGCCGCCTGGATGATGGACGAGGCCGGCGCCAAGAACGCCAAGTCCGAGATCGCCCAGATCAAGGTCGCCGCCCCGCGCATGGCGCTTCAGGTCATCGACGACGCCATCCAGGCCTTCGGCGGCGCCGGCGTCTCGGCCGACACCCCGCTGGCCGAGATGTACGCCATGGTCCGCACCCTCCGCATCGCCGACGGCCCCGACGAGGTCCACAACCGCACCGTGGCCCGGCTGGAATACGCGAAGCACGGCGGTCGGCGGGGATAGCCGGTACGGCGCTTTTTGCCGCGCGCCCTATGCAGTTCATGCGTGCGGTGATTGCGCCCTTTGCGCAGCGCTCATCGCGGTCCATATCACCGCCCATGGCGATGCGTGGCGAACGGTCCGGACGGCGAGGCGATTCAGTGGCGAAGGCGGCGCAGGCCGGGGCGCCGGCTCCGGCCGCCGACGGACCGCCGACCTGGCAGGCCCTCAGCGACCTGGTCCGGCTGGTCGGCCGATCCAACGCCCCGCAACTGCGCCTCCGTCTGGTCGCCGCCATCGCCGTCACCCTGGGCGGCAAGGCGCTGGGCGTGCTGGCCCCGCTGGTGCTCGGCGCGGCGGTCAATCATCTGGCGGCCGGGCAGGGGGCGGGCGTCGCCCTGGCCATGGGCTTCGCCGCCTTCGCCCTCGGCTGGGCCTTCGTCCGCCTGTTGTCGGCCATCGCCCCCAACGCCGCCGACGTCATCTTCGCCCCGGTCCGTTCGGCGGCCCAGCGCACCGCGGCCGCCGAGACCTTCGCCCACGCCCTCAGCCTGTCGCTGGACTTCCATCAGACCAAACGCTCCGGCTCCCTGTCGCGGACGATGGACCGCGGCGCGCGTTCGGTCGACTTCCTGATGCGCATCCTCGCCTTCAACCTGGTCCCAACCGGGGTCGAGCTGGTGCTGGCGGCGGGCGTTCTGGCGGGCATGTATGACTGGCGCTTCGGGGCCGTGGCCGTCGGCGTGGTCGCCGTCTACGCCACCGCCACCTTCGCCATGGCCAACTGGCGCCTCGAGCACCGGCGCGAGATGAACGCCGCCGACACCGAGGCCGCCGGCGTCTCGGTCGACGCCCTGCTCAACTACGAGACCGTCAAATCCTTCGGCGCCGAGGCCCGCGCCGCCCGCACCTATGACAATGCGCTGGGCGACTACACCCGCGCCGCGCTCAAGGCCAACAGCTCCCTGGCCCTGCTGAACATCATCCAGGCCGTCATCATGAACGTCGGTCTCGGGATCATGGCCGTGATGGCGGGCTTCGAAGCCGCCGCCGGCCGCATGGGCCCCGGCGACGTGACCGCCGCCGTCCTGATCATGATCTCCCTCTATGCGCCGCTGAACATCCTCGGCTTCGCCTATCGCGAAATCCGCCAGTCCTTCATCGACATGGAGGAGATGCTCAAGGTCACCCGCCAGACGCCCCAGGTCGCCGATGCGCCGGACGCCGCGCCCCTGCCGCGTCCCGTCGACGCCAGGGGCGCGGCCCTGGCCTTCGAAAACGTCGGCTTCCGCCACGACGCCCGCGCCAACGGGCTGGAGGATGTCAGCTTCATCGCCCCGCCGGGCACGACGACCGCCCTGGTCGGTCCGTCCGGCTCGGGCAAGTCGACCATCGTCAAACTGGCCCTGCGCCTGCTGGACCCGCAGGAGGGCCGGGTCCTGATCGACGGCTTCGACGCGCGCCGGGTGACGCAGGAGTCGCTGCGCGCCGCCGTCGCCCTGGTGCCGCAGGATGTGGCCCTGTTCAACGACACCCTCCGCGCCAACATCGGCTTCGCCCGTCCCGACGCCGACGACGCGGCCATCTGGGCCGCGGCCGAGGCGGCCGAGCTGTCGACCTTCATCCGCGAACTCCCCGACGGCATGGAAACGAAGGTCGGCGAGCGCGGGCTGAAGCTGTCGGGCGGCGAACGTCAGCGCGTCGGCATCGCGCGCGCCCTGCTGGCCGACCCTTGCGTCCTGATCCTCGACGAGGCCACCAGCGCCCTGGACAGCCGCACCGAGGCCGCGATCCAGAAGACCCTGCGCCGCGCCCGGACCGGGCGCACGACCCTTGTCGTCGCCCACCGTCTGTCGACCATCGCCGACGCTGACCAGATCCTGGTCCTCAAGGCCGGCCGCATCGTCGAGCGCGGCGCCCATCATGAACTGGTGGCGCGTCAGGGCGGGGAATACGCCGCCCTCTGGCGCAAGCAGACGCGGGGGGCGAAGACCCAGCCGGCCTGAGACGCGGACGGCGGGGTCAGGCCCTGGGCGGCAGCTTGCGGTCTGCGACCATCTTCAGACTGTCCAGCACCGTGCTGCGCGCCTCCGTCTCCTCGACGGGCAAGGTCTGGAGCAGACGCAGCGAGCGGGCATGAACGGTGACGATGCGCCAGTCGAAGGTCTCGTCGGCCGGGGCTCCGTCAATGAGGTCGCACAGGCCGCTGGCGGCGCCGCAAAGGTCCAGCAACTCGAACGGGCTGGCCGCATCGATGACGGCGTTGGCCGCACGATAGGCCTCGGTCAGACGAAACCCCTGGTCGTCGAGGCTCAACGGCGGAACCACCGATTCGAGGGCGGCGATCTGGACATCCACGATCGCCATCGCCTCGGCCCGTTTGGATTCGATATTGGCGCGCGCCTGGGCCAGGGCCACGCCAACGCTGACGCCGCCGGGCGAGTCGATCATTCTGGAGAGTCCGGACTTGCCCCGGGCGTGAGTGATGACTGTCATTTACACATTGTCTTTTGCAGCCGTCTGCGCGGCCTGTTCTGCGTCAAAGGCCGCCTTGCGGATCACCGTGGCGCGCCGTTCCTCCGAGGGCGGACCCTCGTCCCGGATACGGCGGTCCGGGCCGAAATAGTCCCCGACCTCGAGGAAAGGACGCACATCACGCGCCACCCAGACGATTCGTTCAAGCAGGGTCGCGGCGCTGAAAGGCTTGGTGACCACGAAGTTCGCGCCGCAGTCGCGGGCCTCCGCGATCTTGGAGCGGCGAATGTGGGCGGCGGTCATGATGACGGGCGCCATGGCGTTGGCCTTGGTCGAGCGCCGCAACCAGCGGACGAGCTCATAGCCGTCCACGCTGGGCATTTCGCAGTCGACCACCAGCAGATCGATCGGCTGGTCGGCCAGGATTTCCATGGCTTCAGCGGCGCTCTGGCAGGTGTAGCTGGTCCGGATGCCGAACCCTCTGAGGGCCTGACAGGTGAGGTCCAGGCCGAAGGCGGAATCGTCGACCACCATGGTCGTCGCGGCCGTCAGATTGATGACCGCGCTCTCACGAAGGGACTCGCCCACACCGCCCATACCGACCCCTAACAAGCTACTCTGGAATCAATCACTTGCCGACTGTGACAGTTGGCACGCCAGAGTAGAAGGAGGGGTTAACGCTAACTTGCGCGTCCGATTGCGTAGAAGCGGTCGGCCCGCGCCTTGCGCAGCTGATCCGGGGTCATGCCGGACAGGGCCTTCAGTTCCTCGGCCAATACGTCGCCTACGGTGGCGATCGCCGCCTCGCGGTCGGCGTGCGCGCCACCGACCGGTTCCGGAATGATGCGGTCGATGATCCTGAGCTCCAGCAGATCGGGCGCGGTGATCTTCATGGCCATGGCCGCGTCGCGGGCCCGGGCCCCGTCCCGCCACAGAATGCCCGCCGCGCCTTCCGGAGAGATGACCGAATAGATCGAATGTTCCAGCATCAGCACCCGGCCTGCCGCCGCGATGGCGATCGCCCCGCCCGAACCGCCTTCGCCGGTGATGGTCGCGATCGAGGGCACGCCCAGGGTGAGGCAACGTTCGGTCGAGCGGGCGATGGCCTCCGCCTGGCCGCGCTCCTCGGCCCCGAGGCCGGGATAGGCGCCGGCGGTGTCTACGAAGGTCAGGACCGGCAGTCCGTACTGTTCGGCCAGATCCATGAGGCGGACCGCCTTGCGGTAGCCCTCGGGCCGCGCCATGCCGAAATTGTGCACCACCCGCGTCTGGGTGTCGTAGCCCTTCTCATGGCCCATCAGCACGACGGGCGCCCCGCGGAACCGGGCCAGACCCCCCAGGATGGCCTGATCGTCGCCAAACTGGCGGTCGCCCTTCAGTTCGACGAAGTCGGTGAACAGGCCCTCGACATAGTCGACGAAATGCGGCCGCTGCGGATGGCGCGCGACCTGGGTCTTCATCCACGGGTCGAGGCTGGCGTAGGTTTTCCGGCGCAGCTGCTCGGCCTTCTGCCGCAGGCCGTCCACCTCGGCGTCGAACGAGCCGGAAGTCGAGGAGAGCAGGTTCAGCTCCTCGATCTTCGCCTCAAGATCGGCGATCGGCTTTTCAAACTCGAGGTAGTGCACGGCCATCAAGGCGTCCGGAAGAGGCGCGCCATCTGGCGCATCGGAAGGCGGCGGAACCTAGTCAGGTCAACGCCGGGGAGCAAGCGGCGGTTCAGAAGGCTTTGGGCAGGCCGGCCTGTTTCAGGACTTCGTTGGCGGTGTGACGGCTTTTGGAGCGAGGGACGATCACAGAATGAACCCGATCAGGATGCCGCCATTTTTCGTGACTGCCCTTGGCGTTGGCTACCCGTCGCCAGCCAGCGACGAACAGAATGGCCGTAAGTTCGGAATAGAAATCCTTGGGCATATCCAGCTCGCTCAAAATCTATGGACGAGCGTCGCGTCACGACCGGTGCTCAACAATGCACCCGGTATCGTGATGGTCATTTCAACAAGATGAGCTTTACGCAGCAACAACGTCGAAGCCGCCAGCGGCTTCAAAGCGGATCGGTACAGGTCCGTGAATTTCAGGGTTTTCGTCCAGTAGTTCCGACGCGAAATGACGCGCTAACGACTCGAACTCGGCCAATGTCGAAGTCTCCAGCACCAGACCCGGGATATTGGATTCGCTGCACCAGACCTCAGCCTCAGGATCCCAGATCGCCTTGACGTAGAATGATTGGCTCATGGCGGAGAATATGCGCCGTCACTCATCCCGCGCCAAGGGGTGCTTGCTCCTGACAACCTGAGCCAGCCGGTCGGTGGCCACGTGGGTGTATATCTGCGTCGTGGCGATGTCCGCATGGCCCAGCAGGGTCTGGACAACGCGAAGGTCCGCGCCGCCGTCCAGCAGGTGGGTGGCGAAGGCGTGGCGCAGCACATGCGGGCTGACCCGGGCCGGATCGATGCCGGCCTGAAGAGCGGCCTGGTCGAGCAACTGCGCGAAACGACGGGGCGTCAGGTGCCCCTTGGCGGATGATGACGGGAACAGCCACGGACTTTCAGGCGCCTTCTCCGGGCGGGCGGCGTCGCGGGCGATCAGCCAGGCCCTGACGGCCTCGCGGGCCGAGGAATTCAGCGGCGCCAGCCGTTCCTTGCCGCCCTTGCCGCGCACGATCAGCCACGCCGGATCGCGCCGCACCGCCTCCAGCCGCAGGCCCAGCAGTTCGGACACGCGCAGGCCGGACGCATAGGCCAGCTCGACCAGGGCCACGAGCCGGAGCCCCGCCGCGCCGTCGTGGGCGGCGGCGGCGGCCAGGAGACGCTCGACCTCCTCACCCGAAAGCGTTCGGGGCAGGCTGCGGCCCTGTTTGGGGGCGTCGAGCCGTCGGGAAGGATCGTCGCCGCGCCAGCCCTCGCCGAGGGCGAAGCGGTAGAACTGCCGCACCGCCGAACGCCGCCGCGCCTGGGTGGCCGGCGAGAGGCCCTGGCGCGCCAGGCCGGCGTACCAGGCCTCCACACCCGCCTCATCGCCCGTCATCAGCCCGCCCTCGACGCCCGCCTCGGCGTCGGCCAGGTCACGACCATAGGCGGACAGGGTGTGGGGCGAGGCGTCCCGTTCGACGGCCATCATCTCCAGAAAGGCTTCGATCTGCGGCGTGCTCATGCGTCGAGGCGCTTTCCGGACGCGGTGCTTGGTGTAGAGGATGGGGCTGTCATGCCGTGCCCGTCCGTCCCACGTCTGTCCCTGAGCGCCCTCTCGCGAGGCGGCGCGTGAGCCCGTTGGTGGCGATTCCGGTCCATGAACGCACCATAGCCCTGGTCGGGCTGATGGGCGTGGGCAAATCGACCGTGGGTCGGCGCCTGGCCAAACGGCTGGCCTTGCCGTTCGCAGATGGCGATGTGGAGATCGAGGCCGCGGCGGGCATGACGGTCTCGGACATCTTCGCCCGCCTGGGCGAGGCCGAGTTCCGGGCCGGTGAGGCGCGGGTGATGAAACGGCTGCTGGAGGCCCCTCGCATGGTGCTGGCGACGGGCGGGGGGGCGATCCTGAACGCCGAAACCCGCGCCGCGCTTCAGGCCCGGGCCGTCACCGTCTGGATGCGCGCCGACCTGAAGACCGTCGCCGAACGGGTGCAGCGCCGCGACACCCGCCCCCTGCTGCGCGGCCGCGATCCGCTGCAGGCGCTGACCGCCATGGCCGAGGCCCGCTATCCCTTTTACAGCCAGGCGGACGTGACGGTCGATGTCGCCACCGGCGCTCATGGCGAAGCGGTGGAGGCGATCGTCCGGGCGCTGGACGCCTGGAATGCGGAGCAGGCCGCATGACCACCATTGTTCCCGTCAGCGGGGCCGGCTTCGCGCCCTATGACATCGTCGTCGGCCGCGGTCTGCTGGCCGAACTGGGCGCGCGCGTCGCGCCGCTGGTCCGGGGCCGGACCGTCATCATCACGGACGAAACCGTGGCGGCGCTGCATGGCCCCGCCGCCCTCGCATCCTTGCAGGCCGCCGGCGTTCGCGCCCGACTGCTGACCATTCCGCCGGGCGAGACCTCGAAATCCTTCGCCGAGCTGGAGCGGGTCATCGATCGGCTGCTGGCGTTCGGGCTGGACCGCCGCGACCTGATCATCGCGCTGGGCGGCGGCGTGGTCGGCGATCTGGCCGGCCTGGCGGCCGCCCTCTATATGCGCGGCATCGACGTGGTGCAGGCCCCGACCACCCTGCTGGCGCAGGTCGATTCCTCTGTTGGCGGCAAGACGGCCATCGACACGCCGCGCGGCAAGAATCTGGTCGGCGCCTTCCATCAGCCCCGGCTGGTCGTGGCCGATATCGACATGCTGGCCACCCTGCCGGACCGCCAGCTGCGCTCGGGCTGGGCCGAGGTGCTGAAGCACGGCCTGATCTGCGACGCGGACTTTTTCGACTGGCTGGCGGGAAACGGCGCCGCCGGCGCAAAGGGCGATCCAGCCGCCCTGACCCGGGCCGTCGTCCGCTCGGTCGAGATCAAGAGCGCCATCGTCATCGAAGACGAGAAGGAGGCGGGGCGGCGGGCCTTGCTCAATCTCGGCCACACCTTCGGCCACGCCATCGAGGCGGAACTGGGCTTCGACGAGGATGCGCTGACGCATGGAGAGGCGGTCGCCCTGGGCTGCGCCATGGCCTTCCGCCTGTCGTCCAGCCTCGGCCTGTGCGCGGCCGCTGACGCCGAACGGGTCGAGGCCGTGATCGCCGCCGCCGGCCTGCCGACGCGACTGGAGCAGGCCGGGGCTTTCAAGGGCGATCGCCTGCTGGCGCGCATGGCCGGAGACAAGAAGGCCGAGGGCGGACGGCTGACCCTGATCCTCGTCCGCGCCATCGGCGACGCCTTCGTCGACAAGGCCGTGGACCGCGCCGTCCTGACCCGCTTCCTCAAGTCCGAGGGCGCGGCTTGAGCCCGGCCCGCATGCAGCTTGCCGCCACGCCGCTGGGGAACCGGTTCGTCCGGCTGGATGCGTTCACGCCAGCCCTCGAGGCCGAGGTCCGCGCGGCCCTGGATTGCGATGCGCCGTCCTGGGACATCATGGTGGGTGCCGCCTATGGCCCGCATTTCGACGGCTGGTGGCGTGGCGCCCTTGCGGCGATGGAGCAGGGGACCCGCATCGCCTGGGCCGTCCGTCGCGCCTCTGACGGCGCCGTCGTCGGCACGACCAGCCTGTATGAGATCAAGCCTGACTACCGCCGTTGCGAGATCGGCTCGACCTTCTACCGCCCGGAGGCGCGCGGCGGGCCGATCAATCCGGCCTGCAAACGCCTGCTCCTGGGTCACGCCTTCGACGCGGGGGCGGTGCGGGTCGAGATCCTCACCGACGCCGTCAATCCCGCCAGCCAGGCCGCCATTCGCAAGCTGGGCGCTCGCGACGAAGGGGTTCTGCGCAAGCACAAGATCACCTGGACGGGCCGCATCCGCGACACGGCCCAGTTCGCCATTCTCGATGAAGACTGGCCCAGGGTCCGGGCGGGGCTGGACGCCCGTCTGGCGGCGTTCGGTTAATCGACCGCCCGGCAGTCGGTGGGTTCGCGGCCTTCCGACGTCCAGGTGGCCATCACGCCCTTGCCGCGCAGCTCATAGCCCGACGCCCGGTACCAGATGCCGTCCTCGCCGCGTTCCTGGAACAGGTCGACGGCTTCTCCGGTGGAGTTGCGGACCGTCGCCATCTGACGCGGATTGTCGAAATCGACCGACAGGCGCTCGCTGTTGTTACAGAGATAGACGGTGCGAATGACGCGGTTCAGGGCGCGGTCCTGGGCCTCGGCGCCCGTACGGCGTCGCGCGGTCTGGGCTTCCTGGGCCCGCTCGCGCACGGAATCCCCGTCGGTCGGGGCGTCCTTCGGTTTCTGACCGCAGGCGCCGAGGGCGAGGCAGGTGACGGCGAAGACGGCCAGGAGCTTCATGCGGACTTTCGAACAAGCGGAGCTGTGGTCGCCCGGCGGACTAACGTACGTCGGGCGCCGCCGTTCCTTTGCGCCGGGCGCGGAAGAATCTCCGTAACAGGTCGCCGCCCTCGATGGCCAGCACGCCGCCTTGAACAGCCGGCTTCCAGTGGCAGGTCGGCTGTTCGAAAAATCGCGGCCCGTGCGCCACGGCGCCGCCCTTGGGATCATCGGCCCCCCAGACCACCCGGCCGATCCGCGCGTGGCTGATGGCCCCGGCGCACATGGCGCAGGGCTCCAGCGTCACATAGAGGGTCAGGCCCGTCAGGCGATAGTTTCCCAGTTTCGCGGCGGCCGCCCGCATCGCGACGATCTCGGCGTGGGCGGTCGGATCATGCGCGCCGATCGGCCCGTTCCCGCCCTCGGCGACCACGTTTCCGGTGGTTTCGTCGACGATCACGCAGCCCACGGGAGTCTCTCCCGCGTCCGCCGCCGCTTGCGCACACGCCAAGGCCATGTGCATGAACCGCTCATCATGGCCAGCCATCCCCGAGACAACGACAAGAAGCCGCGCCCGCGTCAAGACGACAGCCGCGACGGCCCCCGCAAACCCTACGTCAAGCGCGTGGAAGGCGGCGACGATCGCGGACCGCCCAAGGGCGGCAAATCGTTCGGCAAGCCGGGCGGCAAACCCTTCGCGAAGGACGGAAAGCCCGCCGCCAAGGCCGACGAGGCGCCCAAGCGCGCCGAACGCATCGCCAAGGCCATGGCCCGCGCCGGCATCGCCTCGCGCCGAGAGGTCGAGCGGCTGATCGGCCTCGGCAAGGTGGCCGTGAACGGCAAGATCCTCGACACGCCCGCCGTGCTGGTCACCCGCGACGACGTCATCACCGTCGACGGCAAGCCGATCGGCTCGGCCCAGGCGACGCGCGTCTGGCGCTACAACAAGCCCGCCGGCCTGATGACCTCGCACAACGATCCACAGGGCCGTCCGACGGTGTTCGACGCCCTGCCCAGCGGCCTGCCGCGCGTGATCTCGGTCGGACGCCTCGACCTGAACACCGAGGGCCTGCTGCTGCTGACCAATGACGGCGAACTCAGCCGCGCGCTGGAGCTGCCCACGACCGAGCTGGTGCGTCAGTACAGGGCGCGGGCCCGGGGCCGGGTCAGTCAGCTGCAGCTGGATTCGCTCAAGGACGGCGTCACCGTCGACGGCGTCCGCTACGGTCCGATCGAAGCCACGCTGGACAAGGCCAAGGAGAGCGAGGGGAACGCCCCCGCCAACCTGTGGATCAGCGTCTCCATCACCGAGGGCAAGAATCGCGAGGTCCGCAAGGTTCTCGAACACCTCGGTCTGACGGTGAACCGACTGATCCGCCTGGCCTACGGCCCGTTCCAGCTCGGCACCCTGCCGACCGGTTCGGTCGAGGAGGTCGGCCCCCGCGTGATTCGCGAGATGCTGGCCGAGCATATCCGCCCGGAGAATCTGCCCCAGGGCAACACGGTCGCCACCCCGGCGCCGATCCCCGGCCGCCGCACCTCGGCGCCGATCGTCAAGGGCGCCTCGGGCTCGGCCATGTCGGACCCGTCGCGCAAGCCGAGCCGCACCCGCGCCGCCGGGGCCGCCGCTGACGCCGCTGCCGACCGCGCCGCCCGGCCGCCGAAGAAGGCGGGCTGGGCCAAGACCGCTCCGCGGTTCGAGCATCCGAAGAAGAACTTCACCCCGCGGGCCCGGCCCGAGGGCGCCGAGACCGGCGAGCGCCCCAAGCGCGTTTTCAAGCCGCGCGAGGATCAGTTCATCGACGGTCCGCGTCGCGACGCCCGTACCGGCGCCATGCCCTCGTCGCGACCGTCCTCGGGGCGTCCGGACGACAAGGGCGGGTCCAAGAGGCCATTCGCGCCCAAGCCCGGCGGCTCGCCCTTCAAGGGCAAGCCGGGCGGAGGTTCACGCGGCGGCCCGCGCCGGTAGAGCGGGCGGGCGGTCGACGTAACGATTGGCCAGCCGCTCGATTATGACGACCATGACCACGGCGGTCGCCAGCTCGGGCGCCAGGGCGATCCACGCGATCTCCTGACCGGTCGAGGCCTCCGAGAACGGCTCCCAGAACATGGCGATGGCGAGATTGTTGGCGAGGTGGGCGCCGATGGCGAACTCGAGTCCGCCCAGCCGGAGCGCCGCCCACGTCCAGACGCCGCCCGACACCGCCCGCGCCACGAAGGCGACCGGGTCCGGGTCCAGGTGAATGGCCGAAAACACGACGCCGTTGATCACACACAGCGCCAGCGGATGGCGCGTCATCAATCCCGTCAGCCGCAGCAGCACGCCCCGGCAGACGACCTCCTCGGCGGCGGCGCCGGCCAGCAGACCGACGACCATGGTCAGGACATAGATCACCCGGGTCCGATCCAGATACTGCGCGTCCAGAACCGGCGGCGCCCATTCGCTGCCCATGGCCAGATAGACCGGGATCGTTACGACCGAGACGCAGGCCATGGCCAGGACGCCGATGCCCAGATGAGCGGCGTCGAACCGCCGACCCGGCCACAGGAAGTCCGCCAGCGGCCGACGATAGGTCAGGGCCGCGGCCCCCAGAATGCCGACCGAGAGCGCCCCGAGAATCAGGGCGAAGGTCGCGACCTGCGAGCTTTCATCGATCAGGCGCAGCGGACTTTCGGGCAGCGGGCCCTGCTCCCCGAGCTGGTCGCGCATGCCGGGCACGGCGTAGATGACGAAGGCGACGACGATGGTCGCCGCGATCATCAGCAGAACGGCCAGCGCCACGAAGCTGGCCAGCCTCCGCCAAGGGTGGTTCACGGCGAAGGGGGTCGTGAAACTGGATTGCGCGGCCGCCGCGAGGGCCTGATGGAAATGAGCGCGGAGGGACTGAACCATGACGCGAGCGTTGCATTCGCGGCGCGTTCCGGTCCAGAGGCTTGCGCATGAGAATCGTCGCCGGAAGCCTGAAAGGCCGCACCATCGTCGCGCCGGAAGGGGAGGGCACCCGCCCGACCTCGGACCGCGCGCGTCAGGCCATCTTCAACGTGCTGGAGCATGCCGCCTGGGCCGAGCCGCTTGAGGGGATGCGGGTGATGGATCTGTACGCCGGCTCCGGCGCCCTGGGCTTCGAGGCCATCAGCCGGGGCGCGGCCTTCGCCCTGTTCGTCGAGACCGACGAGGACGCCCGGGGGGCGATCCGCGAGAACGCCGACGCCTGGGGCCTGATGGGCCGCACCCGCGTGCACCGGCGCAGCGCCACGGACCTGGGCGGCCGTCCCGGTTCGGACGGGGAGGCGTTCGACCTGGCCTTTCTCGACCCGCCCTATCGCAAGGGGATGGGCGAGCAGACGTTGGCCCGGCTGCTGGACGGCAATTGGCTCAAGCCCGGCGCCGTCGTGGTCTTCGAGCGCGGCTCCGACGAGCCCGGGATCGACACGCCCGGCTACGAGCGGCTGGACAAGCGCGACTACGGCGCCGCGTCCGTGCTGTTTCTGAGGGTCAGACCGCCGGCGGCGTGAAGTCGGGCCGCCAGAGCGCGCGCCGCGGCTTCGACCTCGGCCCAGGTGGTTTCGAATCCGGCCTCGTCGCCGAACCAGGGATCGGCGACCGGCTGGCCCTCGCGGCCCTCGACATGGTCCAGCAGCAGGCTGAGCTCGGCGGCGGCGTCCGTCGGCGCGACCTTGCGCAGTCCGGCGAGATTGTCGTGATCGAGGGCGATGACGTGGGTGAAGCGGCGAAAGTCGGCGGGCCGCACCTGGCGGGCGCGCAGGCCGGAGATGTCGACGCCGTGGCGGAGGGCCGTCCGTTGCGCGCGCTCGTCCGGCGGCTCCCCGGCGTGCCAGTCGCCCGTGCCGGCTGAGTCCACGATCAGGTCGAGGCCGAGCCGGGCCGCTTCGGCGCGCAGGGCTCCCTCGGCCAGGGGCGAGCGACAGATGTTGCCGAGGCAGACGAACAGGACCGAGGGGATCATCGCCGTCCGAACAGTTTCTCGAGATCGGCCAGCTTCAGTTCGACATAGGTCGGACGGCCGTGGTTGCACTGGCCGGAGTGGGGGGTGACTTCCATCTCGCGCAGCAGGGCGTTCATTTCGGGACCGGAGAGGACGCGGCCGGCGCGGACCGAGCCGTGGCAGGCCATGGTGCCGCAGACCTCGCCGAGGCGTTCCGAGAGGGCGAGGGCGGCCCCGTGCTCGGCCAGGTCGTCGGCGATGTCGCGGATCAGGCCCTGGACGTCGGTGTCGCCGAGCAGGGCGGGGGTCTCGCGCACCAGCACGGCGCCCGCGCCGAAGGGTTCGACGATCAGGCCCAGCTCGGCCAGTTCATCGACGCGGGCCGAGACGCGTTCGGCTTCGGCGGGGTCCAGCTCGACCACCTCGGGGGTGAGCAGGGCCTGACGCGTCACCGCGCCGCGCGCCATCTGCACCTTCATCCGCTCATAGACGAGGCGTTCATGGGCCGCGTGCTGGTCGACGACGACCAGTCCGTCGCGCGTCTGGGCGACGATATAGGTGCCGTGCAACTGCGCCCGCGCGGCCCCGAGCGGATAGTCTCTCAAATCCTCGCTGTACGACTCCGGCGTGGTCGAATTCTCCGCGATTCCGTAGCGCAATTCCCCGTCGTCGCCGGGCCCGGATTCAACCCGGGCCGACCGATCGTTCAGGCCCGGAATCACCTGGGCGTGGGCGCTCGCGGGGGCGGCCCAGCCCTGCCAGCCGCTCCAGCCCTGGGCCGAGGGAGCCGAGGGGCTGAAGGCGGCGCCGGCATGGGGCCGGAACCCGGCGAGAGCGTCCGCGGCGACGGTGGTCGAGGCGCGGTGTCCGGCGCCGGCGAGGGCGTGACGCAGCGCCCCGACGATCAGGCCGCGAACCAGCGCCGGATCACGGAACCGCACCTCGGCCTTGGCCGGGTGGACGTTGACGTCGACGTAGAGCGGGTCGATCTCGAGGAACAGCACCGCCGCCGGATGCCGGTCGCGGGCCAGGAAGTCGGCGTAGGCGCCGCGCAGGGCGCCCTGCAGCAGGCGATCCTTCACCGGGCGGCCGTTGACGAACAGATACTGGTGGCCGGCGTTGCCCCGGCTGTAGGTCGGCAGGCCCGCGTAGCCGGTGAGGCGGACGTTGTCGCGGGCCTGGTCGATCAGCAGGGCGTTGGCCTCGAAGTCGCGGCCCAGCAGGGCGGCGAGCCGCTTCAGCCGGCCCGCGTCGCCGGGGTGTTCGGCGGGCAGGCGCAGGGTGGTCTTGCCGTCGAGGTCGAGGGTGAAGGCGACGCCCTCGTGCGCCATGGCCTGGCGCTTGATCTCCTCCGAGATGGCCATGGCCTCGGAGCGCTCGGACTTCATGAATTTGAGCCGGGCGGGGGTGGCGTAGAACAGGTCGCGGACCTCGACCCGGGCGCCGTGCGGGCCGGGGAAGCCGGCGGGGGCGACCGGGCGCTGGTCGCCGCCCTCGACGGTGATCTGGTGGGCGTCGCCGCCTTCGCGGGGACGACTGGTGATGGTCAGGCGCGCCACCGAGCCGATCGAGGGCAGGGCCTCGCCGCGGAAGCCGAGGGTCGAGATGCGCAGCAGGTCGACATCGCCCGCGTCGTCGGCCTCCAGCTTCGAGGTGGCGTGGCGCTCGACCGCCAGGGCCAGCTGGTCCGCGGCCATGCCATGCCCGTCATCGGCGATCAGGATCCGCGTCAGCCCGCCGCCGTCGGCCTGCACCTCGATCCGCGTCGCGCCAGCGTCGAGCGCGTTCTCGACCAGCTCCTTGATGGCGCTGGCCGGGCGTTCGACCACCTCGCCGGCGGCGATGCGGTTGACGGTTTCAGGGGGGAGGCGGCGGATCAGCATGGATTCGCAAGTATGCCGCTTTCCGTCATCCGGAAGTAGCGAAACCCGGACCAGACCCGACGTAGCTCCGTTGCGGATCGTCTCAGTTCACCTCGGCCAGGGCCTCCTCGGCCGCCACCCAGGCCGCTTCGGCGGCGTCGAGGTCGGACTGGGTTTTGGCCCGGGCGCGGGTCAGGCCCTCCAGCGCCTTGGGATTGCTGACCGAGGCGTTGGCCATGTCGTCGTCGATGCGGGCGATCTCGGCGGTCAGCTGGCTCATCCGCTCCTCGGCCTTCTTGACCGCATGACGCAGGGTCGAGGGAGAAGGCCCTGATTTCTTGTCGTTCTTCTTCTTGCCTTGTTGGGGCGCGGCGACGGCGGTCGTCTCATCCTTGATCTGGCTCGGCTTGACCGCCGCCTGTTTGGCGCGGTCGAGGACGTATTTCGCATAGTCATCCATGTCGCCCTCCCACGGCTTCACTGTGCCCTCGGCGGCCAGCCACAGACGGTCGGCGACCATCTCCATCAGCGAGCGGTCGTGGGTGATCAGGATGACGGCGCCGGAATAGTCGTTCAGGGCGTCCAGCAGGGCGCGGCGGCTGTCGATGTCGAGGTGGTTGGTCGGTTCGTCGAGGATCAGGATGTGCGGCGCGTCCATCGCCACCTGGTTGAGCAGCAGGCGGGCGCGCTCGCCGCCGGACAGGGAGGCGACGGTGGTCTCCTGCTTCTCGTAGCCGAGGCCCCATTGCGCCAGCTTGGAGCGGCGGGCGCTCTCGGGGGCGTCGGGCATGGCGCGGCGGATGATCTCCAGCGGCGTGTCGGTCGGGTCCATGGCCTCGATCTGGTGCTGGTGGAACCAGCCCACGCGCATCTTGCGGTCGCGGTGCAGCTCGCCCTCGGACACGTTCAGCGCCCCGGCGATCATCTTGGCGAAGGTCGACTTGCCGGCGCCGTTGACGCCCAGCAGGCCGATGCGGTCGTCGAGGTCCATGCGCAGGTTGAGATTGCGCAGGATCGGCTTGCCCGGCTCATAGCCGACGTTGGCGCGTTCCAGCCGGATCAGCGGCGGGGCCAGCGGGCGCGGCGGCGACGGCAGGATGAAGGGGGCGACGCGTTCCTCGATGGTCGTGGCCACGGGCTGCATCTTGGCCAGCCGCTTCATGCGCGACTGGGCCTGGGCGGCCTTGGAGGCCTTGGCCTTGAAGCGGTCGACGAAGGCCTGGAGGTGGGCGCGTTCGGCGTCCTGCTTGGCCTTGGCCGACATCTGCAGCCGGGCCTTTT
>NZ_JBAZOS010000034.1:0-33971 GCF_041648615.1 Brevundimonas sp.
AACCCGGGGCGCCGGCGGCGGGCGCGGCCGGCGCTTCGGCGGGGAGGCCGAGCGCCGCGCGGGCCAGGGCTTCGTCGTAGCGGGCCTTGGAGCGGGCGGCGGCCGCCTTGAGCGCCAGTTCGCCGACGGCGTTCACATTGTCGCTGGCCATGCGCTGGCGGAACTGCTCGGCCACGGGCGCGGCCAGCACGGCCGGGGCGGGGGTGATCCGGTCGGTGCGGCCGATGACGAAGCTGTCGTTGGTGTTCTGCTGCGAGAACATCTCGCCGCGCGCGCTGCTGAACACGCCCTGGACGACGCCCTGGCCGTATTCCTGAACTGACTGGCGGTTCAGGCCCGTCGCGGTCCTGACGGTCGCGCCGGCGGAGGCGGCCACGGCGGCCAGATCCTCGCCGCCGCGGACGCGGGCGGCCAGGGCGTTGGCGCGGTCGGTCAGCAGACGGACGTTTTCACGCAGGACCCATTGCTGGGCCAGAGGGGCGCGGATCGAGTCCAGCGGGGGCAGGGCGGCGGGGGCGACCTCGTCGACGCGGACGACGAAATACTGGCCCTGGCCCATGTCGATGACTTCGCTCTCGGCGCCCTTGCCCAGGGTCCACATGGTCTGGACCAGTTGCGGCGGCAGCGGCGGGTTGATCTCCTGACCGTTGCGCAGCTTGCCGTCCTGGCGGATCGCCGGAACCTGGATGATGCGGGCGCCGGTCTCGGCCACGGCGGCGTCCAGCGTCTTGCCGGCCTGTCGGGCCTTCTCATAGGCCTCGACGCGGGCATAGACGGCGGCGCGGGCGTCCTCGGCGCGCAGCTCCTCGATGACCTGCTCGCGCACGTCGGCCAGGGTGGCGGCGCGGCCCGGGGTGATCGCGGTGACCTTGGCGACGACGAAGCCGACGCTGGCCTGCACGGGGGCGGAAACCTCGTTGGCGGCCAGGGCGAAGACGGCGGCGGCGATGGCGGGATCGCCCAGGGCGCTGCGCGGCGTGTCGGCGTAGTCGGCCGGCTGGATATTGTTGGCGCTGGCGACGGCGGCCGGGGCCTGGCCGGCGCGCAGGGCGGCGGCGATGCGGTCGGCGGCGGCGCGGTTGGGCGCGGTCAGGGTCACGAAGGTGCGCTTCTCGGGCAGGGACAGGGCGTCGCGCCGGAAGTTGAACCGCTCCTCGATGCGGGCGTCGGTGATGGCGGCGGGCGCGACGCGGTCGTCGAACAGCACGACCGAGGCGGTGCGCGATTCCGGCAGACGAAGCTCGGCGGCGTTCTGGTTCATGAAGGCTGTCAGCTGGGCGTCGGTCGGCGCGCCGGCCTTACCGGCCATGGCCTGGGTGACGGTGAACCAGCGCCCGTCGCGGGTTTCCAGCGCCTGGCTGGCCAGAACCGCGCCATAGATGCGCGGCAGGCGCATGCCGGCGCCGATCGCCGAGCCCACATGCTGGGTGATGTACTGGTCGCGCAGCTGGGCCTCGAACATTTCGGGCGTCGCGTTGTTTTCAGCCAGTTTGGCCCGGTACTGGTTCTCGTCGAACTTGCCGGTGACGGAATCGAAGAAGCCCGGCGCCTGGCGAATCTGGCGCAGAACCAGTTCCTTGCCCGGACGGATGCCGGTCTGCCAGGCCCAGTTGAGGAAGCCGAGCTGCTGGGACCGCTGCTGGAGGTAGGGCGCCAGACCGCCCTGGCCGATCAGTTCCTCGAAGGTCAGGGCCCGTCCGGCCTGTTCCTGGGACTGCTGGAGAATGCGGTCCATCTCGCCGCGGAACTCGGCCTGGCCGACGCTGCGGTCGCCGGCGCTGACCACATGCTTGGGTCCGAGGTTGCCCAGCACGTCCAGCTGGGTGCCGCCGGTGACGAGCAGCGCGAGCGCCAGAACGACCAGAAGCCCGATGGCCCATTTGGATTTGGCGAAGGTGCGGAACGCAGTGAGCATGGTCAGTCCTGGCGGAACAGCAGCGAATGTCGCTTGGCCTATAGGGCGTGAGCGACCCGCACGGCAAGACGATGGCCATTCTTGTCGGAGCGCGTCGCGACCCGGCGCGGCCTGAACCCGCGCCTCGATGGCTTGGCTTGGACGAACGCGCCGCCTAGAAAGCCCGGATGAAACAATCCGTGAAGCTGGTCGCCGGCAATTGGAAAATGAACGGTCTGGGCGCGAGCCTGGGCGAGGTGGAGGCGCTGCGCGTCGCGCTGGCGGCGGAGCCCGCGGCGTGTCGCGTCGCCCTGTGTCCGCCCGCGACCCTGATCGAGCGCATGGCCCGCGCCGCGGCCGGGAGCCCGATCGAGATCGGCGGCCAGGACTGCCGGGCCGAAACCCATGGCGCCTTCACCGGCGACATCTCGGCGCCGATGCTGAAGGACGCCGGCGCGACCCTGGTGATCCTGGGCCATTCGGAACGCCGTCAGGGCCATGGCGAAAGCGACCTTATGGTTTCGGTCCGGGCCGAGGCGGCGCTGGCCGCCGGTCTGGGGCCCATCATCTGCGTCGGAGAAACGCTGGAACAGCGCCAGGCCGGACAGGCCGTGGCCGTGGTTCGGTCGCAGATCATGGCCTCGCTGCCGCTGTCCCTGACGGGGCGCGACTTCGCGGTCGCCTATGAACCGGTCTGGGCGATCGGAACCGGATTGACGCCGACCCTTGAACAGATCGAGGAGGTTCACCGCGCTGTGCGGGCGGCCATGATCGAGCGGCTGGGTCTGGCGGTCGCCGCGACGCCGATCCTGTACGGCGGGTCGGTCAAGCCGGACAACGCGGCCGAGATCCTCGCCGTACCCGAGGTGGGCGGGGCCCTGGTGGGGGGGGCGTCGCTGAAGGCGGCGGACTTCCTGGGAATTATTCGTGGGATCAGGCAGTAGGCGGCAAGGGGCAGGGGGCCTGTTGCCTGACGCCCGTTGCCTGCCGCCTCGTGCCGTTTGCTCCCGTCCCGCATCAATGTTAGACGCCGCCGCTTGATCGGCGCCGCTTCGCGCCACACATATCGGCTGCCATGCTCCAGACCATTCTCCTCGTCGCCATGATCCTCATTTCGGTCGCGCTCGCCGGCGTGATCCTGATTCAGCGCTCCGAAGGCGGCGCGTTGGGCATGGGCGGAGGCCCGTCGGGCTTCATGACCGCGCGGGGCGCGGGCAACCTGCTGACCAAGACGACATGGGTGCTGTCGATCCTGTTCTTCTTCTGCGCCATCGGCCTGACCATTCTGGGCAACGTCGAGCGCTCGAACCGTTCGATCGTGGACGCCGACGCCATCGGTGAACTGATCGCGCCGACGACCCCGCAGACCGCGCCGACGCAAGCCCCGGCCGATCCCGCCCAGCCCGCCGCGCCCTCGCTGCAGGACCTGGAATCCAGCCTGTCGGGGACGGCGCCCGCGCCCGCGCCCGCCCAGCCCGCACCGGCGCAATAAGGATGAGCGGGGACCTTATCCCCGCCTTCCGCTCCCGCCCTCAAAGTCTCCGCAGTGCGCCGCTCGAATCAGCGGTAGAGTGATCTCCCATGGCCCGTTACGTGTTCATCACCGGCGGCGTGGTTTCCTCATTGGGAAAAGGCCTCGCTTCCGCCGCTCTCGGCGCGCTTCTCCAGGCGCGCGGCTACAAGGTTCGCCTTCGTAAGCTCGACCCCTATCTGAACGTCGATCCGGGCACGATGAGCCCGTATCAGCACGGCGAGGTCTTCGTCACCGACGACGGGGCCGAGACCGACCTCGACCTGGGCCACTACGAGCGTTTCACCGGCGTCTCGGCGGCGAAGTCGGACAACATCACCACCGGCCGCATCTATTCGACCATCCTCGAGAAGGAGCGGCGCGGCGACTACCTCGGCGCCACGGTGCAGGTCATCCCGCACGTCACCGACCAGATCAAATCCTTCTGCCTGACGCCGGCCCTGACCGACGCGGGCGAGGACGTCGACTTCGTGCTGGTCGAGATCGGCGGCACCGTCGGCGACATCGAGGGTCTGCCGTTCTTCGAGGCGATCCGTCAGCTGGGCCAGGATCTGCCGCGCGGCCAGTCGTGCTTCGTCCACCTGACCCTGCTGCCGTACATCAAGACCGCCGGCGAGATGAAGACCAAGCCGACGCAGCATTCGGTCAAGGAGCTGCGTTCGATCGGCATCCAGCCCGACATCCTGCTGTGCCGCTGCGAATTCCCGATCCCGGCCGAGGAGAAGCGCAAGATCGGCCTGTTCTGCAACGTGCGCGAAAGCGGCGTGATCCAGGCCATGGACTCGGCCGACATCTACGCCGTGCCGCTGGACTATCACCGCGAGGGGCTGGACGCCGAGGTGCTGGCCCATTTCGGCATGACGGACGCGCCCGCCCCCGACCTGTCGATGTGGGAGGAGATCGCCCGCCGCCGGCTGCATCCCGACGGGGAGGTCACCGTGGCCATCGTCGGCAAGTACACGGTCCTGAAAGACGCCTACAAATCCCTGATCGAGGCGCTGCAGCACGGCGGCGTGGCCAACAACGTCAAGGTCAATATCGACTGGGTCGAGGCCGAGACCTTCGAGGGCGACCGCGAAGCCTGCGACGCGCGCCTGCAGGCCGCCCACGCCATCCTGGTGCCCGGCGGCTTCGGCGAGCGCGGCTCCGAGGGCAAGATCGAGGCGGCCCGCTTCGCCCGCGAGCGCAAGATTCCCTATTTCGGCATCTGCTTCGGCATGCAGATGGCGGTCATCGAGGCGGCCCGGAACCTGGCGGGCTATCCCAAGGCCTCATCGACCGAGTTCGGCCCGACGAGCGAGCCGGTCGTCGGCCTGATGACCGAATGGACCCAGGGCAATCAGCGGGTCCTGCGTCAGCAGGGCGGCGACATGGGCGGCACCATGCGGCTGGGCGCCTATGAATCGACGCTGAAGGCGGGGTCGAAGATCGCGCAGATGTACGGCTCGACCACCATCAGCGAGCGGCATCGTCACCGCTATGAGGTCAACATCAACTATCGCGAGGCGATCGAGCAGAAGGGCGGCCTGCTGTTCGCCGGCCTGTCGCCCGACGGCGTCCTGCCCGAGACGGTCGAGCGCGAGGACCATCCGTGGTTCATCGGCGTGCAGTATCATCCCGAACTGAAGAGCCGGCCGTTCGCGCCGCACCCGCTGTTCGCCGGCTTTATTGAAGCGGCCGTGGTGCAGAGTCGGCTGGTTTGACGGGGGGAACGATCCCCTCGAACGGACGGCGTTGGCGGCAGCGCACGCAAACTTCCGTGCCCGGCTGACTTCTGCTGTCTACGTACTGATGACCCTTCAGGGCGCACTTGAGTGACTCGAACACAGCTGTTCCCTTCGTGTGTTTCGTCAAGGGAATAATGTTCCATATACTGTCGCCGGGCAAGGTTTGACGGGGAAACCCCGGTTTCAGGCGCCGGTGAACATGATCCGGTCTGATCTTACCGCCTCAAGGATCATGGCCGTCACCGCCTTGATGCGGGCCAGGGGTCTCAGGTCGGCATGGGTCACGAGCCAGAGGCTGCGGTCCAGATGAACGGCGTCCGGCAGGACGCGTCGCAGCCCCGCCTCCCGCGCGGCGATGAAGTCCGGCAACACGCATAGTCCGGCCCCCGCCAGCGCGGCCTGCAACTGGGCGATCAGATTTGAACTCTGCAGGGCCACGTGGATGTCCACGTCGGGCGCCTGCATATAGTCCAGCTCGGGCGCGTAAAGCAGGTCGCCGATGTAGCCGATGAACCGGTGTCCGGCCATGTCGGCCCGCGTCGCGATCGGCGGTCGCGCATCGAGGTAGGCCGGCGCGGCGTACAGGCTCAGGCCATAGTCAGTCAGTTTGCGCGACACCAGCCGACCCTCCCGCGGCGCGCTGAGCGTCACGGCGATGTCGGCCTCGCGCTTTGACAGGCTGAGCACGCCCGAGATCGCCACCAGCTGGATGTCCAGGCCCGGATGCCGGTCGGCCAGCCGCGCCATCAGCGGAGCCAGGACATAGCTGCCGAACCCCTCAGGGGCGCCGATCCGAACGGTTCCGTTGAGCGCCTGGTCCGCCTCGCCCAGTTCGTGCGCGGCGCGCAGGGTCAGGCTTTCAATCTTTTCGGCGGTCGGCATCAATCGCTCGCCGTGCGGGGTGAGGGCGTAGCCGTGCGGACTTCGGTCGAACAACTGGGCGCCAAGCCCTGCCTCCAGCGCGGCGATGCGGCGGGCCACCGTGGTATGATCCATGGCCACGCGCGCCGCCGCCGCAGTCAGGCGCCCGGTCCGGGCGACCGCCAGGAAGGCCCTCAGATCATTCCAGTTGAAATCCGCCACCGCAGCACCCTGTGTAAAAATGCACACCGATTGGGCAAACTCTGGCATCGTCAGGACATAAAAGCCATGACATATCGCCGCTATCGAACAGGGTTTGTTCAAGGGGATACTCGCCATGGCTTTCGACGCCGCCGCCTGCACCGCCGCGCCGTCTGCGTCCGCCGTGCGGACTTCGATCCTGATCGACGCCGTCGCGGAACCGTGCCCGGCGTGGGCCGCGGAGAACCCGGATCGCGCCCTCGCGTTGCTGTTCGTGGCGCCGCGCGCCTGCGCCGCCGTTGACGTCCTCGCCGCGCTGTAAGTGAAAGCCCGTCCCATGACCGCCTCACAGACGCCCGTACCGTCCGCCCCCGATCCCGGGGTCGTGGCCGAGACCCTGACGATCCTGATGCAGAACGCCGCCGCCGCGGTGCGAACCACCCTGTTGCAGGCGGCAAGGCCTCAGACGCTGCCGTACGACCCGACCACCCTGGCCAGGGCGATGATCGACTTCAACATGTCGGTCATGATGCGGCCGGCGACGCTGTTCGAAGCCCAGGCGAGGAACTGGAACGACTGGTCGGCGCTGTGGCGGACCATGGGCGAACGGGCGATGGGCCAGGAGACGGCGCCGGTCGCCGTTCCGGCCAGGGGAGACCGGCGGTTCTCGGATCCGGCGTGGAGCGAGGAGCCGGTCTATGACTATCTGAAACAGGCCTATCTGCTGGCCGCGCGCCAGTTGCAGGAATTCGTGGCCACGGCTCCGGTCGACGAAGACACCCGCGCCCAGGTCGACTTCGCCAGCCGCCAGATGATGAACGCCCTGGCCCCGACCAATTTCGCCCAGACCAACCCGCAGGTCGGCCGGCGCATGGTCGAGAGCGGCGGTCTCAGCCTGATGACCGGCGTGTCGAACCTGCTGGAGGATATCGGAAAGGGGCAGGGGCTGGTCAGCCGCCGCGCGCCGAATGATTTCGAACTGGGCGTCAACGTCGCCGCCACGCCCGGCGCGGTGGTGTTCAGGAATGATCTGCTGGAGCTGATCCAGTACGCGCCGACGACGGACACGGTCTATCGCCGGCCTCTGCTGTTCATTCCGCCGCTGGTCAACAAATACTACCTCTTCGACCTCACGCCCAGGGCCAGCTATCTGAAATGGCTGGTGGATCAGGGCCACACGGTCTTCGTCATCTCCTGGGCCAACCCGGACGAGAGCCATGCCGACTACGGACTCGACGCCTATGTGAAGGACGGCGTGATCGCCGCCCTGGACGCCGTTGCGGCGGCGACGGGGGAGCCGGATGTCGATCTGGTTTCCTACTGCCTGGGCGGCACCCTGTCGGCGATGACCCTGGCGTACCTGGCCGGAACGGAGCGGGCCGACCGCGTGGCCTCGGCGACGCTGATCGCGACCCTGGTCGACTTCGGCGACATGGGCGAGTGGTCGGTGTTCACCGGCGAGAACGACCTGAAGGCCTTCAATCGCTATCTGGACGAGCGCGGCTATGTCGAGGCGCATGACCTCACCAAACTGTTCTCGACGGTGCGGGCCAACGACCTGATCTGGTCTTCGGTGGTGAACCACTATCTGCTGGGCGACGAGGCGCGCGCCTCGGACCTGCTCTGGTGGTTTGATGACGGTTCGCGCATTCCGGCCCGGATGCTCAAGGAGTACGGCGCCCACGTGCTGCGCGGAAACCAGCTGAAGGAAAAGGGCGGCGTGACGATCGACGGCGTGGCGCTGGATCTCGGCGCGATCAAAACGCCTGTCATGATCGTGGCCCTGAAGGACGACCACGTCGCGGCCTGGAAGAACACCTACGCCGGCCGCCGCTTCTTTGGCGGCCCGACGCGCTTCCTGCTGGGCGGTTCGGGGCACAACGCGGGCATGATCAATCCGCCCGCGGCCAACAAGCACGGCTACTGGATCAATGACGCGGCGCCGGACGAGGCTGACGCCTGGCTGGCCGGCGCGGAGCAGAAGGCGGGTTCGTGGTGGCCGGAATGGCAGGGCTGGCTCGACGCGGCCGCCTCGGACCAGAAGGTCAAGGCGCGCAAGGTCGGTTCCGGCAAGCTGAAGGCCGGGGAAGCCGCGCCTGGTTCTTACGTTCGCGTGCGCCACTGAGACAGGATTACGCCTCGTGCGTGCAATCCCGTAAATTTGGTTTAACCCTTCACTGACGAGTCAGCGGCTCAGGCCCTGATCGTTAGTAGGGGTGGAGCATGGGCGACCGGCTATCGCGGCGACAACTGCAGTGTGTTCGACTGGCCGGGGAGGGGCTCTCCAACAAGGAGATCGCCCGCCGGCTGGGGGCGACGATCTCGCCGAGCACCGTCAACAATCACCTTTCGAACGCCTACAAGCGGCTTGGTACGTCTGATCGCTACGAGGCGATCCGTATTGTCTCCCGGGACTACCCGCTTTCCTCCCCGTTTGCTCCCGGTCCCCTTCCAACCGATCCGTCCCCGGCGTTCCCTGGGTCGGCGCCGGACGAACAATCCGGCGTCCCAGGCGAGCGCCCGGGCCCGTCCAGCTGGTTCCTCCCGCGTCCTGACAGGCGCATCCTGGTCCGGCTTGCTCTGGTCCTCGCGTTCGCGATGGGCGCCGCGATCGTGTCGATCGGGATCGTGTCTGTGATGGCGGCGACTACACGCACCGCCGCCGAACAGGCCCCTCCCGGCGCGATCCGGACCTTGTCGGAACCAACGACCAGCCACGGAGCGGGAACGTGAATAGAGTACATGTAGGGGTGAGGATCGCCCGACAGATCCACACGACGGAGCACGCCGTCGACCGAGCGATGGTGGCGGCGAGCGAGTTGCTTCAGACGATGCTCGACGGGCGCCGCGACGCGGCGGTCGGGGCCGACGTCGGCCATGCCGAGATCAGCGACGTCGTCGCCAGTCTGGCGCAGCTGAACGGAGCGCGAGGCTTGGTGGTCCGCAGTCATGGCGGGCTGGCGCAGATGGCCGAGGAGTTCGGCGTGTCGTGGCGCACGGAGGGCACCATGGAGGAGAAGCGGCCGTCGCCGCCCATGACGCTCGTAGCGAACGGCTGACATGTTCCTGGCCGGTTACAGCCTGGTTCAACTCCTTCTGACGCTTTTCACCTTTCTGACGCTCGGCCTCTTGCTGAGGTTCGGGCGGACGACCGAGCGGATTGCGGGTGTTGCGCTTCTCGTCGCCCAGGTGGGCACGCCGTTGGTGGATCATCTGCACATCGGCGAGTTCCGTTACGGGGTGGCGATTCTGGCGGTCGGCCTTTTCGCGACGCTGATCGTGCTGGCGATGCGAACCGATCGCTGGTGGTTGATCGCTGCAGCGGGCGTTCAACTGCTGTCCATCGGCCTATGGGCGGCGACCTTGGTCGGCGACCTGCAAATCTGGGGCGCGGTCACGGTGCGCATCGTGATCTGGATGCAGCTGATGCTTCTCGCCCTTTTCGGCATCTGGGAGGCTCGCGCGGCCCCCTATGCCCGACCTTCAACATCAACCGGTCCCGAGGTCCGGTCAGGAGCAACATCATGACGACGAAGCACGCCTTTGGACAGGCGATCGCACTGTGGGAGGCCACGCGCCAGACAGCCAGCGACGACGATTTCGCCACGCTGGAAAACGCCGAACGCGTGATCCTGGCCCACAGGCCGACGTCGCTCGCCGAAGCGGCCAACATGCTTGAAGTCGTGATGGAGCAGAGGGGGGACGGCCGTAGCGACGGTCTGGACCTGCAGGCGATCGAGCGCATTGTCTCATTGCTGCGCAACGGCGCGGCCGGCGGCATGCCGTCTGCCAGGACTGCGGGTACGGTCATCGACTTCCGCACAAATCCGGCCTGAACAGGACGTCAGGACGGCCCCTGTTCCGATACATGTCCGGACCAGACCGGCGGTAGGCCTGGCCGCAGCGGGGCCTTCGCCGGAGGATCGGTCTCCGGCGAAGGCGATCATCGCGGGCCGCGCTACAGTGACGTTTGACCCGGACCGCGGGCCCATGCCCTATGCCGCTCCCGTCTTCGGCCTGAATCACTCGAAAGTCGTCCATGCGCGCACGTCTCGTCTCTCTCGCGGCCCTCCTTGCGGTCGTCGCCCCATCCATGATCATGGCCCCGGTCGCCGCGGCCCAGACGGCGGCGGTCGCCGGAACGGCGCAGGCGCCGGACCTGCCGGCGGCGCCGGTCGCGGACCTGGTGTCCCGCGTCAACATCCCTTGGTCGCGCTTCACCCTGGACAACGGCCTGACGGTGATCGTGCACACCGACCGCAAGGCGCCGGTCGTCGCCGTGTCCGTCTGGTACAATGTCGGGTCCAAGGACGAGCCGGCCGGTTCGACCGGCTTCGCCCACCTGTTCGAACACCTGATGTTCGGCGGCTCCGAGAACTCGCCGACCAGCCACCTGCAAGCCATGCGCGGCGCCGGCGCCACCAGCCTGAACGGCACGACCTGGTTCGACCGGACCAACTATTTCGAAACCGTCCCGACGCCGGCGCTGGAGCAGACCCTGTTCCTCGAGAGCGACCGCATGGGCTATCTGCTCGGCCAGGTCGGGCAGGAGGTGCTCGATCTGCAGCGCGGCGTGGTCCAGAACGAGAAGCGTCAGGGCGACAACCAGCCGTACGGCCTGTTCGAATACGCCCAGCTGGAAGCCCTCTTCCCCGAGGGCCATCCCTACCGGCACTCGACCATCGGCTCGATGGCCGATCTGGACGCCGCCAGCCTCGAGACCGTGCGCGGCTGGTTCCGCGAGAACTACGGCCCCAACAACGCGGTGCTGGTCCTGTCCGGCGACATCGACGAGCCGACCGCCCGCGCCCTCGTGCAGAAATATTTCGGCGCCATCCCGCGGGGTCCCGTGAACACGCCGGCCGAGGCGGCTGTCCCGACCCTCGCGGCGCCGGTCAGCGCGGTGATGCGCGACCGGGTCGCCAATGTGCGCCTGACGCGCAGCTGGGCCGTTCCCGGTCTGCTGGATGAAGACACCATTCCGCTGTCGGTCGGCGCCTCGGTGCTCGGCGGCCTGGCCAGCTCCCGGCTGGACAACGAACTGGTCCGGGGAGACCAGTCGGCGGTGTCGGCCAGCGCCTCGGTGTCGGACTTCCACCGCGTCGGCATCTTCGACATCTCGGTCGACGTGAAGCCGGGTCAGGAGCCCGCGGCCGTCAACGCCCGCCTCGACGCCATCCTGGCGGACCTGATCGCCAACGGCCCGACCGCCGAAGAGGTGGCCCGCGTGGCCACCAGCTATGCGTCGCGTCAGATCCAGAGCCTTGAACAGGTCAACGGCAAGGCCTCGGTCCTGGCCGAGGGCCAGCTCTATGCGGGCGATCCTGACCACTACAAACACGATCTGGAAGCCTATGCCTCGGTCACCCCGGCCCAGGTCCAGGCGGCGATGCAGAAGTGGCTGTCCCGCCCCGTCTTCAGCCTGACCATCGAACCCGGCGAGCGCGAGGCCTATGCCGAGGCCGCGGCCTCGCCCTCCGGCGCCGCCCCCGTCGCCGCGTCGGCGATCGAGCGTGTCGCCCGCGATCCGATGCCCGTCATCGGCGACGTGTCCGACCTGTCGTTCCCGACGGTCGAGCGCGCCCGTCTGTCGAACGGCGTCCAGGTCGTCTATGCCCGCAGCACGACGGTGCCGGTCACCCGCGTCGCCGTCGAGTTCGACGCCGGCTACGCCGCGGACCGGGCCGACCGGCTGGGCGCCCACAGCCTGATGCTGGACCTGATGGATGACGGGACAACCACCCGCAGTTCGACCCAGCTGGCGCAGGAAGAGGAACGTCTCGGCGCCTCGATCAATGTCGGCGCGTCGATGGACCGTTCGGCCGCCAGCCTGACGGCCGTCACGACAAACCTGCGTCCCTCACTGGCCCTGCTGGCCGACGTGGTCCGCAACCCGGCCTTCGCGCCGGGCGAGGTCGAACGCCTGCGCAATCAGCGTCTGTCGTCGATCGCCAGCGAGCGCACCAATCCCAACGCCCTGGCCATCCGCGCCCTGCCGCCGCTGCTCTACGGACAGGACAGCCCCTACGGCCGTCCGTTCACCGGCACCGGCGACGAGACCAGCATCGCGGCGTTGACGCGCGCGGACATCGTCTCGGAACACCAGACCTGGGTGCGGCCGGACAACGCCACCATCTTCGTGGTCTCGGACCTGCCGCTCGACCAGGTCACGCCCGAGCTCGAGGCGACGTTCGGAAACTGGACCGCGCCGGCCGCTCCGCGCGGGGCCAAGACCTTCGGCCCGGCCGCGACGGCGGGGACCAGCCGCATCGTCCTGATCGACCGGCCGCAGTCGCCGCAGTCGTTGATCTACGGCGGCGTGGTCCTGCCTCTGTCGGGAACGGACGACCTGCTGGCGCTCAACACCGCCAACTCCATCCTCGGCACGGACTTCCTGTCGCGCATCAATGCGGACCTGCGGGAAACCAAGGGCTGGTCCTATGGCGTGCGCGGGACGATCAACCAGATGCAGCATCAGGTGCCGTATCTGATCTCGGCCCCTGTCCAGGCCAACCGGACCGGAGAGTCCATCACCGCCCTGATGCAACAGTACGACGGCTTCCTGACCACCAACGGCGTCACCCCGCCCGAGCTGAAGCGGACGATCGACGGCAATACCCGTTCGCTGGCCGGCGGGTTCGAGACCTCGGCCCAGGTGCTGGGCGCGCTGCGCAGCAATGCGCTGTTCGGCCGTCCCGACGACTATTACGACACCCTCGCCAGCCGCACCCGCGCGCTGTCGGCGGCCGATCTCGACATGGCGGCCCGGGCGGCGATCAAGCCGGAGGGGTTTGTCTGGGTGGTCGTGGGCGACGCGGCGGTGGTGAAACCCCAGCTGGAGACGCTGGGGCTTCCGATCGAGGTCCGTTCGACGGCCCAGTAAGACGTCAGGCTCAAGGTCCACAGATCGAGGCGCGTCCGTTGAGGGCGCGCCTCTTTTCGTTGGTCGGTGTCAGGAAAGCTTGAAGGCCGACCCGACCGTCAGCGCCAGACGGGCCGTCTTGGCGCGGCGAGGCGCTCGATCTCGGCGACGAAGTCGACATGGCCTTCGAGCCCGGGATCGGTCGCGCTCGCGGCCAGGGTTTCCGCCTCGGCGATCAGGCCGTCGATCTCCTCGGTCATTCCGGAGCCGAGGCGCACCAGCGCCCTGGCGCGGGCGCGCACCAGCAGAAGCGCCGCGTCCGGATACCGGCCCGCCAGACGCGCGGCCCACAGGGGCGCGTCGTCGACGGCGCCTCTCAGCTCCTGTCTCCGCGCCAGAATCATGGAGGCGGCTTCCCGCTGCGCCGGCCAGTTCATCAGGAAGGCCAGGCCCTTCATCGGGTCGGGGTGGACGGCCGCCAGCTCGAACGCCCGGTCCAGCACCACGACATCCTCGAAATCGGCCAGCCCGGCGAGCAGACCCCTCAAGGTCTCCTCTGACAGGGTGCGCTCAAACAGACGCCAGCGGGCTTCGTGCGCCCGGGCGTCCTCGCCTTCGGCGTCCAGCACGGCGATCTCGGCCGCGAACCAGCTGTCCGGCGCCGGGGGCGGTTCGACAGTCCCCGTCCGGCTCCAGCGGCCCGGAGGCGGACTGTCCTGGCGCGCGGCGTCCAACGCCGCCCGGGCCTCCCGGGGACGCCCGGCCCCGGCCAGCCGCGTGGCGATTTCGGCGCCGACCTCCGGCCTGGCGCGGTCCGCGTCAGGGATGGCGGTGATCCAGGCGTCGATGTCCCCGGCGCGATCCGCCAGCTTGCGCACCACGAGGGCGAGGCGACCGGTCGGCCGGGGCCGACCCTGCGTCAGATCGGCCAGAAGGCGCCGCGCCAGTTCGGGGCTCAGCGCGGACGCGCCGCGCCCGACCCAGGACGCCCACTCCAGCAGGCGGGTGGACAGCGCCTCGGCCAGCACCGGACCCGCGACGTCGGGGCCCGCCAGCGAGGCGAGCGACGCCAGGTCGGTCGCCGCGCCGTCGAAGACGAGGGTCAGTTCGCCCTTCGGGTCCTTCACCCGGGCGGAGAGGGCCGGGTAGAGGTCGAACCAGGCCGCCAGGCGATCCAGCGCCAGCCGTGCATCCATGGGCGCGAGACGCCCGACGATCATGTGACGCAGCGTCTGCAGGTCGGCGATGAGCTCCGGCCGCTTGCGCCACGACACGCGGGCCTTGCTGCCGGCCAGGGTCATCAGCCGCTTGTCGAGTTCGAGCGCCAGATCGGGAGCCCCGACCTCGGCCGCCAGTTCCATGCGCAGACGCCGCTTCAGGTCGCCGCCCGCGACCTCCATCAGCAGGGCGGCCAGCCGGTCGGCGCCGAGCGCGGCGAGATTGGCTTCAGACAGGGTCTTGCGGGCGGGAGAGGGGCGTTTGGCCATGGTTCTCATGGCTATACGTCAAAATCGTCGAGAACCGGCCGGGAATGGGCGCCGATGTCGCCGGCGCCTGTTGCATCGGCCCGACCGGGACGGTCAAATGTCGGCGGCCGCGCACGGCCTGTTGGAATGCTGATGGCCGCGTCGCCTTTCCCCGCCTACGTCAGCACGCGCGGGTCCTCCCCGGATGTGGATTTCGCCGGCGCGCTTCTGGCCGGCGTCGCCCCGGATGGCGGGCTGTACGTCCCGACGTTCTGGCCGCGCTGGCCGGAAGCGGCGGCCGCCGCCACGGGGACCGCTGATCTCGCCTCCGCGATCCTGGCGCCGTTCATCGGCGATGCCTTGCCGGCCGGGACGCTGGGCCGGGCGACGAAGCGACTGGCCGATCAGTTCATGCATGCGGAGACGACGCCGCTCGTCGAGCTGGAGCCCGGCCTGTTCCTGCTGGAGCTGTTCCACGGCCCCACGGCGGCCTTCAAGGACTACGCCATGCAGATGGCGGCCGTGCTGGCGGAGGCCGCGCTGTCCGACCGGGGCGAGCGGCTGTTGCTGGCGACCGCGACCAGCGGGGATACCGGCGCGGCGGCGGTGCGGGCTTTCGGCGGCGTGGACCGGATCGACCTGGTGGTCCTGCATCCCCTGGGGCGGGTGTCGCCGGTGCAGCGTCTGCAGATGACGACGTCCGGCGCCGCCAATGTGCTGAACCTCGCGGTGCGGGGCGATTTCGACGACTGCCAGCGGCTGGTGAAGGGATTGCTGGGGCACCCCGGTCTGGCGACGGGCCGGCGGGTGAGCTCGGTCAACTCCATCAACTGGGCCCGGCTGGCCGGCCAGATTCCCTATTATGCGAGCGCGGCCCGGGCCTTGGGGGACGCGGCTTCCGCGGCGACCTATGTCGTTCCGACCGGCAATTTCGGAGACGCCTTCGCGGGCTGGGCGGCGCGGCGGATGGGCCTGCCCATGGGCGGTCTGGTCGCGGCCACCAACCGGAACGACGCCCTGGTGCGGGCGCTGCAGACCGGCGTCTACGAACGCGCCCGGGCCGTGCCGACGGCGAGCGTCAGCATGGACGTGCAGGCGCCGTCCAATTTCGAGCGGCTGGTGTTCGAGGCCTCGGGCCGGGACAGCGCCCTGACGCGCGGTCTGTTCGAGGATTTCTCGCGCCACGGACGGGTGACCCTGCCCCCCGAGCTTCTGGCGGCGCTGCGGCGCGAGGTCTCGGCGGTTTCGGTCAGCGAGGCGGAAACCCGCCAGGAGATCGCGCGGACCCATACGGAAACCGGGCGCGTGATCTGTCCGCATACGGCGGTGGCTCTGCACGCCGCGCGGCGGCTGGACCGGTCAGCGGGTCCCGTGGTCGCGCTGTCGACGGCCCACCCCGCCAAATTCCCGGAGGCGGTCGAGGCGGCCCTGGGGTTCGCTCCGCAACGCCCGCCGCAGCTGGAGGGGCTGGAAGGCCGGGCCGAGGTGTTTGACACGATCGATCCGTCCCTCGACGCCGTTCTGGGCGCGATCGGGCGCCCGGGCTGAGGTCAGGCCGCAAGGGTCAGGTCCGCCCACCAGTCCAGCCGGCGCAGGAACGGGGCAGGGTCCTTGGGCGTCACCAGGGCCCGGGGGTCGTGGAAAAGCCGGTCGTGCAGACGGGTGAGGGTGAAGCGGACGGCGGCGACGGCGCCGAGGCCGGGCAGGGCCGCCCGCTCGGCTTCGGTCAGCGGGCGGATGGACTCATATCCGGCCTGGAACGCCTTGAGCGCCGCCGGCAGCGGCGCGCCGTTCTCGTCGAAACCCCAGGCGGACAGGGCGATGGCGAGATCATAGGCCAGGGCGTCGACGCAGGCGAAGTAGAAGTCGATCAGGCCGCTGACCGCGCCGCCCTCGAACAGGATGTTGTCGGGGAAATAGTCGGCATGGATCGGACCGCGCGGCAGGCCGGTGAAATCGGGCGCGCCGTCGCCGACCCACGGCGCCATCCGCTCCAGCAAGGCCCGATCGGCGCCCGTCGCGCGCGCGCCGCAGCGGGCGAACAGGGCCCGTCGCGCCGCCGGTCCGACGGGGTTGTCGCGGTGCGCGGGATAGTCGGCGGCGGCCAGATGAAGACGCGCGAGCAGAACGCCGGCGGCGGTCTGGTCCGCCAGGGTCGGCCGGGGCCTGGCGGCGCCGGGCAGCCAGTTGAGGATGGCGGCGGGCCGGTCGTTCAGGCGGCCGATCATGCCCCCGTCCTCATCGGTCAGGGCCCGGGCGCAGGGCAGGCCGCGTTCCGCCGCATGCCGGGTCAGGCCGAGGCAGAAGGGCAGGGCGGCCGCGTCGGTGCGGCCCTCGAACAGGGTCAGGACGAAGGACCCCTGATCGACGTCGAGCCGGTAGTTGGTGTTCTCCACCCCTTCGGCGATGGGCGTCAGGCCGCGCAGCCGCCCAAGGCCGAAGCGGCTAATGAAGGGCTCGGCGTCGGCCTCATCGACGGGGGTGAAGACGGCCACGTCAGGCGTTCCGGAGCGCGAGACGGCGGGCGGCGAGATCGGACAGATCGGCCAGCAGGCTTTCCGCCGTGGCCCAGCGCCCGGCTCCCCGGCCCCGGCGCCGAACGGCCGATCCATCGGCGGCGATCACCTTCAAGGCGTTTTCCTCCCCCCTCAGCGCGGCGAACAGGGGGTCCATCGCATCGGTCACGAGGCGAACCTCGGCGACCAGCCGGCCGTTGTCCATACGACAGCGGCACAGCTGCCGCGCGCCGCCGGCGGGAGGGCTGTCGGCCGAGAGGATGTCGCGCGGGATGTCGGCCTCGTCCGGCATGACGCCGAAGGCTTCGAAGGCCAGCAACCGCACCTTGGCGGCGGCGTCGAGACCTTCGAGATCCGAGGACGGGTCCTCCTCGGCGAAGCCGGCGGCGCGCGCCTCGGCCAGGGCGGCATCGAAGGAGGCTCCGTCGCCCAGACGCTCCAGCATGAAGTTGACGGTGCCGTTCAGCACCGCCTCGAAGCCTGCGACGGGCCCCTGGGCGCGGGCGGCGCGCAAGGCCTCGACCATCGGCGCGCCGCCGCCGACGGAGGCGGACCACAGCAGTCTGGCGCCGTGTGCTTCGGCCAGGGCCAGCAGACCGGCGGGATCACGGCTGACGGCCTGTTTGTTGGCGCTGGCGACATCGACGCCGCGCTGGAGGGCCGCGCGGATGAGGGCGTGACCGGCCTCGGCCTCGGACAGGGCTTCCAGGAGGATGTCGGGCTCCCGGTCCAGCAGGGCCGGGATGTCGGACACCAACAACGGGGCCAGCGCTTCGGCGGAGACGCCCGGCACGTCGCGCGGCCGCGCGGGGTCGCGGACCAGCACGCCCACCACCTCGACGCGGCGGTCGGCGATCAGCCGGGCGAGCGCCCCGCCGCCGACCACGCCGCAACCGGCGACGGCGACCTTGAGCGGTCTGGAGGGCTGGACCGGTCGGGGCGGGGCGCTCCCGGCGCCGATGACCGTGCGATGACCGTCGGCGTGGTTGCGCACTTCGACCCGCAGGCGACGGGCCTCGGCCAGATCAAGCGCATCCGGCTGGACCAGCCCGCCGCCCAGCGCCTTGGCCTCGGCCCAGCTGGCCCGGTCGTATCGCCGCGCGCCCGGGTCGGCGTTGGGGTCGCGGTCGTAGAGGCCGTCGACGTCCTTCACCAGCTGGACGTGGTCCAGCCCCAGTTCGGCGGCGAGGAACAGGGCGGTCAGGTCGGAGCCGCCGCGCCCCATCAGCACCACCCGCCCATCGGTGGCCACGGCCCCGAATCCGGGGACCACCACGACTTCGTGCCGGTCGAGGGCCCGGTCCAGGGCCGCGCGGTCCAGGGCCACGGGCCGGGCGTGCTCGCCGGGGCCCTCGGCCGCGATGCCGAGGTCGCGCACCGACAGGGTGGTGGCGCTGAGGCCGATGCGGTCGCAGGCGAGGGCGGCGAGGGCGGCGGACCGTTCCTCGCCCTGCACGACATAGGCGGGCAGCAGGGGATTGTCGTGGGCGAGGCCGAGGGCTCGTGCTTCGGCCAGCAGCCGGTCGGTCTCGCCGGCGAAGGCGGACACCACCGCGATGACCCGGCGGCCACGGCGGACCTCGGCGTAGATGTCCGAGGCGACAGCGGGTGCGTCGGCGGGCCCGGCGAGGACGGAGCTGCCGAATTTCATCACCACGACCGGCGCGGCGTCGCGCGCGGCGGCGGCGGGAAGCGGTTCGGGGCGGAGGAGGGCGAGACCAGGCATGAACGGGGCTTTCGGTGCAGGGCGGGGAGGGAAAGGGAGGGAGGCGGAAACGAAAAACCCCGCCCGGGGGTCCGGGCGGGGTTGGGTTGTTGCGATCCTGAGCCTTGGTGCGCGCTAACCTGTCCCCGCCGACGGCGTGGTGATGGTGGTGATGGTCATGGTGGTCATGCCGAGTCCGGCCAGGCGCACGGTCTCGCCGCCGCGCGAGGCGGGCGAGAGGACGGCGAGGGCTGCGGCGGAACGGATCAAGAGACCAGGCTCACGTTGAAGTGCGATCCGCAGGCTGCGGGACGCCCGGCCCGTCCGTCAAGTCGTCCGGCAATATTATTGCCGATCAGGCGGGTTTCGACGGCTTCCAGCCTGCCGGGGACCGGATTGTGCGCCCCATACGACACGGTTTCACTCGCCATCGCTCAGGCCCAATGCATCTGGACGCGGTGCGCGGCGGCCCAGTGGATGGCGCGCAGCCCGTCGATCACTGCATTCGCCGCGGCGCGCGTGCCCAGCGATCCTCCCAGGTCTTCCGTCACGGCCCCGGCCGACAGCACGGCGGCGACGGCGGCTTCGATCGAGGCCGCCTCGTCCTCCAGCCCCAGGCTGTGGCGCAGCATCAGGGCGGCGGACAGAATGGTCCCGACCGGATTGGCCTTGTCCTGGCCGGCGATGTCCGGCGCCGAGCCGTGGATGGGTTCGAACAGGCCGGGACTGCCGGCTTCCCCCAGGGAGGCGGAGGGCAGCAGGCCGATGGAGCCGCCGAGGACCGAGATCTCGTCCGACAGGATGTCGCCGAACATGTTCTCGGTCAGGATGACGTCATACTCGCGCGGCTTGCGAATCAGGTGCATGGCCATGGAGTCGACGAGGGCGTGCTCCAGCTGGACGCGCGGGAATTCCTCGGCGTGGATGCGGGTCACGACCTCGCGCCACAGGCGGCTGGTCTCCATCACATTGGCCTTGTCCACCGAGGTCACCTTGCCGCGCCGCAACTGGGCGGTCCTGAAGGCGGCGCGGGCGATGCGTTCGATCTCGGGGACGGTGTAGACGCACAGGTCGGTGGCGCGATCGGCGGTGCGGGTCTTCTCTCCGAAATAGATGCCGCCGGTCAGTTCGCGGAACACGATCAGGTCGACCCCCTCGACGATCTCGCGCTTCAGCGGCGAGCGGTGCGCCAGCACCGGCGACACCTGCAGCGGCCGCAGATTGGCGAACAGGCCCATGGCCTTGCGCAGGCCCAGCAGGCCTTCCTCGGGCCGTCGCGCGCCGCCGTCCCATTTCGGCCCTCCGACCGCGCCCAGCAGGACGGCGTCGGCGCCCAGACAGGCGCTGACGGTTTCCGGCGGCAGGGGATCGCCGGTCGCATCGATGGCCGCGCCGCCGATCAGATGCTCGTGGAAGCGGAATTTATGCTCGAAGAAGTCGCCGATGACCGCCAGAACGGCGCGGGCGGCGTGGACGACCTCGGGACCGACGCCGTCGCCGGGCAGGACGACGATGTCGAAGGTGCGGGGAGCGGGCATCAGGCGGTTTCCATCTCATGGGCGGCTTCATAGGCCGCGATGTCGGGCAGGCGGGCTTGCAGCCAGCCCAGGGTGTCGACGCCGTCCAGCAGGCAGCGGCGCGCGAACCGCTCGACCGTGAAGGGCGTGGGCGCCGCGTTGCCGCGGCGGATTTCGCCGGCCTCCAGATCGATGGTCACCGGCTGGTCGGGGAAGGCGGCGAGGTCGTCCCACGTCGCCTGGTCCACCTCGATCGGCAGCAGGCCGGTCTTGAGGGCGTTGGAGGTGAAGATGTCGGCGATCGAGGTCGAGATCACCGCCCGGAAGCCATAGTCGACCAGCGCCCAGGGCGCGTGCTCGCGCGACGAGCCGCAGGCGAAATTCGGGCCGGCCAGCAGGATGCGGCGCTCGGCCGGATCGATGCGGTTCAGCACCGCCTCGGGCTTGGGCGAGCCGTCGGTCTCATAGCGCCAGTCGTAGAAGGCGGCCTTGCCCAGTCCCTCGCGCGAGGTCGTGGTCAGGAAGCGCGCAGGGATGATCTGGTCGGTGTCGATATTGGCCTGGCTGAGGACCACGGCCTTCGACGTCAGGGCTTGAAAGGCTTCAGGCATCGACGACCTCCTTCAGATAGACGCGCGGGTCGGTCAGCACGCCGGCGATGGCGCTGGCGGCGGCGGTGGCGGGGCTGGCCAGGATGGTGCGCGCGCCCTTGCCCTGCCGACCCTCGAAATTGCGGTTCGAGGTCGACACGGCCAGCTGTCCGGGGGCGACGAAATCGCCGTTCATGGCGATGCACATGGAACACCCCGGCAGGCGCCATTCGGCTCCGGCCTCGATGAAGACCCGGTCCAGACCCTCGGCCTCCGCGTCGCGGCGCACGGCTTCGGAGCCCGGCACCACCAGCATGCGGACGCCGGGACTGACCTTGCGGCCGCGCAGCACCTCGGCGGCGGCGCGCAGATCGGGCAGGCGGCCGTTGGTGCAGGAGCCGACGAAGACGACATCGACCGGATGGCCGGTGGTCGCCTCCCCGGCGGCGAAGCCCATATAGGCCAAGGCCTTCTCGTCCGAGGCGTCGCGCGGGGCCGGGACGAGGGCGCCGACCGGCGAGCCGGCGTCGGGCGTGGTGCCCCAGGTGGCCATAGGCCGGATCGCCGCCCCGTCGATCTCGACCTCGGCGTCGAACACCGCTCCGGGATCGCTCTTCAGGGTCAGCCAGTCGGCCGCCGCACGGCCGAAGGCCTCGCCCGCCGGGACGTATCGGCGGCCCTGCAGCCAGGCCACGGTGACCGCGTCCGGGGCGATCATCCCGGCCCGCGCCCCCGCCTCGATCGACATGTTGCAGACGGTCATCCGCCCTTCCATGTCCAGCGAGCGGATGGCCTCGCCGGCGTATTCGATGACATGGCCCGAGCCGCCGCCGAAGCCGAGGCGGGCGATGATGGCGAGGGCGACATCCTTGCCCGAGACGCCGGGCTGCAGCCTGCCGGTCACGGTGACCCGCATCGCCTTCGGCTTGCGCTGGAGCAGGCACTGGGTCGCCAGCACATGGCCGACTTCCGAGGTGCCGATGCCGAAGGCCAGGGCTCCGAAAGCCCCGTGGGTGGCCGTATGGCTGTCGCCGCAGACGACCGTCATGCCGGGCCGGGTCAGGCCCAGTTCCGGCCCCATGACGTGGACCACGCCGCGGTCGTCGCTGTCCCAGCCGGCCAGCCGGACGCCGTGACGGGCGCAGTTGGACTCCAGCCGCTCGACCTGGGCGCGGGCCGCCGGGGTCACATAGGGCCGCTCGCCGTCGGCCCCGGCGGGCAGGGTCGGGGTCGAATGGTCGAGGGTGGCGAAGGTGCGGTCGGGGCGGCGCACGGGCAGGCCGCGCGCCTCGATCTCGCTGAAGGCCTGCGGGCTGGTGACTTCATGCACCAGATGCAGATCGACGTAGAGGACGCCGGGCGCATCCACCGTCTCGGGCGTGACCAGGTGCCGGTTCCAGACCTTGTCGAACAGGGTCTCAGGCATGTTCGACCTCGCGCTTGGGCGCGGCGGCGGGCGCGGCGATGGGCTCCAGCCAGCCGAACCGGTCGGGCGTGGTTCCGTCGAACAGGCCGCGGAAGGCGGCGTTGACCGCCTTTGTCACCCGCCCCGGACCGGCGCAGCGGGTCGGAATGCCGTCGACCGACCGCACCGGCGTGATCTCGGCCGCCGTGCCGGTCATGAAGATCTCGTCGGCGACATACAGGGCCTCGCGCGGCAGCACCTGTTCGCGGGTTTCGTAGCCGAGCCCGCGCGCCAGCTTCAGCACGCTGTCCCGGGTGATGCCCATGAGGATGGAGGCCGCCGCGGGCGGGGTGATGATCTCGCCGTCCTTGACCAGGAACAGGTTCTCGCCGGCGCCTTCCGACAGCCGGCCGTCGGTGCCCAGGGCGATGCCCTCGCCGAAGCCGCCGACCCGCGCCTCGCGGCCGATCAGATAGGACGACAGATAGTTGCCGCCCGCCTTGGCGCCCGAGGGCACGGTGTTGGGGGCGATGCGGGACCAACTGGCGACGCAGGCGTCGACCCCCTTCTCCAGCGCCTCCTCGCCCAGATAGGCGCCCCACGGGAAGGCGGCGATGGCGACGTCGATGTTCATATTGTCGGGAGAGGGCGTCACCCCCATCCCGCACTCGCCGAGGAAGGCGATGGGCCGGATGTAGGCGCTGCGCAGGCCCGTGGCCCTCACCGTCGCCTTGCACGCCTCGACCAGTTCGGCCTCGGTCCACGGCAGCTGGAAATGATACATCCGGGCGCTGTCGAACAGCCGCCGGACATGGTCGGTCAGGCGGAAGCCGCGCGGCCCGTCCGGGGTGTCATAGACCCGGATGCCCTCGAACACCGAGGTGCCGTAGTGGAGCGCGTGGCTCATCACATGGATCTTCGCCTCGGCCCAGGGCGTCAGCTCGCCATTGATCCAGATGTGTTCAGCCAGCGGCCGCATAGGCGGGCTCCTCTTGACGGGTGACGGGTCGGGCGGCCTCGATGATGGCCAGCAGTTCGTGGTCGTTGATCTCGCCGATCTGGTCGGCGCGGGCCTTGAAGCCGGCGAAGGCGGCGGCCAGGTGCAGGCCGCTGACGGGCTGGCCCAGGGTCTCCGCGCGTTTGGCCACGGCGTGGCGGCCGGAGTGTTTGCCCAGCACGAACCAGGTGCCTTCGAAACCGACGTCCTGGGGCCGCATGATCTCGTAGGTCGAGGGATCGGCCATCATGCCGTGCTGGTGGATGCCCGCCTCGTGGGCGAAGGCGTTCAGGCCGACGATGGCCTTGTTGCGGACCACCGGCGTGTGGGTGATCTCGCTCAGCAGACGGCTGGCGCGGACCAGATGGACAGCATCGACGCCGGTGTGCAGGCCATAGCGGTCCGAGCGGGTGCGGATGGCCATCACCATCTCCTCGATCGAGGCGTTGCCGGCCCGCTCGCCGATGCCGTTGATCGCCCCCTCGACCTGACGCGCCCCGGCCTCGACGGCCGACAGCGAGTTGGCGACGGCCATGCCCAGGTCGTCGTGGCAGTGGGCCGAGAAGACGACCTGGGGGAAGCGGGCGCGTACGGTCGAGATCAGGGTGCGGAAGATGTCGCCGATCTCGCCCGGCGTGGAGTAGCCGACGGTGTCGGGGATGTTCAGGGTCGTGGCCCCGGCGGCGGCGGCGACCTCGCACACCTCGGCCAGGAATTCCGGCTCGGTGCGGATGGCGTCCTCGGGGCTGAACTCCACGTCCTCGAACCGGGTGCGGGCATAGGCGACCGCGCGCCCGGCGGCGGCCAGCACCTCGGCCTTGGACATCCTCAGCTTGGCCGAGCGGTGGATCGGACTGGTTCCCAGGAAGATGTGGCAGCGCCGCTCATCGGTCCCGCGCAGGGCGCGGTACGCCGCGTCGATGTCGGCCTCGCTGGCGCGGGCCAGGGAGCAGAAGACGGGGCCTTCGACCTCGCCGACCACGCGCCGGACGCCCTCCTCGTCGCCGGGCGAGGCGGCGGCGAAACCGGCCTCGACCACATCGACCTTCAGCGCGGCCAGCACATGGGCTATGCGCACCTTGTCATCCGGCCCCATGGAGAAGCCGGGCGCCTGTTCCCCGTCGCGCAGGGTGGTGTCGAAGACGACGACCTTGTCCGGATCGGCGGCGACGGCGGTCTGAACCTTGGTCATGCCGCTACCTCGGGATGGAAGGCGGCGGCGGGCGGGGTGATGCGGGTGACGCCGAACAGCTTGTCGATCTGGCGGCCCAGGGTGTGCGGGCAGCGGCCGTCGTCCCGGCCGCGCACGGCCAGTTCGACCCGTCGGCCATGGCCCTCGTCGCGCAGCGTCATGCCGTCGATGTGGAAGCCGCGGCGCTCCACCAGACCGATCAGGCGCTGGAGCGAGCCGTCGGCGCGGTCGATGTTCAGGTGCAGGGTCTGGGTGCTCATGGTCAGGCGCCTTCCATCATTTCGGCGTTGTTCTTTCCGGGCGGGACCAGCGGCCACACATTCTCCCGGGGATCGATGATCACGTGGGCGAGGCAGGGGCCGTCGGCGGCCAGCAGGCGGGCGATCCCGGCCTGAACCTCCTCGCGTCGGCTAATTCGGAAGGCCTCGATGCCGAAGGCCTCGGCGACCCGGACGAAGTCCGGATTGTCGGACAGGTCGATCTCCGAATAGTTGCCGGCGAAGAACAGCTCCTGCCACTGGCGGACCAGTCCCAGCGAGCTGTTGTCCAGCAGCAGGATCTTCACCGCCACGCCGTAGCGGCGCAGGGTCGCCAGCTCCTGGACGTTCATCATGAAGCCGCCGTCGCCGGCGATGACGACGACCGTGGCGTCCGGATCGGCCAGCTTGGCCCCGATGCCGGCGGGCAGGCCGAAGCCCATGGCCCCCAGGCCGCCCGAGGTGATGTGGGCCTCCGGCTTCGAAAAGCGGCAGTGCTGGGCGGCCCACATCTGATGCTGGCCGACGTCGCAGGCGGCCACGAAGGAGTCGCCGGCCGCTTCCGACACGGCTTTCAGCAGGGCCGGGGCGAAGACGCCTTCGCCCGGCGCGTCGTCGTAGCGGAAGGCGGTGCGCTGGACCCGGACGGCGCAGTGGATCATCCACGGATCGATGGTCAGGGTCCGGCCGGCCAGATGCGCGGTCAGGGCCTCCACGCCGGGGGCCAGTTCGCCCGCGACCGGGATCCAGGTCTCGCGCAGCTTGCCGATCTCCGAGGCGTCGATGTCGAAATGGATGACCCGGGCGTGGGGCGCGAACTCGGCCAGCTTGCCGGTGGCGCGGTCGTCGAACCGGGCCCCGAAGACGATCAGCAGATCGGTCTCCTGCACCGCCTCATTGGCCGCGCGCGTGCCGTGCATGCCCAGCATGCCCTGGAAGCCGGGGGCGTCGGTGGGGATGGTCCCCAGGGCGTTCAGGGTCGCGACCGACGGAATGCCGGTGGCGTCGGCGAAGGCCCGGACCTGCTCCGTCGCCCGGCCGATCTTCACCCCGCCGCCGACATAGATCAGAGGACGCCGGGCGGCGCGGATGGCCTGCGCCGCCGCGGCGATGGCGTCGTGGTCGATCGTCGCGACCGTGTTCGGATACGGGAAGCCGAAGTCCTCGGTCGTCTGGCCGACCTGGACGTCCTTGGGCAGGTCGATCAGGACCGGCCCCGGACGCCCCGAGGCGGCGATGTGAAACGCCTCCTCCACCGCCGCCGGGATGTCGGCCGGATCGCGCACCAGGATGGAGTGTTTCACGATCGGCAGGGTGACGCCCAGGATGTCGATCTCCTGGAAGGCGTCCGTGCCCATGACGCCCTGGGCGACATTGCCGGTGATGCAGACGATGGGGACGGAATCCATCATCGCATTGGCGATGCCGGTGATCAGATTGGTCGCGCCCGGGCCGGAGGTGGCCAGGCAGACCCCGACCTTGCCGCTGCGCCGGGCGTAGGCGTCGGCGGCGAAGGCGGCGGCCTGTTCGTGCCGGACAAGGATGTGGCGCAGCGCCGACCCGGCCAGGGCGTCATAGACGGGCATGATCGCGCCGCCCGGATAGCCGAACACGACCTCCACCCCCAGCCGCTCCAGGGTGGAGACCAGCAGGCGGGCGCCGCTCCGGGGAGCGGCGGCGGGTTCGGGAATGCGGGCGGCGGAGCCGGTCATGGTCAGGCGGCTTCTGACTTGGGGGCGTGCAGCCAGGCCATGCGTTCGCGCAGCTTCGCCCCGGTGATCTCGATGGGTTGCTCGCTGTCGGCCTTGACCCAGGCGTCATAGCGGGGCTTGCCGGCCTCGTTCTCGGCGATCCATTCCCGGGCGAACTGACCGGACTGGATCTCGTCCAGGATGGTCTTCATCCGGGCGCGGGTCTCGTCGGTGATGACGCGCGGGCCGGACTTGACCGAGCCCCATTTCGCCGTCTCCGAGATGAATTCGTTCATCTTCGTGATGCCGCCTTCGTAGAACAGGTCCACGATCAGCTTCAGCTCGTGCATACACTCGAAATAGGCGATCTCGGGCTGGTAGCCGGCCTCGACCAGGGTGTTGAACCCGGACATGACCAGCTCCTTGGCGCCGCCGCACAGGACGGCCTGTTCGCCGAACAGATCGGTCTCGGTCTCCTCGCGGAAGGTGGTTTCCAGCAGGCCGCCGGTCGCCCCGCCATTGCCCCGGGCGTAGCCCATGGCGCGATCGCGGGCCTTGCCGGTGGCGTCCTTCTCGATGGCGAACAGGGAGGGGACGCCGCGGCCGCGCTGGAACTCGCGGCGGACCAGATCGCCCGGCCCCTTGGGCGCGACCAGGATCACGTCCATGTCTTCGCGCGGCGTGATCCGGCCGTAGATGATCGAGAAGCCGTGGGCGAACAGGATGGCGGCGCCCTGTTTGGCGTTGGGCTCGATGACGTCGCGATAGACCTCGGCCTGGATCATGTCCGGGGTCAGGATGGCGATGATGTCCGCGTCCCGGACGGCCTCGGCCGGTTCGGCGGTCGGGACGCCGTCGGCGGTGGCGTTCTTCCAGCCCTTGCCGCCGTGACGGACGCCCGCGACCACGTCGTGGCCGGAGTCCTTCAGGTTCTGGGCGTGGGCCCGGCCCTGCGAGCCGTAGCCGATGATGGCGATGCGCTGGCCGGCGATGGCGCCGGGCCGGATATCGTCATTGGTGTAGATGGTGATGGCCATGGTTCAGGCGTCCTCTCGGGCGGATCGGGTTTCGGTTTCAGCGGGACGCTGCACCGGCGGCGGATCGGGAATGGTCACGGCGCCCTGGGCGGCGGAGGCCACCGAGGCGCGATATTTGGCGAAGACGCCGTGCGCCGGGCGGAGCGGCTGGGGCGCGAACCCCGCCCGGCGCTTCACCAGATCGGCGTCGACGTCGATCCGGCGGTTGCTGACGTCGATGGCGATGCGGTCGCCGTCGCGGATGAGAGCGATGGGGCCGCCGGCCGCCGCCTCGGGCGAGACGTGGCCGGCGACGAAGCCGTAGCTGGCGCCCGAGAAGCGGCCGTCGGTGATCAGGGCGACGTTGTCGACGCCGCGACCCTTCAGGGCGGCGGTGACCTGCAGCATCTCGCGCATGCCGGGACCGCCCCTGGGGCCCTCATAGCGGATGACGATGACGTCGCCCTCGCCGACCGATCCGTCCTGGACCGCGTGGAAGGCGTCTTCCTCGCTGTCGAAGACGCAGGCCGGGCCCTCGAACCGGTCGACCTTGTGGCCGGTCAGCTTGATGACCGCCCCGTCCGGCGCGATGTCGCCGTAGATGACGGCGTAGCTGCCGCGATCCATGACCGGGGCGGCGAAGTCGGCGACGACCTGCTGGCCCGGGGTCTCCTCGGCCTCGGCCGCCTCGGCGAACAGGCTGCGGCCGCTGACGGTGGGGGCGTTGACGATCTTGCCCGCCGCCGCCATCCGCTGGGTCACCAGACGGGTGCCGCCGGCCGCGAACAGGTGCGAGGCCAGGAAGCGGCCGCCCGGCTTCAGGTCGCAGATCACCGGGGCGTCAACGCAGGCCTGATGGCAGTCCTCGATGCCGAACTCGACGCCGGCCTCGGCCGCGATGGCGGTCAGGTGCATGACGGCGTTGGTCGAGCCGCCCGAGGCGGAGACGGCGGCGGCGGCGTTCTTCAGGCTGGCCCGGGTGATGTATTTGCGGGCCGTGTCGCCGGCGAACACCCGCTCGACGATCAGCCGGCCGCAGCGTTCGCCCTCCGCCCCCTTGGCCGGATCGACGGCGGGCACGTCATTGGCGCCCATGGGCGACAGGCCCATGACCGTCAGGGCCATGGCCATGGTGTTGGCGGTGAACTGGCCGCCGCAGGCCCCGGCGCCGGGGCAGACGGCGCTTTCGACGGCCTGCAGTCCGGCGTCGTCCAGCGCCCCGGCGGCGTGGGCGCCGATGGCCTCGAAGATGTCCTGGACCGAGACTTCCCGCGCGCCGATGCGGCCGGGCAGGATGGTGCCGCCGTAATAGACCAGGCCGGGGATATCCATCCGCGCCAGGGCCATGGCCGCCGCCGGGATGGTCTTGTCGCAGCCGACGATGCAGATGACGCCGTCCAGCTGGTGGCCCTCGACGGCCAGTTCGATGGAGTCGGCCACGACCTCGCGGCTGATCAGCGAGGCCTTCATCCCCGCCGTGCCCATGGAGATGCCGTCGGTGACGACGATGGTGTTGAAATCGACCGGCCAGCCGCCCGCCGCGACGATGCCGGCGCGGACGTCCTTCGCCAGCCGGTCCAGGTGCATGTTGCACGGCGTCACCGACGACCAGGTGTTGACCACCGCGATCATCGGCTTGTCGAAGTCGGCGTCCTGCATGCCGGCGGCGCGCAGATAGCTGCGCGCGGCGGCCCGGCTGGGGCCGGCCGTGACGGCGCGGCTGCGCGCGTTCGGCGGGCGGCCGTCCGGTCCGGGGCGTGAGGTGAAATCTTGCGTCATGGCGGGCGTCGGTTCCGGGAGAGGTCCGGACCGCGCGCAACAAAAAACCCGCTTCCTTTCGGGAGCGGGTGGCTGCGGGCGATCCTGAAGGGGCTTGGGTTCAGGTTGCGTGCATCCACACCGCTCCGGGGAGCAGCACAAGCGTCACGACGAGAATAAGGCTGTGGAGGGCGATCAGGGCGTTCGGCGCGCGCGCCGTCGCGATCGCCGAAACGGCGATGGCGCGGTCAGCGATGCGGGCGCGATGGGCCACGTCGAAACTCCTGTTGAAGCGCAAGGTAACCATGGCTCGCTGCGTCGCACAAGATGCTGGGCAATATTATTGCGTTTTGAGGTGGAAGAAGGCCGGTTCGCGCAAGGTTCTCCCGCGCAAGGAACATCATGTCCGGCCCGGACGGGCCTCCCCCGGGAAGCGTCCGCCGGGCCGCGGAAGATCGGTCAGGCGGGTGATATTGGGGATCACCGACGCTCCGCCATTTCCGGCCGCGACCATCGCTGCGTGAGATCGGGCCAGGTGAGGGGTGACGCCGGCCCCGGCCGGTGAGGCTGTCAGGTCCGCCCGTCAGCCAGTCTGGCTCAGGGCTTGCTGTCCCCGCAACCGGCGGCGCCGAAATGAGACTCGGCTGGTCGCGATCCGCCTTTCGAAGGGCCGGCAGCATGCCGCTCTGCAGATAGCCCTGAGGACCCCATGGCCACACTCCTGACCGGTGTTTCGATGAGCATGCTGCGGCGCCTGGCCCTGGCGACCCTCGGCGTCCTTTGTCTTGAGGCCCTCTCGGCCCGCCCCGTGTACGCGAGCGATGGCTCATGGGCCGCCGGGGGCCCGCCGGCGGCGACGGGTTCCGCCGACTTCCTCGGGGAATCCGCCTCTGACGATGCGCGCGAAACCGCCAGCTGGGTCATCCGAACGGGCGACAACCAGGGCCGCCCGTTCATCATTGTCGACAAGAAGGACACCAAGGTCTTCGTGTTTGACGGCCGGGCCAATCTGCGAGGCGCGACGACGGCCCTGCTTGGTCTGGCCGTCGGGGACGATTCCGCGCCCGGCGTCGGCGACCGGAAGCTCTCGCAGATCCGTCCCGAGGAGCGCACCACCCCGGCTGGCCGTTTTGACGCTTCCTTTGGCCTCAACCTGGCGGGCCAGGACATCCTCTGGATCGACTACGATTCCGCCCTGGCGCTGCATCGGGTGTTGGACGCCGGCACGAGCCAGCACCGCCTTGAGAGACTGGCGCCGCGGTCAGCCCTGAGCCGCCGGATCACGTTCGGCTGCATCAATGTACCCGTGAAATTCTACGAGGACGTCGTGCAGGCGGAATTCCAGGGAACCGTGGGGGTTGTCTATATTCTGCCGGAAACCAAACCGATCCATGAGGTCTTTCCCGGCCAACTCGCCGGGCGCTAGAGGCCAATGCAGCGCGTGGCGGTGGGGACAGTTCACGGCCAACTTGTCTCCTTGCGGCAGCCGGCAGACCGCAGCGCGGTTGAGACCCGGCCCGGGCCGTCGCGGCTGGCTGACAGCCAGGGGAGGGTACTTCCCGCCAGACGCGCTACAGGATGACAAGACCGGCTGCACAAGGCATGGGTCGTGGATGTCCTACGACTTCCGACTGAACGCCGAAGCGCCCTTTACAGTTTACAACGTCGGCCCGGAGGCGGAGCCTCTGGTGGTCATCGACGGCATGATGGCCGAACCGAACCGGCTGGTGGATTTCGCGGCGCGGGATTGCACCTACGGCCCCGCTGGCGCGGCCTATCCGGGCCTGCGAAGCCCGATCCCCGAAGTCTATATGCTGAACGTCCACGGCGCGCTCAAACCACTGCTGCAGAGTGTCTTCGGCATACCGGTGGAGCAGCCCATGTCGCTGGCCGCGTCCTTCGCCATGGTCACCCGATCCGGTCGGGAAATGAAGCACAACCAGCGGGTCCCTCACATCGACCGGACCGGCGATCACGACCTCGCGTTCGTCCACTATCTGTGCGGGCCCGAGTTCGGCGGCACATCCTTCTTCAGACACAAGCAAACCGGCTTTCAGCGGTTGAACGCCGAGCGCGAGATCATCCACGACGAGACGCTGGCCAAGGAGTTGCAGAGCCAGATCCTGCCCGCGACCTTCCCGGACGAGAATCATCCGCTCTATGACCGCATGGCCAAGGTCGATGCGGCGTTTGATCGACTGGTGGTCTATCGCGCCAGCATGCTGCATTCCCCGAACATCCACGTCGACGATAAATTCTCGCCGGATCCGCGCACCGGCCGCCTGACGGTCACCGCCTTCCTGTTCGCGATCTAGGCGGGCGTCACCAGCCGCCTTCCGTAACGGGCAGGGTGCGCAGGCCTTCAAGCCAGAGATCATGGCTGGGCAGGTGCTCCATCGCCGCGGCGAGGCCGGCGACCAGGTGGGGAATCTGCCGTCCCGGCTCGATCGTCCAGCGAGCCGCATTCGCCATCGCCGCTGCGGGCGCCTGGCCGATCCCGTAGACGATGGCTTGCCAGCTGACGTGGTTGAACAGGGTCTGCTGCATGTCGATGTCTTCCCGCGAGGGATGACGATCCGCCCAGACGCCCATCAATTGCTTCACCCGGTCCGGCGTGCGCTCCGGCTTGACCACTTCGCACCAGAACGGCGTGTCGCGGCGACCGCTGAGATTGTAGTGGGCGGCCACGAAGTCGCGCAGATCGTCGTACTGGGAGGCCATGACGTCATTATAGCGGTTCCGCGACTCCGGGTTTATGCCCGAAAGCGGGAAGTAGCGGACCAGCATCTTGAGACCGAATTCCACCATGTGGAGGCCGGTCGATTCCAGCGGCTCGATAAAGCCGCCGGCGAGGCCCAGCCCCACGACATTGCCGGTCCAGGCGTTTTCGGCCCGGCCGACGCGCATGGCAAGATGGCGGGCGGGAACGTCGTCCGGAATGCCCGCGGTCGCGCGCAACTCGGCCTCGGCCTCGGCCTCGCTCAGGTGGGCGCGGGAATAGACGTAGCCGATGCCTTCCCGGTTCTGCAGGCCGATGCGCCACATCCAGCCGGCCGACAGCGCCCTTGACCGCGTCATGGGCGGGATGGGCTCGCCCTCGGCGCGCGGGACGCGGATGGCCACGGCGCGGTCGCACAGCAGGTGGTCGGCATAGGAGACGAAGGGTGCTTTCAGCGTCTTGCCCAGCAACAGCGAAGCGAAGCCCGAACAGTCGAGGAAGAAATCGCCGTCCACCTTCGAACCGTCGCGCAGGTCGAAGCCGAGAACCTCGCCGTTCTTTTCGCGCACCTTGACGACCTCGCCGAGGATCCGCTCCACGCCGCGCGCCTGCGCGATTTCGGACAGCAGGTCGCCGAAGGCTTCGGCGTCGAGATGGTAGGCATAGGGGAAGGACGCCTTGTAGTCGTCGTCCATCAGACGCTTGGGCGATCGGCCGGCCCGGGCCAGGGCCCACTGGATTCCGGACTCCAGAGCGAACGCCCCGGCCACGCCCTGGGCCTTGCGCGCCAGCCAGGAGGGGGCGGCGTTGTAGCCGAAGGCGGCGTCAAAGGCTTCGAACGGGTGGAAGCAGGTCTCGCCGATCCCGGACCAGTCCTCGAACTGGACTCCATGTTTGAACGTGGCCGAGGTGCGCGCCATCAACGTGGTCTCGTCGATGCCGATGTACTGGGCGAAGTCCCGGATGGACGGGATGGTCGCCTCGCCCACGCCGATGCGGCCGATGGCTTCGGATTCGACGACGGTGATCTTGAGCCGCCGGTCTCCGGACCGGTTGAACGTCCGGTCCATGAAGGCGGCGCTCATCCAGCCTGCGCTGCCGCCGCCCAGAATGACGAGATGTTCGGGAAACGCGGCAGGCGGCATTTTTGAGTTCCTGTGAGCGGGCGTCGTCGCATCGGGTGACCACCAGCGCAAGGCGCGGCATCCGTTTCAACGCTCTGGCTTACTCTGCGTAACCCGTTCTCCAAAAAGGAGAAAAAACGGCGTTCGTCCCAAAACTGGGACGTTGGCATGGTTCACAAACTCTTAACCCGGCCCTAACTGGCCATGCTCCCGCGCGCAGACTGTTCGGCGAGTAGCAGTTTTGTTGAGGCTCGCCCTGGTGGCGGCGTCTCGGGGGCGTCGCCATGACCAGGACCATCAAGAGTGCGGCGTTCGCCGCCCGTTCCAGCGCGCGCGCGCGCCACGATGGCATGCGGCGCTTCGCCCTGCTGGGCAGCACCGCCCTGGTCGGAATCGCGATGACAGCCGGCTTCGCCCGAGCCGACGAGTATACGGCCGACAGCACGGCCAGCCTGATCGCGGCGATCAACGCCGCCAATCTGCATCCGGGGGCCGACACGATCCGGCTGACCGGCAGCGTCACCCTGACGGGTCTGCTTCCGACCCTGACCGACGCCCTTGTCGTCAACGGCGGGGGTTTCGATCTGAGCGGCGACGGCCAGTACCGTCTCTTCTTCGTCGACGCCGGCGCGAACGCCGTCGACATAACCAATTTCGGCAGCCTTAGCGGCGCCGGCATCGGCGGCGCCGGCGCGAGCGGCGGGGGCGGGGGCCTCGGGGCCGGCGGAGCCATCTTCGTCAATTCGGGTGCTGTCAGCGTCAGCCACGTCGCCTTCACCGGTAACGTCGCAACGGGCGGCGCAGGTGGCGCCGCTGGCCTCATCGGCGGTGGAGGCGGCGGTCTGGGCGGTTCGGGCGGCGCCGGCGGTTCGTCCAACGCCGCGGGCGGCGGCGGCGGCTTCAGCGGCGGCGGCGGCGGCGCTGGCGGCAGCAGCACCAGTT